>JALONH010000017.1 GCA_025455005.1 Cytophagaceae bacterium
GAAGAAAGGCAGATTATTTCTGTCTTTCTCTTTGAGGAAATATTAAATTAGAAATCTTGGAATTTTACTACGAGGTAAAAGTAAAGGTTGGTGTTTAGCGGAACTCTACACTTTCTATATTAAAGATACCTAACTTCCGCGTCACCAACAACCCACTATTAATTCCAGGTGATGTAAAATGAGTTCCAAAGAAAGTATAAAATAAACGCTTCTCGGAGACGCGACAATAATTGTCTAATGACAATTTATTAATTCGTGTTGGTGACTCCGCATTTATTTTCTTCTCATTTAGTACTCCTCTGTGAGCGGCTAAACACACAACACGGGCGTCAGTAGTGATAACACCAACCTGTGCTAAGGATTTATTGGATGGGAAAGTTAAATTGAATTTGTAATGCTAAGTTTTTGAATGAAGATTATTTTGGAGGAGTTTAAACCAATCTGATTCTATTTTATTAATTGCATTATCTAAACTATTCTCTATATACGGAAAATATGTTTCTTTAAAAAAATCCTTTATCGGATTATTCATACAGAGAATTGCTATAACATAAAACCTTAGAATAGTTGTATTGTCAATTGAAGTCAGAAGAGTTTGTATTTTTTTTGCTTCTAATAACTCTTTTAGTTGACTATTTACAGTATCAATATTTTGGTAACTTTCAAAAAAATCAAATACAGTTTTCGAGTAAAATTCCTTGATTAATTTAGCAAACAATTCAATATCATTAACTGTATTTGTCACAAAACGAATATTTTTTTCATTTACAGTAAATTCCAATTCTTTCGGAATATCTTCTACGATGGGGCTTTTATGAATGGTGTAATAATTTACCAATTCACCTCCTAATATTTTTTGTATTTCCTGTTCAACGATATTAAATCGCTTTTTAGCTGATAACCCTTGTGTAGCAAATTTATCCCCATACTCCAACCAACTAAAGCTAATTCTAAAACCTTCTGTTTCTAAATCTTTGGTGTAATAAATGTTATTTTCTATTTGATTGAAAATGTACCCTTCTCGTTCAAGAAAGTCACATTCTTTTTTTACAGTCTGTATATATAATTCTCTGTCCATATTATTTCAATGAAGTTACATCTTGAATAGTGTTGCCAATACCATCGCTATTGACCTTAATGTAGTCGGTTACTTTTACTGTTTTGTATGAAGTTCCTGAACCTAAAACAAATTCGCTATTCGTCTTACTTTCTTTAGAAATTGTTCTTATGTCAAACGTATTAGAAGTGGTTTTGACTTTTGACAATGCGTTGGTCTGTGGTGTTGTAAGTGCTGTGGTACTACTTAGTTTGGTTTCTAATACAATAGCATTATTGAAGTTTAAGTATTCTATGCCTGTGATTGCATTTACTTCTTTTTTCACTAAAACAAAATCGGCCACAAAAAACTCATCTGCACCATTTGCTATTTGCCCAGTTTTAATTTGTACTTGCTCAAATATTGCATAATTGTTTAAATCAATATTTGGGTATTTAGATAAAAGTTTGCTTCTCAGTAGAGATAAGTTATTAGAGACAAACTCTTCAAAATCTCTACCTGCATTGGTTACAGTTTTAAAGAAATTTCCTTGTGCCCATTTCTCCCATCTGCTACCGCCTGTCTTTGCTAATTCAAAACTATATTTTGGGTCGTCTTTTAAAACTTTCCAAATATCTGTTAAGTCATCTGGACTTTCTTTAATTAAAGCTTTTAACCCTGCACCATTTGAAGCCGAAGCAATATCAGTTTCGAGCTTCGTTAAATATGTTGCATCAAGTCCATCTAATTTAGAAATCAAACTACCATCAACTACATCATCTAACGTATTAACCCACGTTTTTAGGTTGGCGTAACTGCTTAACTTAGACAGTAATCCAGCCTTCCCCACCCCATTAACCACCCTCTCTAAAAATTCATTTCCTTCCGGTGTCTTCCCTACTAATCCACTCTCCTCTACATCTATTTTACCTTCATCTAGGAGACGTTTCAGCTCCTCTACCTGGTTTTGACTTAAAGGGATTTCTTTATTTCGATACCAAATCTTTGCCCAGTCTTGTGCTGTTTCCATAAACACTCGTCCGGCTTTGCTGAGTTGTAAAACACCATCTATTGTTTTGGCACTTATTCCCAATAGCTTAACTCCACTGCTTACCACCAAGCCTGCGATATGCTCTTCTATCGATATCGGAACGGCAATGGCAGTAGCTATAGTACCACCTATATACCCCTCATAATAGGCTAACTCACACGCATCCGCTTGCTGAATTTTTTCAATTCCCTTATCTATAGCTTTATCAGCCCAAGAGTATATTTCGTTTCCTAAGTCTCCATTATCTTTTAATTTATTAATGAATTCCCCTCCTTTTTTCCATTGTTGAGTAGATAATGAAGAGGACAAGAAGGTAAGCCCATCCATCGCTCCTTTTACTACATCCGGCAATGTTTGCCACACCCCCATGGCAAAGGCAGCTCTCTCATGTGGTTGTATTGAAGTAATATTAATGGGTAAAGAATAACCCCATACCATTAAAATAGAATATTTGGTATAGTGATTTGCCTTATACCATTCTATGGAATCACATTTGAATTCACTTAAACCTATTCTTAATAAATCAAGGACATTCTCATCTAATAACTCTGATAACTCACCCCATGCCTTGTAATATTCATTACCGGCAAATTTCAAACCGGCAACATAACTTCCCCAAAAATCGGCAAACCGTTCTCCTATGTTTAATCGTTGTTGTATGGATTGTTTTAATGGAGCCGGAACAGAAATAGATGTAGTAGTGGTATCGGAAGTAGAATATCCAATGACAATTTTAGTAGTAGCTACTTTAGTAGTATATTTTACTGGATCTTCAAATGGAGTCAAACTCCTTGCTACTAATATATTGTCTTTAGTATAATAGTAGACATCCTTATTATCTTCTAGTAAAACAATATCCTTACGTTTTGATAGTTCAGCTAACTTCTTTATTTGTTCTATGGAGGTTGGTTTAGGTAAGGAATAGGAATATGTAGTACTACTCGGGTATTTAAATTTAGAAAAATCGTAGTCTTGCGGTTTACATTGTATTTTTTTTACATTAACCCCTGCAAATAGGATATCTTCGTCTTGAATATCGGTTGCAGCAAATGAAGCAGCATTCGGATTACTTGTAGATGTATAGTTTAATACATATTCCCAAACAAATGTTTTACGAATTTCTGAAAGTGACGTTGAAGTCTTAGGAATGGCTCCTATAGGATATGCTCCATCACTATCATATTTAAATGCAATCCCATAGTCATTACTTGTCTCCTCTATGGCGTCCACTTCTATTGCTCCCCATGAATACGTATCATTTTCTTTTAGTGCAAAATGAATAGTAAACACGCCTATTTCAGATGAATAGGTGGGTATGGTATATTGTGTAAATTTTGTTTTACCTGAAAAATACCCTTCAAATTCCCCTGAACCACTAAATTTAGCTGTGTAAATCTCTCCACCACCTGCATTAGATGGATTCTGATTATACAAAAAAGCAAGTATAGGCCCTTTTTCAATAGCCGTCACTACTTGTATAGTAAAACCATTAAGAGTTATCACTCTTCCTGTAGGGTCTAATACATTCCATTCACTTAATAAATTGGAAGTTTCGACACCTTCTACATAAAATAATTTTATTATTCCTTGTAGTGTGTAATTTTTATTGGTTGCTAATCTTCGTTGAATGGAGGTATTGATTGTTTGGTCGGATACATTTCCTGTAATAAACCGTACGTTAGTAACCATTTCTGTACCTGAACTAACGGCACAAGGGAAAACTAAATAATGAGATAATACCCCTTGAGGGTCTATCGTCTGTGCATATTGCTGCGCAAGTCTTGTTATCTCTTGTTCATTCTCTATCGTTTTATTATGTACCAATGGATAAACAGGTAAGACAGTAGCCGTAACTTTATAAGCTAAGGTTTTAATCTTTGAGATTATTTTTTCTTTATCCTCAGTACTTACAACAGGTGATTGATACACCTCTGCCATATAATCCTTAAAAAAGGCGCTATCTCTTTCATTTGTTGTAGTGGCATTTTTAATTTGTAATCCTCGTTGAACACCTGCGTCCTGCAACCATTTTTCATACTCATCCTTTTTTACATTCGAGTATCCGGTTGTAAATAGGAAGAGTAGAAATAGTGTAAAAATATATTTTTCAAAAATCCTTCTCATATCATCATCGAGGTGTAGTATTCATTACTTCAATTTTATCAACTATGTATTCAGAAACAATCGTTCTCAGTTCAGAATCTTGTTTACTTACTATATTCATTAATATTTCTGCTGACAATGTGCCGATATCCTCCATTAATGCATTTTTAAATGCTGTACGTTTACTATCACTCGTTGATAAATCTCTTATTATTTCCCTGTTCTTCCATGCCCATACAAAAGCTACTCGTGCCAAATGTTCTATTTGAGCCCTTTGTAAATAAAACCCTAAAAACCTGTTTTGTTTCCAACTTTCCGGTTGGGCTCCAGCGATAATTGAGTAGAATCGTTTTGATACAATATTGCATGTTTATTACTTAAACTATTTCCGGTCAGCTCTGAAATTTTACTTAACATCATCACCCGTAAGGAATCTGAAATAGCTTGCTCCCGCTGATATTTATTTTCTTTACTTTGTAATGTATCACTAATGGTATTCATCGCAACAATAAACGCCTGCTCAAATACATCCCTTACTTTTTGAAGGGCTACATTCAATACATCATCACTTAAAAATTGAATCTGTATATTCAATTGAATAGTTTCTTGATCACTTATTACCGTAGCATTATACGTTCTCATTCCTATAGAATCTGAATGTGCTATGGCATAATAATGCCTTGAGGGTGGATCCCACTGCACGGTGGTCACTACAGTCTTGTTTTGTCTCGAAACTACAAAAATTGTTGCTATACTATCTACACCTTCTACATTTTTCCTGAGTGTTAATGTATGCCCATGGTTATACAACCGATCTCCTATCTTAAACAAATACTTTGGTGCGTATCGATCCCCCCAGCGCAATTGCAACTCATCTAAGAAGGCATCCATGGCAGCGGCTAAATCTGCTTTGCATAAAGACACGGAATCGTATTGTTTATGTTGATACCATGGCAACATCTTAGTCTTAGCTGCTTGCCAATCGGCTTCCGGTAAGGTATCGGAGGCTTCTACCTGAACTGTTAAAGTAAAGGTACCTGCGCCTTCTCTCACCGGTACTAATTTCCAAATCACTTTTACAGAGGGTTGCCACTCCCCTACCAGCGGCACTTCCCCTAGCCTACTTACTAAACCTATTAATACTCCTGTGCCTTCTACATTTACCAAGGGCATACACTGCACAAAAGTGTTGCGTTCGAATTGATTTATACGCTCTCCTATAGTACTATTCCATAGCACATCCTTTTTAATTTGCACTACCTGCTTAAATCGTACTACAGCTTCTGAAATCTTACTAACCTCAGATGTATCTTGGGCATAGGTTATAGTTCCGATACAGATAACAGATAAAAGTACCCTAATTATTTGTTTAAGAAACCCAAAAAAACGTTCGTTCATATTTATGACATTACCCGACTTAAATTTACATTTTTTCTACAGTCCTTACAATATCCAATCAGACAAGGTCAACTCCTCTAGATTATGATGATTCTATACTTTTCATTACTTTTACCTTTCAAGATAAAAGACTTTTAAAAGTGGCGTTTGCTTTTTTACATCGATATTGGTTGCACTTGTGTAGTTTAATTTTCGTACTCCCTTTGATGTCTTTAGGTCAATCAGCCGTATATCCCATTCAAGCGACCTTACAAATCAGTCCACCTTACACCACTCGACTCTCCGATTATATTGGATCTTCTGCATTTCGCACACAAGTTTTTATTACCTTAAACGATTTAAACGAACCTAGTTGGGATACCCGTTTAAAAATCACAATACAAGGTAATGGATTTAAACTATATACTCGACCGGATTATATCCCCCCATCCCCTTTCGTAATCTATAGGGATGCTGCTAATCTTTTGGATGGTGCAGATTTATCTATTTATTTCAACTCTAATGTAACCGTAGCCGAAGGAATAAATAAAAATCAAATTTTTACTTCGAATACCTTACCGGAAGGTTACTATACTATATGTGTAGAGGTGGCAGATTACCAGTCAGGCAAAGTATTATCTAATGCTGCTTGCAGTTATGTTGCCATGCAATTGCCTAACGTTCCCATAACCATTCAACCCAGATGCAGTGACGTGGTTCCGGTCACGACTCCACAACAAATTCTATTTACATGGAGCCCGGTTCAAAATATCAGTAGTTACCAACCTAATGATCTTTCCTACCAAGTTCAAGTATTTGAGCTTACTTCTACTTCTGTAGCGCCGGAATATGCTGTAGCAAACGGTATGGCGCAACTTATCTTCACCTCTGACTGGTTACAACAAACAAGCTATCTTTACTCCTTAGCGGATCCTCCTCTAACACCGGGTCATCGTTATGTATATCGTATTCAAGCACGATTTAATGACAACGATGTACAACTCAGAAATCAAGGGTATTCAGAAATCTGTTCTTTTTATTATGGCTATCCTACAGGTGGGACAATTTCTACCTTTCTTCCGGATCCATTAACTCCCATTCGATTGGGTGCAGCACCAATATTCTCTTGGTCAGCTCCTTCTAATGTTTTATCTAATCAATCTATTCGGTATCTATTGACGCTTACAGAAATAGAAGATGGGCAATCCCCTGTTGACGCTTTACTTCTCAACGCACCTTTTTATACCTATACATCACCGGAAACCTTACCCGGTCAACGTTTTGATTACAGTTTGCCGGTCCCCCTTTCCCCTAATACGTCCTATGCATGGAGAGTACAAGCGTATAGTGGGTCACAACTTACTGCTGAAAGTCAACTATCTACCGTACAAGGTCCACCGTTACTGAATGGATTTTATGCCCAAAAACATTATATAAAAGTAAATCAAACCTATACTAATTCTACACAACTTTTAAATGGTGAAGGTGAAATAACCTTAGCATCCGGCAAAAAACAACCCTTGCAGTTTGCCAACCTGAGCTTAGACCTTGTAGCTGGTAATTGGGTATTAAGACAAGGAGAAATTACTCAATCGCTTGTTGACACTACTTCCATACTATTGACTCCTTACTTGTCAGAAAATCAAGAGGCTTATTTTCACCCAAGAAAAATAAAGGTTAACCCAGATGGTTTATTTATTCAAGGATTTTGCAGTTGGGCATTCCCTCATGCTACAATCAGTGGAGTATTACCTAAGGTATACAGTACTACTTCTTGGGCTAATTATTCAGAATTAAAAGTAATAGGCACTTTCTCGTTAGCACCCGATCAGTCGTATCAATTGTTAGACCCTTTTCGTTATGTACTTCAACTAGAGTCCTTTTCTACCTTTTCTGTTTCACTTAATGAGTATCGATTATTTTTTCATGGAAATGTAAAATGTCCAACGTTGATTTCTGCCGCCGGCATGAGTCAACGGCAAGTTCTTTTACCATTTCAAAATGCTACCCAGTTATTTTACTTTACCAATCAAGGTGTTTTACCCAATACTGCAATACAGCCCATACAGAACTTTAATTTCCACCTAACACCCCAAAACTATACATTTGATTTTAGTTCCATTCAATCACCACATAAACTGGCTTCAAATGCGAATTGGAAAGGTGTTTATTTTGATAAAAGTATCGTTCTGCTTCCAACTAATATCGATGCCTACGGTCAACTTAAATTAGCACAAAATGTTACTCGTATATTTGAACCAAGTCTTAGCGATAGCTCTATTGCATATGTAGATGGTAAAGGCCAAACACTGCACTATAAATATTCTTTTCAAGGTTACTCAACCTACTTTAATACTTTCCCATCTACGTTAACCGAGTTCTCCATTGAGATCAATCAACATATATTAAGTACAAGTGGTATAAAAGGACATTTGAAAATTCCATTTTTAAGTGAAACTAATTTATTTCATTTTTATGCTCCTATCCATCAATCAGGATTATATGCCGGTTATTTAACCGATATTGAAGGATACAAAAGTATCTTCAGACCGGATAAAGCAACAGAGAAACTTTTACTTACTGTTCACAGTGCTGTTTTCAACAATCAAGATCACCTAGCTTTCGTTGTCGATATAGATTGGCCATTTGCAGGTATTCAATTAACAGACCTCTCCGGATTGAAAGCATGGGGGGATTACCATATTGGGTTTCTTCAAAAACAGGGAAGTAAAATTTTAGAAACAACTGTAGATGGAACATTAAGCGATTATCCCTATCGCTTACAAACGATTGGTGCGGGAAGAGGAGCAGGGTTTTATGCCATAGGGTTCTCCGGAGATGTGCGAATAAATGATGATATAAGTGGCGCAACGGGCACTCCACTTTTAAACACCTACTGCACTATGCCCAATAGTTTGATTCCTGTGGATGCAGACCAAAGTAGTTATACCGTTATCACAGGAAGCTCAAATTCCGCCTCCGATTGGTCTAATTTAAGTGCATCTCAACAAGAAACCATTATTGCAGAACGCTTAAAATTAGAACTTCAAAACAGTATTCAAAATGTTCAACAAACTATAGATTCAAGTGCTTTAGCCATACTATATCCTACCGGGCCCACCGTTCTCTTACTGCCGGACTCTACTGGCAACGCAAGTCCTTCTGCTAATCCTCAATACAATGGCTTAAGAGGGAAACTAAATTCAAGAGAATTTGATATCGTACAGGATTTTACAACTGAAATCATAAGTATAGTAAGTGCACAAGCTACTCTTCCACTAAAGAACGTATCGGATAGTTTATCTTCAAAAATCAATAACCAAATAGATAGTTTACAATCAACAATAAATACTTTTATACGCAGAACTACAGATAGTATAATCTATACTATTGTAGACAGAGTTATTCAAGGTGTTTCTACAGACGGCTCCGTACTTAGAACATCCATCAGTATCATTGCGGATACTATCTCTATAGAATTATCAAATGAAATAATTCGAAGTTTGACCGTATCGATTGAAGATAATATTAAATCCCCAACAAATAACTTTTTAAGAGCCATCCTATATGATAGTACTAAAGCCTATGTTCAGTATGCTTTAAGTTCTGTTATAGATAGTTTACTGGAAGGAAATTATTCTGCTCGTACTTTAATACAACCTATACTTCAAGGAATTCCTAGACTATTACACCGAAACAGCCAACTTGTTATAGACTATGTTCATCCAAGCCGTTTGGCTGAAATAATGAAAAATACAGCATTACAAGCTATCAGTGGTATAGACTTAGCTGCAGTAGCCTCTAATCTTACTGGTGGTTTGACAAAACAAGGACAGGCTGTAATCGCCCAATCTATTTCTGCACTGGCCTCACAACAAGCCAATGCTATAGTAGGTCAGGCGTTTGCCAATACACCGGGATTACATGCTATAGCACCACCCGGAATAAGGATGGACTTCCATAATATGGACCAAAAAATTAAAAGTGGTAGAATTGATCAAATCATTACGGTAGACCCAACAAATATTGCAGTAAATACTAAGTTCGTAAGTTTTAGTGGACAATTAAAACCAATTAAAGATAGTATATACGGAAATGCTTGGAAAGGCTATTTTGATGTTACAGTAAAGAAACCAAAACCCTTTAGTATTTCTTCATCTTTTTTAAGTGGCAAAAAACAAGGTCATGAATTTTGGTTTTGCCAAATCAGTTCGGGTAAAGCGGATACCACTATGGGTGGTACTTTAAGTCGTCAACTTAAACCTTTTCAAAAGCCCGTCCACATTGGACCTGTTTCAATAGTAGGAGGG
Source organism: Cytophagaceae bacterium (assembly GCA_025455005.1). Lineage (GTDB taxonomy): Bacteria > Bacteroidota > Bacteroidia > Cytophagales > Cytophagaceae > JALONH01. The sequence goes on from JALONH010000017.1 coordinate 9,878, forward strand.
AAAGGGAGAGTATACAAAGGCATGCGGGAAATTGGTCAAGGAGTTGACATAATTCCGGATGCCCAAATGGATTATGGAGCCTATCTTAATCTTGTAATTTATGACACTCGATCTAAAGGTGAAAAATTGAGAATACAAGTAGAGACAGAATATACTATAGATAGTGATCACCATTATATTATTGAATTAAGAGGAAACCTACAAAGTTTAAGCAATACCGTAAGCTTAAATACTCCTGATCCTACAGCAGTACTGAGGGGTAATTTATTACTTTATTATAATTCAGAAGAAGACCATTTTTTAGGTCAAGCAGATGTTACAATAGAAAAAACGGGGGTTGTTTGTGGACATGGTTATCTACTAGTAGAAACAAAACCTGGAGTTTGGAAAGTACATTTTGGAGATCGTGAATCGCCTAACCGTTTCATATTAACCTGTAATACGCTTGGATTATTAGGTTGGGTAAAAGTTGAAAATACGACTGCAGAAATAGGAGGTGGTTTAGGTTATTACATGAGAGCCTTTGCAGGGATTGATATAGGAGTTTTAGAAGCAGGTATAGGAATCGATGCAGGTATAGAAGCTATGGCTTGGGTTGTAGTTAGTCATAGCCCTCGTTTTACATTCAACCAATTGGGAATTAGAGCAAGAGCTTGGGTTAATATTTTCGTTTATTACGAAACTATAGTAAAAAGTGGTACTTTTACTTTATTAGATGTCGAGGTAGGAGTTCAAGGAATTGTTACTATAAATCCCAAACCCGCTAATATTCAAGGCGCAGCCTGGGGACATATTAAAATTTTATCGTGGGACGTTGGATTCGATGCTAATTTCAAACTTGATATATAGAGAACCTCCACCTTCGCAGCATTTGCTCTTATGCCTCCAAAGGATATGCCAAAGTACCATATTCTAAAACCTGAAGTTGTATACTATTCTAATACCTCCATTTCATCCGGCAAAATTGCACCTTCTACAGCTAAACTGTCAATGGCAGCCGTACTGTCTACCGGATACTTCAACGCTCTGTATGGACAGTGTATATTGATAGACATTTTAGCAGGTCGTTTGAAATACCCACTCTTCATATGTTGTAATTCTGGATCATGGTATACTTTCTCTAAAAATCGACCAAATATGGGTAAGGCTACTTTAGAACCTTCTCCCGTAGCTGAATTCTTAAAATGTATACTCCTGTCTTCTCCTCCTACCCATACTCCTCCAACTAATTTAGTAGTAACGCCCATAAACCAACCATCTGAATAATTCGATGTAGTACCGGTTTTCCCTCCTATTTCATTTCCCCTGAATACATCAAACTGGAATAATGCCTGCGATGTACCGCCTCTTTCTTCTGTACCTCCTTTTAACAAATGAACCATTACGGCAGCTTCTTCTTCACTTAATACTTCTTTGGTATTGGGTATTGTGGTAAATAATACGTTACCGTTATGATCTTCTATGCGTTCTATAAAAATAGGCTCCGTCCAAATCCCTTTATTCACAAAGGTTCCGTAAGCGCCTACCATATCGTAAACGTTCACATCGCTTGACCCTAAACAAACGGAAGGTACTGCTCTTAGAGGACTTTTTATCCCTAATGCTTTTGCATGCTCTACTACTTTTTCAGGCCCTACCATTTTCATCACTCGAGCCGCTACCGTATTAATAGAGCGTGCCATCGCTTGTCTAAAATTCAAGGAGTCATAGGTGTACACCCAGTCTGCATTTTTAGGTGTCCATATAATGTGTTTGCCCTCTTCATCGTATTCAAAAGTAATAGGAGCGTCCGGAACTAACGTGCAAGGTGCTACTCCGGAAGATACAGCAGCAGAATAAACAAATGGTTTAAATGCGGAGCCGGGTTGACGGTAACTTTGCTGTACATGGTCATATTTAAAAAACTTAAAATCAATTCCACCCACCCATGTTTTTATATAACCGGTCTGAGGCTCCATCGTCATGAAGCCGGTATGCAAAAAATGTTTGTAGTAGTGTATCGAATCCATAGGACTCATCAGGGTATCTTTTACTCCATCCCAAGTAAATACTTGCATAGGAATTTTTGTTTTCATTATGATTTCAATCGAATCATGCCCTTTGCCATAATACTCCACTAACGATTTATATCGGTCAGTGCGTTTCGATGCGTCTTCCACAAAATTAGGAATTACATCTTTGTTCTTATACCTCCATGGCGCTTCTCCATTCCAATGTTTAAAGAATTTCCGCTGCAAGTCACTCATGTGTTCGCGTACTGCTTCCTCTGCATATACTTGCATTTTGTAATCAATGGTAGTGTAAATTTTTAAGCCATCGGAATATAAATCATACCCATTCTTTTTACACCATTCTTGAACATGCTTACTTAATATGGATCTAAAATATCCGGCTACGCCATCCGTTGTTTTTTCTACTTCGTAGTCTAATCCGAGAGCTTGTGCTTTGTATTTCGTTACATCCGCTTTAGATAGTAGTTGTTGAGCCTGCATTAATTCTAAAACTGTATTTCGTCTTCGTAAGGCATTATCCGGATGAAGAACGGGACTATATGTTGTAGGAGCTTTTAAGACACCCACTAATGTTGCAGCTTGAGGAACCGTTAAGGAATCTTGACTAATATTAAAAAACGTTTTAGATGCCACTTTAATTCCAAAAGCCGTACTTCCAAAATCTACGGTATTTAAATATAAAGTAAGGATTTCCTTTTTGGTATACTTCCTTTCTAATGCGATAGCTAATTGCCACTCTTTAATTTTGGCTATTAAAGTATTGACGAGTGGAACATATCCTAAAACGCCCTTACTGGCTAAGCGTCGTGTTTTGTAAAGATTCTTGGCTAATTGTTGGGTCAATGTGGATGAACCGCGTTGATCCCCTTTTACTAAATACCAAAAAATAGCAAAAGAGGCTTTTAAATCTATTCCGGAATGTTCTTCAAATCGTACATCTTCTGTAGCTATTAATGCATGAATGACATTAGGAGAAATCTCTTCGTACCGAACAGGACTTCTATTTTCTCTGAAATATTTACCTAACAAGATGCCATCGGATGAATACACTTCAGAGGCTAAATTATTTTTAGGATTTTCCATCATTTCTAAATCCGGCATTCGTCCAAATAAACCCAAATAGTTTATTCGAATCAAAGCCGAATATAAAACCACATTATATAAAATACCTATAAACAAAGTCCATAGGATAATAACGGATCGGGAATAGGTAGACATGTAAATTGCTGAAAGATATAGACATCTAAAATACGTTATATTCTAACTAAAATCAATGTCTATGTAAGGTAGAACAGAAGAACGTACTTATTCATTCGAACGAATGATGTAAATATCTTCTTGTGGTTTTTTCATTAAATAGTGCTCTCGTGCAAAGCGTTCTAATTTTTCTTTGTCCTTTGTGAGCGCTTCTTGTTCTTGTTGAATTTGAACTATCTTTTGTAAGTAATACGCTTTTTCGTTCTCTAAATCATTTAGTTGTTGCGATAACTTGTATTGATTGATTAAATTATTGACATCGAAAAATGTTAAGTGGACTATAAAGAGTACTCCGGTAATAAAATAAAAATTTTTCAACCAAGACGGCAAGGACTGTATAAAGGCTTTCCAACGCATAACACGAAGATAAAAAAAAGTCCCGATTGCTCGGGACTTTTAGTATTAGTTGCGGAATTTTTTTCCGGGATAGTAAGCTGTTTCGCCTAATTCCTCTTCGATACGAAGTAATTGGTTGTACTTAGCCATACGATCGGAACGAGAGCAAGAACCTGTTTTAATTTGACCGGTGTTACAAGCTACTGCTAAATCTGCAATCGTATTATCTTCTGTTTCACCGGAACGGTGAGACATAATGGATGTATATGCGTTGCGTTTAGCTAAATTAACAGCGTCAATAGTTTCTGTCAACGAACCGATTTGGTTTACTTTAATTAAGATGGAGTTCCCAATTCCTTTGTCGATTCCTTCTTGTAAGCGATTTACATTCGTTACGAATAAATCATCCCCTACTAATTGAACTTTATCACCAATTAACTTTGTTAATTCTGCCCAACCATTCCAGTCGTCCTCAGCCATACCATCTTCGATCGATGCGATAGGATAACGTTTCGCTAAATCAGCCCAAAACGCTGCCATTTGAGAAGAGGTTAATTTCTCTCCTGTTGATTTTTTCAAGTGGTATAAACCGGTAGAGGCATCATAGAATTCAGATGCAGCGGCATCAAACGCAATCATTACGTCCTCACCCGGTCTGTAACCTGCTGCTTCAATAGCCTCGATTACAACTTTTAATGCCTCCTCGTTTGAACCGATGTTTGGAGCAAATCCCCCTTCATCCCCAACGTTAGTAGACATTTTTTTAGACTTTAATACTTTAGCTAGGTTATGGAAAATTTCAGAACCGATTTTCATAGCTTCTGTAAATGATTTAGCACCTGTAGGCATAATCATAAATTCTTGAAAATCGATAGAGTTGTCCGCATGAGAACCACCGTTTAAGATGTTCATCATAGGAACCGGAAGAGTGTTAGCACTTACCCCACCTACATAGCGGAATAAAGGTAAACCTGCTTCTTGAGCAGCGGCTTTTGCAACAGCCATAGAAACCCCAAGGATAGCATTTGCACCTAACTTACCTTTATTAGGTGAACCATCTAATTCGATCATAATTTTGTCGATTAGATTTTGTTCAAAAACATAAGCCCCTATTAATTCAGGCGCAATGATTTCGTTTACATTAGAAACTGCCTTTAGGACAGATTTCCCCATATATTTTGCTTTGTCGCCATCCCGTAATTCTACTGCCTCGTGCGTACCTGTAGATGCTCCGGATGGTACAGCGGCTCTTCCTAAAAAGCCATTTTCAGTGATAACATCAACTTCAACTGTAGGGTTACCTCTGGAGTCAAAAATCTGACGGGCAACGATTTCTTCAATTAAGCTCATTTTTTCGTTGTGGGTTAAGTGTATAAATTAATTTAACATAGAAACAAACTGGTCAAATAAATAGCGAGAATCGTGTGGTCCCGGAGAGGATTCCGGATGGTACTGCACAGAAAAAGCTTTTTTATTTTTGATACGAATACCTTCTACGGTATTATCATTTAAGTTCAGATGGGTGATTTCTACATGTCCATTGGGGTCAACAGCAGCGGCGTCTACAGCAAAACCATGGTTTTGAGACGTCACTTCGGATAAACCGGTAAGTAAATTTTTAACCGGGTGATTTAACCCTCTATGACCACTGTGCATTTTAAAGGTAGAAATACCATTCGCTTCTGCTAAGATTTGATGCCCTAAACAGATACCAAACAAAGGACGATCTTCTGCCAATATTTGTTTCACTGTTTCGATAGCGTAAGAGGTGACCGCAGGGTCCCCGGGTCCATTGGATATGAAGTACCCATCCGGATTCCAAGCTTTCATTTCGGTATAACTTGTTTTAGCCGGAAATACTTTCAAATAAACGTTGCGTTCTGCGATGTTTGTTAAGATACTGGATTTAACCCCTAGGTCCAATACTGCTACTTTTTTAGGTGCTCCTGCATCTCCTACAAAGTAGGGTTGTTCAGTTGACACCCGACTGGCTAATTCCAAGCCCTTCATGGATGGTACCTTTTTCACTTCTGCTTTTAACTGTTCTACGTCTAAAATGTCAGAAGATATAACAGCGTTTAAAGCACCTTTAGAACGGATGTAACGAACGATTTGTCGAGTATCTACTTCTGCTATACCAACGATGTTATTTTTTTCAAAATAATCTTGAAGAGACCCTTCAGCCGTTTTACGAGAAAATATTTCAGAAAACGACCGACATACTAATCCGCTGAATTTTACGCCTGTAGACTCTTGCTCTTGGTTCACAACTCCATAGTTTCCAATATGGCTGGTTGTATTGACAATGATTTGACCATAATACGAAGGATCTGTATAAATCTCTTGGTATCCGGTCATTCCGGTATTAAAACAAATTTCGCCTGAGGTGGTACCTATTTTACCAACCGCAACCCCTTTGAACCAGGTGCCGTCTTCAAGCATTAAATAAGCGTCTTTCTTTTCGGTAAATTTCATGAAGGAAGGATTTCTGCAAAATAAAAAAAGGATTTGACAAAAGTCAAACCCTTTTTTATTATGCTTACGTTAGGTTATGAGTAAACTTCATTATTCTTGAGCGTCAGCAGGTGCTTCAGAAGCGTCTGTAGATTCGTCAGTAGCTTTTTTAGAAGAACGACGAGTACGTTTAGCCGGTTTAGCTGCTGTATCTTTTACGTATGTTTCGTTAAAGTCCACTAATTCAATGATACACATTTCTGCATTATCACCTATACGGTTACCTGTTTTAAGGATACGAGTGTAACCACCCGGACGAGAGGCTACTTTATCTGCTACTACACCGAAAAGTTCTTTTACAGATTCCTTATTTTGTAAATAAGAGAATACAGTACGTCTATTGTTTAAGGAATCGTCTTTCGATTTTGTAACTAGAGGCTCTACGTATTTACGTAATTCTTTTGCTTTAGCCAAAGTGGTTGATATTCTCTTATGTAAGATAAGAGAAGACGCCATATTGGATAATAATGCTTTTCTATGAGTGACTGTTCTACCTAAGTGATTGTCTTTTTTTCCGTGTCTCATGTCGATTAATCTTCGTCAAGTTTATACTTAGAGGTATCCATTCCGAATAGGAGGTTCTTGTCTTGCATTAGTTGCTCTAATTCAGCCAATGACTTTTTACCGAAATTACGGAATTTCATCATATCGGTAATATCCAAGGCAGCTAGTTCACCTAAAGTTTTGATGTCTGCTGCTTTTAGGCAGTTATAAGCGCGTACAGAAAGATCCAAATCAGCTAATGGAGTCTTTAATAACTTGCGCATATGTAGGAATTCCTCATCTACAGTTTCTTCTTCTTCCGCTTTTACTGTTTCAAACGTCATCGTTTGATCAGAGAATAACATGAAGTGTTTTATTAAGATGTTGGCTGCTCCTTTTAGAGCATCTTCCGGGTGGATAGACCCATCCGTGGATACTTCAATTACTAATTTTTCGTAATCTGTACGTTGTTCAACACGCGTATTTTCTACGCTGAACTTTACGTTTTTGATAGGGGTGAAAATAGCATCGATGGGAATATAACCGAACACTTGTTCTGCCGGTTTGTTTTCTTCCGCTGATACATAACCTCTACCTTTTTCGATTGTTAATTCGATATCTAAATTTGACTCGTTATCCAAATTACAAATCACTAATTCAGGATTTAAAATTTGGAATGCAGATGTAAATTTAGCGATATCACCTGCTTTGAAACTAGCTTGTTTTTTAAGGCTAACAACGATTTTACTTTCGTTAATGTCAGCAACTTTTTTGAAACGTACTTGCTTCAAGTTTAGGATGATTTCCGTTACATCTTCTCTTACTCCAGAGATCGTGGAGAATTCATGTAACACACCTGGAACTTTTATTCCGGTGATAGCATAACCCTCTAAAGAAGAAAGTAACATTCTTCTAAGAGCGTTACCGATGGTAACTCCATAACCTTTTTCAAGTGGTTTGAACTCAAACAGACCTTGGAAGTCGTCTGCTTTTTCCATTACCACTTTTTCAGGCATCTGAAAAGAAAGAATAGACATAGTGCTATATATTCGATTAAAGGATTGGATTATTTAGAATATAACTCGACGATTAACTGAACTTCGATATTTTCAGGAATTTCAGAACGTTGAGGGTAAGTAACAAATTTACCGGATAGTTGAGCGTTATCCCACTCTAACCATGTAAACTTTTTAGCGCTGTGTGTAGAAAGGCTATCTGTGATGGATTCTAAGGACTTGGATTTCTCCCGTACACCTAAAACATCTCCCGGCTTAAGTTGGAAAGACGGGATATTAACAACAGAGCCGTTAACTACAATATGCTTGTGTAATACTAACTGACGAGCTGCTCTTCTAGTAGGAGCAATACCCATTCTGTATACTGTATTATCTAAACGAGACTCTAACAATTTTAATAGATTCTCCCCAGTGATACCTTCTTTCTTAGAAGCTTCGTGGAAAGTTTTAGCAAACTGTCTTTCTAAAACACCGTATGTGTATTTAGCTTTTTGCTTCTCATTTAACTGAGTAGCATATTCAGATTGTTTTCTTTTTTTGTTTCTTCCGTGTTGTCCGGCTGGATAATTTTTCTTAGCAAGAACTTTGCTATCGCCCATTACAGGCTCGCCGAAACGTCTGGAAATTCTAACACTTGGTCCGGTATAACGTGCCATTAGTTTATTGGATTAATTTAATGCTAAAGAAATTATACACGTCTCTTTTTAGGAGGACGACATCCGTTATGAGGCAATGGTGTTACATCTTTAATGATGGTCACTTCAATGCCGGTGTTTTGAATGGTACGGATGGCAGATTCGCGACCTGCACCGGGACCTTTAACAAACACTTCACACTTTCTCATTCCAGCTTCAAATGCGACAGTGGCGCAATTTTGAGCGGCAACTTGAGCTGCGTAAGGGGTATTTTTCTTAGATCCTCTGAAACCCATTTTCCCTGCTGAAGACCAGGATATTACTTGTCCTGTAGAATTCGTAACAGAAATAATGATGTTATTGAAAGTAGCTTTGATGTGTACTTGACCTGTAGGTTCAACTACTACTACTCTCTTTTTTGCTTTATCTTTTCTCTTGGCAGAGGCTGAATTTTGTTGTGCCATATCTGAATAAATCGTTCAGTGTTGCGATTAATTATTATTTAGTAGCTTTTTTCTTGTTCGCTACTGTCTTACGTTTACCTTTACGGGTACGGCAGTTATTTTTCGTACGTTGACCACGAACCGGTAAACCTTTTCTATGACGAAGACCACGGTAACAACCGATATCCATCAAACGCTTAATGCTTAATTGTACCTCAGATTTAAGTACACCTTCTGTTTTGTACTCACCTGAAATTACGTTACGAACAGCCCCTGATTCTTCATCGGTCCACTCGCCTACTTTTTTATCCCAATCAACACCCGCTTTTGATAAAATGCGTTGAGCTGACTTACGGCCAATACCATAAATGTAAGTCAAAGAGACTTCGCCTCTTTTGTTGTCTGGAATATCTACACCGGAAATCCTTGCCATAGTATTAATTCAATTAACCTTGTCTTTGTTTAAATCTTGGATTCTTCTTGTTGATTACAAATAGTTTTCCGTGTCTACGGATAACTTTGCATTCAGCGCTTCTTTTTTTGATCGATGCTTTAACTTTCATCGCCGTATTGTTTAGAGTTTCTTAAATTATTTGTACCGATATACAATTCTACCTTTTGATAAATCATACGGAGACATTTCTAACCGTATTTTATCTCCCGGTAATATTTTAATATAGTTCATTCGCATTTTACCGGAAATATGCGCGATAACTTGATGACCATTCGCTAATTCAACTCGAAACATCGCATTTGATAATGCTTCTACTATTGTTCCATCTTGTTCAATTGACGCTTGTTTAGCCATTCAGTTTTATTATTTTTTATTCTTTAGTACTTCTTCAATATACTGAAATGTTGTGAGCACTTCAGGTTTTCCTTTCTTAATGGCAACTGTATGTTCAAAGTGTGCCGAAGGGGAACGATCCGCTGTTCTAATCGTCCAACCATCTTTTTCTTGCATGACACTTTTTTTACCTAAGTTGATCATGGGCTCAATCGCAATTACTAAATTATTCTCTAGTTTCAAGCCTTTACCTTTTGCACCATAATTAGGCACTTCCGGTTTTTCATGTAGATGTTTACCTAAACCATGACCTACTAGTTCGCGTACTACAGAAAAGCCTTCTGATTCAACAAAGGATTGAATCGCATAACCTATATCACCAATTCTGTTTCCGGTAATGGCTTGTTCAATTCCTAAGTATAACGATTGTTTGGTTACATCTAATAAGTGTTGTACGTCTGAATGTACATTACCGACCGGATATGTATAGGCACTATCACTATGATAACCTTTATACTTTACACCACAATCAACTGAGATTATATCTCCTTCTTTTAGTACATATTCGCTCGGAAAACCATGTACCACTTGCTCATTAACTGAGATACAAAGTGTATAAGGAAATCCATTAAATCCTTTAAAAGAAGGCGTTCCACCATTATCAAGTATAAACTGGTAAGCGACTCTATCCAGTTCTATTGTTTTAACACCGGGTGCTATTAGTTTAGCTAATTCGCCATGTGTTTTACCGAGAATATATCCACTTTCTCGGATAATTTCAATTTCTTCGTCCGACTTGTAATGCAATGTTGCCATTACGCTACAGGAGCAGTCTCCATTCTACCTCTAATACGACCGGATTCCATCATCCCATCATATTTTCTCATCAGAAGGAAACTTTCAATTTGTTGTAGTGTATCTAACACAACACCAATTAAGATTAGCAAAGAAGTACCACCATAGAATGCAGCAAACTCCCGCTCAATATTTGCCATGTAAGCAAAGGCCGGCAATATAGCAATTAAGGATAAAGCTAAAGCTCCCGGAAGGGTTATCTTTGTAATTACATCGTCAATGAAATTGGAAGTATCTTGTCCCGGTTTAACACCTGGAATAAAACCACCGTTACGTTTCAAATCATCTGCAATTTGATTAGGGTTCACAGTTATGGCTGTATAGAAATAAGTAAATAACACTATTAAAACAACAACTGTAAGATTATATTGCCATGATGTGAAATCACTCATTACACGTGCCATTGTAATGGCCCATTCATAACTTTCTCCTAATGTATTTCCAACTAAAGCCGGAACAATCATAATCGCTTGAGCGAAAATGATAGGCATCACACCGGCTGAGATTAATTTTATAGGTAAATATTGACGTTGACCTATGATTTGCTTCCCACCGGCAGCTTGTTTAGCATATTGTACTGCTATTCTACGAGTTGCTTGTTGAATTAAGACTACAAACATGATAATTGCAAATAATGCAAACAATTCTAATATCAATGGTAATATACCTTTAACACCTTTAGAAACTACTTCACCGGATAGTGCAAAAGGTAATCTTGAAATAATACCTACCATGATTAACATAGAGATACCATTACCAATACCTTTTTCAGTTATACGTTCACCTATCCACATACAGAACATGGTTCCGGACAATAAAATAGATAATCTCAGAAAATGGTAAAAAGGTGTATTCATACCTTCGAACAAATTTTCCGGCGTAACTTCACTTGATAAATAAGCATACCCTTGAACTATTGTTATTAGGATCGTCAAATATCGAGTGTATTGATTAATCGTTTTTCTTCCAGATTCACCGTCTTTTTGTAAACGTTGAAAGTAAGGAACTGCGAACGTCAATAATTGTAATACTATAGATGCAGAGATATAAGGCATAATTCCTAAAGCAAAAACTGATACGTTGTTAAATGCTCCACCGGAAAATGTATTTAATATACCTAAATAACCTTCGTTACTTTCAGCTGCAGTTATCGCATCCGGATTTACTCCGGGTAATACTACAAATGATCCTAATCGGAATACCGCTAAGAACATTAAAGTAGTAAGAATTCGAGTGCGAAGTTCCTCGATCTTAAAAATATTAGATATGGTATCTATAAACTTTTTCATTATACAATAACAGTTGCTTTACCACCTGCTTTTTCAATTGCAGCGATTGCTGCAGCGGAAAAAGCGTGTACTTTTACCTCTGCTTTCAATGAACCAGCCTCACCACGAGCCAATACTTTTACTCTATCATTTTTGGAAACTAAACCATTATTAAATAATAGCTCTACATCGATGACAGTAGCCTTTGTTGATTCAGCTAAAGATACCAAAGTATCTAAGTTAATAGGCTTATATTCTACTCTATTAAGAGGTTTGAAACCAAATTTAGGTACTCTTCTTTGTAAAGGCATTTGACCACCTTCAAAACCAACTTTAGTAGAGTAACCAGATCTTGATTTGGCACCTTTATGACCTCTAGTGGATGTACCACCCATACCAGAACCTGGTCCACGACCAATTCGTTTGGATGATTTTACAGAGCCTTTAGCAGGTTTTAATGTATGAAGTTTCATAATACTTTAGTATTGGTAATTAACCATTAAATACTTTTGACATCGTTACTCCACGTTGCATGGCAACTTTATGTGGAGCTCTCATTTTTAACAAAGCATCAATTGTTGCTTTCACAACATTGTGAGGATTGGAAGAACCTTTAGACTTAGCTAAAACGTCTTTAATCCCTGCGCTTTCAAATACGGCACGCATCGCCCCCCCTGCAATAACCCCTGTACCGGGAGCAGCAGGTTGAACATACACAAGGCCACCGCTATATTTACCCATCATTGGATGTGGTAACGTTCCATTAATAACGGGAACTTTAATTAAGTTCTTTTTAGCATCATCAATAGCTTTTGTAATAGCATCCGTAACTTCGTTTGCTTTTCCTAAGCCATGACCTACTACGCCATTTCCATCACCTACTACAACCACAGCAGCAAAGCTAAAACGACGTCCGCCTTTTACTACTTTAGCTACACGATTAATAGCGACAACGTGTTCTTTTAATTCGATTTCGCTCGCTTTAACGGATCTTGTATTTGCTTGAGACATAAATTCTTTCTTAATCGATTGTTAGAATGCTAAACCGCCTTCACGGGCACCTTCAGCTAATGATTTTACACGACCATGGTATAGAAAACCATTACGATCGAATATCACTTGGGATACACCGGCAGAAGCGGCTTTTTCCGCAAGTTTCTTACCTACTAATTTAGATAGGTCAGATTTAGTTCCTTTTTCTGCTTTAAGTTCAGCAGTGGAACAACTTGCAATTGTGTGCCCTTTGATATCATCTACTAATTGAGCGTAGATACCTGTATTACTTCTGAATACAGTCAATCTTGGCTTCTCAGCGGTACCGGAAATTTTTTTACGAATACCTCTTTTAATTCTGAGTCTTCTAAGATCTTTCTTAGTTGCCATCGTTCTTATTATTTAGCTGCAGTTTTACCTGCTTTACGTCTAACAATCTCACCAACAAAGCGAACACCTTTACCTTTGTAAGGTTCAACTTTTCTTAACGATCTAACTTTAGCAGCAAATTGACCAATTAATTGTTTGTCAATCCCTTCCATAGTAACAATCGGATTTTTACCCTTTTCAGTAACCGCAGAAACGGTGATTTCTTTAGGGAAAACTAAATAGATACCATGAGAGTATCCTAAGCTTAGTTCTAATACATTGTTTGTAACGGTAGCTTTATACCCTACCCCAACAAGTTCTAGATTGGTTTTATAACCAGTGCTAACACCTGTAACCATATTGTTGATCAATGTTCTATAAAGGCCGTGAAGGGCTTTATGACGTTTTTGATCGGTTGGTCTGGTCACTACCACCTTTCCAGCTTCTACGGTAACTTGAATATCTGCATCTACCTTCTGTGTTAAAGAACCTTTAGGGCCTTTAACTGTAACTTCATTAGAAGAAGAAACAGAAACTTCAACTTTTTCCGGAAGCGTTACAGGTAATTTTCCTATACGTGACATAATGAATTCGTCCGAAGTTTATTGTTAATTATTAATATACGTAGCAAAGTACTTCACCACCGATGTTCATATTTCTAGCTTCTTTGTCGGTCATTACGCCTTTTGAAGTAGATAATACTGCTATACCTAAACCATTTAATACTCTAGGCATATCATCCGCAGAAGTATATTGTCTTAGACCAGGTGTAGAGATACGCTCTAGACTAAGAATAGCAGATTCTTTTGTTACTGGATTATATTTAAGAGCTATTTTAATGTTGCCCTGAGGTCCAACATCTTCAAATTTATAGCTTTGAATATATCCTTTATCAAACAACACTTTAGTGATCTCCTTCTTTATATTAGAAGCAGGTACCTCAACGATGCGATGTCTTGCTTTTATCGCATTTCTGATTTTGGTAAGGAAATCGCCTATTGGATCCATATTATTTTACTTTTTATTAAAGACATGAAAAGCCCTAAATAGGGCTGCAAATTTAAATGATTTTTTTAAATTAATAAAGTAATTTTCTCAAAATTACCAACTTGATTTGGTAATTCCTGGAATTTTACCGGCAGAAGCCAATTCTCTAAAGGTAACACGGGAAATTCCGAACTTACGCATATACCCTTTTGGACGACCGGTTAATTTACAACGATTGTGTAAACGAACAGGAGACGCATTTTTAGGTAATTTATCAAGTGCAAGATAATCACCAGCTTCTTTTAAAGCCTGGCGTTTTGCAGCAAATTTAGCTACTAACGCTTGTCTTTTTCTTTCTCTAGCTTTTACGGATTCTTTAGCCATAGTCAGTTCTTATTTTTTTAAGGAGGCGAAAGGCATCCCAAATGCTTTTAATAATTCAAAACTTTCTTCATCTGTATTGGCAGTAGTGACGAAGGTAATATCCATACCAGTGATTTTACTCACTTTATCGATAGATATCTCAGGGAAAATGATTTGTTCTTTAACACCTAAGGTATAATTTCCGCGTCCGTCAAAACCTTTGTCGCTTACCCCTCTGAAATCACGTACACGTGGTAGCGCAACAGATAATAAACGATCCATAAATTCGTACATTTTTTCACCTCTAAGGGTTACTTTAGCACCGATAGGTACACCTGCACGTAATTTAAAGTTAGAAACATCTAATTTAGATTTAGTAGCAACCGCTTTCTGTCCGGTGATCATGGTAAGTTCATCTACACCTACATCGATCAATTTTTTATCCGCTACAGCAGCACCAATACCCTTATTTACTACGATTTTAGTAATCTTAGGGACTTGCATAATGGATTTATACTGGAATTTATCCTTAAGACCAGCAACAATCTCTTTTGTATATTTTTCTTTTAATCTAGGATTAGCCATTTTTAATTACCTCCCCTGATTTTTTTGCGTAACGCACTTTTTTACCTGATTTATCTTCTTTTTTACCAATACGAGTAGGTTTTCCTGATGTAGGATCTACATGCATTAATTTGCTTACATGGATTGCAGCTTCTTTTTTTACGATCCCACCACCTTGAGGATTGTTAGCTGTAGGCTTATTATGTTTAGTAACCACATTGATGCCTTCTACGATAGCTCTTTCTTTTTCTAAATCTACAGAAAGAACTTTTCCGGTTTTACCTTTATCGTCACCGGATATTACAATCACAGTATCGTCTCTGCGTATGTGTAATTTTTTAGTTGCCATGATTATAGTACTTCAGGGGCTAATGATACAATTTTCATGAATTGTTTATCTCTCAATTCACGAGCAACCGGTCCGAAGATACGAGTACCTCTTGGCTCATCGTTGTTATTCAACAATACGGCTGCATTATCGGAGAAACGGATATAAGATCCGTCTGAACGTTTTACTTCTTTCGTTGTTCTAACGATAACCGCTTTAGAAACAGTACCTTTTTTCATATTAGATGAAGAAAGGGCTGACTTTACGGTTACTACAATTTTATCACCAACAGATGCGTAGCGCTTACCGGTACCGCCTAAAACACGGATAACCAACACTTCTTTAGCACCACTATTATCTGCAACTGTTAATCTGGATTCCTGCTGTATCATGATTACTTAGCTTTTTCAATTATTTCGACTAATCTCCAGCGTTTAATTTTACTTAATGGACGGGTTTCCATGATTTTAACGGTATCACCAATTCCACATTGGTTCTGCTCATCATGTGCCATTAATTTGGTAGTCTTATGAACGAATTTACCATATTTAGTGTGTTTCACTTTACGTTCCACCGCTACTGTGATAGACTTCGTCATTTTGTTACTAACAACTTTGCCAACTCTTTCTTTTCTGGCGTTTCTTTGAACTTGTTCCATTTTAGTTCAATATTTTTTTAAGTGGATCCGACTTATTTAGACTTCGAAGTTAATGCCGTATTCAACTGAGCGATTAAGCGACGCGATTGACGGATTTTCATTGGGTTTTCAATGGGAGAAATACCATGAGCAAATTTTAACTTTGCTAGGTTTTCTTTTTCAGCTGCGATCTTATTTTTAAGATCTGCTACTGTTAATGCGTTGATATCTGCAGCTTTCATATTATGCAACGTAATCCGGTCTAACAACAATCTTAGTTTTGAAAGGTAATTTTTGAGCTGCTAAACGTAGTGATTCTTGAGCAACATCTAGCGTAATACCACCGGATTCAAATATAATAGTACCCGGTTTCACACAAGCTACCCAATATTCAGGAGCACCTTTACCTTTACCCATACGAACCTCTGCAGGTTTTTTCGTGATAGGTTTATCTGGGAATACTCTAATCCAAACTTGACCTTCGCGTTTCATCGCTCTTGTCATAGCTATACGAGCAGCCTCGATTTGACGGGCGGTTAACCAACCTGCCTCTAGGGATTTAATGGCAAATGAACCGAAAGCAATACGATGGCCGCGAGAAGCTATCCCTTTAACTCTCCCTTTTTGCTGCTTTCTAAATTTGGTACGTTTTGGCTGTAACATGGCTTAACGTTTATAATTTGGCTTATCGCCTTTTAATTAGTTCGACTTTTTTCTTCTTCCTTCATTACCACCTCTTCGCTTCTTGTTGTTCCCACCTCTATCATTAGAAGGAGAATTATCAGAAGAAGAGTTTGCATTAGCGATCATTCCTACGTTAGGAGAAAGATCTCTTTTACCGTATACTTCACCTTTGAATATCCAAACTTTGATACCGATTTTCCCATACACCGTAAGAGCTTCACCAATGGCATAGTCAATATCAGCACGAAGAGTATGTAATGGGATACGACCTTCTTTATATTGTTCAGCACGAGCCATATCAGCACCTGCTAAACGACCGGATACTTTAACTTTTATACCTAAAGCACCTACTCTCATAGTAGAAGCGATAGCTTGTTTCATCGCGCGGCGGTAAGATATACGAGCTTGAAGTTGTTGAGCTATAGATTCAGCAACTAACATGGCATCTAACTCAGGACGTTTTATCTCATAGATATTGATTTGAACATCCTTACCTGTAATCTTTTTTAATTCTTCTTTAATCTTATCCACTTCAGCACCACCTTTACCGATAACAACACCCGGACGAGCGGTATTAATGGTAAGTGTTATACGCTTAATGGTTCTTTCGATTACAATTTTAGCAATCCCACCTTTAGGAATACGTGCTAAAACGTATTTACGTATTTGTTCGTCTTCTACAAGTTTGTCGGCAAATGTTTTACCTCCATACCAGTTAGAATCCCAACCTTTTACAACACCTAGGCGAATTCCTATCGGATTAGTTTTTTGTCCCATGGTAATTAGTTCGCTTTTTCTTTAGCTTTACTTTTTGAAGCAGTGCTTTTTTTAGCAGAGGCTTTCTTTGTTTGAGTTGATTTTTCTTCTGCTTCTGTTTTTACTTCAACAGGAGCTGCTGTAGGTGCATTCAACGCAGCCACAACTATCGTTACGTGGTTCGATCTTTTACGAACTCTATACGCTCTTCCTTGAGGTGCTGTGCGAAGTCTTTTTAATACTCTACCACCGTCTACGAAAATCTCTTTTACGTAAAGATCAGCATCTTCAACACGTATTTCTGTGTTTTTTGCTTGCCAATCTGCTACTGCAGATAATACCAACTTCTCCAATTTCCGAGCACCTTGTTTTGCTTGGTATTTCAAGATACCTAATGCTTCGTTCACTCTTTTCCCACGAATGATGTCAGCTACCAATCTCATTTTACGGGTAGAAGTGGGAACATTATTAAGTTTAGCCTGTACCGGACCTTTAGAAGCAGCTACTTTCGCAGCTTCTTTCTTTTGTCTTTTAAGTACAGATTTTTTTATTTTTTTAGTGGTTTCCATCGGAATACTTACTCTAGGATGAATCTACTTATTTTTTCTTGGCTGCAGTATGCCCTTTAAACTGACGAGTAGGTGCAAATTCGCCTAATTTGTGCCCCACCATGTTCTCCGTTACATAAACCGGAATAAATTTATTCCCGTTGTGAACCGCAAAGGTGTGACCTACGAATTCTGGAGAAATCATGCTTCTTCTGGACCAAGTTTTGATCACAGATTTTTTAGTCGACTCATTCATGGTTACTACCTTGTTTTCTAGTCGGAAGTCGATATACGGACCTTTTTTGAGTGAACGTGCCATTATTACTTACTCAATCTTTTGTTAACTCTTTTTTGAACTATTAGATTCTTAGAATACTTGTTTTGCTTTCTGGTTTTACCACCTTTAGCATATAAGCCTTTTCTAGATCTTGGATGACCACCGGAAGCTCTACCTTCACCACCACCCATTGGGTGATCTACTGGGTTCATTGCTACCCCTCTTACTCTAGGGCGAGATCCGAACCATCTATTTCTACCTGCTTTACCAACACTTAGATTCATGTGTTCTGCATTAGATACAGAACCAACTGTAGCATAACAAGCAGATAAAACCAATCTCATTTCACCTGAAGGTAAACGCAACGTTGCATATTTGCCTTCGCGTGCTACTAATTGAGCATAAGAACCGGCGCTTCTTGCCATTGCTCCACCTTTACCAGGCTTTAATTCTACGTTGTGTACAATAGTACCAATCGGCATATCTGAAAGTGGTAAAGCATTACCAACTTCAGGAGCAATACCTGATCCGGATACGATTACAGTTCCTACTTGCAATCCTTGAGGTGCAATGATATAACGTTTTTCACCATCTGCATAAGTAAGTAAAGCGATACGAGCCGTTCTATTTGGATCGTATTCTACTGTCTTTACAGTTGCAGGAATATTATATTTATCACGTTTGAAATCTATGATACGATATTGTTGCTTATGGCCACCGCCAATATAGCGCATCGTCATTTTACCGGAATTATTACGACCGCCGGATTTCTTTACTGATTTAACTAAGGATTTCTCAGGAGTAGACGCTGTAATTTCTTCAAAAGAAGGGCCTATTCTGAATCTAGTTCCTGGAGTTATCGGTCTGAATTTTTTAAGTGACATTGTCGGCTCTCAGTTATAGGTTGCTGTAGAAATCAATGATTTCTCCGTCTTTTACTTTTACGATAGCTTTCTTGTAAGATGATGTTTTCCCATTTAAGAAAGCACCTTTAGCATATCTTGTTTTCTTTTTGCCCGGAGCTATCATGGTACGAACACCTTCCACGTTAACGCCGTATAGCTTTTCAACTGCATTCTTAATTTGAACTTTATTAGCTTTCTTTTCTACAACAAAGCCATAAACGCCCTTTTCGTTTTGCGCAGTTATTTTCTCAGTAATTAATGGTTTCTTTAAGATACCCATGACTATAATTATTAGTTGAGTAAAGCTTCAATTTTAGCAATAGACCCTTCTGATAATACAATTTTCTCAGCGTTAACTAAGTCGAAAGTATTAATTTGATCTGCTGTTACAACTTTTGCTTTAGGTAAATTTCTACTGGATAAAACAATGTTCTTATCGTTATCGGCTAGGACTAAAAGTGTCTTTGCGTTATCGATAGCTAGATTTTTAAGGATGGTTAAATACTCCTTTGTTTTAGGAGAATCGATAGAGAAGTTTTCTACAACTGATAGGTTGTTCTCTTTCAATTTGTAAGCTAAGGCAGATTTACGAGCCAAATCTTTTACCTTTTTGTTTACTTTAAAACCATAATTTCTAGGTCTTGGTCCAAAAATAGTACCCCCACCTACAAACACCGGTGACTTACGGCTACCAGCTCGTGCCCCACCTGTTCCTTTTTGACGTTTTAATTTTTTAGTAGAGAAGGAAACTTCTGCTCTTTCTTTTGCTTTATGTGTTCCTTGTCTCTGATTAGCTAAAAATTGTTTAACGTCTAAGTATATAGCATGATCATTCGGCTCTACCGCGAAAATGCTTTCAGAAAGTGTTACCTTCTTACCGGTTTCTTTTCCTTTTATTGATATAACGGAGAGTTGCATGACTATTTCTCAATTAAAACGTATGAATTTTTAGCCCCCGGTACAGACCCGCTGATTACAACTAGGTTTTGTTCAGGTATTAATTTTAAGATGGTAAGGTTTTGTACTTTTACACGATTATTACCCATTCTACCCGCCATGCGAGTTCCTGGGAATACACGTGCAGGGAAAGAACAAGCACCTACTGAACCAGCGTGGCGTTGTCTATTGTGCTGCCCGTGAGTTTGACCACCCACACCACCGAATCCATGGCGTTTAACAACCCCTTGAAAACCTCTACCTTTAGATGTTCCAACAACATCTACGAAATCGCCTTCTACTAGTACGTCTGCGATTGAAAGAGACTGACCCAGTTGAAACTCCGTTGTGAATTCTTTAAATTCAGCAACTTTTCTTTTAGGAGTTACACCTGCTTTTTTAAAGTGACCTAACAACGGTTTGTTGGTGTTTTTTTCTTTTTTGTCATCAAACGCCAATTGTACTGCTGTATAGCCGTCGGTCTCTACGGTTTTAATTTGCGTTACAACGCAAGGACCAGCTTCGATCACGGTGCATGGAACGTACTTTCCATTTGCATCGTACACGCTAGTCATACCGATTTTTTTACCAATTATGCCGGACATTATCCTTTATGTTTATAACAGACTATAAATATATTTTTTCACACCCTTCTCAAAAAAGGGACTGCAAAGTTAAGTAAAATTAACATTAACCCAAATATTTAGGCGTTAAATTTAACTTGTTTTGAACCTTTTAAGAGAAAAAAAGAAGGATCAGGTAGCCTAATCCTTCATTAAATTTTAAAAACCTATAAATCAGACTTTAATTTCAACATCCACTCCGGACGGAAGTTCTAATTTCATAAGTGCATCTACTGTTTTGGAGCTAGTAGAATAGATATCAACTAATCTTTTATACGTACAAAGTTGATACTGATCTCTAGCTTTCTTATTCACGTGTGGTGATTTAAGTACAGTGAAGATTTCTTTTTCTGTTGGCAAAGGAATAGGGCCGCTTACCACTGCACCTGTTGCTTTTACTGCTCTAACGATACGCTCAGAGGATTTATCTACTAAGTTGTGATCGTAAGACTTTAATTTTATTCTAATTTTTTGGTTCATACTTATTTGCTTACAGCACCTTTAGATTTTGCTATTACTGATTCTGCAATGTTTGCAGGTACGAATTCATAATGAGAGAAAGTCAATGTAGCTGACGCTCTACCGGAAGATATGGTTCTCAAATCTGTTACATAACCAAACAGTTCTCCTAATGGAACATCTGCTTTAATAACTTGTGAACCAGCCTTAGTATCCATACCTTTCATCATTCCACGGCGTCTGTTCAAATCACCTGTGATTGGACCTGTGTATTCATCCGGTGTTACTACTTCAACGGACATAATAGGCTCCATCAATTTCGGAGAACATTTTACAGCAGCTTCTTTGAAGCCCATACGAGCTGCCAATTCAAATGATAATGAATCGGAATCGACATCATGGTATGATCCATGGAATAATTTCACACGTAACGCTTCAATTGGGTATCCTGCAAGAGCACCATTTTTCATGGAATCTTCAAATCCTTTTTGAACTGCCGGAATATATTCTTTTGGAATAACCCCACCGACAATTGCATTAACGAATTCCAAACCTTGTTTATCATCTTCACGCGGTCCGATTTCGAAAACGATATCTGCGAACTTACCACGACCACCGGATTGTTTCTTATACACTTCGCGGTGTTCTACTTTAGATGTTAAAGCTTCTTTATATGCAACTTGAGGTGCGCCTTGGTTGATTTCCACTTTGAATTCACGACGCATACGGTCGATGATGATTTCTAAGTGTAATTCACCCATTCCACGTAAAATTGTTTGACCAGTTTCATGGTCTGTAGATACATGAAGGGTTGGATCTTCTTCCACCAATTTCGCAATAGCTAAGCCCATTTTATCCATATCAGCCTGTGTTTTTGGTTCGATTGCATAACCAATAACCGGCTCTGGGAAGTCCATAGACTCTAATACTATTTTCGATTTCTCATCACATAACGTATCACCAGTTTTAATATCCTTAAAGCCTACAACAGCACCAATATCTCCACAGTGTAAACTGTCAATTTGATTTTGTTTGTTGGCATGCATTTGGAAAATACGAGAGATACGTTCTTTGCTGCTGGAACGAGTATTGAATACATAAGAACCGGACTCCAACATACCGGAGTAAGAACGTACGAAACATAGTCTACCAACAAATGGGTCTGTAGCAATTTTGAATGCTAAAGCACAGAAAGGGTCAGTAGCTACAGGCTTACGGACTACTTCATTTCCGGTATCCGGATCTGTTCCGATAATATTATCTCTATCTAGAGGTGAAGGAAGTAACTCCATCACATAATCCAACATTGTTTGAACACCTTTATTTTTGAAAGAGGAGCCACACAACATTGGAACAATTTTCATATCCAATACAGCTTGACGAAGGGCATTTAAAATTTCAGCCTCCGAAATGGAATTTGGATCTTCAAAGAACTTTTCCATTAAGGTTTCATCGTAGTCCGCAACCGCTTCTAATAGTTTTTCTCTATATTCGTTTGCTTCCTCTACCATATCCTCAGGGATTGGAATTTCAGTAAAGGTCATACCTTTATCGTGTTCATTCCAAACGATAGCTCTGTTGTTCACCAAGTCAACAACACCTTTGAATTGATCTTCCGCACCAATTGGTAATTGTAAAGGTACCGCATTGCTGCCTAACATTTCTTTCACTTGTTTACACACGTTTAAGAAATCAGCACCTTGACGGTCCATTTTATTAACAAAACCGATACGAGCAACTTTATAATTGTTTGCTAAGCGCCAGTTTGTTTCGGATTGAGGCTCTACACCATCAACCGCACTAAATAAAAATACTAAACCATCTAATACACGAAGGGATCTGTTTACTTCAACAGTAAAGTCAACGTGCCCAGGGGTATCGATGATGTTTACATGGTATTTGTTATTTCTATAATTCCAATTAACTGTGGTAGCAGCAGAGGTAATGGTAATACCTCTTTCTTGTTCTTGCGCCATCCAGTCCATAGTAGCAGCACCTTCATGTACTTCACCTATTTTATGGTTAACACCGGCATAGTATAGAATACGTTCAGTAGTCGTAGTCTTACCCGCATCGATGTGAGCGGCAATCCCTATATTTCTGGTAAATTTTAAATCGCGAGCCATATTACTGCCTTTACTTATTAGAATCTAAAGTGTGAAAATGCTTTATTGGCTTCAGCCATACGATGAGTATCGTCTTTTTTCTTAACAGCTGCGCCTTCTCCTTTAGATGCAGAAATAATTTCACCAGCTAATCTGTCCATCATCGTTTTTTCTCCACGTAGACGAGCATATTTAATTAGCCAATTCATACCCAAGTAATTCTTTCTTTCAGGGCGAACTTCTGTAGGTACTTGGAATGTAGCACCACCCACTCTACGTGAACGAACTTCCACTTGTGGGCTAACGTTACTTAATGCTTTTCTCCATACCTCAAGACCGTTCTCACCTGTCTTCTTTTCTACCACTTCAATAGCATTGTAGAAAATATCATAAGCAATACTCTTCTTACCGTCGTACATTAAGTTATTGACAAACTTTGTTACCAAAGTATCACCGAACTTTGGATCCGGAAGAATATATCTTTTTTTAGGTTTCGCTTTTCTCATAGTTGTATTCTATTATTTTTTCCCTTTAGCAGGAGCCGCTGCTGCTTGACCCGGTTTTGGACGTTTAGCACCATACTTGGATCTACCTTGCTTTCTACCGTTAACACCTGCAGTGTCTAATGCACCACGAACGATGTGATAACGTACCCCAGGTAAATCTTTTACCCTTCCGCCTCGGATAAGGACGATGGAGTGTTCTTGCAAGTTGTGGCCTTCTCCAGGGATATAGGCATTCACCTCTTTGCTGTTACTTAATCTAACCCTTGCTACTTTACGCATAGCGGAGTTAGGCTTTTTAGGAGTGGTAGTGTATACACGTGTACATACCCCTCTCTTCTGAGGACAAGAGTCAAGCGCTGGTGACTTCGATTTGAATACCAGTTTTTCTCTTCCTTTTCTTACTAACTGTTGAATGGTAGGCATTTATCCTATAGTTTACTATTCTCAATTTATGGACTGCAAAGGTACGGATAATATACTATTCTGCAAACTGTGGATATTATTTTTTTTACGGCTTATCCCCAAGTTCTGCACTTTCGTAAAATTAACGTAACCTATTTATTATCATTATATTACTAAGCTTCGCCAATAGGCCCTCCAAAATTCATGGGAAACTTAGGGAAGTCATTTTGCTCTTTAATGGCTCCAAAAGTCTCTTCGAACTTTTGAATATTATCTTTTAAAGCCATTAAGAGGCGTTTTGCATGTTCCGGTGTAATAACTACTCTAGATTTAACTTTAGCTTTAGGTACCCCGGGCATCAAGCGAATAAAATCAATTATAAATTCGCTATTGGAATGTGCAATCATTGCAAGATTGGCATACACTCCTTCTGCCATATCCTCCGGCAGTTCTACACTGAGTTGATTTTGATGTTGTTCTTCCATATTGTCAGAAAAAATAAGGGCAAAAGATACCTCTCTTGCCCTTATTCAAATTATTTAGTTGAACTTAACTTTGTTGTAATTCACCTCTGCGAGTCGATTGATAGGACTCTCTAGACGCTACTAACGCATCGTATTCATCTTTATTACCAACGATGATATTTTGATAATCTCGTTGACCAGTACCTGCCGGTATTAAGTGACCCACAATAACGTTTTCTTTCAAACCTCTTAAGAAGTCTACTTTTCCTCTTACAGCAGCCTCGCTCAATACTTTCGTTGTTTCTTGGAAAGAAGCGGCTGAGATGAAACTTTCTGTATCCAAAGATGCTTGTGTAATACCTTGAAGTGTAGGCATAGAAACCGCCGGTTCTGCATCCCGAACGACTACTAAACGTAAATCTCTTCGTTTTAAGCTTGAGTTTTCATCGCGTAGTTGACGAGCCGTAATAATCATTCCTGGACGTAATTTTTCAGAATCACCACATTCAATCACTACTTTCTTATCCAAAATATTGTCGTTTTCTTCTCTAAAAGAGAAACGATCGACTACTTGTCCGGTTAAGAAAGAGGTATCCCCTGCTTCTATGATTTGAACTTTTTGCATCATTTGACGAACGATGATTTCGCAATGCTTATCATTAATTTTCACACCTTGTAAACGGTATACATCTTGTATTTCATTTACTAAATATTCTTGAACCGCAGTAGGTCCTTTGATAGATAAAATATCTGAAGGCGTTATCGCACCATCTGTAAGTGCATGTCCGGCTCGAACGAAATCGTTGTCTTGTACTAAAATATGTTTAGACAATGGAACCATATACCGTTTTTTGATACCATCTTTAGATTCAATAAAGATTTCTCTATTACCACGCTTTATAGTACCATAGGTTACCACTCCATCGATCTCACTTACTACAGCTGGGTTCGAAGGGTTACGAGCTTCAAATAATTCCGTAACACGTGGAAGACCTCCAGTAATATCTCTGGTTTTACCAGCAGAACGCGGAATCTTAACAAGAATTTGACCTGGTTTTACTGATTGTCCATCTTCTACTGCTAAGTGGGCTCCTACCGGTATACTATAACCTCTTGGATCTCCATTCTTAGGTTGAACAATGATAGCCGGGTTTTTCGTTTTATCTTTTGTGTCAACAATAACTTTTTCTCTATGGCCTGTTTGCTCATCCGACTCTTCTCGGAAAGTGATACCTTCTTCGATGGAATCGTATTTAACTGTTCCTTCATACTCCGACATAATAACGGCGTTGTATGGATCCCAATGGCAAAGTTCAGTACCCTTTGTTACTTTTTGACCTTCTTTCACTTCTAAATAAGCCCCGTAAGGTACGTGAGATGTAAATAGGGTTTTACCTCCGGTAGGTTCTACAATTCGTATTTCACCGGAACGGCCCATTACAATATTTACTTTATCTCCTTCTATGTTTGTAGTCGTGATAACACGTAAATCGTCAAACGCAACTATACCATCAAACTTAGCTTTAATATTAGCATCTACCGCAATGTTAGATGCTGTACCCCCAACGTGGAATGTACGAAGTGTTAACTGAGTTCCAGGTTCACCGATTGATTGTGCTGCGATTACACCTACAGATTCCCCTATTCCAACCATTTTACCGGTAGCTAAGTTACGTCCATAACATTTTGCACAGCAACCACGTTTCGTTTCACATGTTAATACTGAGCGGATTTCAACCGAATCCAATGCTGACTCATCGATACGTTTCGCAATCACTTCATTTATTTCTTGACCAGATTCAACGATTAAATCGTTTGTAATTGGATCATATACATCATGAACCGATACACGACCTAATATACGTTCGGAGAGTGGTTCCACAATTTCATCGTTATCTTTCAAAGCAGAAACTGTAATGCCTCGAAGGGTACCACAATCTTCTTCGTTGATAATAACATCTTGCGCAACGTCTACTAAACGACGTGTTAAATAACCGGCATCAGCTGTTTTTAAGGCTGTATCTGCGAGACCTTTACGAGCTCCGTGAGTGGAAATAAAATACTCAATAACATCAAGGCCTTCTTTGAAGTTTGAAATAATTGGGTTTTCAATAATTTCACCTACTGAACCTTGTAAATTCTTTTGAGGTTTCGCCATTAAACCACGCATACCACCTAATTGACGAATTTGTTCTCTAGAACCACGAGCTCCGGAGTGCATCATCATATAGATAGGATTGAAACCTTGTTGATCGCTTTCTAATTGCTTCATCAACGTTTCTGTGATTTGAGAGTTGACACGCGTCCAGATATCGATAACTTGATTATATCGTTCGTTATCGGTAATTAGACCCATGGAGTAGTTGCTCCACACCGCATCCACTTCTTCTTTGGCTTGTTGGATTAATTTATCTTTATCCGCCGGAATACCAATGTTATCTAATCCCATCGATAATCCACCACGGAAGGCCATTTGGAATCCTAGTTGTTTAATATCATCTAAGAACTTCGCTGTTCTAGACATACCGGCCACTTTAAATACATGACCGATAATTTGCTGTAATTTTTTCTTAGTTAGAAGCTCGTTAACATAACCAACTTCTTCCGGAACTACCAGATTAAATAAAACTCTACCGGCTACAGTGTCTACGAGTGTTTCAACTAATTCACCATTTTCTTGGCGAACATTTGTCTTCACTTTAATGTGAGCATGTAGAGATAGTTTTTTCTCATTGATAGCTATTACAACTTCTTCATGACCATAGAACACTTTACCTTCACCTACTACAACATGTTCCGGTGTTGATTTTCTTCCTTTGGTAACGTAGTACAAACCTAACACCATGTCTTGAGAAGGTACTGTAATAGGAGCACCGTTAGCCGGGTTAAGAATGTTATGAGAAGCAATCATTAATAAGGACGCTTCCAGAACAGCCTCATGACCTAGAGGAACGTGAACAGCCATCTGGTCACCGTCAAAATCCGCGTTAAACGCTGTACATACCAGAGGGTGTAATTGAATCGCTTTACCTTCAATTAATTTCGGTTGGAACGCTTGTATACCTAATCTGTGTAAGGTAGGGGCACGGTTTAAAAGAACCGGATGACCTTTAAGGACATTTTCTAATATATCCCAAACAACCGGATCTTTTCTATCTACAATTTTCTTAGCAGATTTTACCGTTTTTACTATACCTCTTTCTATTAATTTACGAATGATAAATGGCTTAAACAGCTCTGCTGCCATGTCTTTAGGTAGACCACACTCGTGTAATTTCAATTCAGGTCCTACGACGATAACCGAACGACCGGAGTAATCGACACGTTTACCTAACAAGTTTTGACGGAAACGTCCTTGTTTCCCTTTTAGCATATCCGATAAAGACTTCAATGCTCTATTTCCTTCAGCACGAACAGCATTTACTTTACGTGAGTTATCGAATAGAGAATCTACCGCTTCTTGAAGCATCCGTTTTTCATTACGTAAAATTACTTCAGGTGCTTTGATTTCGATTAATCGTTTTAGACGGTTATTACGGATAATAACACGACGGTATAAATCATTTAGATCAGATGTTGCAAATCTACCACCATCCAATGGAACTAGTGGACGTAATTCAGGAGGAATTACCGGAACCATTCGGATAATCATCCATTCCGGTTTATTTTCAATACGTGTTCTAGCATCACGGAATGCTTCTACCACTTTCAATCGTTTAAGAGCTTCCGCTTTACGTTGTTGTGACGTATCGTTAGCGGCAGCATGGCGTAATGAATATGATAATTCATCTAGATTTAGACGGGATAACAACATCTCTAGTGCATCAGCACCCATTTTAGCGATGAATTTATTCGGATCTTTATCGTCTAACATTTGATTTTCTCTTGGCAACTTGTCCAGTATATCCAAGTATTCATCTTCTGTTAAGAAGTCTAGGTAATTAACACCATCTTCTGCTTTTGCTCCCGGTTGAATAACAACGTAACGCTCGTAATAGATAATTTGATCTAATTTCTTAGTAGGTAATCCTAATAAGTAACCTATTTTATTAGGTAAAGAACGGAAGTACCAAATATGAGCCACAGGAACAACTAATTCGATGTGTCCCATACGTTCTCTACGCACCTTCTTCTCTGTTACTTCAACACCACAACGATCACAGATAATGCCTTTGTACCGTATTCTTTTATATTTTCCGCAGTGACACTCCCAATCTTTTACAGGACCGAAAATACGCTCACAAAACAGACCACCCATTTCTGGTTTATACGTTCTGTAATTGATTGTTTCCGGTTGTGTTACTTCACCATGGGAGCTTTCCAAGATAGACTCTGGAGAAGCTAAACTGATTGTCACTTTTGTGAAATCAATATTCAGTTTCTTATTTTTTCTGAACGCCATTGTTTTTAGTTTATGGGTTAACCTTTTTTGGTTCTAGTTGAATGAGTTAGTCTAATGTAATTTCTAATGCTAAACCTCTTAGTTCATGCACTAATACATTGAAAGATTCCGGTATGTTAGGTCTAGGTAAATTTTCACCT
This sequence comes from Cytophagaceae bacterium, assembly GCA_025455005.1. Classification (GTDB taxonomy): domain Bacteria; phylum Bacteroidota; class Bacteroidia; order Cytophagales; family Cytophagaceae; genus JALONH01. The sequence continues at coordinate 38,932 of JALONH010000017.1, forward strand.
TTTACGATTGCCTCATAGGTTTTCGCACGACCCACTACGTCATCTGACTTGATGGTTAAGATTTCTTGAAGGATATGAGAAGCACCAAACGCTTCCAATGCCCAAACCTCCATCTCTCCAAATCGTTGACCACCGAATTGAGCTTTACCACCTAGAGGTTGTTGTGTAATTAATGAATAAGGTCCGATAGAACGCGCGTGCATTTTATCATCTACTAAGTGTCCTAATTTCATCATATAGATTACACCAACAGTCACCGGTTGTATAAACGGCTCTCCGGACAGACCATCGTACAATTTAGTTCTTCCGAAAGCCGGTAGACCTGCTTCTTTCAATTCATTTGTAACTTCACTTACAGTAGCACCATCAAAAATAGGTGTAGCATATCGCTTTCCTTGTTTTAGACCTGCCCATCCAAGTAATGTTTCATAAATTTGACCTATGTTCATACGAGACGGTACCCCTAGTGGATTTAATACTATATCTACCGGAGTTCCATCTTCTAGGAATGGCATATCTTCATCACGAACAATACGAGCTACTACCCCTTTGTTACCGTGACGACCGGCCATTTTATCCCCCACTTTAAGCTTACGTTTTTTAGCGATGTAAACTTTTGCTAATTGAACGATACCTGCAGGTAATTCATCTCCTACTTCGAGTGTAAAGCGTTCTCTTTTGAATAAACCGGATATTTCGTTGCGACGAGTCAGGTAATTTTTTACCATCTTAAACAATATCTCATTGATACGTTTATCGCTTGTCCAATTTTCAATAATCAAATCGGATAATAAATTCGCCTCCTCCGGAACGTTGTAATTACTTTCATCGCGGTAAGGATTTTTATCCGGGAAGATGTTCGCTTCAATATTTTTTCTAGAGAATTTAACACCTTTAGAAAGAATTTCATCCCCAAATTTATGTTTCACACCTTGAGATGTTTGACCATCTAGTAATGAAGCTAACTTGGTAATCATTTCTTCGCGAAGACCTAGAAGATCTTTTGCGTATTTTGTCTTAAGTGTTTCAACTTGTTTCTTAGCTTTTAATCGTAACTCTTTGTCTTTTTTAGGACGAGAGAACAATTTTGTATCAATAACAACACCGCGTAAGGACGGAGGTGCCTTCATAGAAGCATCTTTTACATCACCAGCTTTGTCTCCGAAAATAGCGCGTAATAATTTTTCTTCAGGTGTTGGATCTGATTCCCCTTTTGGTGTGATTTTACCGATTAGAATATCACCCTCTTTAATTTCAGCTCCAAGACGGATGATACCATTTTCATCTAGGTTTTTAACTGCTTCTTCACTAACGTTTGGAATTTCAGATGTTAATTCTTCTTCACCGCGTTTAGTATCTCGAACTTCTAATTCAAATTCTTCAATATGAATAGAAGTGAAAATATCATCGCGTACTACACGTTCAGAAATAACAATCGCATCCTCGAAATTGTATCCTTGCCAAGGCATAAAAGCAACCATAAGGTTTCGACCTAGGGCTAGTTCACCTTTTTCAGTAGCATACCCTTCGCATAATACTTGACCTTTTTTCACTCTTTCGTTTTTAGCAACGATAGGCTTTAAGTTGATACAAGTATCTTGGTTGGTTCTTCTAAATTTAATTAAACGGTACGATACCAAATCTGAGTCAAATGACATTAGACGTTCATCTTCTGTTAAGTCGTAACGTATTTTGATTTCATTAGCATCTACAAATTCAACAACACCATCTCCTTCTGCGATGATTAATGTTCTGGAATCCATCGCCACTCTTTTTTCTAGACCAGTACCCACGATAGGTGCTTGTGGTCTTAATAAAGGAACAGCTTGACGTTGCATGTTTGATCCCATCAATGCACGGTTAGCATCATCGTGTTCCAAGAATGGGATTAAAGAAGCCGCAACCGACACGATTTGGTTGGTCGCGATATCGATAAAATCAAGTTTTTCAGGTTCCACAACTGGGAAATCACCTTCAAAACGAGCTTTTACTCTATCAATATTAAAGACACCGTCAGTACTGAAGTCTGCTTTCGCTTGAGCGATAAATTTACCGTCTTCTTCTTCTGCCGTTAGGTAAACCGGTTCGTTTTTAACATCTACTTTACCACTCACGATTTTACGATACGGAGTTTCGATGAATCCCATGCTATTTACTTTAGCATGAACACAAAGAGAGGATATCAAACCAATGTTTGGTCCTTCCGGTGTTTCAATAGTACAAAGACGACCATAGTGAGTATAGTGAACATCACGTACTTCAAAACCGGCACGTTCACGGGATAAACCACCCGGACCGAGGGCAGACATCCGACGTTTATGCGTTATCTCTGCTAATGGATTGGTTTGATCCATGAACTGAGATAATTGGTTGGTACCGAAGAAAGAGTTAATTACAGAAGACAATGTTCTGGCATTAATTAAGTCTACCGGTTTAAATTCTTCATTATCGCGAACGTTCATACGTTCCTTAATGGTTCTAGCCATACGAGCTAAACCAACGGAAAACTGTCCGTATAACTGTTCACCTACTGTACGAACGCGACGATTACTTAAGTGGTCAATATCATCTACCACTGCTTTGGAGTTGATAAGACCGATAAGGTATTTAACGATATTGATGATATCTTCTTTTGTTAATACTCGAGTCTCGAAACCAACAGAAGAACCTAATTTTTTATTAATACGATAACGACCTACTTCACCTAAATCATAGCGTTTATCGGAGAAGAATAAGTTTTGAATGATATCGCGAGCGGTTTGTTCATCCGGAGCGTCTGTATTTCTTAATTGACGGTAAATTTGTTCTACCGCTTCTTTCTCAGAGTTCGAATTATCTTTCTGTAACGTGTTATAAATAATTGCGTAATCAGCAATATTTACATCTTCTCTATGAACAATAATGGACTTAGATCCGGAATCTTGAATTACGTCAATGTCCTCTTCTTTAATAACAGAGTCTCGTTCTAATAGGACTTCATTTCTATCAATGGATACCACTTCTCCAGTATCTTCATCAACGAAATCTTCTGTCCAAGTTCTTAGCACACGAGCTGCCAGTTTACGACCAATAACTTTTTTCAAATTATTTTTTGTCGCTTCGATTTCTTCGGACAATCCGAATAAATCTAATATATCTTTATCACTACCATAACCGATAGCGCGTAATAATGTCGTAACAGGGAATTTTTTCTTACGATCGATATAGGCAAACATAACGTTATTAACGTCAGTTGCAAATTCAATCCAAGAACCTTTGAAAGGTATAATACGAGCAGAGTAAAGCTTCGTACCATTGGTATGCTTGCTTTGAGCGAAGAACACACCAGGAGAGCGGTGCAACTGAGAAACAATCACGCGTTCCGCACCATTGATGACGAAAGAACCACGTTCTGTCATATAAGGAATATTACCTAAGAATACTTCCTGTTCAATGGTTTGAAAGTCTTCATTATCCTCATCGTTACAGGATAATTTTAGTTTTGCTTTAAGAGGAACGGCATACGTAAGACCACGGTCGATACATTCATCAACGGAATATTTAGGTGGGTCTATAGTATAGTCGATAAACTCTAAAACGAAGTTTTCACGAGAGTCCGATATCGGGAAGTTTTCCGCGAATACCTTATAAAGACCTTCTTTGAATCGATTTTCAGCCGGAGTTTCGATCTGGAAAAAGTCTTTAAACGACTGCACTTGTACGTCGAGAAAATCAGGATAGTCAACGGTACTTCTTGATTTTGCAAAACTTTTTCTTGGATTGATTTGAGTTGCCAACGCTATGTAAAGTTTTAATGTTGTTTAGAAAATTAGGAGTATGTACAAGCTATAAAAGTTTACGTACATACAAACAGGAAAAGACCTGACAACTTTTGTCAGGCCTAATGCCATGTATTAAGAGCTTAGGAGAGAGCGAATTACTTCACTTCTACTTCTGCACCAGCTTCTTTAAGTTGCTTCTCAATAGCTTCGGCTTCATCCTTAGCAACACCTTCTTTAAGGGGCTTAGGAGCACCATCAACTAAATCTTTAGCTTCTTTTAATCCAAGACCAGTTAAGTCTTTAACTAATTTAACAACTGCTAATTTGTTAGCACCTGCACTCTTAAGTATTACATCGAAAGCTGTTTTTTCTTCAGCAGCCGCTGCACCAGCGCCACCTCCGGCAACAACTACAGCAGCTGCTGCAGGTTCGATACCGTAATCATCTTTAAGAATTTTCGCTAATTCATTCACCTCAACTACAGTTAAGTTTACTAGTTGTTCTGCGAAAGCTTTTAAATCTGCCATCTTATTAGGAATTAAATGTTGTACAATGTTTAATGAAATAAATTAATTTGTTTGACCTTCTTTTTCTTTAGCGTGAAGTAAAGCAGAGATGATGCGACGAGCCGGGGATTGAAGTAATCCGATAATTTCGCCTACCATTTCTTCTTTAGATTTCAAGTTAGCTAAAGTTTCTAAAGAGGATGCGCCAACGTAGAAGTCAGTACCGATAGCAGCACCTTTTACCGTAGGTTTTTGAAGACTAGCGGTATGAAATTCTTTTAATAGTTTTGCGGGTGCATTAGCAACCGTAGAAAACAATATACCTGAGGTACCTTTCAAGGCTTCTGCCATTGGAGAGTAATCGAAGTTATTTTTTTCGAGTGCTTTTGCGATCAACGTGTTTTTAACCACTTTGTACTCTATGCCCTTGGCATAGCAAAGCTTACGCAATTTATCAACTTGCGCCACGGTCATTCCGCTACTGTCTGCAATGTAGAAATTTGGGTATTCTGCAAATTTCGCGGACATTTCGTCAATGATTTTAGCTTTTTCTTCTCTTGTCATGTTCTTACTCTTTTAGGTCGTACAGTATTATAAACCAACGACTGAGTTTTTGTCAATAGAGATACCCGGGCTCATCGTACTGGAAAGGGTAATACTTCTGATGTATGTACCTTTTGCAGATGCGGGTTTAAGTTTAGCAATGGTTTGCAATACTTCGTTTGCGTTGTCTACAAGTTTCTCCGGAGAGAAAGAAGATTTACCTACGGAAGTATGAACGATTCCAAACTTATCTACTTTGAAGTCAATTTTACCTGCTTTAACCTCTTTTACTGCTTTAGCCACGTCCAGAGTAACAGTTCCGGCTTTAGGGTTAGGCATTAAGTTACGAGGACCTAAGACTTTACCTAATTTACCGACTTTAGCCATAACGGTAGGCATCGTGATGATAACATCAATATCCAACCAGCCTTGTTCGATTTTAGAGATATAGTCATCTAAGCCAACATGGTCTGCACCTGCATCTTTTGCATCTTGTGCTTTATCCGGAGTACATAGTACTAGTACACGTACATCCTTACCGGTTCCGTGGGGAAGCGTCACGACACCGCGAACCATTTGGTCAGATTTTTTAGGATCAACACCTAAACGAATATCGATATCTACAGAAGCATCGAATTTAGTTAAGGTGATATCTTTAATAATTGCAGAAGCCTCAGAAAGAGAGTACTCTTTGTTGACATCAAATTTGCTGAGAGCCAATTTTTGTTTTTTGGTCAATTTTGCCATGATGTGTTAATGATTAATTCTCCCAAGGTGCTTTACCAGTAACAGTGATACCCATAGAACGGGCGGTACCTGCTACCATTTTCATTGCAGATTCGATTTTATATGCATTTAAATCAGGCATTTTAGTCTCTGCAATTTGACGTACCTGATCCCAAGTAACTGACCCTACTTTAGAACGGTTAGGTTCAGCGGATCCTTTTTTTACTTTGGCAGCTTCAGCAAGAAGGATAGCAGCCGGAGGTGTTTTAATTACGAAATCAAATGATTTATCTGAATAGATCGTAATTAGTACCGGTAAAACTACTCCTTGCTTTTCTTGAGTTCTAGCATTGAATTGCTTACAGAACTCCATGATGTTCAAACCTTTGGAACCTAATGCGGGACCAATAGGGGGTGCAGGGTTAGCCTGACCACCTTTTACCTGCAATTTCAGATATCCGGTTATTTCCTTTGCCATGGTCTAATTATTGGAGTTTTTCTACTTGTATATAATGTAACTCAACCGGTGCATTTCTTCCGAAAATTTTCACCATAACGTTAAGTTTTTTCTTTTCTTCGAATACTTCTTCTACTGTTCCTGTAAACCCACTGAATGGACCGTCCATAACTTTAACGGTTTCGCCCACATAGTACGGAGCATCCAGCTTAACCTCTCCTTCCTGAGCTGCCTCGACCGTACCAAGTATACGATTCACCTCAGATTGACGTAAAGGAGTCGGTTTTTTTGTAGCAGCACCATCGGATGAACCAAGGAAGCCGAGAACACCAGGAATGCTGGTGATCACGTGGGTTGCTTCTCCGTGATTTAAATCTGCTTGTACTAAAACATATCCTGCGAAAAGACTTCTTTCACGAACGCGCTTTTTTCCATTGCGCATTTCATATACTTTCTCAGCCGGTATAAGTACTTGTGGAATAAAATCAGCCAATTTTTGACGAATGATTTCATTTTCCAGGTACGTTTTTACCTTTTTTTCCTGACCGCTAACGGCCTTCACTACATACCATTGTAATTCGCTCATGGTCTAAAAAGAAAGTATGTATTAATAGATATTACCAATCAAGTATTTGAACAACATGTCTATCACTGCTATTAAAGCTGCAATAATTACAGTAGCAACCAATACTATGAGTGAACTGCTTTGTAATTCGGACCAAGAAGACCAAGACACATTGTCTTTTAATTCTTGAATGGACCCTTCTACAAATGATATAAATCGTTTCATACTTTATTGTCTTACGTGCACGGGTGGAGAGATTCGAACTCCCATCAACGGTTTTGGAGACCGCTATTCTACCCTTGAACTACACCCGTAGGTGTCCCTTAATAAAAAAGGGACTGCAAAGATATCAACATTTTAAGAATAAACAAATGGGTTTTTGTTGTAACACAAAAACCCATTGTTATTCAGAGAGTTGTATTATTTTAAAATCTCAGTAACCTGACCGGCACCTACTGTTCTACCACCTTCACGGATAGCGAAACGTAGACCTTTCTCCATAGCAACCGGAGCGATCAATTTAACTGTGATAGTGATGTTATCACCAGGCATAACCATTTCAGTACCTGCCGGCAATTCGATTTCACCTGTAACGTCAGTCGTTCTCATGTAAAACTGAGGACGGTATTTGTTAAAGAATGGAGTATGACGACCACCTTCTTCTTTAGAAAGAACGTAAACTTCAGCTTTGAATTCAGTGTGTGGTTTTACTGAACCCGGTTTACAGATTACCATACCACGTTTGATATCCGTTTTTTCGATACCACGTAATAATAAACCTACGTTATCACCTGCTTCACCTCTGTCAAGGATTTTACGGAACATTTCCACACCAGTAACAGTAGATTTTAAGTTTTCAGCACCGAAACCGATAATATCAACTGCTTCACCAGAGTTGATTACACCTCTTTCGATACGACCTGTAGCTACTGTACCACGACCTGTAATCGAGAATACGTCTTCTACCGGCATTAAGAAAGGAAGGTCAACTAAACGAGCAGGAATTGGAATATCTTTATCAACGGCATCCATTAAAGCTTCAATTGTTGCAACCCATTTTGCATCACCATTCAAACCACCTAAAGCAGAACCTTTGATGATAGTCATAGTATCGCCAGGGAAGTTATAGAAACTTAATAATTCGCGAACTTCCATTTCAACTAATTCTAATAATTCAGGATCATCTACTAAATCTACTTTGTTCATGAAAACAACCATAGAAGGTACACCTACCTGACGAGCTAAAAGGATATGCTCACGAGTTTGTGGCATAGGACCATCTGTAGCAGCAACCACAAGAATAGCGCCGTCCATTTGAGCAGCACCTGTAACCATGTTTTTCACATAATCCGCGTGACCTGGACAGTCAACGTGTGCATAGTGACGAGTAGCAGTAGCGTACTCAACGTGAGAAGTATTGATAGTAATACCTCTTTCTTTTTCTTCCGGAGCATTGTCAATTGTAGAGAAATCTCTTTTCTCTGCTAGACCTTTTTCCGCTAATACTTTTGTGATCGCAGCGGTTAATGTAGTTTTACCGTGGTCAACGTGACCGATTGTACCTACGTTTACGTGTGGTTTGGAACGGTCAAAATTCTCTTTTGCCATATTTGAAAATCCTCAATTTAAGGGGTTATAAAACAATTTAATTGTTACACTTTAATTTCAAGAGAGCCAATGACGGGGCTCGAACCCGTGACCCCTTCCTTACCATGGAAGTACTCTACCAGCTGAGCTACATCGGCTTACTCAATAACAAAAAGAGAAAGCATGTGCCATCTCTTTCTGTTGCTTGCCGGGATAACAACATAAATTGTACTCCGCAGCATACAACTGCTCCAGTTGTATTTTGTTGAGCGGGAGACGAGGTTCGAACCCGCGACCTATAGCTTGGAAGGCTATCGCTCTACCAGCTGAGCTACTCCCGCTTTTAAAAGACTCTGGTGTGTCTTGGTGGGGAAACAAGGATTCGAACCTTGGAAGACATAAGTCAGCAGATTTACAGTCTGCCCCAGTTGGCCGCTTTGGTATTTCCCCGGCAACATTCCACTAAAACCTACTCCAAATCGACTCTAAACCGTTTTTCGCGTTTTTTAGGGAATGCAAAATTAGAGGGATTTTCTTTATATTCAAATTTTTGACAAAATTTTATGCTTAAAATCTGCAGAGGCTTGAATATTAGGGTTAAAATTCCGCGTTTTTTGGAGTACGGGGAAATGGAATAACATCTCGAATATTCCCCATTCCGGTTACAAAAAGCATTAAACGCTCAAAGCCAAGTCCAAATCCGCTATGTGGGGCTGAACCGAACTTACGCGTTTCTAAATACCACCAAATATCGGATTCATGAATTCCCACTTCGGCGCAGCGGGCGGTTAGTTTTTCTAAATTGTCTTCTCGTTGTGACCCCCCAATGATTTCTCCAATACCCGGGAATAAGACATCCATTGCTTTTACAGTTTTGCCGTCTTCATCCAACTTCATATAAAATGCCTTAATTTCTTTAGGATAATGGGTCAATATAACCGGCTTCTTAAAGTGCTTTTCTACCAAATAGCGTTCGTGTTCAGATTGAAGGTCTGTTCCCCAATCTACTTTATATTCGAATTTATGTCCGGAGCTTTTTAATATTTCAACCGCTTCAGTATAAGTTAATCGTACAAAAGGATGTTGCGTCACACTTTCCAAACGGCTAATGAGTTCTTTATCATACATTTCATTTAAAAACTTTAAATCGTCGATGCAATGATCTAAAGCGTATCGAATAACATATTTCAGAAACTCTTCAGCCAAGTTCATATTATCTACCAATTCATAAAAAGCCATTTCCGGCTCTATCATCCAAAACTCCGCCAAGTGACGTGTGGTATTGGAATTCTCTGCTCGAAAAGTAGGCCCAAAAGTATAAATCTCTCCTAAGGCCATGGCTCCCAATTCGCCTTCTAACTGACCGGATACCGTAAGATTTGTTGCTTTCCCAAAAAAGTCTTGCGTATAATCGACTTTCCCCTCCACTTTGGGCACGTTATTTAAATCCAAAGTAGTCACCTGAAACATTGCGCCGGCGCCTTCTGCGTCGGATCCGGTTACGATGGGTGTATGTATATAAAAGAAACCTTTATCATTAAAGAATTTATGGATAGCAAATGCCATAGCGTGACGCATGCGTAGGACTGCACTGAAGGTATTGGTTCTTGGTCGTAAGTGTGCAATCTCCCTTAAAAATTCCAACGAATGTCCTTTTTTCTGTAATGGATAGGTTTCCGGATCTGCTTTTCCAATTACTTCTACAGAAGTGGCTTGCATTTCTACTGATTGGCCGGCACCTTGAGACGCTACAACTTTCCCTATAGCCTTGATACAAGCTCCGGTGGTAACATCTTTTAACATTTCTTCTGAAAATGTTTGTGTATCGCAAACAATTTGAAACGTTAATATAGTAGAACCGTCGTTTAGAGCTATAAAGGCAACGTGTTTATTCCCTCTTTTTGAACGGACCCAGCCTTTCACTTCTATTGTTGAATCTAAGTAGAGGGCAGAATCCGATAATAGGGTTTTAATTTTTATTCTAGACACGGTATGAATATTGTTTAATGATGTATGAAAGTAGGCGCAAAAAAAGGATATTTAAAGCATTAATCAAAAAATGGCCTATTTTTGTTTAGAAAAGGCCATTTAAAATTGACTTCGGTATGTCCAAACTAAGTTTACAACAGCAATTAGGTCAAAAGTTATCTCCACAACAGATTCAATTTATAAAATTGTTGCAGATACCGGTAGCAGAATTGAATACACGGGTAGAGGAAGAATTAGAGATAAATCCTGCTTTAGAAGAAGGTTCTGAAAGTCAGGAGGAGGAGAATAGAGAAGATTCGGAGGAGTATGGATCGGAGTCGGAAGAGGAATATGGATCGGATACCGAATTAGACGTAGGGGACTATATTCGAGACGAAGATATAGCGGGGTATAAAATGCAGGGAGATGGTCCGAATCCGGATGATGATGATCGAGAAATGCCAATAATAGGTGGTGCATCGTTACATGAAACCCTACTTACACAGCTTGGTTTTTTAAAATTAGATGAACGTCAGCAAATCATTGCTGAACAATTGATTGGTAGTATAGACGAAGATGGTTATGTAAGAAGAGAGTTAGAGTTAATAGTAGACGACATAGCATTTTCTCAAAATGTAGAAACGACTGTAGAAGAAATTGAAGAATTACTTTTTAAAATACAAGATTTTGATCCGGCGGGTATCGCTGCTCGCGATTTACGAGAATGTTTGTTATTACAAATAGAACGAAAAGATGAAGATGATCCTACCGTTCAACTTAGTCGACAAATCATCAGTGATTTTTTTGATGAATTTACTAAAAAGCATTACGACAAAATTCAGAAAAAATTAAACATTTCAGATGATGCGATAAAATATGCCATTCGTTTAATTACTCGACTGAATCCTAAACCCGGCGCAGGGAATAACGAAGAAATCAAATCACAATATTTATTACCTGATTTCATATTACAAAACAATAATGGTCGCTTAGAGTTGTTTTTAAATTCTAAAAACGCCCCGGAATTAAAAGTTAGTAGGTCTTACGCCGAAATGTTTGATACCTATGATAAAAGTTCAAAAACCGATAAAAAGTTAAAAGAAGCCGTTTCATTTGTTAAGCAAAAACTCGATGCAGCGAAGTGGTTCATTGAAGCGATTAAACAAAGGCAACAAACGCTTTTAAAGACGATGCACGCTATAGTGGAGTATCAGCGCGAATTCTTTTTAGAAGGTGATGAAAGCTATTTAAAACCCATGATTTTAAAAGATATAGCCGATCGGATCCAGATGGATATTTCAACAGTATCCAGAGTAGCCAATAGTAAAGCTGTACAGACAGAATTTGGTATCTATCCTTTAAAATATTTTTTCTCTGAAGGTATCGCTACAGAATCCGGTGAAGATGCTTCTAGTCGAGAAGTAAAACACATCTTAAAAGAACTTATTGAAGCTGAAGACAAACATAAACCTTTGTCGGATGAAAAATTGGAAAAATTATTACAAGCCAAAGGGTATACAATAGCCCGGCGAACAGTTGCAAAATATAGAGAGCAGTTAAATATTCCGGTTGCTCGACTTCGAAAAGAATTATAGACCTCTTTATGCAAAAATCAATCTCCACCCGAATAGCCGAAACGTTGTCGGTTTTGTTACATCCCATATTTATACCAACGTATCTTTTTATAGGGTTTATGTTCTGGGGTGCTGTAATACTTCATCCATTAAGTATTAGTCAACAATACCTATACTTACTGCTTATTTTCATCACGACTACCTTAATTCCATTAGGAAGTTTATCGTTGTATTGGTGGATTCGACATCGTGTTGTAAACAAGAGCTCTTTTGAAATGTCCGACCGTGAGGATCGAGTTATTCCTTTTTTATATGTTGGTATTTTATATAGTGGTATTACTTGGTTGTTCCATTCTGTTTTACACCCCCCTATTCTATTAATTGTTGTACTTACGACTATCAGTGTAGGAATATTTGTTTTATCTCTCATCTATCTTTTTTGGAAAATCAGTGCACATGCATTAGGATGGGGATTAGCAACCGGTTTGATTGGTTTATTGTATACCATAGTACCCGACCATGTTTACATTCAATTTTTACTTACAAGCATTATAGTGAGTGGACTCGTTATGACTTGTAGATTACAACTTCAAGCGCATACCTCCGTACAAGTGTATGTGGGGTGGTGTATTGGAATATTATTATCCTTTGGCGGGTTATTTGAACTTTTATTATTGTAATCTAGTATGTATGTAGAATATATTACAATGGAACATGGAGTTGAGATTCGGTTAAACCAACCGGAGAGTTACAATGCCTTATTCCCAGAATTTATAGAAGCAATTGTTTCTGCATTTAATAAAGCGGAAGCAGACAAGGCTATTCAATACATACTTTTTACAGCATCCGGTAAAGGTTTTTGTTCCGGGTTAGATTTAAAATGGGCGGCTACTATTCCAACTTCAGATGTTCAACATATAGTAGAAAAATATTTCAATGTTCTAGCCGAAACTATTTTTAACTGTTCTAAAATGACATTTTGTTATTTACAGGGCGTAGCCAGTGGTGCCGGAGCCTCTTTAGTATTGGCATGTGATTGGATTATAGGAAATTCATCTGCTACTATTCATTTACCCTTTTTACAATTGGGTCTAATGCCGGATACCGGAATGAGTTTTTTGTTAACCCGAAGAGTTGGATATGCAAAAAGTATTCAACTGTTAGCCGAATGCAAAAAAATAACAGTGTCCGAGTTAGAACATTTAGGAATTGTGCAAACCATTGTAAAAGAAAAGGAAGATATATACCTTCTTATACAACAACTGCCAAACCATAAACTTCAAGCCTTAAAACAGCTACTTCAACCGAAGCACAACCTTTCATCTGCTTTACAGCAAGAGGCTATTGCACAACATACTATTATGCAAACGGGAGAGTATAAAGAAAAATTAAATGCTTTTTTAAATAAAACTACTTGATATTACTTTCTTTAATAATGTACAGAGGTCTGTTTCTTACATTATCACTCAACCGACTAATATACTCCCCGATTATTCCAATACTGATTAATTGCACTCCTCCAATAAATAAAACACTTAAAATTAAAGACGTCCATCCGGGTACGAAATCCTTTAATATAAATCGCGAATACAAAGCATATAGCATAATCAAAAAAGCGATACCTGAAACAATAAATCCGGATACAGTGGCGAATTTTAGAGGTAAATTTGAAAAAGAAGTAATACCATCTAAAGCAAATCGTATCATTTTTTTATAGGTATAACCGGTAGTACCGCCATTTCGTTCGTCTCTATCATACTCGATAAAGGTTTGACGGAAACCAATCCAAGAAATTTGTCCTCTTAAGAATTTATGTTGTTCCGGCATTTTTTTCAAAACATCGATAATTTTTTTATCAATCATACGAAAATCGCCGGTATCAACGGGAATCTCAACTGAAGTGATGGAAGACAACATTCTGTAAAATAGTTTTGCTGTAATTTTTTTTAATACACTTTCACCTTTTCGTGAGATACGCTTAGCATAGACTACTTCATAGCCTTCTTGCATTTTCTCATACATTTGTATGATCAGTTCCGGTGGGTCTTGAAGGTCCGCGTCGATAATTACTATTTTAGAGCCACTGCAATTATCAATTCCCGCTGTAACTGCAATTTGATGACCAAAATTTCTGCTAAAGTCAAGGTACTTTATATGGCTATCAATAGAAGCTATATTTTTAATAATTTCTAACGATTGATCTTTACTTCCATCATTAACAAAAACAAATTCATATTCAACCGGAAGTTGAATGACAACTTGTTTTGAGCGCACATACAACTTTTCAATATTTTGTTCTTCGTTGTATATAGGAATAATGATAGAAATTTTTTCCATAGGTTATTGTTGGATTAATAAAGCAACCGCAAATGCATTTACCCCCTCTTCTCGACCTACATAACCTAATTTTTCATTGGTGGTTGCCTTGATGGAAATATCCGAAACATCGAGTCCCATCGCTTTTGCCAAAGCGGTTTTCATAGCATCGATATGGGGATTCACTTTGGGTTGTTCAAGAGCTAAGGCTGCGTCTATATTACTAATCTCCCATCCTTCTTGACGAATTAATCGGCATACCTCAGTAAGTAATATTTTTGAATCTACCCCTTTCCATTTAGGATCTTTATTAGAAAAATGGTACCCTATGTCACGTAAATTAGCGGCACCTAGAATAGCATCACAGATAGCATGGATGAGTACATCTGCATCCGAATGTCCATCCGGACCAAGGTGATACTCTAATTGAATACCCCCTAATATCATGGGTCTACCTTCTTTCAGAGGGTGAACATCATATCCAAAACCTACTTTTATTTTCATATTGAGTTGGTTGCTTTGTACCAAAGCGTACTACAATTTTCTTTTTGAAAAATTTCTTTTGCAATAGAATTCACCTCTGAAGATGTTATGTTCTGAATTTTCTCCGCTTCTTGGTTAACACTTTCCGGGTTACCGGTAACAGCGGCAAAGGCAAGATTCATCGCTCGATTTAATATTTCCACTTCGCCAAACACCAAAGTACTTTCCGCTTGATTTTTTGCTTTACTAATTTCTTTTTCCCCGATACCGTTTGTCATTATATCTTCCAAAAGAGTTTGAATGGCATTGTCTCCATCAGATAAGGAAACCCCTTTGTTTAGTTTACCATCAATCACCAACAAGCCCGGATCGATTGATCCCATCACGTACGCTTGAATGGAATTGAAGTATTTTTTTTCTTGAACGAGCTGTTGATATAAAAGGGAAGATTTGCCCCTGCCTACGATATCACTTAAACAATCCGTTGCATAATAGGCTGCATCGTTTTTACCACACATAGGATATGTTTTGTATAAAGCATCCAGAGGCACATTTCCGGACGTTTCTAAAAAACGAGCGGTAGTTTGTTTAGGTTCTATTGGAATATTTCGAACCGGCTTTTTACCGCCGGGAATAGGTCCAAACCATTTTTCACTAAGTCGTTTCGCTTCTTCCAGCGTAATATTGCCGGCAAGTACCAGATAAGCATTCGAAGGTACATAATACGTGTAAAAGAAATCTTTTACATCTTGCAGGGTAGCATTTTCTATATGACGGATTTCTTTCCCGATCGTAGGCCAACGATAACCATGTTGAGTGTAGGCCAAAGGGCGTAATTTTAACCAAACATCACCGTAGGGTTGGTTTAAATACCGTTGCTTAAATTCTTCAATGACTACTTGACGTTGCACTTCTAATACTTTTGGGTCAAAAGACAACGAGAGCATACGATCAGATTCCAGCCAAAAAGCCGTTTCTTTATTTTGAGCAGGAATGGTGATGTAGTAATTCGTGATATCCGGTGAGGTAAACGCGTTGTTTTCTCCACCGGCTCGTTGAAGAGGCTCATCAAATGCCGATATGTGTTTCGAACCACCAAACATGAGGTGTTCAAAAAGGTGTGCAAAACCGGTTTTATCCGGGTGCTCATCGCGAGAACCTACGTCATACAAGACGTTCAGGACAAATGTATTGACTTGAGTATCCGTATGGACGATGACTTGTAAACCATTGTCTAAAGTAAATTGAGAAAATTCAATCATTTATCATTATTTTAACAAAAATAGAAATAGAACCTTTAATTTTAAGAATTATTTTAACAGGTAGTATAAATAATTTGTTCCCCAACCGGATATGATAGCATTTGATCGCAAACAACTGGAAGATTCAACGCTTCTTTCTATTTATCAAGAATTGTTAAAACCTAGATTGATAGAAGAGAAAATGTTGCTGTTGTTACGCCAGGGAGAACTCAGCAAATGGTTTTCCGGAATAGGGCAAGAAGCCATATCCGTAGGTGTAGGTTGTGCCTTACACCCGGAGGACTACCTATTACCCTTACATCGAAATTTAGGTGTTTTTACGAGTAGAGGCGTTCCATTGCATCGTTTATTTTGTCAGTTTCAAGGAAAACCATCAGGTTTTACCAAGGGACGCGATCGCTCGTTTCATTTTGGGACAAAAGAGCACCATATAGTTGGCATGATTTCCCATTTAGGGCCACAGATGGCAGTAGCCGATGGGATAGCTTTAGCAGAAAAACTATCTCGGAGTGGGCGAACTACACTCGTCTTTACAGGTGATGGCGGCACGAGCGAAGGCGACTTTCATGAAGCATTAAATATAGCTGCCGTATGGAACTTGCCCGTTCTCTTTTTAGTTGAAAATAATGGATATGGTTTATCTACTCCGGTAGAAGAACAGTTTGTCATAAAAAGTTTCAAAGAAAAAGGGCCTGCCTATGGCATTGATACGATAAGCATAGATGGGAATAATGTGTTAGAAGTATACCATACCATTCAAGCTGCAGCCAAAAAAGTACAAGAAGAACAAAAGCCCATTTTAATAGAGGCGAATACGTTCCGCATGCGGGGACACGAAGAGGCGAGTGGAACTACTTATGTTCCGGATGAACTGTTTGCCTATTGGGCATCCAAAGATCCGGTAGAGAACTACGAACACTTTTTACTTCAAGAAGGAATACTTCAACCGGGAGCAATAGAATCCATCAAGCAGTCGATACAACAAACTATCCAAGAAGCTTGGGCGTATGCACAACAAGAGTCGCTTCCGGTAGCGGACAGTAGTGTAGAACAAGCGGATATGTATGTGCCGTATGTACAAGCGGTGGTTCGTCCTAGAACGCAACTGACACGTCCAATGCGTATGGTAGATGCTATACAAGATGCTTTACGACTAGGCTTAGAACGCCATAGAAACTTAATTCTAATGGGTCAAGATATAGCAGAATATGGTGGAGTGTTTAAAGTTACAGAAGGCTTATTGGAGCGTTTTGGTAAAGACCGTATTCGAAATACGCCTTTATGCGAGTCTGCCGTCATCGGTGCCGGATTAGGGCTTGCGATAAAACAATATAAAAGTGTAATTGAAATTCAATTTGCCGATTTTGTGACAAATGGCTTTAACCAGATTGTAAATAATTTAGCTAAGAGTTATTATCGATGGGAACAAAATGCGGACGTTGTTATACGTCTGCCTACAGGTGCTGGGTTAACAGCCGGCCCTTTTCATTCTCAATCAACTGAGGCCTGGTTTTTTCACACTCCGGGATTAAAGATAGTTTATCCATCCAATGCAGTAGATGCAAAAGGATTGTTATTGGCAGCGATTGAAGATCCCAATCCGGTTTTGTTTTACGAACATAAAGCATTGTATCGAAACGCTCCCATCGTTGTTTCAGAAGATTATTATACTACTCTAATAGGCGAAGCCGTTTTGATCGAACAAGGAAGCGATATAAGTATCATCACGTATGGAATGGGCGTCCTTTGGGCTAAAGAAGTTTGTCAACAGTTACAAGTATCCGCTGATATAGTAGATTTACGCACCTTACTGCCTTGGGATAAAGAAACGATTTTACGTTCCGTCAAAAAGACTGGTCGTGCGTTGGTACTCCATGAAGACACCCTAACGGGGGGAATTAGTGCAGAAATAGCATCGTATATTCAAGAAGCTGCTTTCGAATATTTAGATGCCCCGGTGAAACGATTAGGAGCATTGGATACTGCTGTCCCATTTGCTAAAACCCTTGAAGATAATTTCTTACCTAAATCGAAATTAGTGGATATGGTACACGAAATTTTATCCTATTAACAACTTCTTATCCTTTTTCTTCGTTTGGAATATGAGGTGAAATCCTTGTATTCTTTTGAGAAATCTTGATAAATCGTTATATTTAAACATATGAATACCTTACGTTCCTATATCATCCGCAGTTTGTGGGTAGTACTTTCAAGCGTCATTCTTTTTGCTTCTTGTCAAAAAAAGCAAGTAATGTGTCCGGGTTTAGGACAATCGAATGAAGCGGATATCAGTATGTTTGATGAAAATGGCAACCTAAAAGAACAAGGGAAGAAAAAAAAGAAAAGCAGTTCTACGGTAGGGCGCTTTGACGCCAATACCGGCTTAGTCAGTAAAAAGAAATCCCCTGCAAAGGCAAAAGCTCGAAAACGCGTATAATGATTCCAACTAAATCGTTTCCACTGCTCCTGTTTGTTATCCTGTTGTTCACTTGCAACAGCTATTGGAGTTTTGCTCAATCCAATAAGGATGTAATAAAAAAACAAAAGCAGATGGGGAAAAGTACCGGAGACATCAATGTGTCCAAGCCAAACGGAGGAATGCAAGGACCAAAAAATAATGAGGCCACTGTTCCGGTTAAAAGCAATAAAGATAATGCTAAGAAGCAAAAACAGATGGCCAAAAATACCGGTGATCAAACGATTCCTTCCTCCAACGTTCAGCCTCCAAAGTATGATAATACGGTAGTAGTGAACGATAAGCCTCAACGTAAAGCGAGTAAGCAAATATCAAAATATCAAGGCGACATGGTACCGATGGAGTCGCAAATGCAAGGACCTAAAAATTCCGGTTCATTAGTTTTGGCCCGAGAGATTAATCGAAAACAAGAAAAAGACCGCGCTCGGTATTCCGGTGATTTACCTTCCAACTTTTTGCAAAAACGTACTCAACAACGAGAAGATAAAAACCGTCAAGTTTCCTCCTACAAGGGAGATATTCTAGTCCGCACTTTAAATCAACGAGCACAACGCTCCCGTAAAAAATCTAAAGAAATTGCGAATTACCGCGGCGATATTATTGTAAAGAAAATGAAGAAAGGCATGCATCCAAGTGCGGTGTATCAAGGCGGAAAAGTAAAAAACAGTTATTCTCAAAAAGAGAAATACCGTCAGAAAATGCTTAAAAAATACGGTAAAAACGAAGACATCGAGAAAGCGAATTGGCAAAAACAAAAACAACGAGCCCCGCGTTACGATAGCAGAGAAGCGGACATTTGGAATTTAAAACCCAAACCTCAATCTACCACACCTACTCGATAATCGGTATGATTTGGAATGCACTAACCAGCCTTACGACCTTAGAAGAACTTTGGGAAACCAGTGTAGACACACCTGTACTTTTATTCAAACATAGTACACGTTGTTCAATCAGTACTACAGCTTTGGATCGTATGCTTCGGCAGTGGAAGACAGAAGACAGTCAAAAGGTACTTCCTTACTATCTGGATTTGTTGAACTATCGACCCATTTCTTCTGCGATAGCAGAACGCACCGGAGTAGAACACCAATCCCCTCAATTACTTTTATTAAAAAATAAGCAAGTCGTATGGACTGCTTCCCATTGGGATATTGACTATTCCGAACTGTGGAAATATGTTTAAGGATATACAAGCGTAAGTCCGGCTTACACTTTACTTAAAAATTAAAAATAAAATCTTGTTCTATATCCGGATGTAAGCTTAATGCAACCGGGCAGGTACGGGCACTTCTTTTTAAGATTTCTGCCTCTTTGCCGGATAATGCAGAGGGATCCGGATGCTTAATATCTAAGCGTAAAGCGGCTATTCTGCGAGGTGCTTCCACCGACATTACTTTTTCAATTTGAATGGTGGTACCTTCCAATGGTATGTTATCTCTACGTGCTACAATACCCATTATTGTCAACATACAAGAAGCTAATGCCGAGGAAACTAAATCTGTAGGAGAATACGTGCTCCCTTTACCATTATTATCCTTGGGAGCGTCTGTCCGAATGACAGAACCGGATGAAAGGTGCATTCCTTGTGTTTCAAGATCTCCTAAATATTCAACCGTCATTTGATGCATAATCCTATCTTACTTTAAGTTTCGAAAATAAATAATATTCAGGAGAAATAATACCTTAAGTAAGCCTCCTGTTTTATTTTCGTAAAATGTATCCGGAGTCCTTCATACTAAAAGGGATATCTAGCCGTATTAAAGTTATCCTCTCTGCTCCTATGCTTGTTTAATTTAAATACTAAATTTTGTTGTAGAGTTGTGATTTTGTAATTTGAAGCCGCATGAAGGTTCTACCCCATATCATTCTTTCTTTATTGCTGTTTTATGCATCGGCGGTTCACGCCCAGCAAGTGAACCGTGAAGGAATTTTGAATTACGAACGAGAAATAATCGGCGGTATAAATTTCAATACCAATGGAGGCTTTATTGGTGGGTTTATGTTTCGATATACTCGTATGGATCCAAACCATACTAAAATGTTGCATAACTTTGGTTTAGAGTTGGGTATAGTAAAACATCCTAAAGAGGTACGATTAGCCAACGCCTCAACCGGGGGCACTTTTATAGGGTATAAAACGAATCACTTGTTGGTATGGCGTCCGCATTATGGTCGAGAGTTTTTAGTGTTTCGGAAAGGGAATGAAGACGGGGTGCAGTTGGATTGGATTATCAATGGTGGGCCATCCTTAGCCATGCTTGTTCCCTATATGATTGAATACGACTATGGAACCAGTTTTCAAATAGAGCAATTCGACCCGGATATACACCGTAATTTATCGAATATAGGAGGTAACGCCGGATTTACCAGCGGCTTAGGAAAATCAAACTTTACTCCCGGTATCCACATCAAAACCGGTTTTAGTTTCGAATACAGTCATTTTGATACGAACGTAACTGGAATAGAAGTAGGCTTTCTCTTAGAAGCCTTTGCACAACCTATCTCTATGTTAGAGAAAGATACCACATCTCCCGGAAGTTTTAAAGAATACCAAACCTTCACTTCCATTTACATCAATTTATTTTATGGAGGCAGAAAATAAATCCGCTTGACTGTTAGATTTTTATCCTCTCCTCTGAACCTTCCGTAAATTCTACAGGTTTTGTAGGAAGGATTTACGATATTTGTACCGAATTAAACAGGTATATTCCTACGCGTCTTATGATTGAATTACCCGTAGTGCCCTCTGCATCCGAGCGCAAAAACAGGCCCGATTGGTTACGAGTGAAGTTACCAATAGGTAAAGAGTATGCAAAGGTTCGAGCATTGGTAGATGAACATAAACTTCATACCATTTGTCAAAGCGGCAACTGTCCCAACATGGGCGAGTGTTGGGGTGCCGGTACAGCCACCTTTATGATTCTAGGGAATGTATGTACCAGGAGTTGTACGTTCTGCGCTGTAGCCACCGGGAAACCGAATGAATACGATACCGATGAACCACGGCGAGTAGCCGAGGCTGTCCGATTGATGCAGGTGAAACACTGCGTGATAACGTCTGTTAACCGAGATGAACTTAAAGACAAAGGGGCTGAGATTTGGTACCAAACGGTAACGCAAATAAAAGAGCAAAGTCCACAAACAACTATAGAAACACTAATACCGGATGTAAAAGGAGATTGGGCTGCCCTTGAGCGCATGATCAGTGCCGGACAGGAAGTAGTATCGCATAACATGGAAACGGTGGAGCGTCTGTATCGACGCGTGAGGCCTCAAGCCAAGTATGCCCGTAGTTTAGAAGAAATTCAACGTATCAAAGCGTATGGAAAGCGGACAAAATCCGGAATTATGTTAGGCCTTGGGGAAACGAAAGAGGAAGTATTAAAAGCTATGGATGATTTAGTAGCTCACGGTTTGGATGTTTTAACCCTAGGACAATATTTACAACCTACCAAAATGCATTTAGAAGTGGCCGAATTTATTCATCCGGATCAATTTGCTGAATACAAAGAAATAGGATTACAAAAAGGTTTCCAGTATGTAGAGAGCGGTCCCTTAGTCCGTTCTTCTTATCATGCAGAACGTCATATTTAAGCGGAGTTGCCTCCGCTTTTTTTGTACCTTTATGAGTCGGAATTTTCTAATTATGCGTTTCCTATTGTATTTCTTTTGCAGTTGCATTCTTTTCCCTTTAGCAGGATTTAGTCAATCGAGTTCACATCAAAAAGATATTGGGGATGTATTTCAGCCCATATCCGATACTTCAGTAGATGTATCTCCACAAGTAGGAAAACTCTATTTACCCTTGCTCCCTATAGTAGGGTATGCTCCGGCAAACGGATTTTTGATAGGTATAGGAATTGCTCCCGGTATATTATTAGACAGTGCATCGCATACTCGCATGTCATCCGGTGTCGCGAATATTCAATTCACCACGAAGAATCAAATCAATTTTAACTTTCGACATAATGTGTATACATCACACGATCGATTTATTATCAAAGGAGATTGGCGTTTGTTGATATTTTCACAAGCGACGTACGGATTAGGTATATATAAAACGCCTCCCATCTATAGCTTCAATGGATTTGATGCCACAACCGACGTGGGACAAGACATGCGATTTAATTATTTCAAATTTCATGAATCGGCTTTTAAAAAAATCACTAAAGAAATTTATTTAGGAGCGGGTATAAAAATAGATCATCATTTTTCAATAAACGATCAACAGTTGCAACTAGCCGGACCGGACAGTTTTATCACTTCACATTATGCTTACTCCAAACAATATCAATTTTCGACGAACAACTATTCTATGAATGGAGTATCGGCTGAAGTATTATGGGATACAAGAGACAATCCGATTAATGCCTATAAAGGATATTTGATTGGTATTAGCTTTCGACATAATACCACTTGGTTAGGAAGCAGTCAAAATAGCAACCAACTGGCATACGAATTTCGTAAGTACCTACGATTAACTTCGAAAGATGTCATTTTAGCCTTTTGGACATATGGTCAGTTTCAATTCACCGGTGATATACCCTATTTAAGTTTACCGGCCTTAGGTTGGGACACCTATAATCGTTCGGGCAGAGGGTATATACAAGGTAGGTATAGAGGAGTGGATTTATTGTATATAGAAAGTGAATTGCGCTTTAAGATAACGCCGAGTGGTTTGTTTGGTGGAGTCGTTTTTGTTAACACCACTACTGCAAGTAATCCATTTACAGAACAGCGAATCGCAGAAGCCTTTGCCGTTGGATATGGCGCGGGTGTGCGATTGAAAATGAGTAAAGAAAGTCGGACTAATATATGTGCCGATATCGGAGTAGGGCAACGCTCCTATGGTATTTATTTTGGCATACAAGAAGCTTTCTAACGCATTCCATTTTCGATTTATACTATTCAATCAAATATCGGAAACCATACTTAAAATTAGGGCGTGCCCCCTCGGACCGAAGATTAGAGAAAAAATAAATGTACCGACTCGGGGTCGGGCTCATATCTTTACTTTGTAAATAAATAATGCAATTTTTATTTATGTACATCTAACAACAAAGGGATAATTCTGAGGTCGGGCTAG
>JALONH010000041.1 GCA_025455005.1 Cytophagaceae bacterium
AACAAATTAATACATCGTGTATTTGCCTGTGTACGAGATAATAGAAAATATGAAAATTCTTATATAAATTCACTTGCTTAACTGATAGAAATCAACGGCTGGGGTGTTTTTCTTGTCCTGAAAAAAGTTTTAGCACAGGTTGGTGTTCCAACTATTGCTGCCCGTGTTGAGTGTTTAGCCGCTCACAGAGGAGTAATAAATGAGAAGACAATAATTGCGCAGTCTCCAACACATATTCATTAATTATCATGAGAAAATAATTGCCGCGTCTCCAAGAAGTTTTTATTTTATACTTTCTTTGGAACTCATTTTACATCACCCGGAATTAATAGTGGGTTGTTGGTGTCGCGGAAATTAATTATATTTGTTATAGGAAGTGTACTGGTCCGATAAACACAAACAACGGCGGCGGTGCGGAAAGCAGAGCTTTCTCCCACGTTGGTGCCCTTATTCTTTTTCCTATACCTTGTCTTGTCCTGAAAAAAGTTTTTCTCCTCTGTTGGCGTCTTTCATATGTTTCCTAAACACCTCGGCATCCGTGGTTGAGCGCTCCATAAGAGCGCCGACCACCCACACAACCCAAGCATAACGAACCCTAAAGGAGAGATTTTTCGCCCTTTTTCAATATTTAGTCGGACAATAATGATTTTTTAAGTAACTTTATTTTAAGTGGATATATTGTATGTTAGATAAAACAGCTTTTAAAATTCAAACTTTTATTGAAGCGGATAATCAATATAGTTATTGGTTAAGTAAAACGTATAAAGAAAGATTACTTGCTGCAAATGAGTTGATATTGGTAGCGTTTCAACTAAAAGATACCGGTTTCCCTAAAATGGAAAAAGAAGGGTATGTAATTAAAAAAAGAAATGGGTAATATTTTTAATCAAGATTTTTTAGACTTTATACTAACTTTAGAGAAATTTGATGCTCGCTATATATTAGTAGGGGGCTACTCTGTGATTTTACATGGTTATCCAAGAACTACAGGTGATTTAGATATTTGGGTGGATCAAACCAAAGAAAATTATAGGTTGCTTATCCAAGCTTTTTCAGAATTTGGTTTACCTATGATGTCCGAAAATGAATTTTTAAATCCAGCCAATGAAGTGTTTACTTATGGTAGGCCTCCTATTGCAATTGATGTAATGACTACTTGCAAAGGGTTGTTATTTAAAGAAGCATTTAATAATTCTCAAATAATAAATGTAGATGGAATCTCTATTCGTTTAATTCATTACAATGATTTAATAGTTACAAAAAAAGCTTCCGGACGATACAAGGATTTAAATGATATAGAACACTTGGAGCAATAATTTTCTCCTCTGTTGGCGTCTTTCATATGTTTCCTAAACACCTCGGCATCCGTGGTTGAGCGCTCCATAAGAGCGCCGACCACCCACACAACCCAAGCAATCATAAATGACTTGTAAAATATAACAAAATAATCGGATATTATTCGACTATATTGTATTGTCCCCCACCCACTCTCTATTTAGCTTTAATATTTTTAAAATAAAGTACTTATATTTGTACCTATAGTATGTTTATGTCGTTAGGTTTCTACATTGAACTAAACAACATGTAGTAGAATTTGTGCTTATTTCTGTATGTGGTTCAAAATCCTCTTTTTTATCTTATTCTTTTCGATTCGTCACTTCGGATGGGCTCAAGGTGATTTTTACCAAAATACACTATTAACCATTGCTGAAGGAGCTACACTCACTGTCCCGGGAACATTCCAAGTTAACGACACCCTAAACAATGGCGGTACAATCAACGTACAACGTCAACTTTTCAATTCCAAACCTGTTCCTGCGTTTAAAAATTATACAGGAAAAGTAGTTATAACCGGTACTTCTACCACGAGACTTTATGGTAGTTGGAATTTTCATGAATTGGAACTTAATAAGCCTACGGATACACTCTTATTGTACTCTCCTATTACAGTTGATTCTATCGTTCGTTTTCAATCCGGGTTCCTACACCTGCAAAATCAGCATGTAATATTGCTCCCTCAAGCATCCCTCGTAGGGGAGTCTAATATAAGTCATATAGTGCCCGGAGAGGGGTACATAGAAACTAACCGCATTGTTGCCTTTCCATCTTTAAATGAAAATATAGCCGGTTTAGGTATTGCACTGGATGCCCCTACCCATAATTTTAGTATGACGCGAATCCGACGTTACCATACCTCTATTCCATCTATATCTACTTTTGGTAGTATCCATAAGTATTGGGAAATTCAACCCACCGCCGAAGGTCCTGTCCAATGGGTTTATACGTCTTATTTTAATTCTGATGTGATAGGGAATGAAAGTACTTTTCAACACTATATACAACCCGTTACTTCCGGCGTATGGTTGCCGAATGGAGGACAGGTACAAACATCGACTCAACGTGTAGTAAATGCTACATTTCTATCTTTGCCCTCTTGTCGTATAACTATAGCTTCTGCTTCTAGTGGTGCTACCTGTTCGCTAACGGATCCTAATTATATAGAAGCTGTCTTCCTAGTACCCTCCGCAGCTTATGTATCCGATACCGTATTCGTGCGCTCGATTCCACCTTCAGGTACAGCAGTTGATGTACAATGGAATTTTGGAAATGGCATTTTTACGGCTGTTGCAGACACGAGTATAATTTATACGGTGCCCGGAAATTATGAAGTTACCTACCAAATAACCAATGGTGTTTGTGCAGATATTCAAAGAAAAAATATTATCATTGAAATTCCTCCTCCCCAACGACAAGGTCCACAAGGTATAGCACGATTGTTACAATCAATTGAAGTATATCCTAATCCTGTACCACGGGTATTGTTTATCGATGTACGCTTAACAGAAGCGCTTTTGGGAACGACAACCATTATAAATAGTGTAGGGAAGGTAGTATATCGAAAAGAGGAAATCGGTACTTCATTTAATACCGAAATTGATACCGATGTTTGGCCAAATGGTATGTATTTACTTTCGTTTCAAGTGGCGGATAAAACCCTATGGTATAAATTAGTTAAAGAATAATGCCGGTACGATTGAAGCATATTAGCGTCGTTTTATTTTTTATCGGGATAGGTGTATCGATGAGTTTAGCACAAGATATTACTAAGATAGATTGGAAAAAACCAATAAAAATTTCAGGAGGATTTTCTATTACCAATACATTTTATGAATCACAAGGGATGCCGGCCAGAAGAGATCCTTGGTATTGGTTAATATCGGGAAACGCCAATATTCAACTTTTTAATGTGATTGCTATGCCGGTATCCGCTCAATGGAGCCAACAGAATCGAAGTTATACCCAGCCGTTCAATCATTATGGTGTAAGTCCTACGTATAAGGCATTGACATTACATATAGGCTATCGATCGTTACAGTATTCTACTTATTCACTTGGAGGGAATCAATGGCTTGGGGCAGGTGTAGAGATAAAACCTTCTACCTCTCCCTGGTCGTTCAGTGCATTGTATGGAAGGTTTCAAAAGGGAGTGGATGTGTTTGCCGGAAATTCTGTAGTTGCAGGTACACCGGCATATGAACGATGGGCATATGCTTCTAAAATTGCGTATCAAAAAAATGGCCGTTCTGTTGCCATCCAATGGTTAAGAGGTAAGGATGATGCCAGTTCTGTAGACGATAGCACTGCCGCCAAAGCCGGAATAAAACCCGGAATGAATTTTTTATGGGCGCTTCAAACGACTCAAAAAATTTCCGGCTCTATCCTTTTTGATTTAGAATATGCTATGAGTGCCTATACGGATGATCATCGGACACCGTCTTCTGATGTTACAAGACATAGATATTTAAATAGTTTTGGAAGTTTTTTTACTACTAATACGTCAACGCGCGTGAATCGGGCGATTCAAACTTCTGTTACCTGGAGTAAAAAAGTATACCAATTAAAATTTTCCTACCGTCGGGTAGATCCGGGATATGCATCTATGGGTTCCATTTTTTTAAATAACGATATAGAAGATATTAGTGGTGGTTTAACCATCAAGTGGTGTAAACAAAAAGTAACTACGAATACAACGTTAGGGTTACAACGTAATAACTTAGATAATAAACTTACACAAGAAGCAGTGCGAAATGCTTTTGCAGCCTCTATTCAATGGACAGTCAGTAAGCGCATTCAACTTCAAACCCAATATTCAAATTTTTTAGCCAACACTCGTTTTAATAATCAAAATGTAACTGCCAATCAATTAAATTTACAACAAAATAGTGATTCTTTACGCTACAATCAGGTGACCCAAAATGCCTCCTTGACAGGGACAATTCAATGGGGGGATAGTTTAATCAGGCAATCCGTCCAGGGGACCGGCAGTTGGCAATCGGCGGTAGACAGTAAAGGGATGGGGTCAGAGTTTTATTCTGCTATGTCCAGTTATACTTTAGGGTTCGTTCCTTCAAGGTGGAATATTTCGGCATCCTTTCTGACTACCTATAATACAGTAAACGGTGTTTTGAATCGTTTAGTGGGGCCGGGATGCACCGTATCAAAGGGTATTAGTAAGTCGTTTCGATTGACTTTTAATATGGCGTATGCAACGAATTTCATTGAGGATAAAAACATCGGTTATACCCTCAATAATAGAGTAGCAGCCCAGTACAAAAAAGGCAAACACCATTCCATCAGCGCAGATTTTAGTTGGTTACAACGCAAACAAGTCAAGATAGTGCAAACAACTTCAGCTGAATATAGATTTAATATTGTATATGGCTATATTTTCTAAAATAGTAAGCTTCTTATTTTGGATGAGTTTTTGTGTATGGGCCTCGGCACAAACGAATACTACTACCTATGTAATGGGACGTTCCATGGGGCAAAGGGACGCTGTACCGGCTGCTGTTGAATTAAAGTGGTTTACAAAAGACATTAGCGTTTCGGGATTGGTATATATATTTCGTCAAGATAATCAAAACGGGAAATGGGTTCGTATCAATGATAATCCGGTAGTACGACAAAAATCGTTATCCGAACAAGATAAAAAACAAGATGAAGAATTAGAATTTCTAGAATACATAACCCAACAAAAAAAGACACAAGAACTTTCCGGAATTATTCTAACCGCGGTATGGTTAAAAGTGTTTCAGAATGAAGCATTCGCTCGATATATGGGTGTCTACTATCGAGATACTACAGTACAGTTAGGAGGGACATATCAGTATAAGATAGTTCAAATGTCCGGAGGAATACCCAAAGAAATTGGTATTTCAAAAATTATTACTGTACAACAAGAGGCCTTTGTAGAAGCAGCACCTTCCGGAATACAAATTACAAGTTTAAAAAAGAGTGTAGGGTTTAAATGGGAAGAAGAGCCAACCCGATTTTGGGCTACAAATGTATATCGGAGACAAGGTAGTATGGGTTGGGTTAAAGTAAATACCAAACCTATAGTTCCTTTTGTTCGAAAAGATTCAATGGGTGTTGATATGCCCAAAGAGTATCAATATATTGAAGATAGTTTACCGGAAAGTCAAATGTTTGAATATCAGATTAGAGGGATTGACTTTTTTGGTAAAGAGACACGGGCCAGTTCTTCGCATTTTGTATTTGTTCGGGATCAAACTCCACCGGATGCACCTGTTCTAAGACTAGATTCTATTCATTATGATCGAGTATATCTATCCATGAGTACAGTAGAAGTAGGGGACCTCAGTGGTTTTCGTGTATTTAGAGCGGATGCTAAAGAAACGATATATGAAGAAGTAACGACGCAAGTGCTTACCGGAAGCTCTGCTGTCTGGGTGGATAAAGTGCCTACTGCAAAACATTACTATTATAAAGTTACGCTTACAGACACTTCCGGAAACAGTTCTGTTTCTGATCGAATCATTGTATTTGTAGCCGATGAACTCGCTCCTGAAGTTCCTTTAGGATTAACGATAAAGCCGGATAGTGGACGTTTTATCGTTCAATGGAAGGAGGTAAAAGACCCTGATTTGATGGGATATTATGTATATAGGGGTGGATACCCCGGAAATAAAGAAAAAATGGTTAAATGTACACCATTACCTTTAACTCAGTCTTTATTTATCGACACAATCAATAAAGTAACTACTAGTCGATTTTATTATCGAATTGCTGCTGTAGATACTAATTTGAATGTCAGTGCCTGGTCGGATACCATAAGTGCACAATTACCGGATAATATACCACCAGATGCCCCTCATTGGAAGCAAATTCAACAACGAGAATCAACTATATATTTCGAATGGATTTCTAATAGAGAAAAAGATATTTCATTTTATACGATATGGCGTAATGTAAATGGAGAATGGGAAAAAATACAGGAGGTACCGGGTAGAGAAGTATATCAATCGACATTGTCGGTAGATTATACCGGTAAAGCATTATACGCCATTAGTGCTACCGATGGGTCAGGTAATCAAGGGGCATTAAGTCTCCCATTTGGGTGCTATACTAGAAAAACGATACTGCAGTATTCTTTTGTAATACAAAAGAAGAAAACACCTAAGTCAGATTCAACTATAAGCGTATTATGGATAAAAGAGTTACCACCGGTAGGAATGGGTTATGTGGTTCAACAAAAAAACAGTACTGTTCTAAGTGAGTGGGAGACAAAAAGTGGTTTACAAAAAGATAAGGTGATTAAAAACAAAATACTACAATCGGGGGAGTATGTATATCGTTTGGTTTGGTATTATGATAACGGTGAACAATTACTTTCTAACGAAGTGGTTATACAGGTTAAACGTTGAACTATTAAAATTGTAACAATTCTAGATTAAAAATCTACTTTAAATAATGCTATCAACATCTCAAGTTATCCGATCATTTTGGGTTTTTATTAAAATTTATATAATAGGAATCGTTATTTTTACAATCAATCGATTGGCTTTGTTATTTCGTTTTGTGCCTGAAGAAACCCTAAAGACAAATAAGCATAAATTAGCTGAAGCATTTTTAATGGGGTTTAGATTTGATACCAAAGTTTTATTCGTTCTTTTATTACCATTGGTATTATTATCTATATTTTCATTTATTCGAAATGAAAGATGGAATAATATTTATAAAAAAATTACTTTATGGTATTGTTTGACTTTATTCTCAATTATACTTTTTTTACTATTAGTTGATCAACAATATTACCTTTATTTTCAATCTCACTTTAATGTATTGATTTTTGCTCTAATACAAGATGATACGAAGGCTATAATAGTATCAATGTGGAATGATCATCCTTTTATAACATTATTACTTATTACTGCTGTAGGAATATTTACTTTTTATAAACTATTTACATTGATTTTAAAAAATGAATTGAAATTTATATCATTAAAGTGGTATACTCAATTATTATTTTTTTTATCATTTGGATTTTTACTTTTTTCTGGAATAAGAGGGACTTATACTACCTTTCCATTGGAAAAAGATGACCTTACTATTTCAGACGATATTTTTATAAATTATTTAGCATCTAACGCAATCTTTTCAATACAAACCGCCATAGAAGATAAAAGTAAAATATTCTCAACAACGAATAATAATCAGTTATTGAAAGACTATGGGTATAATACATATACAGATTTATTAAAACTATATTATGGAGATACTATAAATTCATATAATACAACATTAAAAGACCTTTTTATTAAAACTCCTATTAATGCAAAGTTAGAGGCAAAACCACCCCATGTTGTATTCGTTCTAATGGAAAGTATGTCTAACTATTATTTGAATTTTCATAAAACAGACTCATTTAACTTATTAGGAAGATTAGAAAAACATATACAATCGGATTATTTTTTTAGGAATTTTTTATCAGGAGAAAATGGAACTATAACTAGTTTAGAGAATATAATGATTAATATGCCAGAGCATGCTATAGCTCAATCACCATATAAATATTTGTCGTTCCTTTCATCTGTAGCTAAACCTTATAAAGATGCAGGTTATGCAACTGTTTTTATAACAAGTGGAAAACAAACTTGGCGTAATTTAGATGAGTTTGTACCTAAAAATTTTTTTGATACAGTATACAGTAAATCAACTATTTTATCTACCATACCTGGGTCAACAGAATGTGAATGGGGAGTTTATGATGAATATATGTTTGACTATGTTCAACAATTATTAAAAAAAGCAAATAAGCCAACTATGCTTTTTGTCCTAACTACAACGAATCATACTCCTTTTGAACGCCCTAAGTCTTATACTCCTTATCCACTGATTTTGACTAATGAAATGAATTCAAAAATTAGTTTTAATCATCAGAGGGCCGAACAGAATTTTTTAAATTATCAATATGCTAATGATGCTTTAGGAGGGTTTATGGATAAGGTTAAGAATAGTAATTTAAAAGAAAATACAATAGTAGCAGCAAGTGGTGATCATAATAACTGGATGCTGTTTCAATTTGATGATTCACAGTTACATTTAAATTACGGAGTGCCACTTTATTTATATGTTCCTCCATATTATTCCGATAATACTACAAAGAATACATTAAGATTTGGATCACATAAGGATATTTTTACAACACTTATTCCTTTAAGCCTATCTAATACTAAATATATGAATATAGGAAGTAATTTATTATCAACAGATACAACTCAACTGTATTTTGGGGTAAACGAAAAAAGAGTATTAATATCTGAAAAAGGAGTAGTAAAAAATTTTATGAGTTCTTCCCCTGAATATTTTAAATGGTCGAACAAAACTTTAATTAAGACAGATTCATTACCTTTAACTAGTCAATTAAAATGGATTGCTGAAAAGGCTAAGGCTAGAGAAGTATTATTGAAATATTGTTTTAATGAAATAATTGAATCTAAATAATTTACATACGTTTTAATGTTAAAATAGTAATTATATGAAACGAATTCTACTCTTTGGAATACTATTATTAAGTTTTCTAATATCCGTTCAAGCCCAGATAGGTATAAATACCACTAGTCCACATCCCAGTGCGGCATTAGATGTTCAATCGTCTACCCAAGGGCTTTTATTACCACGACGATATAGATATGCAGCTATATTTTTACTATCAATCATCTGATAATACTTGGTATGCGTTAAATGCATGGGCGAGTAAAGTAAGTGTAACAGGGGCAAATGTAGATACCACAACGTATACATATAGTAAGGTAGGTATAGGAACAAATGCTCCAAGTCAAGCACTGACAGTAGCCGGTAATGCGCAAGTGAGTGGGAGTGTAAGTGC
>JALONH010000018.1 GCA_025455005.1 Cytophagaceae bacterium
AATATGGAACAATCAATAAAATACCGTCAGATTTTGTCTTTGGCATTGTTAAATGCCGTAGTTGTTTTTAGTTGGATTGCCTACAACAACTATCAACCAAAAGTTTTAACTCGATTTGACGTAACAGAATTAGCTGATATAATGGCATGGATTCAGGCCTTGATTATGGTGTCCGTCCCACCATTGGCAGGTATTGTAGCGGATGCACTGTTAAAACAAGGAACTAAAAAATTTACGGTATTTACAATTGGAATCAGTATGACGTCCATGGTGTTTATGGCAGTTGCCTTTTCCATTCAAGGGGGTGTGTTTGAACAATGGAAAGCACTTATTCCCTTATTAATTGTGTTGTGGTTGATTAGTATGAATGTATTCATCAGTCCCGCCAATTCGATGATTGAATTATTTGCTCCCGGTAAGCAATTGCCCTTAGTAATGGGTATTATTGTTTTAATAACAGATTTAGTTTCGGCAGTAGAGCCTTTAATTATTGATTTAGTTGATGCTTTGGGAGCTACTTATACCTTTTTAGGTGGTGGGGTATTGATTGCTATAGCAGGTTATTTTTTTCATACTTCTATGGGGAATGTAAGTTTTGAACGAACCTACACAAACGATCGAACAGAAAGTAATTTTGTGTGGGTAATCATTGCAGGATTATTACTCGGTTCCATAATTGGAATGATGATGAATGTGTTGCCCATATGGTATAATTCTAAAATCGACTCTACCGGAGGTAATTTATTTGTTTCCTTTGTGTTTTTAGGGTCCGCACTAGCGGCCTTACCTTTCAGTTATTGGGTCGAACGTATAGGTGCGGAGAAAGGACTTTGGCTTGGATTGTGGGTAGCAGCAATCGGTTTGTTGATATTGTTTTGGGTTGGAACCGTAGGCATGTATTTAACCTTTGGTGTTGTACTCGCGATAGGATTAAGTTTAGCGTCTGTTTCTGCCTTCCCCTTTGCATTGGGTAAGTTGTCATCTAAACAAGTTACATTGGGTACCGGACTTTTCTTTGGTGCTACAGAAGTAGTAGATCAGTTATTAACGATACTGATCTAGAGTGTTGATAGTTTTTTTTATTATATGCATAACGAAATACAGCTTCGCCATGGTTCGTGTCTTCACGAACCATATTATTTTAAGAAAAAATTGTCTTGTATCTTTTTTACGTCATTGCATTATGATGTAAAAAAAGTACCTATGAAAGCTATAATGTATATTTTAAGTGTTGTTTTTCTACCCCTTTCTTCTTGTGTGAAGGGCGCTACTTCTGTAGATGAAACAGATGTACCATCGGTACAAAAAATTCAAGAAGCCAAACGATTTGTCCGAGAACAATCCATGGATACCAGTTTATTTATTTTAATAGATATGCGTATACATTCCGGTAAGAATCGGTTCTTTATCTGGGATGCCAAGGGTGATTCTATTTTATATTCCGGATTAGTATGTCATGGATCCGGAAAAGGCAGTACGGCTGCTATACCGGTTTTTAGTAATGAAAAAGGGAGTTACTGTTCATCACTGGGTCGGTATGCCATAGGAGCTCGATCGTATAGTCAATGGGGGATTCACATACATTATAAATTGCATGGATTGGATACTAGTAATTCTAATGCGATGGAAAGAATAGTTGTATTACATTCTTACGATGAAGTACCGGATATAGAAATATATCCATATTATTTACCTTTAGGCTATAGCTTGGGGTGTCCGGTGGTATCGAATAGTATGATGACAAGAATCGATGCGTTATTGAAAAATAGAAAACAACGGGTGTTGTTGTGGATGTATTAAGACTAAAGCTGAAAGCTATAAAAACTTCTATTTAAATTACTTGATTTTATTTAACCTTAAAAACTCTTTACCTTTTCTAATTTCTATACAATAAGAATTTGCTTCATCAAAATTTTCACAATCTACTTTGTAAAAAATTAAATTATTTTCTTGAAATTCATAGATGTAATTTTTAAATCTATTTTCTTCGATAAAAGTTAATTGTATTAGATCAAGATTCATTCCTGCATCATAATAATCAAAATAAGGATAGTATTTGCTAATACCATCTAAACCTATGATGTCTCCATTAGTTTTAAATTCTATCTGTTTGTTATTTAATTTATAAATACCTGAAAATAATTCTAAATTGATTAACTCTTCTAATCTATTATACTTTATATATTTATTACTCTCAATTAACAGAGAATCGTCTTTGAATTGTACGTCATTATAAATCTGAAAAGTATCACGATCAGCTATATATCCTTTGCCATCAGATTGTAAAAGAAGAGCATTAGGAGCTCCTCCATCATGAATATTGAGATACATAATCGTTTTGTCATCGCTAATTAAATAAAAATTAGCATGATCAATCATTGAAGCGGCTAAAGTAGATTTACTTTTTCTTAGGAACTCTATATAATTTACATTTGCCCAAAATCCTTTATAAGAATCTGGAACCGGAATAAATGAGCTTAAATCTAGGGAAGAAACTTTTCTTACGGGTTTATATTTGTTTAAGGACTGGATTGTATCCTTTATAACAGAATCTTTTAGTATGATTTGAGAGGTACTATTAATTGAAGATAAATTATCTTTTGTTTTAGAATGACAAAAGTTAAAAAGTAATAATATTATATTAGACAAAATAAAAATAGAGTATCGATACATATGAAAATATCATTTATTTCAACTTGAAAGTGATAGTTACAATACACTTAGTACAAACGGGGATGCCATTGTTTTTTCCAGGGGAGTCAAATTTTGGTACATTTTCAAAAGCAGCTAGGGCTGCAGATTTTAATTCTTCATTTTCACCCCTAACTACTTTCACATCACCAGTATATCCATTTTTATCAACAACATATTGAATGTATATATTCTCTTCAATTTTATTTTTTTGAGCATTTTCAGGATACTTTATATTTGATTGAATATATCTCTTAAACTCACGACCTGTTTGATCTCCATTAAATAAAGGCATCTCAGGTACGAAAGAAAAAATCTTATCACAACGTACATAGTTGTCAATCATCTTGTCATTTTTGATGTCTGTAAACGTGAAACTCTCTATCATGAAAAAGGATAGCGCGATTAACTAGTAAACTAATTTCATAAAAAAACTTTTATATAGTTATGTAAATCTAATCAGAATTTAACACAAAATAATAGTTAAATATAGAATTTTATCCGCCTCATTCAACTTTTATCCCTACCTTAGCTTACTCCAAAATTTTACCCATGAGTACAGCATTAAAAGACGTTTATACGACGTCCTTCTATAAAATTCTTTCTCAAGCTTTTCAACCTTTACTTCCGAATTGGGATGAAAAAAAGTTCTTGAAATCTATTGTAACGCCTGCATTTGAGCAAATGGAGTTGAAGCAACGGATGTCGCACACCGTATGGGCCATCCATCAATTCTTGCCGAAAGATGTTAAAAAAGCAGTACCAATACTTCTAAGCAGCATTGAAAATCTAAAGAAAGTAAAACAACCGGAGGATACTTTTTATTATATGTTCTTCCCTGAATATATTTCCACTTATGGCTTAGACGATCTCCCTACTTCTTTAACAGCATTAGAAAAAATGACACAGTTTGCCAGTGCCGAGTTTGCGATACGTCCATTCATATTGAAATATGAAAAAGAAGTGTTGTCTAAGTTATTGGAATGGTCAACTCATAAAAATTATAAAGTACGACGGTTGAGTTCGGAAGGATCACGTCCGCGTTTGCCTTGGGCCATGGCATTGCCTAAATTTAAAAAAGATCCACGGGCATTAGTACCTATTTTGGAGAATCTAAAAGCGGATGAAAATGAAATCGTGCGTAGGAGTGTTGCCAATCATCTAAACGATATCAGTAAAGATAATCCGGATGTTTTTCTTTCTATAATTAAAAAATGGAAAGGAAAGAATAAGGAAACGGATGCTTTACTGAAACACGCATCCCGAACCTTATTAAAAGCCGGTCATCCGGAAATTCTTACTATTTATGGATTGAAGTCGGATTCTATAGTAGTAGAAAAGTTTGATGTACATTCTCCTATGGTCAAATTGGGGAATCCACTTCATTTTTCTTGTCGTATTACTAATACTTCTAAAAAGACTCTACCGATACGTTTAGAATATAAAATTTACTTTAAAAAGGCAAATGGCACACTAGCCGGTAAAGTCTTTAAAATTAGCGAAAGAGAATATCCCCCACAGTTTTCTGCGGACATCGATAAAAAACATACAATAAAATTCATCA
Organism: Cytophagaceae bacterium; assembly: GCA_025455005.1. Lineage (GTDB taxonomy): Bacteria > Bacteroidota > Bacteroidia > Cytophagales > Cytophagaceae > JALONH01. Next base: position 4,256 of record JALONH010000018.1, read on the forward strand.
CTACCCGACAATACTACAAAGGAACTCATGAAGTAGCCATTGTAGTGAACGGAAAAGTAGGAGAAAAACAACCATTTGAGTTGATACTTTAAGTTTACTATCTCTACAACAAAATAAATCAGAATAGACTAGGCGTTCGCTCTTTTCATACGAAAAAACTATTATTTGAAACAGCAGTGAGGCACTAATACATACTTTAAAGTAATAAATCCTTATAGGTGAAAATGATATAGAAAAATGTTCAAACGAATAAAGAAAATAATGATGATAGTTTTACTTATTATAGTGGCCCTAGTTGTAATAGGTTTTGCTTATACTTTTCATCCTCGATTTGGAGCTAAACCGGAAGGTAAACGATTGGAACGAATGAAGGCTACGCCTACCTTTCAAGATGGTAAGTTTGTAAATATTCATCCAACACCAGATTTTGGGGAAGGATATAATTTTTGGAATGTATCAAAAGAATTTTTCTTTGGAAACTACCCAAATAAAAAACCTAATGCATCGATTCCATTTGTATCAACTGATTTGAAATCAATAGATCGTAAACAAGACCTTTTGATTTGGTTTGGTCATTCGTCTTATTATTTTCAATTGAAAGGGGTACGATTTTTAGTAGACCCGGTGTTTAGTAATAATGCTTCACCTGTTGCGGGAACAACCAAAGCCTTTTCCGGTGCAGATTCTTATGGTAGTGATGCTATAGATACGATTGATTATTTAATCATTACGCATGACCATTATGACCATTTGGATTATGCTACTATGGTAGAATTAAAGGGCAAAGTAAAACAAGTGATTTGTGGCTTGGGTGTAGGGGCTCATTTAGAGCGTTGGGGTTACGATCCTTCACGAATAACAGAATTATATTGGCAAGAGAGTGCAACACTTCAAGATGTTATCAACATAACGGCATTGCCTACTCGACATTTTTCCGGTCGGTCGTTCCAACGTAATACTACACTTTGGTGTTCGTATATGGTGCAATCAGACGATTTTACACTGTATCTTGGTGGAGACTCCGGCTACGATACACACTTTGCGGAGATTGGCAAACAGTTTCCGAACATCGATTTAGCTTTATTGGAAAACGGTCAGTATAATGTAATGTGGCAATACATTCACTTACTTCCTAAGGAATTCGTTCAAGCTTCTATAGATTTAAATGCAAAACGAATCTTTCCGATTCATAACTCTAAATTTTCCTTAGCCTTGCATACTTGGAATGAACCTATGGATTCCTTGGAAGTATTGGGTAAAGATTTACTCGATGTAATTACACCTAAAATCGGTGAAGTCGTATATTTAAAAGATAAAACACAAAAGTTTAATACGTGGTGGAAAGGGTTGTAAGTAGAATTAATTTTATAACATTATAATTATCTACTTTATTTATTTTATTTGATATATTTGAGATTGTAATTTTCATTCACTCTATTTTATCAACTTTTATATGAATAAATTTTATATAATTCTACCCCTTTTTTCACTATTATTTAAAGTTTTTTCTCAATCTGTTTCTGTTGATCAAACTTTTAATCAAAATGATTTTGGTTATGGTAGTGGGAATGGATTTAATAATACTCCTAACGAAACAGTAGTGCTGTCCGATGGTAAAATTATTATTGTAGGAAGTTTTAATAATTATAATACAATTAATCGAGGTGGGATAGTAAGATTAAATCCAAATGGATCAATAGATGATTCATTTAAACCATTTGGAGCAAACAATGTTATAAATGCTATTGCACTTCAAACGGATGGTAAATTTTTAATTGGAGGTGAATTTACAAGTTATAATAATATCTCAAGAAATAAAATTGCAAGGATAAATACAGATGGCTCATTAGATGTCTCATTTATACCTTTTAATTTTTCTAGTAATGCTATTATAACTGATATAGTAGTTCAGCCTAATAACAAAATACTAGTTGCAGGTATTTTTTCTACCTATAATGGTATTTCTAGAAATTGTATTGTTCGATTAAACGAAGATGGTACAATGGATAACTCTTTTAATCCAGGAACTGGTATTCAAAATTCGTATCCATTTTCTACACCTAAAGTAAATCGAATTTTGCTACAAAATGACAGTAAAATTATTTTAGTAGGATTGTTTTTATCTTATAATAATACTTCAAGGGGTTCTATAGTAAGAATAAATTCTGATGGCACGATAGATAATACTTTTAATTCATCTTTAGGAACTGATGATGGTACTATTAATTCTGAAATACATTGTATTGAAATCAATAGTAGTGGTAAAATATTTATAGGAGGAAGATTTTCATCTTATAATAATAACTCAAAATCATTTTTAGCTCAATTAAATAGTGATGGAACATTAGATAATAGTTTTTCATTATCAGGAACGGGATTAAATGCATTTGTTAAAGATATACATATTTATTCAAGTGGTTCTATTTTGATTACTGGTGCTTTTACTTTATTTAACGGTACATCTAAAAGAGGATTATTGAGACTGAATTTAGATGGAACAATAGATAATACTTTTAATCCAGGAACTGGATTTTCGGGATCTGAAATGTCTTTCTATTTACAATCTGATAATAAAATTATTTTGATTGGAAATTATTTTAGTTACAATAATTCATCATTGAATTATATTTCTCGAATTAATACAGATGGCACATTAGATATTAGTTTTAATCCTAAAACAAGTTTTAATGATACTGTTTTAGCTACTGCAGTTCAATCGGATGGGAAGATTTTAATAGGTGGAATGTTTAATACTTATTTCGGCAATCAAAAAGGAAATTTAGTTCGTTTGTTATCTGATGGTACTATTGATAATACTTTTAATACTGGAACAGGTGCAAATGGAACAGTTAGATGTATAAAAGTTTTATCAAATGGAAAAATATTTATTGCTGGAGAATTTATTGATTATAATGGTACATTTAGGGGAGGTATTGCATTAATTAATTCTGATGGTAGTCTTGATAATAATTTTACTACTACTTCTGGTGCAGATGGAATTATATTTTCTGTTGCACTACAAACTGATGGTAAAATAATAATAGTAGGCAGTTTCAGTACTTTTAATAATGCAAATAGAGTAGGAATAGCTAGATTAAATGTTGATGGGACAGTCGATAATACATTTACTACAGGAGTAGGTGCTAATGCTCAAATTAGTTCAGTAGTAATTCAAAATGATGGTAAAATAATCATTGGGGGTAGTTTTACTAGTTATAATGGATTTACATGTAATAGAATTGCTAGGTTGAACAATAATGGTACGTTTGATAATAGCTTTGTTTCAGGAATAGGTTTTAATAGTGATGTTTTAGTTTTGACTATGCAATCCGACAATAAAATCTTAGTTGGTGGTGCTTTTACTAACTATAACACTATAGAAAAAGAAAGATTATTACGTATACATTCAGATGGTTCTGTAGATAATACTTTTAATTCATCAGTAGAGAATTATGTTTATTCTATCACTATTCAATCTGATAATAAAATTCTAATAGGTGGAGCATTTTACTTAGTTAATAATGGTGATAGAAATAGAATTGCTCGATTAAATTCTGATGGTACTTTGGATAATATGTTTCATACTGGTTATGGTTTTGAAGATGGAGGTTTTGTGTACTCAATTAGCATTCAAAATGACTCAAAAATAATCGTTGGGGGTGAAGTTTTAAAATTTAATAAAGTAGGTCGAAATAGAGTTTTTAGATTAGAAGTTATTACCTGTTCATTTAATTCAAACGTTACTATTTCCTCAAATATTTTAACAGCTACTACAAACAATGCGTATTATAGTTGGATTGATTGTTTTGGAGAGGCTGCTTTCCCGTCTCCATATCCAGCTTATATATTAAATCAAACAAATCAAAGCTATACCGTCACAACAAACAGTAGCTACAGAGTGATGATTACTAAAGACGGTTGTTCAATTTTATCTAATTGTATTCCTGTATCTATTACATCAGTATTAAATCCAATTGAAGGAAGTGCAATATTATACCCGAATCCTTCATCAGAGAAACTAAATATCTTACTAAAAGAATTTAGTTTTTTAGAAATATATTCTATAGACGGAAAACTAATTCAAAATTTCGATAACATAAAAGAATTAACCATTGATATTTCTAGTTATTCAATCGGTTTATATTTAATCAAAACTAGTTTAGGTACAATTAAATTTATTAAAGAATAATATCATATTTCTTTACATTTAAAACTAAATGAGTGCAAGTTATAAGTGCAATTAAATAACATAAAAAGCTTTTGGATGTCTTTTTATCTTCACAATTATAATTCATTCTTTAATTACCTATTCCTACCGCATTCAATTTTCCCCAAAGTTCATTATCAAATCCGGATACCGCAAAATCCGAACTGGTTGGATTAGCCGCATCACCCATGCGAACGATGACAATGTCTTCTTCCGGAACTACATATATTCGTTGGTCTTGTGCACCCATGGCAGCATATAAGGTAGACGGTGCATTGGGTATCAAGGTTCCGGTATAAACGGTTTGTCCATCCGGAAGCATATACGATGTTTTTCCATTTAACCACCAAAGGTATCCATATGCCGGATTGATGGTTTGGGAGGATTGAATGCTCTCTTGAAAAAATGATTTCGGAACTATTGTCGTTCCATTCCAAGTCCCTTGATGTAATGCCAATAAACCAAATCGCCCCATACTACGAGTGGTACTATTATAAATAGTAAATACAAGACCTTCTCGCCAATACCCATCCATTCCAATTCTATTTTTTAGTTTAGCTGTAAAGTAATCTTCAAATGTTTCGTTACTTGTTTCCGCTACTACATCCATTAACTTTTGGAATACATTATGGTAGGACCATCGGGTGCCTGCATCCGCCAAGTAGGTTAAGTTAGGTCGAATGACTAATTCACTTGCATCGTTGATTCCGCTAGTCATGGATAATAAATGATACGGCGTTATGAGACCTTCTTTATCAGCGGCCATAGGAGTCCATCCGGTACCTAAATAATCGGATACCGGATGGTGAATATCGATTAATCCTTCACCTTGAGCTATGCCTATGGTAGCGGTTGTTAGGGTCTTACCTGCGCTGTTCCATTTCCAAACAGAATCTTGAGTGTGTCCGTTAAAATACTTTTCTACCGCAATTTTACCGTTTACTAATATTAAAAAGGAACGGGTATTTTTCTCTTCGAGATAAGAGTATAAGTCTGTCAGCGCAGCCGTATTCCAGCCTAAACCGGAAGGGGCTATGGTTTCCCAATTTGTATTTCCAACGGGAGGGAAATAAGGAAGTGTTACGGCTGGTATAGGTTCTGGAGTATCTTTCTTACAAGTGCTCAATGTAAGCAGCAAAACGATACTTAAAAAATAGTACTTTACAGGAATGGGAAATATCATATCGATTAAATGATGATTATTCTAAATATAAACATTTTGAATCACTTTTGCTTTAAGAATTATAGGTTACCTATTCTATTTCAAACTTATTGATGCCATAACTTGAGAATAAGGAATGGAATTTTTAAAAATATATTTTCAACCTATTATATAGTAATCGTATGACTATCCGTTATTCCCAAAATTGTTTCATCTAAACCACTTTACCTATGTTTTTATCTATTCAACAAAACCTGAAATACTTCAGTTACGGAGTTATTTCTATTTTATTAGTATCCTGTGGTGCCCGCCAAGAGGGAGATGCCTCTTGGGCTGAATCGGCGGCGGACTCTACCATGTTTACTTCTACTGCAGCAGTGCACAATCCGAAAGACACGACACATGCCTTTATTCGAACGGGGGAAATTAAATGTAGGGTAAAAAGTGTTTATCAATCGGCTATCCACATAGAAAAAATAGCCGTTCAGATGGGAGGATATGTGGCAACTTCTGAAATTTCCAATGAAAATAAATATCAAACGGAAACACCTATCAGTGCCGATTCCACCTTGGAATCGATTACATACACGACGATTGGAAATATTACCATTCGAGTTCCGGTCCAAAATTTAGATAGCACATTACGGGCAATCGGCCCTCACATTGATTTTTTAGATTACAGAAAAATTTCAGCAGATGATGTAAAACTTAGTTTATTGATGAATGAATTAGCTCAAAAAAGAGCAAGACAACCGATAGAAGAAGAAGTAATCAGTATCAAAGGAAAAGACTCTTCTATCATAGAACGTAAGAAAACTAAATTACCATCCGCGTATGATCAGTCGTTAGCGGATGAAGCTAAAATAGCTAATCTAAAGTTAAAAAAGGATATGGCATTTTCAACCGTTACCATTTATTTATACCAGCGTTCCGATACCAAACGATGGAAAGTTGTCAATGAAAAAAATATTCGTTCATTTGAGCCCGGATTTACGAGTCAATTATGGGATGCAGTTGTTTTTGGCTGGACAATAGTACAATCCATCATTATATTCCTTACTAAAATTTGGGGTATTGTGTTACTTCTTATACTATCTTGGTTTGGATTTAAATGGATAAAAAGTAAAAATTGGTTTTAATAAAAAGGAATAAATATAAAAAGTAGAAGGTTAGGAGCCTTCTACTTTTATCATGCTTACAGAGCTATTGTTTTTTATAAAAGAAGTTGATTGATACAATTCGTACCTTTTAAACATCAATTCGTTTACTTAATCGTTTATCGATTAGTACTTTTTATAGGAGATCTCTGATTGTGGATATTTTCAGGATACTTAAGCGTTATATCTTCCTTTTATCTTACTAAATTAAATAATAAGTAAAAAGTGTAATATATGCGTATAGAAAATGATTTAAAATTAGGATTTGGAGATGTGATGTTCCGTCCTAAGCGATCTACATTAAAATCTAGATCTGAAGTAGAGTTGGAGCGTACGTTCACTTTTTTGCATACACAAACCGAATGGACAGGTATTCCCATTATTGCTGCCAATATGGATACCGTCGGGACTTTTGCCATGGCCAAAGCCCTTGCGGAACAAGGCTTGATTACTGCTATCCATAAACATTACACCTACGCCGATTGGACTTCCTTTTTTCAATGTGCACCTGTGGGTATTGAAAATCATATTGCGATTAGTACAGGTATTAGCGAACAAGATTTAGTTCATGTAAAAACAGTATTACAATACAATCCCCAACTAAAATTTATTTGTATAGATGTAGCGAATGGCTATGCACAGCATTTTGTTGATTTTGTAAAACGCGCACGGGATTTATTTCCGGATAAAATCATTATTGCCGGTAATGTCGTAACGGGAGAAATGGTGGAAGAGCTCTTATTATCCGGTGCCGATATTGTAAAGGTAGGAATAGGACCCGGGTCTGTATGTACGACACGAGTGAAAACAGGTGTGGGATACCCGCAGTTAAGTGCCGTAATAGAATGTGCCGATGCGGCGCATGGTTTACGAGGACAAATCATTTCGGATGGAGGTTGTACCACTCCGGGAGATGTATCTAAGGCTTTTGGTGGAGGAGCGGACTTCGTTATGTTAGGAGGTATGTTAGCCGGTCACGAAGAAAGCGGAGGAGATATTATTGAAGAGAACGATAAAAAATATATGTTGTTCTATGGTATGAGTTCAGCCACGGCTATGAACAAATACACCGGTGGCGTAGCAGAGTATAGAGCTTCCGAAGGTAAGACGGTAAAGATTCCTTTCCGTGGACAAGTAGCCAGCTCTATCTTGGATATCTTAGGGGGTATTCGCAGCACTTGTACGTATGTTGGGGCCAGTAAACTAAAAGAACTGAGTAAGCGTACTACCTTTATTCGGGTGACGGAACAAGAAAATAAGATTTATTCGTAGGGGTGAGTTAAGACTTTTAAGCAAATATGGTGTTGTGACGTCATGGGTAAATTAAAAATTTTACTGAATAAAATTATAATAGCCATTGCGGTTATATTGTTGGTACTATTTTTTTTAGGAATTTTATATAACTATTTAATTGCTGATTTTGCAAAGACTTTTTATCAAGGATATTTTGATACATAATCGTAATACTTTTAATCAAAACGTACATTTTTATATCGTTTAATAGTAACATATAAGTTACATTTGTAGTTCAGCAGCATGGAATAATAAATGAATAAAATTCGAGAAATCGTGGCCTATAAACACTATTTCGAAGATTTCTTATCAAAATAACCAAAAAAAGTTCAGGATAAAATCTTTAAAATAATTGTGGCCATTGAAACTCTTGAACGAATACCTTCGAACTATCTGAAACATTTAGAAGGAACCGATGGACTATTCGAAGCAAGGGTACAACTAGGTTCAAACATATGGAGAGTCTTCTGTTTTTTTGATAAGGGGCGATTGGTTATACTACTAAATGGATTTCAAAAGAAAACTCAAAAGACACCTAAAAAAGAGATTGATAAAGCAATCTAATTAATGGAGGAATACTATGAAAGCAAAAAATAAAGTTTTAGCTGTAAATTCTTGGTCGGATATTAAAGACCGTGTGTACGGAAAAAAGGGTACTAAGAGACGTGATGATATCGAGCGTGAATCAGAATCCTTTAAAATAGGATTGCTTTTAAAGAATGCTAGAGAATCCAAAAATCTGACACAAGAAGAACTCGCCTTGATCATTGATAAGAAGAGAACATATATTTCTCGTGTAGAAAATGATGGTAGCAATATTACTCTAAAAACTCTTTTTGATATTGTCGAAAAAGGCTTAGGAGGAAAAGTTAAAATATCAATTGATTTTTAATTGGTAGTTGCTCGTTGGCACAACTTACAATTGAGTAGTGCTACATCTTACTACTTAATACTGCCGTCTCCCTACTAATTACTAAAGGCTAGCAACTAACTACTCATCCTCCGGTGTTTCCAATTCGTTAATACCACTACAAATACGACTACAAATACCGAACTTACCGGCATCAAGATGGCAGCCACAATCGGTTTTAAAAGTCCTTGCGTAGCAAAGGATAAACCAATTACATTGTACAGTAAAGATAAAATTAACGTAGATTTAATTACGCTGATCACATGTTTACTGTATTTTATAAACTCTTGTAATCGGCGTAGTTGTTTTCCTTCTAATATGCCATCACTGGCAGGAGTGAAGTAGGCGGTATCATCTGTCACAGCAATACCAACTTGAGCGGCTTTTAAAGCACCGGCATCGTTGAGTCCGTCGCCTAACATTAATACTCTTTTACCTGCTGCTTTCAACGCCATTATTTTATCTAACTTATCCTGTGGAGTGCACTGGAAATGCATATTTTCTTTCGGTATGTAAGCAGATAAAAATTCTTTTTCTTTATCGGTATCGCCGGATAACAAATGCACTTCGTATGACTTCGCTAAATTCGCTACCATCTCTAATACTTCCGGTCGGTAGGAAGGAGCAAAAGAGAAATATCCTTTTAATGTAGTATCAATGCATACATACACACGTGTTTCATTCGAAGGGATATCTTGTGTTAACCAGGCTGCCGAGCCTATTTGTATACGATGATTCTTTATACGACCTTCGATTCCTTTGCCTTGAATTTCTTCAAAAGATTCTATAGGAAATGTCATCGTTTGACGAAAGTGATGCGTGATTTGTTGACTTAATGGATGTGTGGATTGTTGAGTTAACGAAAAGATATATATTTTTTCTTCATCTGTTACGTCTCCTTTCCAAACTAAATCGGATGTATGATGATCGGTTAGTGTTCCAGTTTTATCCAATACAATCGTATCTACGGTACTTACTTGTTCTATAGTATCTGCGTTCTTTAAATAGAATCCGGTTTTACTCATCCATCGTAATCCATTACTTAATCCGAACGGCATGGTCAAAGCCATGGCGCAAGGGCAAGCTATTAATAATACTGAAGTAAAGGGATATAATGCTCGTGATGGGTCGATATACCACCAGACAGCTAATGTTGTGATGGCAATTAATAAAGTACCGATGGTAAAGTATTTACTAAAGGTAAGAATAAAGGACGCTAGATAGGCATTATTATCCTTTTTGAACACGTCATGGTTCCATAACTGTACTAAATAACTATTCGAAACCGACTTGTTCACTAACGCTTCAATGGCTGTTCCTTTTTGTTTGCCACCCGCATAAATCACATCACCTGTTTTCACACGAACGGGATGCGATTCGCCGGTTACAAAACTATAATCGATTAAGGCATCACCGGCAGTCAATATACCATCGGCCGGGATGATTTCTTCATTTCGAATCCGTATGATATGTCCGGGTTGAATATCTGTTACAGGTAAGGTAGAGTAGCCTTGTGCTTCTTTTACCTGAACGGCAACCGGAAAATAAGATAAGTAATCTCTTTCATACGAGAAATGTTGGTACACTCTTTTTTGATACCATTTCCCTATCAATAAAAAAAATATAAGACCGGTCAACGAATCAAAATACCCCGGTCCGATTTGAAGCAGAACCTCATAGGCACTACGTAAAAAAACAGAACTGATACCAATGGATATAGGAACCTCCAAATTTAATACTCGATGTTTTAAACCGGTAAATGCAGTTATAAAATAATCTTTTGCCGAATAGACAACTACCGGTAGTGCCAACAACAAATTGATATACCCTAAAAAGTGATAAATTGAACCATCCGCTTTAGGATCAATTCCTAAGTATTCCGGAAAACTCAACAACATGATGTTACCGGAACAAAATCCGGCAACTCCTAACTGGTATAATAAGCTATAGTCTTTATTTTCCGGTTTTGTAGAGGATATATTCTCTAAACTAATGTGGGGTGGATATCCCAACGTATGCATGAATTCTACAATCCGACGGATAGAAACTTCTTTAGGATGATAGGTGATTTGTATTTCTTTACGTACAAAATGGACCCGTGCATGTTGAACACCCGATAGAAGTTTATGTAAATTTTCTAATAAGTATATACAAGAACTACAATGAATAGTTGGAATTTGAAAAACTACATGAATCGAATCGTCGCTTTTAAATTGAACAATACGGTCGACAATAGCAGCATCGTCTAAATACGCATATTGCTCCGCTACACTCTGTTTAATTTTAATTCCAGGTCGTGTATCGATATCGTAATAGTTACAAAGATTATTCTGTTCCAGCAGTTCATAAACGGTTTGGCAACCGGTACAACAAAAATGTTTCTTCTCCCATATAATATCCTGTTGAGTACAAGTATCACCGCAATGGGCGCAGAGCGTTATTTCTGTTGGGAGTGCCAGCTTCATACGTTAATTACGCATGTGACGTAATTTTTTTTCGTCTAAAATGGTGATGTTACTACCGGAGAGTTGAACCAACCCTTCGTCTTTAAAATCGGAAAGGGTACGGATAACGGTTTCTTTGGATGCTCCTACAATCGAGGCTAAATCGTCTCGAGAAGCTGTGATATGTTTGGTGCCTTTGGCTGTAGTTTGATATTCATCAAATATCATGAGTAACGATTCCGCTACTCGTTTACGAACCGAATTATAGGCTAATTTTATTAACCGTTCTTCATTTTCTTTTACGTTATTACTTAACAAGCGAATGAATTTTTCGGCTATATGAATATTACTATAGAGTAGTGCAAAAAACTCTTGTTTAGGTATAACACAAATCTCAGAATCCTCCATGGCCATGGCAGAATCGTTGTAGGATGCATCTTCTAATAGATTGACATAACCAATATAATCACCTTCTTTATGTAAGGCCGTAATGTATTCTCTTCCGTCGTCGTTCGTTTTATATGTTTTTACTTTCCCTTTAACTAAAAAATATAAAGCATTGGCAACATTACCTTCAGAGTAGACGATTTGTTTTTTCTTATATTTATTAATCCGGCGTTCATCACTGATCAATTGATCCAATTCATGTAAACTACGGGCGTCCTGAACCATTTGATTATAATCCTCTATCGTATTTCCCGATTGCTTCCGCACTAATTCATGTTTACGAAGACGAATTTCTATGGCATCTAATAATTCTATATCGTCAAATGGTTTTGTTAAGTAATCATCTGCGCCTAAGTTCATTCCTTTTCGAATATCTGTTTTTTCGGTTTTTGCCGTTAGAAATATAAAGGGAATACTTGCCGTTTCGGGGGATTTACTTAGCACATGCAACACACCATAACCGTCTAATTCCGGCATCATAATGTCGCAAACGATTAAGTCCGGTATATGTTTTTTTGCCAGTTCGACACCTACTTTTCCGTTCTCCGCTGCAAATACTTTATAATTTGACAATTCAAGTATTTCTGTCAAGTTTTCCCGAACGTCCAGGTTATCTTCTATTAACAATATATTTTTAGCATTCATAGAAAATTAATTCAGAGGTATAGTGATCAGGAAAGTGCTACCTTCGTTCAATTGACTGGTAAAACTGATACTCCCGGATAGTAAGTCAAGATATTTTTTTACAATATTTAATCCTAAGCCCGTCCCTTGAACATTTGTTGCATTGTGAGCACGGAAGAATCGACTGAATAAGTGTACTTTGTCTTCATCCGGAATACCAATACCTTTATCCGTTACCTTTAAGGTAAACGTATTGGATTCCACTACAGTTGTTATATCTATTGGTTTACCTTCAGAAGAGTACTTACTGGCATTGGATAATAAATTAATAACAATATTTTTAATAATGTTTTTATCTAAAATCACATCGTTTTCACCTTGGTGTAGGAAATGAATCTCTTGACCTTCTTTTAACACCGGACTTAATTCATCGACAATTTCTTGGATAAGTTCTTTGGAATCAAAAGCGGTAGGTTGGTTGAGTACCATACCTTCTTCTAATCGACTTAGGGATAAAAAGTCATTTAAAATATTGGTCATATTCACCACCGAAGATTTAATTCGATTGATGTGCTTCAGGCGTTTATCGTGTTCTTCACCTTCTTTATATTTACCAATTAAGGAAGCAGAAGATAAGATAGCGCTTAACGGCGTTCTAAATTCATGTGAAGCCATGGTAACAAATCGAGATTTCAATTCATTCAATTGCATTTCTTTTTTTAAGGCTTCTTTTACTTTCCTTAATTCAGAAATATCATGAATGATACCTGTAAAAATTTTTCTTTCTTTCAGTTCAACTTCACTAATACTAAGTAGGAAGGGGAAGGTACTGCCGTCTTTACGACGACCAATTACTTCTCTTCCTTTGCCAATAATAGTTGCTTTGCCGGTATGGTTATATTTTTCTATGTATTGATCGTGTTTACCTCTGTCCGGTTCCGGCATCAATACTTTTATGTTTTTGCCAATTAGTTCTTCCGCTTGATAACCAAATAAACGCGTCACAGCAGGGTTAATCGTTTCAATGATTCCCCGACCATCTATGGTAATAATACCATCTACTGCCGTATCTATAATAGCTCTCAAACGAAGTTCTGTTTCCGTCATGGAGACTATCTCTTTTTTCATAGTTCACTTTTATTCTGAAATAAAAGTAAGGATAGTCCGACGATGTATCAATAATTTTTTTTAATCCAATATGTTATTACGATTGAAATCGTGGGTAGGGGTAAAACCCCTACATGTAATTCAGATCGTTATTTCGCTTTAACTTAATTATACCCAATATGTTAAATAACAGTATAACAGGGTATGTGGGGTCGAATTCATGCCATTTCACTCCAAAATTAGCCCTGCCGCCTAATTTGTGGTGGTTATTGTGATACCCTTCGCCCATCATAAAGAGGTCAACCGGCATTAAATTTTTTGCGGTATCATTCACATGGAAATTTGTATATCCAAACTTATGTGCAAACCAATTAATGATAGCTCCATGGACCGGACCCATGAGATAATGTATTGGAAGTAATAAAAACTCATACCACGCCTCAGCAAAATAAATATAGAATAAAGAGTACGCTACACCCCAACCAATACGAGATAACCAATTGTCCCCAATTTTTTCTATAAAAGACCAATACGGAATATTTTTAGTAAATCGAAGTTCTACCGGATACCGACGGTGTAAAATATCATTATAAATATTTTTTGTTTTCCACATCATATCAAAGATGCCAGTAGAGAATTTTGGAGAGTGTGGATCTTTTTCAGTATCGGCATAGGCATGGTGCATTCGGTGCATGATGCCGTATGCATATGGACTCAAATAGGAAGAGCCCTGAAATATCCATGTCATAACATAAAATACTTTTTCCCAAAATGTATTCATGGTAAACATTTGATGAGCCGCATAGCGGTGTAAGAAGAACGTCTGTGCAAACAAGGATAAATACCAATGGGCTGCAAAGAAGATAAGAATCAACATGAAGATAGATTTACATATATATTAATAGTACAAATCTACCGTAAGGAAGTATTAGATTAGATGATAAATGTCATTTTACAAAACGATTATCCTCATCTAAAAAGCTTTTAGGAAATAGTTGATTTGTACCAAAGAAAAACAAATCGAACATGGGTGTTATCTTTATTTTGATTGGATGTAGTATACTTGTTGCATTAGGCTTTTTGACTGCTTTTTTATGGGCGGTACGTGCAGGTCAATATGACGACGATTGTGCTCCATCCGTTCGAATCTTGATGGATGATGCGCCGGTTCAAAAAAAACCTTAACCTATCACTTTACTCATGAACCACGGAACCTTGGAACGTTTTTCCTATGACAACGCTACCGTACGAAATTTTATGTACGCTACTGTTATCTTTGGTATTGTCGGAATGTTAGTCGGCTTAACCGTCGCCTTACAACTTGTATTCCCGGCACTCAATTTTGCAGAATATGTAACGTTTGGACGTATTCGACCTTTGCATACGAACGCGGTCATCTTTGCCTTTGTAGGTAATGGTATGTTTGCCGGTGTGTATTATTCACTTCAACGCTTATGTAAAGCACGTATGTGGAGTGATTTCTTAAGTAAATTTAATTTTTGGGGATGGCAACTAATTATTCTGGCAGCTGCTATCACCTTACCACTTGGGATTACCACCAGCAAAGAATATGCGGAACTGGAATGGCCAATTGATATTGCCATTGCTATCGTTTGGGTTGCGTTTGGAGTTAATATGTTTGGCACAATACTGAAACGTAGAGAACGTCATTTGTACGTAGCCATTTGGTTTTATATCGCTACTTTTGTAACCGTAGCGGTGTTGCATATTGTCAACTCTTTCGAATTTCCGGTACATATATTTAAAAGTTATTCTTGGTATGCAGGTGTACAGGATGCTTTAGTTCAATGGTGGTATGGACATAATGCGGTTGCCTTCTTCTTAACTACACCTTTTTTAGGCTTAATGTATTACTTTGTTCCTAAAACTGCGAATCGCCCTATCTATTCCTATCGTTTGTCTATCATTCACTTTTGGGCATTAATATTCATATACATTTGGGCCGGACCTCACCATTTATTATATACTTCTTTACCGGATTGGGCACAATCGTTAGGTGTTGTCTTTTCTGTAATGTTAATCGCACCATCTTGGGGTGGTATGTTAAATGGCTTATTTACACTTAGAGGTGTATGGGATAAAGTACGCGAGGAGCCCATTTTGAAATTTATGGTCGTAGCACTTACCTGTTATGGTATGGCTACCTTTGAAGGGCCAATGTTATCGTTGAAAAACGTAAATGCTATTGCGCACTTTACGGATTGGGTTGTAGCGCACGTTCACGTTGGGGGACTTGGATGGAATGGTTTTTTAACCTTTGCGATTTTATACTATTTAGTTCCTAAAATGTGGGGTACATCCTTGTATTCTACTAAACTGGCCAACTTTCATTTCTGGATAGGTACATTGGGAATTATCTTCTATGCTGTGCCTATGTATTGGGCCGGTTTTGTTCAAAGTGCGATGTGGAAAGAATTTACTGCGGATGGTGTATTAGCTTATCCAAACTTTTTATCTACTGTCACACAATTAAGTACTATGTATTTATTACGTTCTATCGGTGGTGCCCTATTTATAGTAGGTGTGTTTGTAATGGCGTATAATTTATTAAAAACAATCGCACAAGGATCATTCATAGCAAATGAAGCCGCAGAAGCACCTGCCTTGCAGGCTTATGTTCCACATGGTAAAGACCATTGGCATAGAGCCATCGAACGTAGACCTATACAAATGTTGGTGTTCAGTTTACTAGTGATTTTAATTGGAGGACTGGTCGAAATGATTCCTACCTTTTTAGTAAAATCGAATATACCGACCATAGCCAGTGTAAAACCTTACACACCTTTAGAGTTAGAGGGACGTGATATTTATATCCGAGAGGGATGTAATAACTGCCACTCACAAATGGTACGTCCGTTTCGCTCGGAAACGGCTCGATATGGTGAATATTCTAAAGCAGGTGAATTTGTTTATGATCACCCGTTCTTATGGGGGTCCAAACGTACCGGTCCGGATTTACATCGTGTGGGAGGAAAATATCCGGATTCGTGGCATTATAACCATATGTTAGATCCAACGATCACTTCTGCAGGTTCTATTATGCCGGCGTATCCACACTTATTTGAAAAGTCGTTGAATACTTCTTATATCTCCGGTAAAATTAAAGCAATGCGTAGCATAGGTGTTCCCTATCCGGCCGGGTATGAAGCACAAGCTTTGGGTGATTTACAAATACAATCTGAAAGCATCGTTGCGAGTTTAGCTAAAGACAAAATTAAAGTGTCATCAGATAAAGAAATTATAGCGCTTATTGCCTATATGCAACGATTAGGTATCGATATAAAAGTTCAACCTACAGCAGCAAAATAATTATGTTGAAGTTTATCAAACACCATATGTCTGAAATTTCCGGTATAGAAATCTATCCGATTATTTCCTTTGTCTTGTTTTTCTCTTTCTTCATCGGGATGATGTTGTGGGTTTTTAAAACTAGAAAAGAACATTTTAATTATTTATCCAACATTCCATTGGACGAAAAAAAATAAACGATTGACTTATGAAAACATATATCTATACTATATCTTCCTATCTACTCAGCGGCCTTTTGTTTATCGCTACTCTAGGGACAGTTGCTGCAGAAGAGACAGCTGCAGTTTCAGCAGATTCCGGATTTACTATTTCTACCTTGGGGTTGTACGCGGTTTTGACCATGTTATCCATAGTATTATTCGCCTTACTTGGAATGTTATCAGCTGTATTGGCTCTTCGATCTGCTGTATTAAAAGAAAAAGGGGAAGCACCAAAACCTATTTTTCAATGGATAGATGGTGTACCAATCGAAAGAGAAGATGAGGTTATGACGGATCACGAGTACGACGGTATTCGAGAGTTGGATAATGCAATGCCTACATGGTGGGTGTATTTATTTTATGTAACGATTGTGTTCTCCGTCGTATATGTTTGGTATTATCACTTTGGTGGTAATGGTGCTTTACAAGATCAGGAATACAAGATGGAATTAGCCGAAGCGGAAGTTCAATTGAAGAAAGCTGGGGATGCAATGAATGAAAATACAGTTACATTGATTGCAGATAAGACTCAATTAGGTGAAGGTGAACAATTGTATGCAGATAACTGTGCCGCGTGTCATGGTAAATTAGGTGAAGGAGGCGTAGGTCCTAATCTAACCGATGCTTATTGGATACACGGTGGGGATATTAAATCCGTATTTAAAACGATTAAATACGGAGTACCGAATAAGGGTATGATTGCATGGCAAGCTCAATTAGGACCTAAACAAATTCAACAAGTAGCCAGCTATATCAAGTCTTTAAAAGGGACTCAGCCCGCCAATGCGAAAGAAGCACAAGGGGATCTATATGAAGGTGAATAAATAAGATATGAAAACTGTAGACGAAGGTATTTATGCTGATGAATCGTTTAGAGATTCATTAGCAACGATAGGTGAGGATGGAAAACGGAAATGGATTTATCCTAAGAAACCGAAAGGTACGTTTACAAACTATCGAAAAATCTTCGGCTACAGTTTATTTATATTGTTTTTAGTGATGCCTTTTTTACGCATCAACGACGAACCGGTGTTATTGTTAAATGTCATCGAACGACACTTTTCTATTTTAGGTGTTGTATTTTGGCCGCAGGATTTTCATTTATTTTTATTGGCTATGATTACGTTCATCTTATTCGTAGTCGTCTTTACGGTTATCTATGGACGTATATTTTGTGGATGGGCATGTCCTCAAACTATTTTTATGGAACTACTGTTTAGACCCATTGAATATTGGATTGAAGGAGATTATAAACAACAAAAAGCATTAAACGATGCACCTTTATCCACCACTAAGTTTATTAAAAAAAGTACGAAACACATTACCTTTTTCTCTTTATCCTTTCTAATCTCTAACGTCTTTTTAATGTATATTATGGGTACGGAGGCTTGGCTCGAAATGGTAACAGATAACCCATTTCTTCACACCTCCGGTTTACTTTTAATGTTACTCTTTACTGCTGTTTTCTATGGTGTATATGCGCGCTTTCGGGAGCAAGTGTGCACAGCAGTATGTCCTTACGGACGTCTACAAGGGGTATTGTTGGATAAAGACTCTATCGTAGTGGCCTATGATTATGTTAGAGGTGAACCAAGAGGTAAAATAAATAAATGGGAGAAAGAGCCTTCCACCGGAGATTGCGTAGACTGTAAACTTTGTATACATGTTTGTCCCACCGGAATTGATATACGAAATGGGGTACAAATGGAATGTATCAATTGCACAGCGTGTATCGATGTATGTGACGAGGTAATGGAAAAAGTACACCGTCCTACCGGACTCATTCGTTATGCCAGTGAAAATGGAATTGCAAAAAATATGCCTTTCCGATGGACAAAACGAGTGATAGCTTATTCTGTCGTATTGTTTGTGTTATTATCTGTTATTACTACTTTATTAGCCACCCGTCCGGATATAGAAACCTCTATACTTCGAACTCCGGGAATGTTATATCAAGAAAAAGCGCCCGGCATTTATACCAATTTATATAATATTAAAATTGTTAATAAAACGAAAAAATCCTTTCCCTTGCAATTTAAATTAGAAAACAAGAAAGGCACTATTCAAGCAGTGGGACAATTCCCAACAGCTGAATCAAAATCAATAACAGATGGTGCTTTATTTATAGAATTAGCACAAGAGGAATTAAAAGGATTAAAGACAGATGTAATAGTAGGGGTATATAGAGGAGATGAAAAAATCGAAGAAATTAAAACCAGTTTTGTAGGACCAGCACAATATTAACGATATGAAACTCTCTTGGCCTTTTTATGTAACGCTTTCTTTCGGTAGTTTTATGGTATTCATTTTATACCTCGTATACCGTACCTATGGTGTTAATACCGATTTGGTATCGGAAAACTATTATGCCATGGAAATAGCGTATCAGGATAAACTGAATAAAATGCAAGCAGCTGTTGATGCTGGCATTCACATTACTACACATAGAAAAGATAGTTTATTATATATTGAATTCAATCGTCCGGTTATTCAACACAGCACCAAAGGAACGATAACCCTTTATCGCCCCTCTGAAAAAAAATCAGATAAAACCTATCCTATCGATGTGAACGAAGGTACAACACAAATCATTTCACTTGATCATGTAGACATAGGAATGTATCAACTTCAAGTAGATTGGTCGAATGAACATGCCGCTTTTTATATAGAACGTGAACTAAAGATTCAATAACCATATGTTTTATTTATCTGCTATCGTTTTTGGGTTATTCAGTAGTTTGCATTGTATGGGGATGTGCGGCCCCATCGCTCTTGCTTTACCAAGGATTCAAGGCGTCTCAATGGGAGGCGTAGCCGTAGTTTATTCTCTTGGAAGAACATTTACGTATTCCTTCATCGGTGGAATAATGGGTGCTGTTGGATATTCCATTCAATGGTGGGGGTTTCAACAATACCTGTCTATATTGACCGGAATACTTATGATAGGTGTAAGTGGTATTTATCTTTGGAAGAAAACATGGTTGACGATGGGAAGTGGCATAGGTAGAATGTTAAAGACGTACTTTCAATATTTTTTACAAAAGAGAACCCTCTCATCTATTTTTTTATTAGGAATTGTAAATGGTGCATTACCTTGTGGTGTTGTTTACCTAGCCGCAACAGCATCCATTGGAGCAGGTTCTATTTTAGGCAGTATGAGCTATATGGCATTGTTCGGATTCGGTACGCTACCTATGCTGGTTGCTTTACCTTTACTTCGTCAAGTAAAGACAAAAGCATTTAGTGGTTGGCAAAAATGGGTGCCGTTGTATACCTGCTTATTGGGTTTTTTATTATTAATAAGGGGTATGGGTATTGGCATACCTTTTATCAGCCCCATACAAAAAGCAAATACCGTACAGTGTTGTTCCCATCCTGCTGTGACAAGCACGTGTAAAAAATAATAGGATGACCAGATCAGAATCTTTAATAGAAAAATATAATGTACCGGTCCCTCGTTACACCAGTTATCCAACGGTGCCGCATTGGGATAGATCCGGCTTTTCCTTATCTACTTGGCGTTCTAAAGTCTTTGAAGCCTATCAATCAAAAGGTGCTACGGAGGGTATAAGTGTATATATTCATTTACCCTATTGTGAAAGTCTTTGTACATATTGTGGATGTACTACTCGAATCACCATTAACCATGCAGTAGAAAAACCTTACTTGGATCACGTGTTAATGGAATGGGAAGCGTATGTTCAACTAATAGGTACAACACCTAAACTTCAAGAAATTCATTTGGGCGGAGGAACACCTACATTTTTTAGTGCAGCACATTTACAAGAATTGATTCAAGGTATTCTAGATAAAGCAAGTTGTACCGAAACTTTTGAAATCAGTTTTGAAGGACATCCGGCGAATACAAGTTATGCCCACTTGGAAACTTTATACCAATTAGGCGCACGGCGCGTTAGTTTTGGGATACAAGATTTTGATCCGAAAGTGCAAGATACTATTCATCGCTTTCAAACTAAAGAACAAGTACGACAAGTAACCGAATGGGCGAGAGCCATTGGATATACTTCCGTTAACTTTGATTTAGTATATGGCTTACCCTTTCAATCCATCGATAGTATTCAAGACACTTTTAGTATCATACGAGAATTACGCCCGGATCGTATTGCGTATTATAGCTATGCACATGTACCTTGGTTAAAGCCCGGGCAACGGAAATTTACCGAACTCGATTTACCGGACAATGCGTATAAAAGAGCATTGTATGAAACCGGAAAATCCATTTTAGTAGAAGTAGGTTATCATGATATTGGTATGGATCATTTTTCTCTACCTGAAGATAATCTATATTTAGCCTGGTGTAAGGGTCAGCTTCACCGCAATTTTATGGGCTATACCACAACAACCAATTCAATGTTGATAGGATTGGGCTGTTCAAGTATCAGTGATGTTGGAACGGCTTATGCACAAAATCCCAAAGTCGTAGAACGCTATTTTGAACAGGTGGAAGCTCTCGGCATAGCCGCTAATAGCGGACACATCTGTTCATCGGAAGATCAACGAATACGAGTTTTAATAACCTCTTTGATTACACAAGGAGAAGTATGCATACCGAATGAACTTTTAGAATCACAAGGTATTCAGGGTGCATTAGAAATATGGAAAGAGATGGAAACAGAAGGTCTTGTCTTTTGGCAAGGGGAGGTGTTGAAAATAAAACAAGAGGGGAAGTCGTTTGTACGAAATATTTGTTCGGCTTTAGATACTTATTATGAGCAGGAAAATCAACAGCCTATGTTTTCAAAAAGTATTTAAGAAGTAAAAGGACGCATCAAACGATTAACAGTAGAATCTGTTAAATTTTTTCCTATAAAAACGATTTGAGTAAACGGAATGGTACGATCACTTTTTTCCATTTGAATATGATCACCTACCGATTGAACACTGTAGGTAGATAGGTCGGAGCTAAGGACATAGCCTTTAATACGAAATAATTGATTGGGGTACTGATAGAAATACAATTGTACGACACTCTGAAAAGCAGGAATGGAGATAGCGTTTTGAGTTTCAAAATAAACAGCGTTTATGGAATGGTTCGATTTAGTATTAAATGACAAAATATGGGGTGAAAACTGCCAAGGTGGATAGATTACCGGTGCGATTACTTTTTCTAGTGCAATTTGACCATAAATAGCGGTGTCCAGCTCTGCCCATGGTTGAATGGTTTTTAATTGAGTCAAAAGAGCCCTTACGGCATCCGGTGTAAGGGTATCGATTTTATTGAGTATGATATGATCACTACGAACAAGTTGTATTCCACATTCAGGGGTATCCTCCAATCGTTGAAGTACTTGTCCGGCATCTGCTAAGGCAATCGTTTTGATAAGGGTATAATATTCTTTTATTTCCGGAGAAGAAAAAAGTTTTTGAATACTGCCCGGATCGGCTATACCGGTACTTTCAATAAATAAATATGAAGGA
Organism: Cytophagaceae bacterium; assembly: GCA_025455005.1. Lineage (GTDB taxonomy): Bacteria > Bacteroidota > Bacteroidia > Cytophagales > Cytophagaceae > JALONH01. The sequence continues at coordinate 26,576 of JALONH010000018.1, forward strand.
GGAATCTCTTGTTGAATAATTTCAGCTAAAACATTATACAATTCCGTATCTAACGAACAACAGATACAACCACCGGTAATAGGAATGATATTTTTTGGAGCAGTTTGAAGGATGGTAGAATCAATATTGACGGCCCCCACTTCATTTTCGATAATGAGCACCTTTTCATTTTCCAAAAAGGGGAGAAGGGCATTTAAAAAAGTAGTTTTGCCGGAACCTAAAAAACCGGTAATTAGGAAAGTAGAAATCATATCGGATTATTCCGATTTTTTAATACAAATTGGAGAGGCTTTAAGTGTACAAGGATTTTCTACTAAAGCTTTGATGTCTTGGAGGGTAATATCTTGTGGGTGTTTAGATACTTTATACATTTTCATTTTATCTGTATCGCAGCATTCTATCATGATTATCGTTTCAATAGCATCACCGGAACAGGTTCCCCTAACTAAGACACAGCGCTCGTCCGAGATATTTAGTTGCTTACGAACATTCGATTTTAAACGACCTAACGCTTCTTGACAACTGTCTACAGAAGTAGGGGTATTAGAATCACTGTATTGAAGTTCTACCATATGGATTCGATTATTTACCGATATTCTACGTTATACGGGTGTTTCGGTTGTTTCAATTACAATTTTACTACATTATTTGAATATTTTTTACAGCTCATTCAAATGCACTTCTTATTTAGAATTAATTTAAAAAGAAGGGAATAATACCGAATCGAAATAACAATAATCTGTAAGAATTGTGTAAATTCAAGGTTGCAAAGGGAACAAACCGAGGATATAACCTTACTTATTACAGATTAGTTCCCAATAAGTATCGTAGAAACAAATATGTTAACACATCATGTATTATTTTGGTTGAAGTCGGACCTGACTTCCCAACAGAAAGAAGATTTTAGAAACGGCTTAGAGTCCTTAAGAACGGTTGAAACGGTTCAAGCTATGTATATTGGGGTACCGGCACCTATTGAAAGAGCGGTAGTTGACACCACCTATACCTTTTCATTAGTTATTGTTTTTAATGATTTAGAAGGACACGACGTATATCAAGTTCATCCTTTACACAAGGCTTTCTTAGAAGCCTATAGACCGTTTTTTGAAAAAGTTGTTATTTATGATGCTATTTGACATGGTATTACCCTAAAAAAGGGAAATCCCGCAACCGGTCGGGAGACCAAATCACGGGAAATCTTTCAACCAGCTATGGACAACAAATATACGAGCCGAGCAGTTAAAATACAAATTTGAATACGCTTTTTTTAAAAAAATACAATATTAAACAATATAGAATACCTACTGTTAAACATACATGAAACGAAATGTAACCGCTTTACTTTTAGGGATTATACCTCTACTTTTAGTAGCAGTACAGTGGGGTACAGCAGATGTGCTGCCGAATTATTTTGTTTATGATGTTCCGGTGGTGTACTATTTTTCATTTTTAGAAACACACTACTTGTACTTCTATTTGCATATAGTAACCCTAGTACCTGTTTTTTTGTTATCCTTTGATCAAAAGGTAGCTTTTTACAAACGTTGGAAATTCTTATGGCAACCCTTATTAATGGTAAATATGGTATATTGGATATGGGATATAGGCAAGACTTCTTTACAAGTATGGGGGTTTAATTCTAAATATATTGTTGGATGTTTTATATTTAATTTACCTATAGAGGAAATAGTTTTTTTTATAACGGTACCTTATGCCTGCGTTTTTATTTATTATTGTTTATTGGCATACTTTCCGACTCAGCGATGGATGAAAGTAGAACAATTTACCACTCCAATATTAATTCTTGGTTTCATCGGAATGGGTCTTTTACGTTGGGATTTAACTTACACGTCTACCACATGTATTATTGCCGGCTTTTATCTACTGTTCCACTATTTACAAGAAGATGCATGGATACGGGCTCGTTTTTATGAAGCGTTTATTGTTTGTTTAATTCCGTTTTTAATCATTGATGGCGTGCTTACCGGAGGGTATCAATCGGAGCCCATTATATTGTATAATCCGAATGAATTTTTAAATATTCGAATCGGTAGTATACCTATAGAAGATGCTATTTATTTTATTCCATACCTATTATTTATTGTGACCTATATGGAAAAGAAAAGATGTCAGAAAAACATTGAAAAATAAGTTTCTATTGTACAACCGTTATGTTTTTCCATTTTTTATTGTTTACCAAAATTACATAATATCCAGGTTGCGTAATTTTACCAGAGGAAGTAGACCCATCCCAAAGATATGGCCCCTCCACTTCTAATATTGTATTTCCTGTATTATCTAAAATTTTAACGGACCCTTTAACATCAATATAATAAGTATTATAAATGCTATTTAAGTGTAGTATAACATCACAATCGTTAAATTGATTTAATATTATGGAGGTGTCAATGCTACAGCCCTCTGCATCTTTTATTCGAATAGTATACTTCCCGGGACGTAAATCAGAAGATACTTTGGTATCCCATATAATAGTATCATAGGGATTTATAATAGAATAAGAAATAGGGGACACCGCATCTAGTAATTGTACTTGATTTTTTGATAAATGATAGCCTCGTTCACAAGAGACAGAGCCAAGGTCTATTTCCCAAGTTATCAATTCCATACATGCCTCAACGTTTAATTTTATAGAAGCATAAACTAGTTTTAATAAGGGTAAAGACGGATGAGACGCTTCCATGAAATAAGTACCGGAATCGCTATATTGTATAGTCTCCAAGCGTAATAATGGAGAGTTAGTTTCAATTTTAAATGTAGCATTATGAAAATGCCGGTATAGTATTCCTGTACTGATGTCTACCGCTGAATAAGTCAAAGTAATAGTATCTAATACTCTTGTGAATTGACTAGATGGATTAACTATAGAAGCTTGAGGGTGATATCTAAAATTAGTCAATCCGGATAAATAGGTTAAGGGAATTAAATCGTCGATTGTAAGAAAATTATTGTGCACCTCCATTTCTGTCAACTGAGGTTTATTACTCAAATTTGGTAATTCACTTAATAAATTATTAAAAGCCCAAATCTTTTTTACGGTAGTTAGATCATTTAATACAGCTAAAGAATGTATTCTGTTGTTAAAACAATACAAAGTATTTAATGTACTTGCCTGTTCTAATCCATTTAAATCACTAATTAAATTATTATCACAATGTAATACTTGTAGATTAGATAATTGATTTAAATTAGGTATTACAGAAATTTGATTGTTACTCATTAAAAAATAATCTAATTGAACTAATGATGATAAATCAGGTAAGGCTGTAAGTCTGTTGTTATTGATTATTAATTGTTGTAATTGAGTTAGAGTACTAATAGAAGCGGGAAGACTTGTTAAACGATTACTGTGTACATGTAATTGTAATAAACTTTCAAGTCCACTAAAGTCAGGAAGGGAAGATAAGTTATTACTATTTACGTATAGAAATTTGATGTTGTTTAATGAACTTAAGTTTGGAAGTGAAGTTAAGTTGTTTTGTGAAACATCTAATTTGTAAATAGACTCAAAATATTCTATTCCGCTTAAATCACTAATATTGGAATTGGTTAATATTAAATCAAAAGTAAAGACCTTGGCAACGGATATATTGAGTTCATCTCCCAACATGACCGAAGGATAACTACTTTTTAACTTTTCTCGAAAATTAACATCCGGGATAGAGAATGTTTGTGCGAATAAAGGTAGAGAAAAAAAGATTTCTACCATTATTAATAAAACAAAACTCAATAGTATATGTGATATTCTAGACATTAATATATTGTAATTTGTCCTTGCTCGACCTGATTTTCATTGTATTTAATGGTATAAATATACAATCCCGGAGAGATTATACCACCATTAGATGAAGTCCCATCCCACTCGAAGATAGGATCATTTGAAGATAATGACCAAATCGCAATTCCATTAAGATTGTAAATTGTGACCAAATAAGGAGTAGAATATGAAATTTCATACATCCAACGCTCGCCTATTGAAGGGCGTAAAATAAATGAAGTCGTTTTACATGTAACACTTTCAACTTCGAAAGGAATAGTTTTGACACAGTCATGAATATCTTTGACTTGAATTATGTATTGCCCCGGAAACAGATTATCCAAATGTGATGTATTCCCTTTTTCATCCTTACATAACAATGAAAATGGCGCTTTACCCCCTTGAATAGAAGATGTAGTAATTTCTATTTTTCCCGTGGGTTTGTTAGTGCAAGAGGGTGAAACTACATAGGGTACTGACCAAAGTTCGGGATCACAAGTACTACTTACTGGAATACTTTTCAAAGAAGTTATATTTGTATCTTGTTGAATAATAACTCTAGTATTCATATTATTCCACTCCATTATAGACTGATTGATTATAGAATCTGTATTGAAAAATAGAGTTGAATTAGAGGACAACGTTCTTAAGGACTTTGATTTAGATACGTATACTTTTTTATCAGATTCAGGAGAAGTAATATTATCTGTTCGTATACTATTTAAATTTTTCACTGATATAGGAGACATCGAATTTTTGATTTTATTACCTGAATTTTTGGACTGTATTGTCCAAAAAAGTAAGGATGCAATGATAGCAACTATTAAAATGGAAATAAAAATTCTCTTCAACCATATTATTCGATTGTATAGTTTGTCTTGCTCACTGATAAGATAGGCGATTTCATTTTTTTGTTGATGAATACCACCTCTTAATAAATGTAGGTTTATTGTTGATTGAAGGCGAACTAAGTTTTGTAAATCCAATGAATTAGTCAATTGTTTTTCAAATTTCTCTCGTTCGGGATGTTTGAGTTGATCCGTCAAGTAGTCATCTATAGTGGATAATATTTCTAATTCGGGTCTCATTTTGTTAAAGCATTCAAAACAGATGGATTTGATTGGATAAGCTTCATTAAATACTGTTTACAGCGATAGTGCACTGTTTTTGCAACATTTTCGCTGCTATAACCCATCCGTAAACTGATTTCTTTTAAACTCATTTTCTCATACATAAACCAAGTGAGTATGGTTTGACATTTATGATCTAATTGTGAGAAAATGGATTGAAATAGGGTAAAAGTATCTTTCTCAGGAATAGTATTATTATTTGAATCCTCTACCAATAAGGGGCTATATTCAGATAATTCAACCGTTACTATTTTTTTTCTTTTTCTTTGAATATCTATCCAACTATTTCGAACTACTGTAAATATAAATCCGTCCACATCGTAGTCTTCATTATATTTTCCTTCTTTAATTATATTATAGAGTTTAATTAATGCGTCTTGAAAACAATCGTCGGCATCTTCATATGATCCACCATTTTTAATTATATATTTTCTAATTTTTAATAACGACGATTTATACAACAAAGAAACTACTGTTGAATTATGGTTATTTTGAATGGCTTCTATAATCTTTTTGTCTCTTTCCGATAACATTCTATGTCTACTACGTAACTACTTTATAAAAGTAAACACTTGTTTTTGATTTTTATTTTTTATCATTGTCTTTAAAAATGACTATAATTTCTTACATATGTAATATTAAAACCCTGTTTGTTTTAACATTGGGGATTTTTTTACATAAAGAAGTACAAAGTCAAATTGCGCTTCCGGTCAACTATGAATTTCAGCAATTTTTTGAAGTATATAACTATATGAATCCATCTGTTGTGGATTCTTCAAAAATATTTTCTATACGCTTGCACAATAGAACATCTTTCGGATTATTTGAAGGTGTACAACGTAATATTTTAGTAGCTAATAAAATATTTTTTAAAAATAATCGCCGTTTTGCAACTTTAGGTATAGCAGCTACCCGAGCCTCTGATGGTCCATTTATTCAACGAAATGGTTTGTACATTAGTGGGGCTTGGTTTACAAAATTATCAAGTAGATGGGCTATTTCAGCCGGAATGAAAGTAGGTAGCTTGAATTATGTTTTCAAACCCAGTCAATTTAGTGTTGGTGGATCTGATTGGGCATGGGATGGAGCAATCGGTCTTAGTCTATATTCTCCTAAAGTAATCGTTGGTTTAAGTATACAACAAATATTGCCTTCAACACTTCGACCATTAGATTATATCGTTTTTTTAAATCCTTATTGGAATATATTTTATAAAGGTATACTATATCAAAAAGGGGTATGGTTAGGCGAAATGAACGCTTTGATGAGTTGGTCCACTCAGACCTCGGTTACTTTATCTTTTGCACCTATTGTAACTTGGAATCATTTAGTTAAATCAGGTTTAATTTATCAGTATGCCAAGGGCCTATCTATTTTTATTGGTATACAATCCACATTAGGACAACACTTACGTTGGTCAATTGGTGCTTCTTTTTTATTGTATTCAACATCAAGTAGCAGGTTTACAGATGGAGTATTGGAATTTTCTGGATTAATTCATCCATAATACTATTTTACTGTTTACTTTTTTACAAAATAGCGTAGTAGGAATGAACGAACACCATATTATTCTTACAGCAGATGTTACAGAAAATTAAAAAATCCTATTTTATTTTATTTTTTATCTTGATAATCAGTTTGATAACCCAAGCGCAAACATACCAGTGGTCCAATGTAGAAATTGTTGCGGGTGGATTTGTGACCGGTATTATTTATCATCCTTCTGCTCCGGGTGTTGCATATATGCGGACTGATATGGGAGGAGCTTATAGATTTAATGCAGCAGCTCAAGCATGGGAACCAATTACAGATCATTTTAGCAATGTAGATTGGAATATGCTTGGAATTGAGAGTATGGCAATAGATCCAACTAATAGCAATAGAGTATATATGGCTTGTGGAACCTATGCTTACAATAACTGGGCAGGTAATGCGTCCTTTTTTCGTTCATCCGATAGAGGCTCAACATGGGTAAGAACTAATTTACCCTTTAAGTTAGGAGCTAATGAACCGGGGAGAGGTATGGGGGAACGTTTACAAGTAGATCCTAATTCCCCTAATATTTTGTATTTAGGTACTAGACAAAATGGTCTATGGAGAAGCCTGGATTTTGGAGCTACATGGAATCAAATTACAAGTTTTCCAACAGTTAGTACGCCATCTGATGTAGGGTTACCTATTGTGATCATAGATCCGTCCAGTGGTTCATCAGGAAATCCAAGTCAAACTATTTATGTAACAATTGCTACGGCAACAGCAGCTAATTTTTATAGAAGTATGAATGGAGGTTTAACTTGGCAAAGCATAACAGGTGGACCTACAGGAATGATGCCTTATAGAGCAGTGTTAGTAAACAATTCATTAATGTATTTAACCTATTCTAATGCTCCAGGTCCTAATGGTATTAGCACAGGAGCAGTAGTTCGATTTAATCCTCAAACTTTGCAGTGGACTACTCTTTTAACTCCTAATGGACAAGGTGGTTTTGCCGGTCTTGCAGTAGACCCAACCAACTCTAATATAATTATGGCTGCAACCATATGTAGATGGTGGCCAAATGATGAAATTTATAGAAGTACCAACGGAGGTGCCACATGGGTAACTGTTGGTACAGGTTCAAATATAAGTCGAAATTCTGCTGTTTCCCCTTATATACGTTTTGGAGCAGCTAATGACAATGGTATTCGTACTGGTAATTGGGTTAGTGCTTTAGCGTTTGACCCTAGTAATACTAATAAAGTAATATATGCAACTGGTGCTACTGTTTGGGGTTCTGATAATATAAAAAACTCCGATACGGGTGGACAAGTCATCTGGGGGATAAAAGGTAAAGGGGTAGAGCAGACCGCTGTATTGGACCTTAAAAGTCCACCCTCCGGACCTTATTTATTAAGTGGCTTAGGTGATATCTGCGGTTTTATACATAATGATGTAAAAGTATCACCACCTCAAGGTGTAATTGATCCCGGTTATAAAAATGGAGAATCGGTTGATTATGCAGAGTTAAACCCGTCATATATGGCTATTATTGGTCATGATTACACGCCAAATTATTTTGGAAGTTATTCAACAAACTCGGGCGCAACTTGGACAAGATTCTCTAGTATTCCTCCTGGAGCACAAGATGGAATGATTAGTTGTAATGCGAATGGTAGTACATTGATTTGGGCACCTCGAAATATGACACCTTATCGCTCTGTTAATAACGGAACTACTTGGACAGCAACGAATGGAATAGGTGGTACAGCATCTTTGGTGGCTGATAAAGTTAATCCGCTAAAGTTTTATGCTATTCGAAATAATACTTTATATCGAAGTGTAGATGGAGGAATGAATTTCACTACTGCTGCTACAAGTGGGTTTTCAGGTACTAAATTAAAAACGACCCCTGGTTTTGAAAATCATATTTGGGTACCAGCATCTAATGGAATGTATCGATCAATTGATGGGGGGATATCCTTTACTAGAGTAAATAATGTTCAAAACACAAGTGCTTTAGGTTTTGGTAAAAATGCTACAGGGCAAACGTATCCTGCTATATATGCAATAGGTACAATAAATAATATCTATGGGATTCATCGTTCTGATGATGCTGGGGTTACGTGGGTTCGAATTAATGATGACATGCATCAATATGGAGGAATTGGACAATCTATAACTGGAGATTCTAGAGTATACGGCAGAGTATATGTCGCAACAAATGGTAGGGGAATTGTGTTAGGAGAATTACCGCCCACTCTACCTGTTGATGTTTTAGAATTTTCAATAAAAAAAGGTAATAATGACACATATTTTCAATGGACGGTGTTAAATGAATCCGGAATTACAACCTATTATCTAGATTATATTGAAAACCTTTCAACTGGAATATGGAAATCAATCGATACTGTTTTGGCTCAACCCAATAATGGGGAAATAAGAAACTATTATAGTAGTTCGAAAGATTTCTGGCCTTCGGGTTATTATCGATTACGTACGAATGAAAATGAAGTTAAAGGTCAGCTGTTTTGGAATGGAAACGTTTCTTTTAAAAATCTTTTTATTTATCCAAATCCTAGTTATACAGATCAATCCATTAAACTTCTTACAGAACATGAAATCGATCCTTTACCTATCGAAATATATACTCTTACAGGAAAGATAGTTTATAAAGGTCTATACCATCCTAATGATGAGTTGGATCTTAAATTACCAGCCGGAATGTATTGTATTCGAATTCTATCAAAAAATGACGTTTTGGTAGTTCAATGGATTGTTCAATAACAGAATAACTTTTGGGCAGAGTGGTAGAGCATTCTTATTAAGGTTGAAGAATCGTTAGTAAGAGTGCCTACCTTTTTTATTATTAACAGCATTTTTCCCAAAATGGGAAAACTTTCAGGTATTTCTGCTTATAATTTTTATACCTAAAATAGTCTGCTTAATTTTTCCTCTCAATCAGCAGCTATGTTTTTTAACTACTTTGGTATAAGTAGCCTTATACTTCTATCTATACCTTTAAATGCACAACAACGGTCAATAGATAAGTTGGGGTCTTTGCTTTCTATTACCGGCCATTTTTCATTTCATCAATCTTTCAATTATAGAACAGGAGCGGCTGCGGTTCGAACTCCTTACCAATACATTGCCCAAGGTGGCATTCAAATCCAATTGGGCAAATGGGCCATACCGCTACAAGTGCAATACGCCAATGCGGCCTTTACCTACCAACAGCCGTTTAATCAGTTGGGCTTAAGTCCACATTATAAGTGGATAACTCTTCATGGGGGGTATAGAAGCGTACAACTGAATACTTATTTATTACCTTCAACGACGTATCTAGGAGGAGCAATAGAGTTGACTCCCGGTAAATGGCATGTGTTGACTGTCTATGGCCGCTTTCGGAAAGCGATGCCTATGGATACGCTTACGCTTCCTCAGTATGACCGATGGGGTGGAGGTTATAAAATAGCCTTTCGTGGTTCTAAATCACAGTGGGAACAAGCGATGTTGTTGTTTAAAGACGATACGACTTCCCATCCGTCTGACTCTATACCTGCGCAAGCCTCTCTAGGGTATAGTATAGGGATACAACATAAAGTAAGCACCGCTTTTCAGTTCTCCGTCGAATGGGCCATCTTACACTATCAACATAATTTTAAATCTTCAGAGCTTGAAGAACTATCTAAATCCTTTCCGCAACTTATTATTCAATCCGCTTCGCTTCATCAAGCAAGAAAAATTCAATGGAGGTACAATCAAAAAAAAGTAGGGATAGCATTGGTTTGGGAACGCATTGACCCCGGATTTACATCTTTGGGAGCCTATTACTTTATGAATGATATCGAAAAGTGGAGCTGTCAAACCAAAGTATCGATTCCTACTATTGGAGGGCAAGTATCGACAGAACTTGGGTGGCAACGTACGAATCTTAAACAGACAATGGGTACCGCCACCTCCAGTTTTTTATATCAAGTTCAAGCTGCGGTAAAAATTAAAAAGAAACTTCAATTGCAGACCACTTTCTCCAATGCCACTTATTACACTCGGTTGATTCAACGATTTCAAACACTACGTCTCACGGATACCCTACAAATGATACAAGTTAATCGCGCGGCTCAAGTATCGATTCAATGGATAATGGGACCCTCTTCATCCGGTAAGCGGTTGCAATTTCAATACAGTTGGCAACAATTAGTATCCACTACGGGAGCATTGAATAGTGTATGGACGTCGAATCTTCAGTATCAACACAGTGGTAAGAACCAACGGTCTACTATTCAGTGCGGAATACAATCCACCTCTATGCCGCATCTATCCACCACTCCCTATGCTCTAGGTCCATTTATTTCCTATCGTTGGTTATCTGCTTCCAAACGATGGACAGTATCGGCTTCCGGTACCTTTCAAGGAATTGTAGATCAAAGATCCCTTCAAGGAAAACTTTCGTCTACCCAAATCCAGCTTCAATACAGCCCTATACCACCACACCGTTTTCAGTTATCCGGAACTCAAATCATTGCACCTGTTTCAACTTCCGATGGTGTCTATACCGATTGGACCTTTCAATGTAATTATGCTTATCAATTTTAAAACACTCTGTGCCGGAAGTATAGTCGTATTCGTACTACGCCTTCAGGCACAAACAATCTACCCGGTAACGGTACAACTACAATCTCCTCTGCAACATACCACTTATATACAAGATTTATGGTGGCAGACACCATCAGGTTTATTGGCTACTTTACAGTTTAATGATTTTCAAGAACTGTCAGTAGATGTAAACATCTATGTTCGAATAAAAGGAGTAGGCATCACCATTGAAAGCATTCCCCTCTATGGTGGCTTACAGAAGACTCTTACCGCGGGTAGTCCGCTTGTTTTAGATGTTTCCGATTATGTTTATCTATTCCAATCCAACCGCATCCAATGTTTCGGATATTCAAAACTTCATTGGACGCAGCGTCAAGCCTTGCCGGAAGGTTTATATTCTATTGAGATGTGGGTAGTAGAAGCCAATAGCAATATTATCCTATCGAATATAGCGACTACTTCTCTATGGTGTTTAACACAAGACCCACCGGTGTTGCAGTATCCCGCCGATGCATCTGTAGTATCTACAGTGGCCCCTGCTTGGATTTCGTTTCAATGGTCGGCCCTCCATTTACTCCCGGTATATACAACAACCACTTATATTTTTTCCTTGCACAAATGTTTTCCGAATGGAACCACACCGGAGATGGCTGTGCAAACGACGGCTCCAATATTCCAACAAAGTGTATCGGATCCTTATTTCTTGTATGGAATTGCAGCACCTGCATTGGAAATAGGAATGCGCTATGCTTGGAGAGTTCAAATTGTACCAACATCCGGAAATAGCACTCCTGCTATTTTTAAAAATAACGGGTACAGTACTGTTTTCTCTTTTTATTACGGAGACCCATGTTCAGTACCTGCATCCATTTCGATTCATCAAGAACAACGCCAGCGTTTGCGGGTAGAATGGAGTCCTGTCGCTTCTGCTACATCGTATGGATTTCGCTATCGATCGGTTGGTGATTCTCATTGGAACGATATAGGGGTAGATAGTACTGTTTTTTGGTTAACCTCCTTCAGCACTTCCAGAACGTATGAATACCAAGTTAGAAGTATTTGCGGTAGTCAAACGACAGTATGGTCTTCTATTGATACGTTTCGAACCCAGGAGGATTCCTTATTTCATAGATCGAAGTGCGCACCGGTTTATGTTAATCACCCTCTATCCGGAAACACCAGATTAAAGGTCAACGATGTGTTTTATATACATTCGATACCCATTCGAATTTTATCACTTCAATACACCGGTAATACGTTCTCCGGTATCGGAGTTATTACAATCCCATTGGTGCAGGTGCCTATACGAATGCAACTGCAACAGATCGAAACTCAAGAAGGGGTTGCTATTCGTGGAAAAGCGTCGGCTATTCAACAACCCATACCTATCTCCCATACCACTCGAGCTCCGGATGTTTTTTGTGTGGATAATCCTTCTCCTCACACAACTCCATCGAATAGTTCCGGTGGACAAAATGCTGCTTTTACATCTTTGTTTTTACAAGAAGAAAGGGTCATTCCTTTTTGGTTAGTGAATTCTAATAGGCTTCTTTCAGAAGGTGAACAATGGATATCATCAGAGGGGGATACCCTTACATTATCAGCTTCCGCTCCACTTCCCACCACCGGTCTTTACCAAGATATTCAAAACAACACCTTACGAATTGAAAGTATTCGACAAGTAACCTTGCCTGCTAATTCATATGTTTGTTTACGATCCTTAGTGGATACGCTTCTTGCAGACGTAAAGGATACGATACATCGCCAATTGGTTAATTGGACTCAACAGTACAATACAGAGCAGTCTACGCTATTACAACAGGTTTATCGTTTTCCTTACGCACCATTAGACAGCATGTATACAGAATGGGTACAGGCATTAAACTTAGAAGAAGCGGATTCCATTACTACTATTCAACGTCATTCATTTACAGAAGAACAACGTAGACTTCTATCAGCGAATACACAATGGAGTGATTTTATGGAAGCCTATTCCGAACAAATACTAACAATAGAAAAACTAAAACGATATGGCGTTATAGATACGTTTATAGACGATCATCCAACGACTTCAGAACGTGTGCCTTTGTATACCTATATATTTCATCAAGTAGAGCACGATTCAGAATGGGAAGAGAAAACGCGATTGGCTTTATGTGGTGTATTAGCTGATTGGGTTCAAAAAGTATATCATTATACTTTACCAATCGTTTTGATAGATTTGCAAAATTGGTAAAAACGATAGTATGTTTAGGTCATGAAACGAAAGGCTAAAATTGTATTTACAACAAAAGTAAACGATACCGTATTTATTTTATTAGGTCAACGTACTACAACAGAAGCTACTTTTTGGTGGTTACCCGGAGGTTCAGTAGATGCTGGAGAATCCGATGCTGCAGCCGTCATGCGAGAGTTGTCCGAAGAGTTGATTCTACCGGCTGCTTACCATCAAGCGGTTTTAAAGCATCTCGTTGAAAGTGAAACTTCGACTATAGAATATCAAGGGAAAGCCTATGTGATTTTGTTTAAAGTAGTGCTTCATCCAACAGATCAATTTCCATTACCCGAAATTGTAGATGAGTTCGATTCCTTACAATGGTTTTCTATAGATGCATTGCCTCAAAATATGTCGCGCGAGTTCGATCCGATTGCCGATCGTTTCGTTCAATGGATTACGTCAATTGATTGATAATGGAACACGCTTCATCTATTTCAGAATAGCTGATGGTAAGGGGAGGAGCGATACGCATGGAGTTATCACAGAATAAAAACCAATCCGTCAAAAGGCCTTTTTCAATTGCCGCATCGATGTATTTTTTGAGAGTTGAAAATTGTTCAAATTCAACAGCCATCATTAAGCCTTTCGCGCGAATTTCTTTTATTCCGGGGTGTTGAAGCTGTTGTATAAAATATTGACTTTTAGCGTTTACATGTTCAACTAGTGTATCGTTTTTAAGAACCTGAATGGTTGCTAGAGCGGCAGCACAAGCTGCGGGATGACCGCCATAGGTGGTGAGATGGCCTAGAATGGGAAACTCCGATAAACACTGCATGATAGCTTTGGGAGCCATAAAAGCGCCTAAAGGCATACCTCCGCCCATACCTTTTGCTGTTAATACAACATCCGGAACAATACCATTACCTTGATACGCCCAAAAGGTTCCAGTTCTTCCAAAGCCGGATTGAATTTCATCTACAATAAGTAAACAACCAACCTCTGTACAGCGCTGACGTAGGGCTTTCCAATAAGAGTGTGGTGCTGAACGAACCCCCGCTTCCCCTTGAACCGATTCAATAAAAAGGGCTGCCGTTTTTTCATTTATCCATTCTAAATCCGATTCCTCTCCAAATCGAATGTGACGTATACCCGGTAGCAAAGGCCGATAGGCTTCTTTTAACCATTCATTTCCCATTAAACTTAAGGCTCCCTGTGTCGAGCCATGGTAGGCATTGATACAAGAAATGAATTCGAAACGACCGGTGTAGCGTTTTGCTAACTTCATAGCGCCCTCTGTTGCTTCAGCTCCGGAGTTCACGAAATATACACTGTCGATGCTTGCATCACCTGTTGCGACGAGAGCTTCTGCAAGTTGTACTTGGATTGATTGAATGATTTCTCCATATACCATCAAGTGGAGGTGACGGTCTATTTGTTGGTGAATGGCTTCTGTAATTTTTGGGTGTTGATGACCAAGTGCAGATACGCCGATTCCGGAAATTAAATCTAAATAACGTTCCCCCTTAGGACCGTACATATAAACACCCGAAGCATGGGTAATTTCTATTGCAAGCGGTGCCGGAGAAGTGGGAGCTAAATGTTTTTGAAATAATTGACGTGGAGTAAACATTTCTTAACGTATACCAAACAATTCTTTTAAACTATTCCATAGTTTTGCTTTCAGGGCAGGCTTTTCTTCCATAGCGGCAAGGCTATCCGCTAAGAGCAACGTAATATTATTATACCGTTGAATCTGGTAATATTCTTTTTTCAACTCAGGAGTAAAACCATCTGTAGCAATTCCAAAACAAACAACGATACGAACCGGCAATTTCTCTAGTGCCGATAATACTATAGGAGTTTCTGTTTTTAAATAGCCACATTCTTCATGGTTGTATTTAATCCCATTGACAATGATATTTTTTAATAAATCCCGTTGGCCGGGAGTAGAATTCACTTGCGCATGTTGTACAAATAAAAGCCCATTGCTGTTTTTTCCTAATGGAGTGTAAACGGTTTCTATTGCTTCCGGAGTTTTACTTGTAACCGATGGAATAGAAACTTTTGGTATAACTGGGGTAGCGAGAGTGGAAGCAGATGCAGGTACTACATCCAAGGTAGAAGCAGGGGTAGGAGTAGCCATTGTTTTTTCAGTTGCCAACGGAGATGAAGATACCGTTGGTGTTTCCGGAAATACATAAAGTGTCTCGGAAAATAGAAGTTGTAATACTTCCGGACTTAATTCCAAATTCATATCCTTAGGCTTCATACCACTATATTACGAATCTTTTGGGAGTAAATATTCACAATCGGTTCACTAGTTACCCTACTAGGTTGTTTATTTAAGATCTAACCAGTTGTAAATTGTTTAATAGACGTGTAGTAGGAATACATCCGTCTTCTTTACTTAGGTTTAATAGGGTAGGTTGAACCGGTTTATACCAACCCTAATTCTTTTTAAATATTATATAACTATCTGATAATTAAAGAATAGTAGTTTATTCCATTAATTTAATGGAAGCATCATCTATATCCATTTTCACTTATCGATGAATACCTTATCTTTGCACCTCAAATTTTAACACAATTGACAATGTCCAGAGGTCCTATTTCTCAATTTATGGAAAGCCATTACCTGCATTTTAATGCAGCAGCTATGGTGGATGCCGCTAAAGGTTATGAAACGCATTTAGCAGAAGGCGGAAAAATGATGATAACATTAGCAGGTGCTATGAGTACTGCTGAGTTGGGTAAATCATTAGCTGAAATGATACGTCAAGACAAGGTTCAAATTATTTCCTGTACGGGTGCTAATTTGGAAGAAGATATCATGAATTTAGTGGCACATTCTCATTATAAAAGAGTGCCCAATTATAGAGACCTTTCACCCCAAGACGAATGGGATTTATTAGAAAATCATTTCAATCGAGTTACAGATACCTGTATTCCGGAAGAAGAAGCGTTCCGACGTTTGCAAAAACATTTGTATAATGTTTGGAACGATGCTGATTCTAAAGGAGAGCGCTACTTTCCACATGAATTCATGTATAAAATGTTATTGAGTGGAGAATTAGAACAATACTATGAAATTGATCCCAAAAATTCTTGGATGTTGGCAGCAGCTGAAAAGAATTTACCCATCATTGTTCCGGGTTGGGAAGATTCTACAATGGGGAACATCTTTGCCTCTTACTGTATTAAAGGGCAGTTTAAAGCTACCACCATGAAATCCGGTATAGAATATATGATGTGGTTGTCCGATTGGTATATAAAGAATTCTGAAGGAAAAGGTGTTGGATTTTTTCAAATAGGAGGAGGTATAGCCGGCGATTTCCCGATTTGTGTTGTTCCTATGTTATATCAAGATATGGAAATGGAAAACATTCCATTTTGGAGTTATTTCTGTCAGATTTCGGATTCCACCACATCTTATGGATCATACTCCGGAGCTGTACCGAACGAAAAAATTACATGGGGTAAATTAGACATTCATACACCTAAATACATAGTAGAATCCGATGCTACCATCGTAGCACCGCTGATTTTTGCTTGGTTATTAAAATGGTAATACACCCATTATAGTCTTCATTCAAAAGCGTTTGAAATCCTTTTTCAAACGCTTTTTCTTTTATACAAAATAGAATTGTCAGTTGGCATTCCATTAGATATTGATTAATTTTATATGTTATGATGTTTCGTTGGTTTGTAGTTTGGTGTATACTTGCTCTGGTCGGCAACTGTGGTCTGTTTGCACAGTCTAAGTTGGCGCCGGGCGGATGGGTGTACATGTATCCAATGGACGGTCATATGGGCGATGCCGGTGTTTATCGGAACCACGGTTGGTTACGCGGAAACGTACAACCAACGCAAGACCGTTTTGGAAGAAGTCAACAAGCACTTTTATTGGATGGACAATCCTCCTATATCGAAATACCGTTTGATCGCTCACCGGATATTGCACCAGATGTATTCACGATTACGGCATGGGTGTATTTGGAATCCTATTATATAGGAGAAGCTTGGGATCCTATTAAAACCTACCGATACGCACCTATTTTTTCTAAGTCAGACAGTACCGATGGTTTTCAATGCCGCTTTATTTGTACCGATAAAGGTTTTTACTTTGACGGGGGAAAAGAAAAACAATCCAGGGGATTATTTTACTCCGGTGGTGTAACCATTCCCCTAATGAAATGGACGTTTGTAAGTGTTACGTGTAACGGGTATAGTCTAAAAATATTTATTAACGATCGATTGGCGGCATCTATGTCGGGGTCTTTTGCATTTCCTTCCAACGGTAAACCTATGTTAATTGGTGTCGATAAGCCCGGAGCCGATGAGTATTGGAAAGGTGCTGTAGATGATGTCAGTATTTGGGAAAAATATTTAACAGAGGAAGAGATTAAAACGATTTATTGGACTCAACTAAAACGCCCTTTAAATTTACCTATTGCTAATCCAATTCGACCGGAAGTGGTAAAACCCCTGTTACAAGTAACGCCACCTCTTCAAGCCGATACTATCATTAATGAAAAGAAGGATTCCCTTTCACCGCCTACTTACTCTATCGATTCATTAAACGAATTTGTAGTTTCAGAAGGCTCTACGATTGTGCTTCGGCATGTGTTATTCGAGCAAAGTAAAGCGGTTTTGCTACCGGAGTCATATGAAGAATTAGATAAATTAGTGACGACCTTACAACACCATCCTACCATGTTGATTGAAGTATCGGGGCATACCGATAATCAAGGAAACAGAGTGTTGAACATACAGCTTTCGGAGGAGCGCGCACAACGTGTAAAACAATATTTAGTAGAAAAGGGGATAGACGGGAAACGAATAGTTTGTAAAGGGTTTGGTCCCGATAAACCCATATCGCCGAATTTTACGGAAGATCAGCGCCGACTAAATCGTAGGGTGGAGTTTATGATTTTGAAAATGTAATATAGGGATGGCAGACTTAAACTCTCTAATAGGGAAGAAAAATCATTATTTATTTTATGGCTTAACCCCACCAAAGGTTAGCACGTCAGAAGAAAAACGTAGAACGATAGCCGACAAACAAGTCGAGCGAATAGCCGCTATAGCACCGGATGGACTATTGTTATACGACGTACAAGATGAATCCAGCAGAACCGCAGCGCCCAGGCCGTTTCCATACGAATCGTCTATCGCACCGGAAGAGTATCGATATCGATATTTACAGGCTGTTTCACTACCAACCATATTGTATAAAAGCGTTGGAAATTTAACTCCGGAGGCTTTTCCTAATTGGATTCAGGCCTATTCCTCACAATCGCATGCAAAAGTGCTAGTAGGTGCACCGTCTACAAAAGTTACTACGTCATTGACATTAGCCCAAGCGTATCAATTGGTTCAATCCTCCGCACCGGATGTTTTGTTAGGTGGAGTTGCCATACCAGAACGCCATCAAAAGCGGCGCGATGAACATTTGCGTTGGGTTCAAAAAACATCCAATGGTTGTCAATTTTTTGTTACTCAATGTGTGTATGATGTTAATTCTACAAAAGATGTTTTGTCGGACTATTATTATCATTTACAAGAAACACAGCAAGTGCCGGTACCTATTATTTTTACATTAACCCCTTGCGGTTCGATCAAAACGTTAGAGTTTATGGAATGGCTGGGAATTCACATTCCGGTCTGGTTACGAAACGATATGTTGCATGCACCGGATGTTTTGCAACTATCGATACGAGTATGCATTCAGATTGCAAAGGAACTGTCTCAATATTGTAGCCAAAAAAGTATCCCTTATGGTTTTAATATTGAGAGTGTAGCTATTCGAAAAGAGGAAATAGAAGCTTCCATCTACTTAGCCCAAGAAGTAAAAAAACTATTCTAAATAAAAAAGTCCCGTGCGTTGCGGGACTTTTTTACTATGAGAAAAGGGGATAATTTATTGTTTGTTACCAACTAATTTGATATCTAATTTTACATCGTCAGCAAGGATCATATCTTTTGCAGGATTTTTCCAAGCCACACCATATTTTTGACGGTTGAACACTAATTTACCAGTAGCAGTAACTACACCACCTGTAGTATCTACAGCGATATCTGTAACTTTTTCTTCATTTGTAGTACCACGTACTGTTAAATCACCTGTAGCTACATTACCTTCTACAGACTTAATAACAAATTTTGCAGTTGGGAATGAATCTACTAAAAAGAAATCTTTGTTCGATAAGTGACCGATCAAATGTTCTTTTGGGTGCTCAGCTGAATAAGCGCTATCCATAGGAGTGATGGATTTCATATCCACAACAAAAGAACCACCGGTGATGGTAGTACCTTTAAGGTCTAAAGCGCCTTCTATTAAATTAATATTACCAAAGTGGCTATAGACAGCAACACCGGAGTTGTTTCCCTCCCAACGTACAACAGAACCTTCTGTTGCGATTTTGTAAGAAGCCGCAACACCTAAAGAATCGGTTGAAGTAGTTTCGGCCGTTTTTTCAGTACAAGAGTACAATGCAGATGCAGCGATAAGACCTGCAGCTAAAATTCTCATTTTCATAGTTTGTGTTAAAGGTTTAAATTATAAAAGAGGTTAACGATTTTAACGTAATGTCACTTTGTTACAGTTGATAAATCAAACGAATTGGTATTTTAAAATGAATAAGGATTAAGAGTCATTTATTCATAAACAAAAACCGAATCAGTTGCATTTACATGAAACTGTAAACTTTAAAGTATAAACAAAAGTACAGAATACCACTCATTAAGGACATTGAACTAGTTCAATAAACGATTAAATTTTTCAATTCACTTTATTATAACCCGAAAAGTAGGGGTAAAGTTCATACTAGGATAAAAATAAGTTTTTAAGCTCGGTAGCGTCTTCCGGTTTCATTCTACCGGCTAGTATAAGTCGCAATTGACGTCTGCGTAAAGCACCGTCATATAATCGTTTTTCTTCTTCTGTTTGAGGAATCAATTCAGGAATACGGACCGGTTTACGTTCGTCATCCATCGCTACAAAAGTAAAAAAAGCTTCATTACTTTTGAACTTTGTTCCTTTAGGAATATTTTCAGCCCATACTTCTATGTGGACTTCCATCGAAGTCTGAAAAGCACGGGTCACTTTTGCTTGTAGGGTCACTACATTACCTAGGGCAATCGGTTCTCCAAACGATATGTTATCTACGGAAGCTGTTACAACAATACGATTGGCATGTTTTTGAGCCGAGATAGCACTAACAATATCCATTAAATGCATCAAGCGTCCTCCCATTAAATTATTTAAGGTGTTGGTATCGTTCGGTAGAACTAACTCCGATTTGATCACTAAGGAATCGTTTGGTTGTTTTGGTGTCATAAAATGGTTTATGTTAATTTGGGAGTCCAGCCTTCTTTGCCTACAAGAGGAACAAATCTAAAATCCCCGAACGTTTCTTGCCGAATAGTAGTAGGCCCGGTTTTCTGAATGCGTAACATTTTTTGAGTGTTTTTATCTCCAACCGGAATAATTAAGATACCGCCAACGGATAACTGATCAATTAAAGATTGAGGTACAAAAGGAGCTCCGGCGGTAGCAATAATTCTATCGTAAGGGGCATGTTCTAACCATCCTTCGGAACCATCACCATAGGTCATGACCGGTTTCATGCCCATTGCAGAAAGGAGCGACTGGGCTTTTAGATGAAGGGGTTTATGGTATTCAATAGTGTACACTTTTGCACCTAACGCTATTAAAACCGAACATTGATACCCCGATCCCGTTCCAATTTCCAATACCTTCATGCCGGGTTGGATCTCCAATAAATCACTTTGAACGGCAACGGTATACGGTTGAGAAATAGTTTGACCTTCCCCTATGGGAAACGCTTTATCTTGATAAGCGTGTTCCAAAAAGGCATTGTCCAAGAAAATATGGCGTGGAATGAGTTCAATTGCCTCTAATACCCGTTCGTTTTTAATCCCTTTCTCACGCAGTGACTTGATGAGTTTCTTTCGTAATCCCTTATGTAAGTAGGAATCCTCTACCATAAAACGAATATTTCAAATTATTTATCAACTAAAATAGTGCTATCTAATCGGATTTAATAATTTAGAGGTTAAAATTAGTTCACATTACCTTCTTAACCGCATTTGAAACAGAAGTTTTATATCTACTTAACAGCAGTCTTAGATATAGTTGCCGCCTTTGTTGCGTGGATACTTTTTTATTTTATCCGGAAACGCATATTAGGTGAAGCGTTTCATTTCGAGTGGATGTCTTTGCTTCTAAATGCCGGGGTAATTGGTGTTTTCTGGTCAGTGGTGTATTCCTTATCCGGAAGCTATTCCAATTTGTTTAACAAAGGACGTATTCCGGAAGTTCTGCGTTTATTTAATGTAACTTTATTAGGTGTTGTTATTTTGTTTTTTACGTTATTATTAGATGATGAAGGAGTACAGTCCTACAAAGAATATTATAGAACGTTTTTTGCCTATCTAGGCATACACTATTTTTTTATTGGACTTTGTAAATTAATTACGCTTTCTTATATCAAAGAAAATGTACGACAAGGTAAAGTATATTTTAATACTTTGTTGATTGGAAGTGGATCTCGGGCTGCGTCCGTAGTAGATTTTATACAACGTAAAAAAGAAGATTATGGGTATCGATTAGTAGGTGTTATTCCGATAAGTCATCCTACTCATCCGAGTTTAGAACCCTTGCGATTATTACAATCGGATATAGATGTTCCGACTTTTATCCGTCGGGCTAAAATACAACAAGTCATTTTAGCATTGGAACCGGAAACTTCTCATACGATGGAGCACTTTATGGGACAACTTCAGGGCTTAGAAGTAACCACATCCATCATACCGGAAAACTATCACATCATATTAGGTTCCGTAAAAGTTAAACATTTATTTGAGTTACCTTTCTTAGAAATTAGTCAAGACTTGATTCCGGTATGGCAAAAAGCACTGAAACGCAGTATTGACATCCTTTTATCCCTTTCGGTTTTAGTTTTGGGATTACCATTTTTAGTATTGGTAGGACTTTTGACCAAACTAACTTCAAAAGGACCTATATTTTACAGACAAGAGCGTATCGGTAGGGGAGGCAAGCCCTTTTATATTATAAAGTTTAGAAGTATGTATATCAACTCTGAAAGCCAAGGACCTGCTTTAGCTTCGGATACTGATAAACGTATAACACCATGGGGTAAATTAATGCGTAAGACACGTTTAGATGAATTTCCTCAGTTTTATAACGTGTTAAAGGGCGATATGTCACTGGTAGGGCCAAGACCCGAGCGTGCGTATTTTATAGAACAAATTGTACAACGTGCACCTTATTACCGGCACTTGCATAAAGTACGACCGGGTATTACCTCTTTAGGTCAAGTACGATTTGGTTATGCAGAGAATGTAGATGAGATGGTTGAACGATTAAAATACGATATTTTATACATAGAAAATATGTCACTCTCTTTAGACATCGAAATTATGTTGGATACAGTAGTGATTATGATTCAAGGAAGGGGAAAATAAAACATGTTTACGGGTATTATAGAATCCATAGCAACAATTGAAAAAGTTGTAAAAGAGGGGGGAAACTTACATCTCACTCTATCATCATCCCTATCGTCTGAGTTAAAAATAGATCAAAGTGTAGCACACAATGGTATATGTTTAACAGTAGTTGAATTAGGTATAGGATGCCATACTGTTACAGCTATTCAAGAAACTATTCTTAAAACAAATATAGGACTATGGAAAGAAATGGATATTGTCAATCTGGAACGGTCTATGCCGGCTCACGGTCGGTTCGATGGGCATATAGTTCAAGGGCATGTCGACCAAATAGCTATTTGTGTCGATGTAGATAAAAAAGAGGGTAGTTGGGAGTATACTTTTGAATATGATAGTTCTAAGGGGAATATTACAGTTGAAAAAGGTTCTATTTGTGTAAACGGTATAAGTTTAACAGTAAAATCGTCTCATAAAGATAGTTTTCAAGTGGCTATAATACCCTATACATGGGATAATACCAATTTAAAAACCGTAACAAAAGGGGATACGGTGAACCTTGAGTTTGATATATTAGGTAAATACATACAACGTATTTTACAAAAATAATAGAGTTCAATTTTGTATTTATCTAAGAATGGGCTTATTTTTAATTCTCTATTACCTTTATAAAAGTATAATTTTAATTTTATGGATTGCATAATTGTGGATGATGATAAGATGTCGAGACTGATGGTTCGACAACTAGCAGAGCAGATTCAAAATTTAAATATCATTGCGGAATGTCAGGATGCTACTGAAGCAACATCCATTTTAAATCAACATCCAGTAGATATTTTGTTTTTAGATGTAGAATTGCCCGGAATGAATGGCTATGAGTTTTTAAATACGTTAGAAGAGAAGCCTTATGTCATCATGATTACCGGTCATAAAGACCATGCCGTTCAAGCATATGAAATGGGAGCAATCGATTATTTAGTGAAACCTTTTCAATTGCCAAGATTTATTCAGGCGGTAAAACGGGTTCAGGATTTATTAGATATAAATGCTCTACCGGAAACAGCAAAAGATATTTTTGTACGCTGTGATGCAAAAGTGGTACGAATCCCTTTAGAAATTATCACATATGTAGAAGCATTAGCCGATTACATCATGATTTTTACAACAGAAGGACAGAAGTTCATCGTTCATTCTACCATGAAAGGATTTCAAGACCGATTACCTCAAAATCGTTTTGCTCGAGTACATCGTTCCTATATTTTACAAATCAATAAAATAGAGTTCATAGAAAACCAAATTATTCAATGCGCCGGAAAAGCCATTCCGGTAGGAGCATCGTATAAAGATTCTTTTATGAAAAAGTTGAATTTACTATAAAAACTTTTTAAAGAGGATAGGTTGCAGGAAGTATACTATTCCTGCGCTTATTCCTCCTATCAACCATCCTCCCAGAACATCCCCGGGGTAATGAACACCTAGATAGACCCTACTATAGGATACGAGAAATACCCAAAAGAATAAAAGGTATAAAGCCCATTGTTTTGAAATAGACTTACTGAACAAAAGGTATAGGGCTAAAGCTAATGTATTGGACGCATGAGAAGATACAAAACCATAGGTTCCACCGCAATGGTTCGCCACTTGGTGAAGCCATGCCTTAATATCCGGGTTATGACATGGGCGTAATCGTTGCACCCAAGGTTTTAAAAGGCCTGAAGCGAGTTGGTCGGCAATGGTAATTAAGACTACAATACTAATTAAATGTATCAGCAACATTTTTCCGTTTTGATTACTCTTGTAATACAGGATCAGGAGGAAAAAGAGGTATAATGGTATCCAAGTCCATTTATACGTAACCCAAATAAAAAAAGAATCCAGAGCGTCTGTATGGAAGGATTGTGCCCATCGCAACAATTGTTCGTCCCATGCAATCAGCTGTTTTAATGTATTCATATATTTTAGAGGGTTAACCAATCCGGATTTTGTTGTAGCCACTCAAGGGTCTGTTGTTCTGGAGAGCCTTCGGCAACAGGAGCTTCATATTCCCAGGCGGCAAGTGGAGGTAAGCTCATGAGAATAGACTCCGTTCTTCCGTTTGTATCCAATCCAAATTTTGTTCCTTTATCATAAACCAAATTAAATTCTACATATCGTCCTCTTCTTAAGCGTTGCCAACGAAGTTCGCTTTCTGTATAGGGTAATGTTGAATTCCATTCCATTAATTGAGGATATACACGTGCCATTAGCTTTCCTATTTCTAATGTAAAAGCGAGTAATCGCTCTTTGGATATAGCCGCATCTTTTCCTAAGCGATCGAAGAAAATACCGCCGATACCACGTGTTTCTTTTCTATGGGGAATGTGAAAGTATTGATCAGCCCAAGGTTTAAAGCATGGATAAAAGGATGAGTGGTAGGCATCACACACTTTTTTTACTTCCGTATGAAAATAGTGTGCTTGTTTAGCATCAATATAATGCGGTGTTAAATCGATTCCACCACCAAACCACCATACACCGGATGTCATTTCAAAATACCGTATATTCATGTGTATAATGGGAACCCAAGGATTAATGGGATGCATTACAATTGATACGCCGGTTGCATAAAAGTCAGCAGGCTCTAATCCTAATGCTTTTAAAATGGAAGAAGGGGTAGGGCCATAAACCGCGGAAAAGTTTACACCACCTTTAGCGATAATATTTCCCTCTTGCATGATTTTCGTAATTCCTCCTCCGCCTCCTTCCCGTTTCCAATGATCGGATTGAAAAGTTGCTTTCCCATCGGCTTGTTCTAAAGCGATACAGATATGTTGTTGAATATCTTTAAAGGAATTTTCTATAGTATCTCTTGTTATCATAAAGTTAAAAGGGATAACCAATGCTAAAGTTAAGCAATGGAGCAGAATAGTTTTTTTGTAGTAAAACAAATCGATTATCCAGTGATTTAGAAGGATCCCAAACTTTCCAAGCTAAATCAAATCGTACGATAAGAAAACTGAAATTAAATCGTAGACCAACACCTGAACCAACCGCCATATCCGGAAGCGATGCAAAATATTTAAATTCTGCACCCGGTCGTGTCGCCTGTTTAGCTATGGTCCATACGTTTCCGATATCAATGAAATATGCGCCTTCAATAAACTTATACATTTTTTGGCGCCATTCCAGATTCAATTCTATCAAGATTTCTCCCGGTTGTTCCAGACCATACGGATTCGATTCATCTATGTAGGTACCTGGGCCTAAGCGGCGGTAGCGCCAAGCTCGTATACTATTATTCCCACCACTAAAGAAATACTTTTCATATGGTAATACATAGGATCCATTTTGTTTAATTCCAGATTCTCCATACGGTAAGGCGATACCTGAATATAAACGAGAAGCAAAAACAGCCTTTTTACTGAGTGGTCGGTAATGACGGACATCAATTTGTAGTTTAACATACTGATAGTATTGTAAACCGAACAGTTCATTGTTCGTACTTTTAGCAACATGTGTAGCAAACAAATATGGCACGATACCACCAATTTCGATGTAGGGTCGTACGAAAAAATCCGGTTTGGTAACTCCTAATACTTGTGTTGTAAACGTATAACTAAAATTCAAATTGGTCACTAGAGAAGGCAAAAAGCTAATGTAAAGGTTATTTCCTTGAGCTCTCAATTCTTCCAAATAATCGGCAAACTCTTGCATTTTGATATCAGAGTTAATAACGTTGATATCGATTGGGGTTAAGTTATAATAATGCCGATCATCTTTATTCCATAAATAAGAGTATTGAGCTCTAAAGCCGGTACGTTTGTATTCTGGACGGTCCACCGAGTTGTAACTAATCGATAATCGTGTTCGTGGATTGTATTTAGAGGATTTAAATCTAATTTTAGTTGGGAAGAAAAGTTGAGGAAACGTTAGGCCGGCCGTAACACTCCATTCGATGGTTTGTAAGGCTTTATTATTTTCTAATACTGCCGGCTGACCATCAATGGAAAACCTTCCGGTGATATCAAATATTTCATAATTGTTAAAAATATTTCGATCTCTAAAACTTATGGATAAGTAAGGCCCAGGTACTAGTCCTTGTATTACGTTGATTCCGTATTCTTGGGTTATCTGATACTTTTTATGAGGGGATGTATAAATGTATACATCTAAACTATCATTGGTTTTATTTTTCACCATGTTAAGGTTTACGAATCGATACATATCCATTCCTCCCAACAGTTGTTGTGATCGTTGAACAGAATCTTGTTTGTATAATCCGTTTGGTCGAATAAATATTTTATACGATAGTATTTTGGTATTGTATTTTTTTGAATAGTTTAAGAAGTGAATACCTACGGGAGCATGGAATGTATCTACACTCGCAATAGAATTATTACCGGCATTAGGAATATAGTAGACATTTCTGAAATGGTATACGGAATGATGTCCTTTTTCCGGATTTAATATTTGAGTGATAAGTTTTACTTGGTGATTGGAATTTGAAGTATCAACTTTAAACTGTATATATAATTTAGTAAAATCATAATATCCATTATTTTTAATGAGTTTGAACAATCGATCGCGTTCAATTTCAAATTGTTTTTCTTCATAAAACTCCTGTGGTTTTAATTTAGAAGAAGGATGTTGTTGAACAATGGAAAGCAGATTACTATCTAATATGTCGTATTCGATTTGTTTTATTCTATATCGTGGGCCTTCAGAAATCAAGTATTGTACTCGGCATCTTCTTCTGAATGTATCTATTTTATATTCTACTTTACTTCTAAAAAAACCATGTGTATGGAGGTATACTTTTATTTGCTCTCGTGATTTGTTTAAATTGTTTGTATCTAAAATGGAGGGGTATTCTCCGAATGAAGCCATCAACCAATTTCCGTCGTTTAGAGTAGTGTATAAGTCTTTTAACTTCGCTTCTTTTTTATCCTCTAACTTTATATACTTTTTATCTTTTAAGCCCGGTTGGGCTATTTTTTTATCATACTTCTGTTCTGTTTTCGCTATTTTTTTTTGAATTTTTAGTGTGTCAAAATAGGCTTTACCGATATAATGTATGTATAAGTAAGGAGTGAAGCCGATTAATTTGTATTGTGCTTTTTGTTTATATAATGCCTCTATTTCATCCGGATTCGATTTTTTTATGCCTTTATTATTCTGAGCATAAAGCATATATTTGCCTTTATAATCTGGGTCGTTACTGAAATGGTATATTTTGTGACGGCATCCGGTAGACAATCCTAATACACTAAGAAAAGTTATAATATATCCCGCACGTCGCACGAAGTAACTCATGTTAAGCAAACAAACCGTTAAATACCTCAAATCGTTACAAATTAAGAAATTTCGTAAAGAATTCGGACAATTTTTAGTAGAAGGTGAAAAAGCGGTATTGGAAGTACTTGATTCAACTATCGAAGTGAAGGAACTGTTTATAACAGAGTCATTTTATAAAGAACATTTCTGTAACATTCAATCCGTTGCCTATACCCTTTGTACATCCGACCAATTGGGTGATATAGGAAATTTTAAAACCAACAATGCAGCGATTGCGCTTTGTACGATACCGGAAATGGGAGTAGTCGATTGGCTTACTCCGGGGTGGACGATTGCACTAGACGGAATAAATGATCCCGGTAACTTAGGTACGATTATCCGAATTGCAGATTGGTATCGTATTCCTCAAATTGTGTGCTCGGAAGATACCGTAGAAGTATACAATCCCAAAGTCATCGCAGCATCTAAAGGCTCTTTTTCCAGAGTCAGGATTATTTACGGTCCTTTGGAACAACTACTTCGTCCATGTCCATATACTATTTTTGCTGCAGATCTAAATGGTATATCGATTTATGAACAAAATTTTTTAAAACAAGGAGTTTTACTTATGGGTAGTGAGTCGGAAGGCGTTCGTATCAACGATCGCGGCATTTCGTTACAAAAGATCACCATTCCTAGACTACTAGGTTTAGCAGAATCCTTGAATGTAGGAGTAGCGACCGGAATATGTATAGATAGAATAGTAGGATCCGGTCATTAAATACGACGTCGTTTTGTATATAGGGGTAAACCTCCCGTATTGAATTCGTACTTATGGTAGGATGCTAAAAAGAGTATTTCTGATACTGAACTAAAATCACTTAGAAGTTCTCTAAACGTCAGGGGTGAGGGTTAACGATCGATTGAATCTTTTTTCAAATAGTGATCTATGCGACCGTGTGCCCAATACAAAAAAGGAGTAAGGGCTATCGCAACAGCTATTTTATAAATATAGTTCATCGTCCCTACTGCAAATACAAAAGAAAACGACCAAGCAGAAGATCCACCAAACAAGGAGAAGGCAATCCATAATACCAAATAACTGTCTATACCCTGAGAGATTAAGGTAGAGCCGGTGGAGCGTAACCATAAATACTTTTCATGAGTCCTGCGTTTAATCCAAGCGAATAGAGTAGCATCGATAAGTTGACCCACTAAAAAAGCAGCTACGGAGCCAACCATAATACCTAAACTTTGAGTTAATACGATGGCATATGCTTCATTAATGGTAACGTTAGAGCCATTGAATTTAGTTTGATGAAGTTGAACCCAGAAATCTGCCGGAGTTAATTGCGTTGTTCCATAAATCATAAAAAAAACATAAACTATCAAGCCGGCAGTCAGAATAGAAATCCACTGTACCCCTTTCCGACCATAGTATTCATTTATTAAATCTGTAGTGACAAAAACGATAGGCCAAACTAATACTCCTGCAGTTAAATTAAAATCCAAACGAACATCTCCCCACGACCATTGAACCGGATCGAACCCAAATGTTTTTTCGAAGGAAAAAATTTTTGTACCTATAATTTCAGCCAGTAAGGCATTCGTAATAAATACACTACATAGGATAAGGTAGAGGGTGTGTTGTTTAGTGAGCTTGAACGTGGACATAAGGGTCTTGATCTAAACGTTCGTCTATTGTTATGGTGGTACCGTCTGTACCTAAAAAGGTAGTAGGAAATAAAGCTCGGGCTTCCAGTAAGAAAGGACTTAATTCCTTATATCGAGAGGAAAAATGACCTAGGATTAAGGTAGAACATTTTGTAGCAAGTGCTGTTTTGGCAGCTTCTGCAGCAGTAGTGTGGAACGTTTCCACTGCTCGTATTTGCATTTCCTCTAAAAAAGTCGATTCGTGATACAGAACATCTACTTGATGAAGTTGTTCAAAGCGTTCAGGTAAATAACAGGTATCAGAACAATATGCATAGGAACGAGAACGATGAGCAGGCAAAAGATAGTCATTTGCCAAGTACAGGGTATCTCCGGTGTTTTCGTTCACTAGGTCAATTCCTTGTTTAAGTAATGCAATTTGTGCTAGTGATAGAGAGGCTGGAAGGCCTTGACGGACGAGACGTTTTGGTTTTGGTTTTTCTCGAATTAAAAAACCATTACATCGAATACGATGAGATAAAGGAATCGTATGTACAGTCCATTTTTCATGGTCTATTATACACTCTACTGTATCGTTTAGTAACACATGAAATGAAACGGGGAAATGAAGAATCGTTTCAGAATAGCGCAGTTGCAAGGTGATGATATCGTCTAATCCCGGGGGGCCGAATACTTGCAACGGATTTTTTCTGCCGAGCATATTCATTGTACTGAGCAGGGCGATTAATCCAAAAAAATGATCACCATGTAAGTGGCTGATACAAATATAATTTATTTTACTATGAGGGATTCGATACTTTAAGAGCTGGTATTGTGTTCCCTCACCGCAATCGATTAAGAGGTATTCAGAATTAATTTTAACAACTTGAGCGGACATATTTCTACCCCTCATGGGAGTAGCCGATCCGGAGCCGAGTATCGTTATTTCAAAATCCAATTAAGCGTTATCTTCTTCGTCTTCCAAATCACTTTCGATTTCGTGTAGAAAAACGGCATCAATAGCTTCTTCAACAGTTGAAAGAAGGGTGATGACATTATCCAATTGTGAAATTTTAATTAGTTTAAGAACGTGTTCAGAAAGATTGGTTAATACAAACAAACCGCCTTCGTTCACACAAACTCTATTACCTACTAGGATGGAACTTAAACCGGAAGAATCGGCATATTTAACATCTATCATATTTAAAATGATGTTTCGATAGCCTTCAGCATTCAACTTCACTAATTCCGACTTTAAATCCGGTGCATGTATAGAGGTTAACTTTTCTTCTTGTAATTGAAAGATGACGTATTTCTCTGTTTTTTCAACCGTATATTTCATGGTGTTCTTGTAAAAATTCGTTAGTATTCCGTTTCAATATACTATGCATTCTTGAAAATGCCAAAATATAATAGAGTAACTTGTTTAGATTGCGTTTAGGATATTTTTAAGTATCCGATCCTCTGGATTTACTTCTGTGGGTTTTTCAAAAGGAAGTCCGGTTACTTGTTCATATAATTCGATGTACCGATTCGAAATACTTTCCACAACATCATCTGTCATGTCCGGTATTACTTGTCCGTCTTTACCTTGAAAGCCATGTTGGATTAACCATTGACGAACAAATTCTTTTGATAATTGTTTCTGTTCGACACCTTGAGCTTGACGTTCGGTGTAACCTTCTTTATAGAAATATCTGGAAGAGTCCGGTGTGTGCACTTCATCAATTAAATAAATCGTATCACCAACTTTACCAAATTCGTATTTCGTATCGACTAATATCAACCCCTGTTGAGCGGCTAGCTCCGTTCCTCTTTGATATAATGCGTAGGTATAATATTCTAATTGTTTATATTCTTTTTCCGATACAATTCCCTTTATTAAAATATCTTCTTTTGAAATATCTTCATCGTGCCCTTCGGATGCTTTTGTGGTAGGAGTGATGATGGGTTGAGGGAGTTTATCATTTTCTTTTAAGCCTTCCGGTAGAGGTACTCCACAAATGCTTCGTTTACCGGAGCGGTATTCTCTCCAAGCGTGGCCGGCAAGGTATCCTCGCACCACCATTTCCACTTTATAAGGTTCACACTTAATTCCAATACTAACAGAAGGGTCCGGAACCGATAGGATCCAATTGGGAACGATATCTTTTGTTTTTTCCAAAAACAAAGCAGCAATTTGATTTAATACTTGACCTTTAAATGGAATAGCCCTTGGAAGCACTACATCGAATGCAGATATGCGGTCGGTAATAACCATAACGAGTTTGTCGGGGAATTGATAGACGTCCCGCACTTTACCTTTATAAAATCCGGTTTGTCCCGGTAATTGATAGGAGGTTTCTTTAATAGCCTTCATAGATACTTCTTGAGGGGTTAAAGATACATCCCTTGGGGCATTTGCCCAAAAAAATATATCGACAGATGGAGAAGCTTATTTTTCTGTGACTAAAAGATTGTTTTTAAAGAGTTCTTTTTTAATCAGTTTACCGGTTTCATCAAAATATCGGAATTCCCCGTGTTTTTTATCTCCCACATAATGACCGTTAACGCTTATTTTTCCGTTAGGGTGGTAAGATTTATAAGCGCCATATTTTTTGTTGTTTTTATAGGATACTGTTTCTTTTAATTGGCCATCGGGATAGAAGGATTGGTAAAGGCCAATTTGAATACCAAAAGCAAACTGGCTTTGGGTAGCTAATTGTCCACTTTCAAAATAAGAAATACTAGCTCCATTGAGTTTGTTGTGATCGTAGGTGCAGGAATACCGTACCTTCCCATTGAGATAATACCCTTTCCACTCTCCGTGTTTAAGTTGACGACCTTCTTCGTCTACACTTTTATCAAATTGAATGAGGTAAGTACCTTCCTCGGATAATTTGCCTTCCGGGAAAAACCATTTCATATTGATTTCAGAAAAGTCAGACGAGATTTTTTCAATTTTTTCGATAGAACCGGTTGGGTAAAAATAAGTGTTGGTTCCATATTTAACACCGTGTTTAAATTGCAGTTCTTGTTTTTTCGTTCCATCCGGATACCAATAGAGTACGGTACCTTCCGGCAAACCATTAGCGTAGTGAGCCAGAAGAATCAATTGTCCCTCGCGGGTGTATTCTTTATATTCACCAATTCGTTTGTTTTGAAGTTTCTGAGAAATACTTTCCAATTGACCATTATCAAAATACGTTTTGTAATACCCTTGTAATACTCCCATTACATAATTTTCTTCCGTTTGAATTTTTCCGTTAGGGAAATATGTTTTGGTGATACCATGTTGCGTATTCTCTTGATAGTTGGCTTCCATTTTTAACACACCTGACTTTGAATATTGACGAACAAGTCCATTTAATTTTCCCAATACATAAGGTGCTTCCAATTTGATGGTACCATTAGGATTATAGGAAGTGATGATGCTATCGAGTTCATCCATTCGATAAAATCCTTTTTGCATCAGCGTTCCTTCTTCATTATAAGCGGAGAAGGGACCGTGTTTACGCCCCTTTTCATAATGCAACACGACCTTCAGTTGATTGTCTTTATAATAAGAAGAATAGGTTCCCCACAGCGTATCGTTTATCAAGGTACAAGAATGCGTGCGTTTGTTCGATGCATCAAAATACGTGTAGTGTTGTTGGACTCCTTTTTCTGTTGAGGCGATAGTGTTCACCACTTCGTACCCTTGAATTTTTCCTGAAGGATAATAATACCAACCGGTATCTTTTTTTACACCTTGAGTATAAACGACGGTGTATTTTAACAAACCTTGTTCGTAAAATTGTCGGTACACTCCATTTAATTTGTTATTCTGATAGTTGGTTTGAATCAGAGTATCCCCCGATTGATTAAACAGGAAATAAGTACCAACTTTAAAGGTGGAGTCGGAAGGTGAGACTTCATATTTTTCTTTCAGCGGAGTACGTAGTCCGATAGAATCATAGGTCGGGTAATATATGTACCGCCACGATGATTGAGCATAAGATATGGAGCAGATGCAGAAGACTAGAAGCGAAAGAAATAGAATATGAAATAGTCGCATGACTTAAATATGTTCAAGGATAAGAGCGGAAGCACCGCCACCTCCATTACAGATGGCAGCTAAACCATAACGAGCCGACTTTGATTTCAGTATATGAGTCAGTGTAACAACAATACGAGCACCGGAAGCACCAATAGGGTGGCCGAGCGCAACAGCCCCACCATTAATATTTGTTTTTTCAGGAGCATTGCCTAATTCTTTTTCTAAGGCTAAACTAACAGCAGAAAAGGCCTCGTTTAATTCAAAATAGTCTATATCCTGAATCGATAGTTGTGCACGTTGTAGAGCTAATCGAGCGGCTTGTACCGGAGCTATTGTAAACCATTCCGGCGCCAACGCTGCATCGGCATAGCTCACAATACGGGCTAAAGGTTGTAATCCATTTTTTTCTGCAAAGGATTTAGATACTAAAAGTAAAGCTGCAGCCCCATCGTTTATGCCAGATGCATTCGCAGCAGTAATAGTTCCGTTTTTATCAAATACCGGACTTAATGTGGGCACTTTGTTCGGGTCCACTTTTGTGTATTCTTCATCCCGATTGATTTCCGTAAACATATTGTTTTTACCTGGAATAGGAACCGGGATAACTTCCGCATCAAATGCTTTCGAATTCCAAGCCGATGTGGCACGGCTATAGGAAGAAAGAGCATAGGCATCTTGGTCCGAACGAGACAAGCCATATTTTTGAGCGGTAGATTCTGTGATGGTCCCCATGTGTACGTTGTGGTACACATCCCATAAACCATCTTTGATGATTCCATCAATAGTAGACATGTGACCTAAGCGTTGACCAGAACGGGCTTTATCCAGATAATAAGGAACTTGAGACATGGATTCCATACCGCCGGCCAATACACAGTCACTCCAGCCGGTTTGTATTTCTTGAATGGCCAGAGTGATGGCTTTCAAACCCGATGCGCACACTTTATTGATGGTAGTAGCATCCGTAGAGTTAGGTAAGCCGGCTAGAAGACTTGCTTGACGTGCAGGAGATTGTCCTACATTAGCCGATAACACATTCCCCATAAATACATGAGAAGGGGCTATACCATCCGGAAGGTGTCGCGCTAATGCTTTTAAAACAATAGAACCCAGAGTAGGAGCAGACAACGAAGCTAAACTGCCCATAAAACTACCGATGGGTGTTCGATAAGCAGCGATGATGTATACGTCGTTCATAGAAATAAACTTTGGAACATGTACGAAAAAGTAGCGGTCAAGTTGTACTTACCATTGACTACCATTCGGTGCAGGTGGAATAGGTTCCGTATGTTGATGTAGGTATTGAATTTCTTGTTCTTCCAGGTGATGTAAAATTTTTTCAGCACGTGTTATAGGAGTGGCTTGACGGTGGTAGTACCTACGATTCCAACTGTCTGCCTGTTGGTCTCCCTTTTCATTAGCCGTCTGTTGTTTTCCATTAGAATTGCCTGTGTTGGAAGATGGAGAAGAAGAAGTTGCTGAGCCGTCAGACGGATCCGAAGCATTGGATTTTAAATAATGGCGAATCAATTCATAATTAAAGGACGCTTGACGGTTGGACGGATTGGACATCAAGGCTTCTTTAAAATAAAAAAGAGCTTGTTGGTATTTTTTAGAACGATATAAAATGCAACCTAATTGGTGTTGGGCTATAGAGCGAATGTGTGGTTCGCTATGAGTAACAATATTCATATACACAGTGGCTGCTTCATTTAATTGGTAAGCTTTGTAAAGTGCATGCGCCAGATTCAATTGAATCATTGAGTTGGTAGAGTCAATTTTATACAATTCATTCCAACGGTTCGCCGATTCCGGGTATCGGTGTTGTTGGAATAAAGAAGTGGATTCATGAGCGAGTGCGTTGCGTACGTCTGTTTTTTGAAGCCACCAAGAAAGGGCACTAAAAATACCGGCCAATAAGAATATAAATAGTTTCATAATCGAATCGTTTTAAAACTAAACAACATATCGATTAACAACAAACCAAAGGTAAGAAAAAGAAAGTAGCGGTATCGATTAGACTCTATGGCTAATATATCCGTGTCATTTTTTTTCAATAGATCAAATCGGATGGACTGGATCAGCGGAGTGGATTGATCTGTCTGATCGCTGATTTCATAATATTGACCGGCAGTAGTGTGGGCGATTTGTTGAAGATCTGCCGCCAGTAGACGTGTTATGATATAATTCCCTTGCGCGTCTTTTTTAAAGTAAGCCTGATCCGGAATGCGCGAACCATCAGTGGAGCCAATACCAATCCAATAGCGAGCATCAAAGACGGATGTCCAAGAATCGAGGGAGTCGTTAGCAATAGTAGGTAAAAAAGATTCCCCATCCGATAAAATGAGCAAGAGAGTAGGTGCATCCGATTGCGTTCGTTGTGCCATATGATAGGCTAAGGATAGAGCTGTAATGGGGTAAGATCCTTTATCCGAAAGGCGTTGAGTACTGATCGAAGCTACATAGACAAGGAAAGCGTCAACATCTTTTGTAAATGGACATTGGACAATTGCATGACCGGAATATACAATTAAGCTATATTCGTATCCAGGAGTTTGAGAGCAGATGCGTTTGATTAGTTGTTTAGACTTTTCGAGACGCGAAGGAGTGACATCTCGGGCGTCCATGCTGAGAGAGACGTCGACTAAGAATAACAACCGTTTTTTATCGATTGTGATGGATTGCGATTCATTTCCGAACATAGGACCCAGAAGGGCTATGAGGAGAGATAAGAAGGCAAGGGTACGAACAAAAAATTTAATATAAACACGACCTAGAATAGGAGAAGAGAGGGCAAACGAAATACGGCGTAATTTTAACCAGTAGAGGAGGTAAATAAGAGAGAATAAGCCTATAGAGATGTACAAGAACCAAGACAGGGAATAGGTTAAGTGCATATAAGGCTTTGAATTTAGCTACGAATATAAGTAAAGGAAAGGGGAATACGAAGAGAGGGGGAATAGGAGTGATAGGATTGAGGGATAGAAGATTAAGGAAGAAGTTGATAATTTTTGAAAAAAAAGGGGATTTTTTAAGGGATAGGGTTGGGATTTACGACTTGAACCTCTATATTTGCATTCACTTTTTCGGAGAGGTGCCTGAGAGGCCGAAAGGAGCGGTTTGCTAAACCGTCGTACGGGTCAAACCGTACCGCGGGTTCGAATCCCGCCCTCTCCGCAGAGAGTTTCAGCCTTTCAGGTTCTTCGGAAATACGAAGGTAAGAGTGAACGTTCTTTCTAGGATGTGTAAGCACCTAGGTTCGGGGTGTAGCGTAGCCCGGTATCGCGCCACATTTGGGATGTGGAGGTCGTCAGTTCGAATCTGGCCACCCCGACTAAGAAAAAGTTTCAGGTTATTACTTGAGACTTTTTTTTTGAAAATTTAGGTTCCGTAGCTCAGTTGGATAGAGCAACTGCCTTCTAAGCAGTAGGTCTTTGGTTCGAATCCAAACGGAATCACTCACTAAAATCCCAGTCTATCAACATAGGCTGGGATTTTTTTTGTTTACCTTTTCGATAGATAGATACAGTTGGATAGCGC
>JALONH010000042.1 GCA_025455005.1 Cytophagaceae bacterium
TACCCCACATAAAACGTAATGAATCTTCTTTCCATGTAAATGAAGTGCCTTCATCGGTATGAAAAACAATAGAGTCCGCCCGGATGGTATCTTTTAAGATCAAAGACAAGGGTGATGCGGGGCAAGCGGTGGATGAAGTATACTCCGGAGTGCCCATTTCCGGAGCCTTCCAACCCTTTCCAAAATAAGTAGCATTTTGTAAGTACCATTGATACCAATAAGGTGTTGGAATATCTCCCAATCCTGAAGAAGGATTTCTCCACTCTATTTTATCCCAATTTCCTATATCACAATCCGGACAAGTATTGTTAGGCGATTTTACTTCCAATGACAAGCGATCCATACTCGTCTCGTGTTGTATAAAAATTCGACCATTGATGTACGGCATCACTTGTGCATTCGTGTAGGGATAACCCACAGGTCTTAAAGGAGCTAAAGGATGATCTGCCTCGCTCACTTTCAAACCCCAATCGGGCTTGAAGAAACTTCCATCCTGTATACTTATATAATTAGTTTGATAAAAAATACTGTCTTCTAAAGTTATCGCATTTAAATTTGTAGTATATAGTTTGTATTCATAATTAATATATGTATCAGCATATCCTGATGTATTCTTATTAGTATATGATATTGAGTTGTATATTTTTTTTCCGTAATTTATATTACCTGTTGTTCTATTAAATTGAAAAAAATAATTTACTCCTATACCAGGCTTTTCTGAAAAAATATCCATAATTATTCCATTATCATACATATTCATGGACATTGATAAGCCTTGAAGTAGTATATTATCATATTCAGGTATTATATCTTTAAATAAAACATCATGTATCCAAATGACACCGCAGGCATTTACTTTATAGACCCTATATCGTTCATGTAGTAGTGATTTCATAATCATCCAACTACTAATACCATCAGAATGTTTTATCAATACTCCGGAATTAAGGCTACGAAAGTAATATAATTCATCAGTAGAATGAATAGGAAGATTGCTCTGTATTATTTTACCTCGCCCATTATTCGCTTTGGCATCCAGTATACTATAACTTAAATTATAAGTATTTATATTATCGAAAGAGGGAGTGTTTTTTAGTTTTATTAAACAAGAAATGATTATGTACTTATCTTGATTATACTCTTCTAAGGGTATGATAAAAGTTTGTGCAGAATTATAATCTAGGTTTGTGAAATATGGATGCATATCTCCATTTTCTACAAGATTTCCCTCCGCATCCCAAACTTTTACTCCATTACTCATGAATCTTAAGGCTCCGGTATTTTTATTAGATATTGAAACAAATGGAGTTGGCACAAAGTTAGGGTTATTAATATGATCCTCTAAATTTTTAATTATGGTCGTACTTCTTCCAATTTCATCATATTTCGTTAAGCCAAAATACTTTAATTCCCCAATCCAAGTCCCTTCTTTTTGGGCTTTTACATCCCAAAGATTAATCAATATAAGTAGTAAGAAAAGTAAACAATTACGCATAAAACAAATCAACAGCAAGGCATAAACCTTGCTGTTGTATTATGTGACAATTTCGAATGAGTCTTATTTAATTATTTTTAATGTTTCCGTTTTACCGGAGGTGTATTGAAGTGTAATTAAATACACACCGGACGACCAAGAAGCAGTCGACACCACAGCACTTCCAAGACCAATAGCTTCATTGTAGATTTCACTACCGTCTATGCCGGTAATTTTAATGGTTTCAATGGTTTGACCATTACCTACTATGTTTACTTCCCCTTGAACAGGGACCGGGTACGCCATTGCTTTATTTTTCAAACCAGCTTCGTAAGTAGTAGGGATTGGCTTCATAAATACAGTACTCTCTTCATACGGATTTACTCGATCCTCTTCTAATCCCGTACTAGCCGTTCTTTGATATTGAGGCATACAAGCAGGATCATTAGTGA
Organism: Cytophagaceae bacterium; assembly: GCA_025455005.1. Classification (GTDB taxonomy): domain Bacteria; phylum Bacteroidota; class Bacteroidia; order Cytophagales; family Cytophagaceae; genus JALONH01. The sequence continues at coordinate 1,927 of JALONH010000042.1, forward strand.
TGTAAAATAAATTATATACTCGATTATTTAAAGAACGATAAAACACATTTGGCTGTGAATATATAATGGAACCTTGAGCATTATCGCTAAAATTTAAAGGTGTCGATTTGATAATTCCAAAATTACCTGTAGTAGTATAATCCGACTTTCGATAAATCTGAAATATATTCCCGTTCTCACCCCGAAAATATAATGTATTTGTGTTTACATTTATTTCTAATGAACCACTAGCGCTAGATACCATATTTGTGGGCAATGATCCTTCTGTTGTTTCTATTTTAAATAATCCTATAAAATCCCCTTGGATGTCAAATTTCGCTACATATATGTCACCATTGGCTACATAATATAAGTTTCCATCTGAGTCTATGCGCATATCTGTAACATTATCTACATAATCGCTTGTCGTGAATCCATTTAACTTAATCTCTATAGCATTAGATGTTACATCTTTATAATAAAGCCCGCCATCACTCTTAAAATAGAAAATACGATTGTTTTTAATATCCATATCATAACGAATTCGATCTGGGCTAGCGTCCACTAGAATCTTAAATGAATTAGGGTCTACTTGTACTTGCCCAATACTATTAATAGCTGCTTCCATGCTTTTGATTTCATTTGAAAAAATATCTCGCCAAATAATTTGAAACACGGATCCTCCTAAAGGTCGAACTTTATAATCGTATTGAATATCTCCACCTAATTCTATATCATTAAATACAAAAGACGGACTAGTTGCTTTTTGACCGGTTAATGTTAACAGGGATAATTCTAAACGGCCGTTACTGTTAATATAAAATAACGCTTTATGATTTACGTCAATCAACTTAAGTTGATTAGAACTTGAAAGTACATTTCTTATAGTAGTCGGTTTTGCTACCCATTGATTTTGAACAGCATCAAAATCATAAAAGTAAATTTCTTTATAGAAAGGGAATACTCTTGTAAAATATACTTTTCTGAAGTCAGGTAACGTAGTTAAATTACTTCCAACTAAAGCATTATCGGAGGGGTTCAGCTCGCCACTAATCCAACCGCTGATTTCATTACCGCCGTTAAAGGACGCTCCTACAATATTTACTACAGAAGAGGTTTTTGCTTTACAGCCCTCATTATCCGTTAACTCTAGATTTATTACATTTGAACCATACTCTTTACCATCAAAAATAGTAGATCTATTAGGATCTATTGTTTGAGGAGGTTGGAAAGTACCTATTCCGGTTGTTGTCCATTGAAATGAAAATGGGGCTGTTCCATGATGAACTATAGGTGTCAATGTGACTTCTCCATCACATGAAGATTGTGCCGGCAATTCTATTTTTATAGGAGGTGGAACAACCAACAAGGCTTCAAATGAATAACTATTTCCACAAGGGCTTTCTACTTGGTATACTAATCGATTGCCGGTTGTGTAATCATATGGATCATCCGATTTTATACTAACATCATTTAACGATAATCCAGAATACGTTCTCTGAACTCTATTCCCAACATTAATCTGTGTCGTTGGGGCTTGATTTTCTATTAACCATCCGGCTGGCATTGTTATGGTATAACGTGTTGTATTACCCGGATTTTGAACCAATTGCAATCGAACAGATTCTTGTGCATCCAGACAACTAAGTCCAATGGAGGTATTAGTAGAAGAAATAGGTATATTTTTTAAACGCAACTCCGGTGTTAACTCGGTCACTATTATAGTTGTTTCAGAAGTGTGAACAACACCACATTTATCTGTAATATTGACTCGAATATTTTTATTTCCTTGGGAAGTAAATCTACTTACTATTACAGTATCTACTCCGGAACCTAATGTAGTGGCTGATGAGAAAACTGCATCTTGAATATCCCAGCTATAGACTACATTATTATAAGAGTTAACTCTATATTCGTAGGATCCGCTGTTGCATCCTACAATAGGATTAGAAAAATCATATTGAATAACCGGACTAATAGCAATAGGTTGATCTACTTGTATACTGATTTGAGTATTTTTGGAGCCGCATATCCTTGACCAGCCTAATCCGAAACCCTTACAATGTAGCGTTACCTTACCACCTAAACCGCTTTTTACACTTATTTCTTTTCCTATATCCGATTTTGAAAAGGAATAATCTATTTTACCTAAGTAGCTTTCTCCTACATATACTTTTCCTGAAGATTTGATAGTAATAGTTGAAGTGGGGTTAACAGTAATTCCCATAACTGTGGTTACAGCATCTAGTTTGAGTTGGAGTTGTTGTTTAGTAGTTACTTCTAAAAATATTAGACGAGCAGACGAAATACCTAGTTTGTATTTGATAAGCATTAAATCAATGTCGGAAACAGAGCTTATTTCCGCATTCGATCCAGTGCTAAGCGACCATTGTACTGTTTTATATTTTTTAAAATTAACACTATATAATTCTTCTTTACCGGCACATGTCGTTGAAGGCCCTGATATCTCTAAGTTTTTACAAAAACCTGCTTTTACCTCTTCAAACGAGATGATAAATAAAAAAAATGCTAATGTATAAATATATAGATTGAACTTCATATTTTTTTATTTAAACGTAATACCTAATTGTGCTCTCCAAAATAAAACATTCGTGTTAAATCGAACATTGTTTAGATTATCTCCAGTTTCTGACCATTGTTGAGCAGACAATCCAAATCCTATATATGGTTTTACACCAGATCTGTTCCATTGAATACCTGTTGATAAACCTGTGTAAGCACCGCCTTTGTTCTCTTTGCCTGAAAGAGAAATACTATAGCCTAACTGTGCATTTACATAAGGTTGTATTCTATTTCTTGTAAAATCATATCGAATAGTAAAATAGAAAGGTGCCATAACAGCATTCGTATAGCGGTAGTTTGCCCAAGCTAATCCTAGCCCTAAAAAAAGCGGTTGTTTAAGATAAAATCCGTTTATAAAATGAAGTGCAAATTCTTGGTCAAATTCTTCTTTGTTTTGAACATTTTGAATGCTTCTATATCCATATCCTAAACTTGCCTCCGTCATTATAGTATAATTACAACCCTTGGTAAATAGGCTATCTTCTGCATTAGACAACAGCAAAGTATTAAAGAGTATACTACACAGAATTATTTTAATTTGATGTACATTCATTTTGATTAACGTATAATTTGTATCCAACCTTTTAAATCGCAATCGTTTTCAGAACGATATCGATAATAATAAATCCCCTCCGAGATGGAATCAGCATTCCAATTGTGTTTATAATTTCCTGATTCGTATACCAAATCTCCCCAAGAAGAATATACCTGTAAATGTCCTGACTCCAGATCAATGGGTTTAATCTGTAAAACATCATTCTTCCCATCACCGTTAGGGGTGATAAGATTAGGAAATAAAAAATCCGGATAACTCATCTCAATACTATCTTTTTCTACAC
>JALONH010000005.1 GCA_025455005.1 Cytophagaceae bacterium
TCTTAAATCGTGGATAATAAGACTTGAATGTGTCCTAATTTTCCATTAATTTCAAGAGTGTGTCTGAAGGGACGAATGACCATTCCAGGCACACACAGCACCTACCCAAAAGTGGCGGTTCAGTTGTTAAATCGAGCTTTGTGCTTCTATCAAAGTTTCTGCTTGGTTGACAGTGAAGTGCTTCGAAATCGCCACCTTCGGGTAGCTGCAAAACGTTACATGCAATTTTAAAAAAACTGAACAATACTAATAAATTATGGGAGAATGGTCTAAATCAATTGGCGAAAAGGGTGAAAAAATTGTAAAATTTATATTTGAGGATATATTAAATTACAATTCACTTCAAGAGAACAATTCAATAAATTGCAATAGAGGAACAAAGCATAAAGATCCTTCTGCAAAAAACAATAAAACCACACATGGAATTGACGGATTAGTAACTTACAAATGTCCTTTGGAAGATTACACTTTAGATATTGGTGTTATTTCATCTAAATATATTGGAGGTGAATATCCTAATTACCCTTCTACTCTTTTTAAATCTCACATAAAAGATTTAGCATATACATTGGAATGCTTTAATTATTCCAAAGAAAAAAGTAATCTAAATCAAAGCTTTACCGGAGTTAATAAGACTGATATTTTTGGAATATTAGTTTGGTTATCGAACACAAGTCCAATAAATTTTAGTTTAGCGTCTATTGTATCTAATGTTCAAATTGAAAACGACTTAGTTTTTGATAAAATTATATTATTAGATAATAATAAAGTTAACTTTCTATACGAAAGTATTTTTAGAACTAAAGAGAATTTTGGAGTAGCAAATGTTGATTTTGTATATCATAATTCAGGTTTAAATTACACATCAATACATGAAAATTCATTCGGTAAAATATTTCCATTAAATTATCTATATTCTGATATAATTCCTTTACGTATCGAAAATGGAAAGGACATTGAATTGAGAATTTTTATAAACGATGATTTTTCAGAAACACAATTTTCTCAAATTCTAAACTTTGCTAAGAATTTCGACCATCTTAATTCTATAGATAAAACAGTTTTATATTTCAAAACATATGATTATTTAACAAATGACAATTCGATAAAACAAATGTTATCGAATTTCTCTACTTATGTTTTAAATGAAAATTTAATAGTAAAAAAATTTCCGTCTGACTTTAGAAATTAAGAAATATGAATAAAGATATACTTCCTCAAGGTGATTCCATCAGACAATTACTTGTAAAATCAAATATCACAAACGCTAATATCAATTCATTACTTAGAGAAAAAGGTGTTTTCTTAGGTCAAAATCAAAAAAACAACTCAGTTCCTTTAATTATGAAAAGTATAATTAGTCCTAAAGATTTTATTGAATTGTATGAAACACAAAAGACAAAAGAAGAAACAGTAAAATATAGAACTTCTTCTATCAATTGTAAAAGTGATTTCGATTTTCAAGAAGTAATAGGAAACAATATAGATATAAATGCTTTAATAAAAGAAAAATATACATATAGACCTAACTATTCAGTAGTTGGCAATCCTAATTTTTATTTTGAAGATGAATTTACAGCAGTATTTGAATATCAAATTGAAAGAGAAAATCTATTAGATGATTGGACAAATAACAAAACCTATCATAAAGGTGCAATTACATTAAAAAAGATATCAGAAAATGATATTCAAATATCTGTTCAGCAAGATTCAACGTCAAAAGAAACATTTGAAGTTAATAACATATTATTACAAGCTTTAAAAGAGCAAATGTTGACAAAATCAATTATTAAATCAAATGATGACATTATATCAGTAAGATTTAATCATTTTGACAATTCGACAAGAATAAAGTTTTTTTACTCATTCATAAGTAATTTTACGATTTACCTAGACTTTAAATCTATTACTGATATAGATTTATATCTTGATGAAAGTGTTGAATCTCATGAAGATGTAAAACTGTTTTTAGATGAAATAGACAATCTTAAACTTAGTGGAAAAGGTTTGCAAAAACATGTTCTTATTAATAAACAAGAATATTATCCAAAACTTATTTTCGGAGCCGTGAAATTTAAATATATATTATCATTTAATGGGATACAAGGTAGTGTCGTTGTAAATCTTGGATTTCCAGATTATGTAAAATCTAAAGATGAAAATGCTGACTTTCAAATGTCAATTGAAATAATTTTAAGTCGTGAAGATAAAAATTCAAACACCGAAAATAAGATTAGAAAAAAACTTTTAGAATACTTTGAGAAGAAAAAAGTAGAAAGCTACAATAAATTTAAAACAATATAACTGCATGTAACAAGCGTTTAGCTCAATGGCGGGTGTAGTGGTTAATTAAACATTCTACTTAGCATCAACTTTTGTGGTGTATTGACAGTTTTGTGCTCCGAAATCCGCCACCATTTGTTAGCTATAAACCGTTAAAAGCAGCGTTGTTTGATTATTGATATTAACTTTGATATACACTAAATGAAAGTATTGCTTGATACAAACATTATCATTCACAGAGAAGCCAGTAAGATTTACAACCTCGACATTGGACAACTATTCAATTGGCTCGACAAACTAAAATACGACAAGTACATTCATCCATTGACAATTCAGGAGTTAAACCGGTATAAAGACCAAAGCTCTTTGAAAACAATGAATATCAAAATCGAAAGTTACAATCAGTTAAAGCATCAAGCTCCGCTAAGTAACACTGTAAAACAAGTAAGCCGGCAAATTGATAGTCAAGAAAACGACATCAATGACACACAAATCTTAAATGAAGTTTATGAAAATAGAGTTGATATTCTGATTTCTGAGGATAAAAAAATACACACGAAAGCAAAACTCTTAGGAATTGGCGATAGAGTTTTTCGTATTCAGACATTTTTAGAAAAGGCAACAGCAGAAAATCCCGAATTAGTAACACATAAAGTTTTAGCAGTAAAAAAAGTTGACTTTGCAGAGGTTGATCTGAAAGATAGTTTTTTCGACAGTTTTAGAAGTGACTACGCTGAGTTCGACAAATGGTTTAATAGCAAGGCAGAACAACCATGCTATGTATGTTACAGCGATAATCAACTGACTGCATTCTTATTTATTAAAATTGAAAAGACAGGAGAAGAAAGTTATGCTGACATCACTCCTATTTTTAAGCCTAAGAAACGTCTGAAAATCGGAACTCTTAAAGTAACAGGAAATGGCTACAAAATTGGGGAGCGTTTCTTAAAAACAATCTTTGAAAATGCTATTCTGTTCAAGGTTGAAGAAATTTATGTAACTATTTTTGACAAAAGGCCAGAACAAGAGCAACTCATTGAAATGCTCGAAGAATGGGGCTTTAAAAAATATGGAATTAAGACTACCCCAAACGGAGACGAACTTGTTTATGTAAGAGAGTTTAGCAAAAACCTACCTGTAAACATTGAAAATCCAAAACTTACATTTCCTTTCTTTTCAAGAGAGACAGATAAATATTTAATAAGGATAGAGCCACAGTATCATACAGAACTGTTCCCAGACAGCATAAATACAAGAGAAGATAAGGCAAAATATACTGAGAACGAACCGCACAGAAACAGAATTAGTAAAGTATATATTTCTCATTCACCTGATAGATACTTAAAGTCAGGAGACATTGTGTTAATTTATCGTATTGGCGAAACATCACCTAAGACATACTCAAGCACTGTAACTACAATTTGCATAGTAGAAAGTGTTAAAAACAATTTTAAGGACTTTGACGATTTTTTCAATAGTTGTAATAGACGGACAATGATTTCTAAAGAAGATTTAAAAACAAAGTGGTGGGAAAAATTTCCTAAATACAAACCTTTTATAATCAACTTCTTGTATGCTCATTCATTACCTACACCCAAGCCGACACTTAGTGATTTGATTAAATTAAAAATATTCGCAGACCCAATGAGTTTACCAAAAGGTTTTGCTAAATTGACTAATGAGCAGTTTAACGATTTAATTAAATTTGCGTATACTAAGAAATAAGAAAATGAAAGTTGTATTATCAATAAAACCAGAGTTTGCGTTCAAGATTTTTGACGGTACAAAGAAGTTTGAGTTTAGAAAATCAATATTCAAAAATGAGAATATAAAATCAGTCATTGTATATGCTTCTTCTCCTGTGCAACAAGTAATTGGTGAATTTGAAATTGACGAAGTTTTGAACTATGACCTTTCAACACTTTGGGATTTAACGCAAGAGCATTCTGGCATCAGCAAGGAATTTTATTACGACTACTTTGCAAATAAGAAACAAGGTTTTGCTATCAAAATTAAAAAGGCAAGAAAGTATAGAAAACCAAAATGTTTGAGAGAAGACTTTAATTTATCTCCACCACAATCATTTGCTTACTGGACAAATAAATGAAAAGCATAACCTCGTTCCGTCAACATCACGTAATTTTTAAAGTTAGCTAGCAATAAAAAAAGACTTGTTGAACAAAGCTTTCGCTCTATCCAACAAGTCTCTTAACAAAGAATAAATACTTAATTTAATAGAGCCCCCGCTAACCTAGATTTGCAATCTAGGTTGCAGATAAAGCGGATTTGTAAACCGTATATAACATTCCACGTTTAATTGATATGTATCTACTTAGAGATGAATGTAATGAAAAGTATCGATTATTGAGGCGTCACCAATACGCTATTTTAAGCTAGATAGGACCAAACGGTTTTCAATTGATACAATTTTAGAAGGTTGGTGAATTGAGAATGATACACCAAGCTAACTAATATATTGTATTGAAAGTAGGTTTAGAATATAATATTATTAACAAAGAAGACAAAGAAAATTAAAAATACAATGGCAGAGTTTTTAACTACAAACGGTACATCTCATAATATTGAAAATATAATCATTGAAGCTAAAGCAAAGCTTATTCTTGTTTCTCCCTACCTACAAATTTCGAAAACATTTTTCGAGCGTCTTAAAGACGCATCTAATAAAAACGTATCAATAAAAATCATTTATGGGAAAGACGAACTAAAACCAAACGAGAGGAATTCACTAGCCGAATTAAAAAATGTCGAACTTTATTTTTTTGAAAATCTTCATGCTAAATGTTATTTCAACGAAACAAAAATGGTAATTACTTCGATGAATATGTATGAGTTTTCTGAGAAAAATAATCGTGAAATGGGTGTTCTAATTAATCGAAATATAGACAAAGAGCTTTTTGATAAAGCAGTTGCAGAAACATATTCAATTATTCAATCAGCGGAACAAGTTTCATTACGTAAAGTTGACAGACCAATTTTTACTAACAAAAAACAACAAGACAATAATCAAAATAAATATAAGAGAATAATTAGAGGTTATTGCATAAGATGTGAGAATAGGATTGACTATAATCCTACAAGACCTTATTGCGGTGATTGTTTTTCGATTTGGTCTCAATATGAAAATCCGGACTATCAAGAAAATGTTTGTCATAGATGTGGAGAATACGAAATGACAAGTATGAATAAGCCTCAATGCTATCATTGCTATACAGAACATCAACAAGAATTAAGAAGAATGATGTAACATAAACCCTTCTACTTAAAGTTGGCAACTTGTGCCTACTAAATCCATCAGTCTGCGACCGTCTTTTACTTTATAATAAGGTAAAAACAATTAAACTTATCAATTACCGTAGTGGCGCAAGTTGGCAACTTTTGCCTAGTAAATCCATCGGTCTGCGACTGTAAGGCTGCGCGCTGCAAGAAAAAAGTTTCCCAGGTGGTGCGGCCATCAGACGCCGACCTGCCACAGATATTTGTTAACTCCGTTTTTACTTACTACATAACTATTACCAGTTACTGGTTTTCTCCTTTCTTTTGTCTTGTTACAAAAGAAACTAAAAATCAAGGCTGGTGAAGTCTGCTGCCTTCTTATTAATGGCGCATCCTTCAAAGGCCGGATGATAAAGTGCTAAATTATAGAGTTGGCGGAGAGAGCGCAATTGAGTATCTTAGATATCAGGAATAAAATCAAAAGCTCTATAATAGATTTGGTAGGTGGTCGTTGCTCTTGAGAAGCTCACAATCACGGATTCTGACGTGCTTAAGAAACAAACTATAAACACCTACCTCGGCAAAAAAGCCTCCAAGTGATTGGGGGCTTTTTACGCTTTTTGAAAAGAAGTGGAAATGGGGTAAATTAGGTTTGTATATAAATTATTATAGACAATTAAGCCTTCTATGGAAATAACTACTCAAAATCAACTTTTAGATTTATTAATAAAATACAATAATGAAGGATCACCTATTTACAAAATATATTACGATCTTCACTTAAGTGGAACTAATCAAAAATATAGCGAACTACTTGAAATTAATAAAGCCATTTTTAAGAATTATACTTTTCAAGAAATAAGATTTAGTGGTTTCAAATTTAAAAATTGTCAATTTAATAATTGTCAATTCAGAAACATCGATTTCTCAGCTTGCGAATTTGAATCATGCCAATTCAATAATATCGACATGAGTTCCTCTGGTTTTTTTGAAAGTAGATTCGAAAACGTAAAAATAATAAAATCAAAACTCTCCCTAATACATTTTGCTGATGTAGAGATATCAAAAACTAATTTTGAATCTTGTCATGAATTAATGGATATATATTGGGGTGGAACCTCTTTCAAAAACGTAAATTTTAATGAATGTTTTGTTAATTATAACAGATTTACAGATTCATATAGAGATCTTGAACCAACAATTGAATTCAATAGTTGTCTATTGACGAGAAATTATTTTTCTTTTTTAAAACTAACTACTGTAAAGTTTATATCGTCTGTAATGAATTTAAATAGTTTTCAAAACTGTATACTGTCTAGGGATTCATTTCAATTTATTCCAAACTCTAAAGGAACGGAATTCAATTCAGTTGATTTTACTACTATAGCTGAATCCGAGATTTTAAATCAGAATGATCTTTATAATTTATTTGGAATTACTGCACCTGATATTAAAGATTATTTATATGGATTGACAAATAAGATAAATTTTCAAACTGTATTTATTTCATACAGTACAGAAAATTTAGATTTCGCAAAAAAATTAAATAATGCTCTTATTGACAAAGGTATTATTACTTTTTTATGGGAAAAAGATGCTCCAGGAGGAAAGCAACTTAAGAATATCATGAAAGATAATATAAAAAAATACGACAGAGTTCTTTTTATTGCTTCAGAAGATTCTTTAAAGAGCCCTGCTTGTCAATTTGAACTCACAGAAGCAAGACTAAAACAGGATAAGTATTGGAAAGATGTTTATTTCCCAATAACTATAGATGACTTCATTTTTAAAATCCAAAAAGAAGACATTAGACCTCGAGAAGATGCAGAAGAATACTGGAAAAATATTCTTGGATTAAAAGAATTCAACATTCTCGACTATTCTAGTTTTCTGAAGGGGAATAATGAAAACTTTGAAAAGGAAATATTTAAATTAATTAAGGATTTAAAAAAATAATTTCTGCACCCCGCCCGATTCGGTGTTTAGCCGCTCACTCAGGTGTATAGCAAGGAGTATAGTCTTCTGCGGCGTCACCAACACGTAATCTTCCTAGAAAGTTATTAAATAGTCATAACGATAATTGTAAATTCTTAAATGCAAGATTTGATTCATACGAACCTGAAAGATTATTTTTTCGAAATGAAACAATTATTTCACGAGCAAAGTGGTTTAAATTCTTTGACAGAAATATTAGGTACTTGTGAGTTTAGTGAAACTAGACCTTATTTAACTAGACGCAAATTGACGCCTCATGATAAAAGATTTACCTCCATTGAGCTTGTTTATGAAACTCCCAAAGAAGTCAGAAAAATTTGTTGGTATTTGGATGTTACTATTTCTGAGTTAATTGATTACTTTGGGGAACCCAGATTTCACTATTCACCGCATGGTAGCGCAACGCTAATTGGCTTCTTTGATTCCGAAAATCAATTTACAGGATTTGAAACCATGTATTCAGGAAGTGTAAGAGAAAAAAAAGGCAAATATGAATGTTATAGTGAAGATGGAAAATTTGAGATAAAAGAAAATTTGAAGGTTTCTTATATATCTTATGATATTGAAACAATGAAAAATAAAAGGGAAATTCCTACAACAAAGGTTGATAATAAAATTCCGAATTGGTTGAAAAAACTGTGGGCATAAATCGTCGATTTCATCTGACTTTTAATTTTAATAATCTCATGAATATTTTCTTCAAATTATTATCTAACGATAAAGTACAGCGTATTTTATATTCTATCGCTTTATTATTTTGGTTGATACTTTGGATTAACGATTGGGAAAGAAATGATTCAATAAGTTCTATGGGTATTAAATATTTTTGGTTGGGTCTTTTTCCAACATTGTTACTAGTTCTTCAAGTATTATTTAATAATCAATACGCATGGCTTAGTATTCTTTCCTTATTCCTTCTTTATACTATTTTGACTGTGTATAATCTCTTTTTAATGATTATGGTTGATTCAGAGCGCATGTATGTTAAAGGAGTATATATTAACTTTGAACAGATATTAAGTTTGGTGTTTATAGTCATTATTTTAACTTTGATAAATCTAGTGCTGTTTAAAATGAAACCTAATAATTAACCACCAACCTTAATCCTTGCTAAAAAAGTTACCTTGCCCGAGTTGGTGTTTTGCCACGCAGGCTTGTGTCGTGAATGAGATGTAAATAATTGTGGCGTCACCAATCAATATCTTTATATCTTAATTATGTAACATTGAGTTGTTGGTGATGCGGTAATGTTGTGTCAATTATAACGAGAGTGGAGAGCACCGCTAACGCCAAAAACGCTATGGGTCGTATTGTTGCTAAATAATCGGAATTAAAGGTCAAAATAAGTACCTTTGCACTATGTTTTATAGACGAAAAATTATACTTGCTTTAATGCAACTTTTTGAAGGTAATCTGGAAAAAATCCGTTTACAAAAATTGTTATTTCTATTTGCTCAAAAGCAGGAAAATAAAGCGTATGATTTTGTTCCATACCGATTTGGTTGTTACTCCTATTCTGCCAATGCAGATTTAACAGCTATGGCAAATAAAGGTATTTTATCTGAAACCAACAGCCATTTTAAAAGTTTAGACAAAACAGATTATTTAAAGTCGCTCAAAGAAACCGACCGTAAACAATTATTGGAAATTAAAAAATTGTACGGTAGCATGAGTGCTAACAAGTTGATGGAACATACTTACGTCAATTTTCCTTATTGGGCAACCAAAAGCGAAAAAGCGGAAAGCATTTTAACAAAACATGAACTTGAAAAAGTAAAGAATAGTATCCCTGTCAATAACAAAACCATATTATTTACGATTGGGTACGAAGGTATATCGCTTGAAGAATATTTAAACCGTCTGTTAAAAAATGACGTGAAAATTTTAGTGGATGTTCGTAACAATCCGTTGAGTATGAAATACGGCTTTAGTAAAAGCCAATTGAAACGCTATTGTGAGAGTTTGGGAATACAATACATACACTTTCCCGAAGTAGGAATACAATCCGAACAAAGACAGGAATTAAATACACAAACGGATTACGATAAATTGTTTGCCGTTTACCGAAAAAATAACTTGACAAAGACGGTTTCTACGCAAAACGCCATACTAAACTTATTAATACAACATAAACGCATTGCATTAACTTGTTTTGAAGCCAACATTTGCCAATGCCACCGTAAACACTTAGCGGAAGCCATTGAAACGCTTCCAGGCTTTGAATACGAAGTAAAACATATCTGAAACTGCGAAGCAATCATCGAGACCATAAAAATAAAAGACTTCGAGATAAATGGCATTAACAAAAGTTCTGATAACTGTAAAAACCTACCCTGCTATTTCAAGTAAGTATGATGAATTGGTTTGTACTGCAGGATTTCGTGAAGATGGCACTTGGATACGTCTTTACCCTGTTCCGTTCCGAAAAAAATCATATAACGAACAATACAAAAAATATGATTGGATTGAAGTTGATTTGGTAAAAAACACAAGCGATTTCCGTCCTGAAAGTTATCGACCTAAAAGTATTGACACAGAGATAAATGTAGTTGGACATATCGACACCAAAAGCAATTGGGAAGAACGCAAGAAAATCTGCTTAGGGAAAATTTATTATAACCTAACAGAATTGATAGCAGAGGCCAAGGACAAAAATATTTGCACATCATTGGCAGTATTTAAACCAACAGAAATTTTGGATTTCTACGCAGAACCAGTTGAAAGAGAATGGGACAAAGACAAATTAGCTAAGTTGAACCAACTCAATTTATTTGAAACTAATCAAGAAGGTAAATTTGATGTTGTTCAGAAACTACCATACAAATTCAAGTTTAAAATAATCGACAATCAAGGAAAACAGAGTAATATGATGATTGAAGATTGGGAAACAGGTCAGCTTTATTGGAATTGTCATGCTCGACACGAAGGAGACGAACAAAAAGCAATTGCAGATGTGAGAAAAAAATATTTTGACGACTTTGCTAAAACAAAAGACTTGCATTTTTTTTTAGGGACAACCCAAGCACATCATCACGTTTCATTAAATCCGTTTATGATTATTGGAACATTTCAACCAAAAATTGACCTACAAGGAAAGTTGTTTTAGCCCAATCCGCCCCCGTCCGAGTTGGTGTTTAGCCGCTCACTCAGGTGTATAGTAAGAAGTATAGTCTTTTGCGGCGTCACCAACACGTACTCTTCCTAGAAAGTTGGGATTTACAATCTGCATACACCCTTTTCTAGTACAAGTTACCAACTTGCGCCAAGTACGACACGGGTGAGTGTGAAGATTGGTAAAATCACCAACGAACTTTTAATCGAATCCTCCCCTTTTTTTAAATAATACCATACAATCCATAAAAACAACCACGAAAACAACATCACGGTCCTATACATTTGACTATTGAACTTAGTATTCTTAGTTATATGTCACTGTCATGGATCAGAAACTTCCCTTGCCTCCTTTTACGTTAGATACAGCCAAACAGAAAATTCAAATGGCCGAAGACGCCTGGAACAGCAAGGATCCGGTGCGGGTGTCCATGGCCTACACCCCCGATAGTGAATGGCGTAATCGCTCCTTCTTTATTAACGGTCGGGAAGAAATCGTACAATTCCTCACAGAGAAGTGGTCCAAAGAACATCAGTACAAACTTAAAAAAGAACTATGGGCGTATCAGGACAATCGCATTGCGGTGCGCTTTGAATACGAATACCATAACGACGAGGGGCAATGGTTTCGAGCCTACGGGAATGAAAACTGGGAGTTTGATGCCAACGGTTTTATGCAAAAACGCTTTGCCAGTATTAACGATGTACCCATTAATGAATCTGAAAGAAAACTTTTATAATCACTAAACAACTACTATACACATGGAAAGAGAACAAGTAACTGCCCACATCATCGAGACGCTTAAAGCGAAAAACATTACCTACCAACAAGTGTCGGAAGCGGTGGGCCGAAGTCTGGTATGGACTACCCTTGCCTTACATGGTCAGGCTACGATGGATAAATCAGAAGCGGAAAAGGCTGGAGCACTTCTATCGCTGACGCCGGAACAAATCCAATCGCTTCAGGATATGCCTGCCAGAGGTTCGCTGGATATCATACCTCCGACGGATCCAACGATCTATCGATTTTATGAATTGGTATTGGTATATGGTACTACCTTGAAGGCCTTGATCAATGAAAAGTTCGGAGATGGCATAATGAGTGCCATTGATTTTACAATGGATATGGAAAAGGTGCCGAATCCTAACGGTGATCGAGTGAAGATTACGATGGAAGGGAAATTCCTGCCGTATAAAAAATGGTAATACCTATTTTGATTACTGCCCTTGGAGGTTTTGCTTAAGTCTCCAAGGGTTTCGCTTGCACTCCTTTTATTTGCTTCGTATATTGAAGTGATACCATCTTGACCCTGGTATATTGCAGGAATGAAGCGTGCCTTCCCCGTTTATGATATTTGTAAGTTTTCTCTTACGCAAGAGGAGGATATCATTATCAAACGTTTTGCACCTTACCTCAAAACCTTGACCAAGGTGCACTTTCCTCATCGCCATGATTTTTATCACCTCGTCTTTTTTACACACGGTGGCGGAGGACACTCCATCGATTTTGAACAATTCAAGATTCAACCTTTTCATGTATATTTTATGGTACCCGGACAGGTACACGACTGGAGTTTTGAAGGAGAAATGGATGGGTATGTCATTAACTTTTCTACGGTTTTTTTTCAATCCTTTTTATTAAATACCCATTACCTTGATCAGTTTTCTTTTTTCCGAGGGAACGTTAGTACTTGTACGCTCAATATCCCGGAAGCACAACAACAGCGGGCAATAGAGATACTGGAAAAAGCGGTTCAAGAAGAAGAGCAAGCGGGTAAATTCCGTCAAGATATATTAAGAGTTTTGTTGTTGGAATTTTTTCTGCTGATGTCGAAAGTAAATGGAGATATGGAGACCTCTGCGGTTCAAGAGAACCATTCGTATACTCTTGTGCGTAATTTTGAACGACTAATAGAAGAGCATTATTTGCATCAACGTTTGCCAAAATATTATGCCGAACAGTTGTGTATTTCTCCCAGTCATCTTAATGCTATTTGTCAAGATATCTTAGGAACATCTGCGGGCGAGTTAATCCGTAACCGAATTGTATTGGAAGCCAAACGGATGTTAGTGAACTTGGATCTGACCGTTGGTGAAATTGCCTACGGCTTAAACTTTACAGACAATTCTTATTTCGGTAAATTCTTTAAAAATCAAACCGGCATGACACCGGAGGTGTTTAGGAAGAAGTTCTAAAAGTAAAACACCCTATATGCTAATCTTCTTCGTTTAGAATATATAACTCGTTACGTCCATCGACGTTAACTAAACGACATTACCATTCAACTATAATTTCTATTTTACTCTTCAGAAAAATAGATACGTTTCACTCGGTCTCCTATGCCGGTTAAGACTTCGTATCCTATGGTCCCAATTTTAGCCGCCACTTCCGGTATGGTAATTTGATCCCCAAATAATTGTACTTCATCTCCCACCGCGCAGTTGGGCACATCCGTCACATCAATCATCGTCATATCCATACATACATTACCAATCACCGGACATCGTTGCCCTCGTATCCCTACCTCTCCTACCCCGTTGCTTAACCGACGATCATAACCATCGGCATATCCCACTTCAATAGTGGCAACCCGTGTGGTACGTTGTGCTACCCATCGTCTACTATACCCTACACTAACTCCTGCTTCTATTGTTCGCAATTGGGATATATGTGTCTTAAACGTACTAATCGCTTTTAATTCGTTTTGATAGATTCCTGAACTCTCCACCCCATACAAACCGATACCCAATCGGACCATATCCAAATGTGTTTCGGGTAATCGTAGTATAGCGGCTGAGTTGGCCGCATGCCGTAGTATCGGATACCCAACAACTGCTTCAATCTTTTCTGTAATACTTAAAAATAAGTCCAATTGTGCCTGAGTAAAAGCGTCATGTTCGACTTCGTCTGAACCGGCTAAGTGTGTAAAACAACTGGCTACTCGTAAGGTTGGAGCCGCTTTCAGTCGTTCTACCACCGCGTCCACATCTTGGTGCTCCATACCCAAACGCCGCATTCCGGTGTCCCACTTTAAGT
Source organism: Cytophagaceae bacterium (assembly GCA_025455005.1). GTDB lineage: Bacteria > Bacteroidota > Bacteroidia > Cytophagales > Cytophagaceae > JALONH01. Next base: position 13,661 of record JALONH010000005.1, read on the forward strand.
GTATGGGAAGAGTGATGGCTTGACTACGGGACATTTCCAACCAGATGTCTAACATATCTAATCGATAAATCTCCGGCTCTAATTTATACTCTACTAACCGATCAAAGGTCTCTACTGCAGCATTCATGACCATGATAGGAAGTGTTACGCCTTGCTCTCTCAACTGCACTCCTTCATCTGTATACGCCACTGCTAAATAATGTACACCTAATTGTTGCAACCATAAGGCTACCTCATGCGCGCCGCTTCCATACGCTAAGGCTTTCACCATTCCCATTGTCTTAACACCGGGTTTCAATCTGGATCGGTACACATTCAAATTATGCGCCAAAGCGTTTAAGTTTACTTCCAAGCGGGTCTCGTGCTGTTGCCACTCCAGCACTTGAACAATGCGTTCAAAAGAAAAAGAACGTGCTCCTTTGATTAAAATAATTTCTTTCGAAAAACTGCGAATCCATTCGCTAGTTAAAAAGTCTTCCACAGTATCAAAAGTATGCACTTCCAATGTTGTGTGTGGCACTAACCACTTGCCTTCTTTTCCAATACAAAATACCCGCTGTACCTCAGCAGCCTGAAGCATGCCGGCTATCTCTTGATATAATTGCTCCGGTGGTATGCCACTTTCTAAAACGTCTGAGAGTATGACCGTTTTTTGGTGGCGTTGCCGTACGTGCAACATAAAATCTAAGGCCATGCGAATGCCGGCTAAATCGTTGTTGTACGTATCGTCAATTATATAACAATCGTTCTTAGCTTGTTTTAACTCCAGCCGCATTTGTAAGGGCTGTAAAGCATCGATTCGTTTTTGAATATCCACAACCGGATAACCGAAGTAAACTAAAACCGCAACTACATGTGCTGCATTTTCTATAGAAGCTTTATCGGTAAAGGGTAACTGAAGTACTCCTTCCCAATGGGGTGTTACAACATTCCATTTTAAAAATCCTCCGGTAGTAGGTAAAGCTTGCCATTGTATATCGGCAGCTTGACCTTGCATGGACCATGTAAACAACGACAGTGCTTGTATGGCCGGATGTTGAATTATTTCTGTATGATCACGACATAATATGACCGTCTTGCAATGGGTAAATAATGCCGCTTTTTCTTTTATCTTATGAAACCGATCTTTAAACCCTTCGTCGTGAGCCGACCCTATTGTAGTAAAAATGCCCAGGGAAGGTTGTATCACTTTTTCTAAGTGGCGCATTTCATCCGGTTGAGAAATACCGGCTTCAAAAATACCTAAGGTATGTCGTTCGTTGATCGACCACACAGAAAGGGGCACGCCTATTTGAGAGTTATAGCTTTTAGGGTTGCGAGCTACACAATAATCACTCTGTAAAACTTGGTACAACCATTCCTTTATTATGGTTTTAGCATTACTGCCGGTAATACCGATAACAGGTAACGTAAACTGTGCACGATGATGCGCTACCCAGTGTTGTAAAGCTTGAATGGTAGAAGTCGTTTTAAAGAAACCGGCATCCGGATACTGCTCTATTGAGATATCCGCTTCTATTACAAATGCTCGAATACCTTTTGCATATGCGATAGAAATATACTCGTGTGCATCGTGATTTTTACCTCTAATGGCAAAAAACAAGGTACCTTCCGGAGCCGTAACTTTACGTGTATCTAATGATAAATGTTGGATAACGATAGAAGGTGGCGACGATATAAAAACACCTTCGCAGACCGCTGCCATTTCAGAGAAATACATCCGATTAATGAGTTTGGGTAGCCTTACCGGTAAGCGAGTTAAAATCTTTGTATTTAAAAACTAAAATCAATCCGGCCAACACACAGAAAGTAGCGAGGATGAAATAAGCGTATATCACATTATTCCCTTCTTCGAAAAAGGGCAATACAAATAACAAAATAAAGAACAATCGGAACACGGTGTTAATTACATTGAAGAAGCTATTTACTCGACCGGCTAATTCGTTTGGTATTAATGCAAATAAGTAAGACACTCGGAAGATGCGAGAGCCTGCATTTGAAAATCCTTTAAATAAAGCCACTACCAAGTAAACGGAAACTAATGCAGTAAAGGAGCTGATAAAAAAGACACCTGCTGTTAGAAATGTAATAATTAATATAGCCTTTAATAGAGGCATTCGACTAAAGACTGTTTGAATTACGATACCGGACAATAAGGAACCTGTTGCATACATAAATTCAACCAAACCGATGACTTCCGCCCCTTCACCTAAGTTGTTTTTAACATACAGCGGTATTAAGCAAAATATTTCTACTAACACTACAACAAAAATAGCATAGGAGCAGATTCCGAATAACAAAACTAATTGGTTATTTCTTAAGTAATCGTAGCCGGATTTCAAACGCTCGTATAAGGTCCCTTCGTCTGCATGGTTCACTCCCATAACAGGATTGTATTCAATCAACAGTATAATAATGAAGGATACAAAATAAGCTAACGCATCAAAGAGAAAGATTTCATGAATTTCAAGTCTAGGTACATAAACATGAAGCGACCAATTGATATTGGCAAATGGTAAATCAAAGACGATATCCTGATTCAACCCATCTAAAAATAGCGTTCCCATCACAGCACCACCAATGGCGGTAGATTGACCTACGATTTCAATAATGGAAGTTATTTTGGTATAATCTTTTGGATCGGAAAGTTCTTGTGCAAAAGCGTATAGATTAGGATAGTGTATGACATACCCTAAAAAGGTGGTGGTAAAGACCAAAACTATTAATTCTGTAGGTAATGTCCCTTCTTTAAAACCAAGAGAGGATACCGAGAAAACGATTAAGCCACCTACTACATTTGTACCTAAGAATACATCTTTACGGTTAAATCCATCAATTAATGCTCCGGCATATAGTCCCCAAAACAAGGAAAGTAAAGTGACAACAGCAAAATAGGCAATGAAGATGTTTGCTTGATTGTTGACCGTAAAGTACCATGGAATAGCCAACATGGTTAAGCCTTGGGCAAAACCCGCTACAGCATTTGCGGTAAAAAGTATTGCTAATGATTTTTTATTGGTCAATTTTGTATAAACTATTGGTTAAAAATACGAAAATGGACGGCACAAAAAAACAGAAAGTTTTAACACCGGGGCAGGCGTATGTAAAAATAACTGCTTTTTGCGCATATCAAGAACGCTCTCATCGCGAAGTTGTTCAAAAATTATACGAATATGGGCTAAAAAAGGCTGAAATAGACGAGCTATTAAGTCGCTTAATCACTGAAAATTTTATCAACGAAGAGCGTTTTGCCAAGGCCTATGCCGGTGGAAAGTTTAGGATGAAACATTGGGGAAGGGTAAAGATAAAAAAAGGACTGGAACTGCATGGGGTCTCCTCTTATTGTATTCGAAAAGGATTAGAGGAAATAGAGGAGGCACTCTATGAAGCAACATTGTATACACTTTTAGTAAAAAAAGCACGTGCGTACAAAGACATTGGATTAGTAAAAAAAATCAAAACGATCAACTATTTTTTAGGTCGAGGATATGAAAGGGATGTGATACAAGAGGCTTGGGATAGAGCGGTAAAAGAAAAGGCGGTATCGTAATACCGCCTTTTACTTGTTTTTTATGTATATAGAAATCCAGATGTGTTAAAGCCTATCTGTTTTTTTTGATTAACCGTAGCGTTTTATTTAACAACTGTAGGTGAATATACTTTTACACCGGTTACGTGTATCGATCTACGATAAACGACAGTATTAGGATAAAACACCGGAAGCAAAAAACACCCGTTCGTTGATTTCATTCAACGCTCGGTTTTTATCTTCTGTTTTCACTAAAACGGAAATATTATGCGCACTGCCACCGTAAGAGATCATACGAACCGGTATTTGCTCCAACGCATCGAATAAGCGCTTAGAAGCACCGATTCTATCTTTAGAGAAATTGCCTACTATACAAATAATCGTTTGGTCTTTGTCCACTTCTGTTACGGCAAAATCATTTAATTCGGCAATGATTTTAACCAAGTTTTTATCGTCGTCTATAGTTAACGACACGGCTACTTCAGAAGTAGTGATCATATCAACTGATGTTTTATATTTTTCAAACACCTCGAAAATACGTCTTAAAAATCCATAGGCATTTAACATACGAGTGGATTTTACGGTGATAGCCGTAATATTATCCTTTGCTGCTACCGCCGTAACATCTCTATCTGTTGACTTTGTAGAAATCACTGTCCCTCTTTGTTCCGGTTGCATGGTATTCAGTAAGCGGACCGGGACATTGCGAATATGAGCCGGACGTATACAGGTAGGGTGTAGTATTTTAGCACCGAAGTAAGCCAATTCAGCTGCTTCATCAAAGGATAACTCCGGAATAGGATACGTGCGTTTTACTATGCGAGGGTCATTGTTGTGCATACCATCGATATCCGTCCAGATTTGAATCTCTTCTAAACGCAAAGCAGCGCCTATTAACGTTCCGGTATAATCAGACCCACCTCGTTTTAAATTATCTATTTCACCTTGGTGATTTAAACAAATGTAACCTTGTGTGATATATAAATGTTTACCCGGATGGATTTCTAATTGTTCTTTTAATTTTTCTTCAATATATCCCAGCATAGGTTCACTGTCTGCATCTGTTTTCATAAACTCCAGAGCCGGCAATAAAACGGAATTATATCCTTTTTCCTCTAAGTACGTTTGAAATAACTGAGTAGAAATTAATTCTCCTTGTGCTAAAAACAAGCGGGTTTCTTTATCTCCAAAACCGGAGGCATTGACATAACTGCGAATGATATCTTCGTGTTTTTTTACTATAGCATGCCCTTTTGCTTTAGCATCTGAAGTGGTAACAAGTTGTTCTACAAAAGCAGCATAAGGAGTGAAAAGTTGTTCGATAGCTGCTTCAGCTGCTGACGTGTCCCCTTTCGTAAGTTTGGCCGCTATATCCACTAAGGCATTCGTAGTACCGGATACAGCAGATAATACAACAATTTTAGGCTCTGCATCTGAAATCAATTGTGCAACGGAATGCATGCGTTCCGGTTTTCCGACAGATGTACCACCAAATTTTAATACTTTCATAAATAGGTAAGGACTATAAAATCGATATGAATTAACTTATTATATACTCTTTTGGAAGGCAATCATTTTCAAAGCCGTCATGGCAGCTTCGTCGCCTTTGTTCCCATGTTTTCCTCCTGCACGATCAAGCGCTTGTTGTTTCGTATTCGGTGTTAAAACTCCAAATACTACCGGTTTGTTGTATTTCAACGATACATTAGTTATGCCGTGGGCAACAGCTTGACAGATGAAATCAAAATGTTTGGTATCCCCTTGAATCACACATCCCAAAGCCACCACTGCATCGATGTCGTCTCGTTGTGCTAAGCCTTGTGCTCCCAGCGACAATTCAAAGCTACCGGGAACGTAGCGGGTCAGAATATTTTCCTTTCGTACACCATGAGCGCGAAGCGTCTCCATAGCCCCTTGATATAAAGCGTCCGTAACATCATCGTTCCACTCCGATACGACAATAGCGATTTTTTTAGTACTCATATCCGGTAGAGTAGTGGAGCGGAAAACACTTAAATTTTTATCGGCACTCGACATGGTTCAATTAATAGGTATCATTAAAAAAGGGATAAAACAAGTTGCTTTATCCCTTTTCGTTTCTCGTTCGTTCCTTTATTCTTTCGAAGCGGCAAGGGAAGTAGCTCTTGCTTTATACTTCTTGGCATCCGTTACATCTTGTGATCTGGGATATTCCTTAATGACTACATCATACGTACTGATGGCATCGTTAAACTTCCCGGCTAGTTCTTGAGTCAGACCTAGCTTAATCATATAGATTGTAGATACTTGTTCGTTTGGTAAATAACCGGAAGCTTTTTTGTAATATTTAATGGCATTATCCAAATCGTTGAGTTCTGCATACGCATCACCCATCATGGACCAAGCTCTTGCTTGTATTAAACCATTTTTAGAGCTATACTGATCTAAATACGCAATCGCTTGCTCATAATTCTTTTGTTGAAGATAAATAGCCCCTACATAATACGATGCTAACTTACCGCTTTGAGTCCAGGAATATTGATCGGCTACATCTAAAAAGCCCATGAAATCACCGGATCCTTTTAAGGCGGTATCCAAAGAATCTTTTTCAAACATCATTTGAGCTCGGTACATAGCAGCAGCGGCTTCTTTGTTTAAGTTCGCTTGATATAAGGAGAATCCAACCCATCCACCTACTATTACAACAACAGCGAGTACCCCGGCTATAATTACTTTTTTATACTTTTCAAATGTACTCAGCGGATCTAGTGAAACGTTCACCGCCTCTACAACATTACTTTCTTTTATTTCAGACGACATGATGATTTTATTATTCTACAACGTAAGGGTAATCCGTTTGAACGTACACATCTTTGTACGCTTCGGATGGATCAGGATAAGGCGACTCTTCTGCAAATTTTTCTGCTTCTACCACTTTAGCCATAATTGCAGCATCTATTTTTTGCAAGTCTTCTTCTGTAGCAAATTTTTGTGTTAATATGGTGTGGCGCACTTTTTCAATCGGATCTTCTGCTTTTTTAGATTCCAATTCTTCCTTGGTTCTGTATTTTGCCGGATCAGACATGGAGTGCCCTTTGTAACGGTACGTTCTAAATTCTAAAAAGGTAGGTCCACCACCGCTGCGAGCACGCTGAGCTGCACGCTCCACTGCTAAATGCACTTCTTCTACATTCATTGCATCTACCGGTTCTGCCGGCATATCATACGCTTCCGCAAGAGTATATAAATCAGTCACATTGGACGTACGTTCAACGGAAGTACCCATAGCGTATCCGTTGTTTTCTACTACGAATATGGCAGGGATATTCCACAACATCGCCAAGTTGAACGTTTCATGTAATGAACCTTGACGGGTAGCACCATCCCCCATGTAGGTAATAGATATTTGATCCGTTCCTTTATATGCCTCAGCAAATGCTAGCCCGGCTCCCAGAGGAATCTGCCCTCCTACAATACCGTGACCACCGGCAAAATTGACGGATTTGTCAAAAATATGCATGGAACCTCCTTTGCCTTTCGCAACACCGGTTACTTTACCATACATCTCTGCTAAAATTGCTTTGGGATCTGTTCCCAATGCCAGGGGTTGACCATGGCAACGATATGCCGTTACGAAATGATCTCCCTTTTTCAAAGCGGATACAGCACCTGAGGCACAAGCTTCCTGCCCTATATATAGGTGACAGAAACCTTTAATCTTTTGTTGACCATACAAAAACCCACATCTTTCTTCGAATTTGCGAATTAATTGCATGTTCTCATACCAGAAAAGGTATTGCTCTTTGCTAAATCTTGGTTTACCATTTACCTTTGCAGAAGAGCTATCTTTAGCTTTTTCTTTTACACTTGCCATTCTTTACTATAAAGCTGTTTAACAGTCAGAAATTTAGACGGGCAAATTAAGTAAATTTCATGTATTTAGAAAAATTAAGTCTTCTTTATTTTAAAAACTATTCTTCCCTGGATATTCGTTTTTCCCCTGATATTAACCTACTTACAGGTTTAAATGGCAGCGGAAAGACGAATTTATTAGACGCTATCTTTTGTCTTTGTTTGACCAAAAGCTTCTTAAATACCCCCGAAACACAACTCATGACCCTTCAGGCGCCTTACTTTTCTATTCATGGAAATTTCATGGGGGAACGAGGTGAACATATCATTCAATACAATTATGATGGGCGTAAAAAGTCTTTTTTGGTAGACAAACAATCCTATACGCGACTTTCTGAACATATAGGTAAATTTCCGGCCATCGTACTGACACCTTATGATACAGATATGATTCGAGACGGTAGTGAAGACCGTCGTAAATTTTTTGATACTTTATTTAGTCAGGCGGATGCAGTCTACTTACATCAACTGATGCGCTATCAACATTTTTTGAAACAACGAAACGGATTATTGAAAGCCGTTTCTGAAGGAGCGCGACTCGATTATGTTTTATTGGAAACCTATGATGCAACACTTTTGGAACTGAATACGGCCATCAGCTACACCCGATCAAAATTATTACAGCAACTTTTACCGGATGTATTTTCCTTTTATTCGCTTTTATCACCGGAAGAGGAACAACCCTCCATACTCTACCTCACAGAAGTGCTCTCAGCGGATTTTGCACAGGCTTTTGAACAAAATCTTAAAAAAGATATCCTCCTCCAACGGACCGGGATGGGTATACATAAAGACGATTTTAGTTTTTTGTTAAACGATAAACCCATTAAACAGTATGGATCCCAAGGACAACAAAAAACCTTTATGATTGCCTTAAAATTAGCACAGTACACATTTCTTAAAAAAATCCTGCAACGTCGACCCATTCTAATGATGGATGATATATTCGATAAATTGGATGATGTACGCATAGAAAAGCTGATTGAATGGGTAAAGCGTGACTTAGATGGTCAAATTTTTATTACTGACGCACGCCCGGAAAGAAGTACCGCAATCGTAGGTCATTCGTCCAAAGATTTTCGTATATTTAATATTCATCATGGCTCCCTCTTGCCGTAATAGTTGACAAATGAATAACCGTTGGAAAGAAAAAGACTACCCCAGAAAAAAAGATGCCTTGTCGATGGGTGAAGCTCTAGCCGGTTGGATACAAGCACTCCATATACAACAGCCCTATCAAGAATCCTATATTATTCAACATTGGGAAAAAATAATGGGGAGTCCTATTGCCAAACGCACCGATAAATTGTTTATTAAAAAGAAAAAGCTCTATGTGTATCTCAACTCTGCCCCATTAAAACAAGAACTAAACGCTTCCAAAGGGAAAGTATTGGAGTTACTTAATAAAGCGGCAGGAGATACAGTATTAGAGGATGTTGAATTTTATTAAACATATGCTAAAACTAGTATTTATCTTATTTTTAATTACAAACTCCATTTTAGGATATAGTTTTGTAGGCCCAACACAGCGCTATTTTTTTACAGAAAACAAAGGTCAGTTGCCCCAGCCGGTATTATTTCAAGCTTCTTTCCCTCAAGGTAATGTATACATCGAAACGGGAGGACTGACCTACCAGTTTTATCGTTTAGACCATACAGGACATGCGCACGAAACAGAAGAATATAATGAATGGGAGCCTGCCGGTAAGGGCCATTCCTATAAAGTAGAATTTCTCCAACATACTTGGAATGGAAGTGCTAAAAAGGAAAATCCATCTCCTTTTTATTTTAATTACTTAAAAGGGAAGCCTGAAACATGGGCATCTGAAGTCTTAAGCTATGAAAAAGTTCAGTTAGAAAATGTTTTTCCCGGAATTGATGTGCACTACTATGTACAAGAAAATAATTTTAAGTATGATTTTAGTGTACAAGCCCACAGTGACGTTCAAAAAATTAAATTAAATTATTCCGGTGCTGATAGCCTCTTTATCAAAAATGGCCATTTGTTCATTCGAACCAGCATGGGTGATATTCGAGAATCAAAACCTTTTGCTTATCAAACTATAAAAGGAGTCCTCCAACCGGTTGTTTGTAATTATAGATTAAACGGCACCACCGTTACTTTTGACTTCCCTAAGGGATATGATCGTAGCCAGTTGTTAATTATAGATCCGGAATTAATTTTTTCTACCTATTCCGGTTCCTTTGGTGATAACTGGGGAAATACGGCTACCTATGACACTTTGGGAAATGGATATGCAGCCGGCACATTGTTTCAAATAGGATACCCAACAACAACCGGTGCCTTTCAAATTGTGTATCGAGGTACATTAGAATTCAAACCTTTCCCTACTGACCCTTCCACCGGCATCGCCATTACAGACCCCGATATTGCTATCATGAAAATCTCCTCCTCCGGTAGCTTAGTTTACGCTACTTTATTAGGAGGCTCGAACAGCGATATACCAAGTTCTATAATCGTTAACCACAAAAATGAATTAGTTATTTTAGGTATCACAGGTTCTTCTTCTTCTAATGGTTTGTTCCCATTCCCTACTACACCTACGGCTATTCAAACCGAATTTGCCGGAGGTACTCGCTCGTACCCTCTTGGATATAATAATGGTGTTCATTTTGATATAGGATCGGATTTGTTTGTTTCCATTTTAAACCCTAGAGGAACCGGTTTAATTGGATCTACCTATTTGGGAGGCACCTCTAATGACGGTATTTATGACTTATTTGACCCTATCTGTCGTAACTATGGAGACCAGTTTCGCGGTGAGGTTACTGTAGATTCAATTGACCAAATTTATGTTGCTACAAAAACCTTTTCTAGCGATATCGCTAAGTCTACCACCAGCACTTTTAGTGGGGGAAAGTCCGATGGTTACATTGCTAAACTTTCTTCGAATGCGAGTGTTTTGCATTGGGATAATTATATCGGAGGTTCCGGAATGGATGCTGCTTACAGTGTTCAATTGAATACGAAAGGCGAGCTCTATGTAGCTGGAGGCACCGGCAGTACAAACTTTCCGGTGACAAGTGGGGCGCATAAAACACGAATTAATTTTGGAGATATCGATGGATTTATCTGTCGTTATTCCGGAGGTGGCACTTTATTGCAAGCTACATATATAGGATCTGTAGCCTATGATCAATGTTTCTTTGTGCAGTTGGACACCTTAGATAAAGTGTATACTATTGGTCAAACCAGAGGCTCTATACCTTTGATTAATAGTGCATGGAACATACCAAACGGAGGGCAATTTATTCAAAAATTGGATGCTGCTTTATCATCTATTGAAATGTCCACCACCTTTGGAAGTAGTAACGGTTTAATTAATATTTCTATCAATGCTTTTACGGTAACTGATTGTGGTAAAATATTATTAAGTGGATGGGGAGGTACTGTCAACCAAGGAAATGGTTACGTTGGTGGCTCTACGTTTAATATGCCGATTACCGCTGACGCATTTAAAGTTACTACCGATGGTTCGGATTTTTATTTAATGGTAATCGATGAAAACGCCAACGGCTTATTGTATGCTACGTATTTCGGAAGCAATACTCAAATTGGAGAATTTGGAGATCATGTCGATGGCGGGACAAGCAGGTTTGATAAAAAAGGGATTATATATCAAGCCGTATGTGCAAGTTGTGGTGGATTTGACGGCTTTCCTACAACAAGTAACGCACACTCCAGAACTAACAATTCTAGAGATTGTAATAATGCCCTTTTCAAGTTTGACTTAACGCAATTACGTGCTGATTTTGCTATTGGTCAAACTAGAGCTTGTAATAATTTAACCGTTATGGTATCCAGCACAAGTGTTGGAGGGAAATCTTTTTCTTGGAAATTTGGAGACGGAACCACAGCCAATGGGCCGGGGCCCCATTCCCATAGATATAATCAACCGGGCAAATATCCTTTAACTTTAATTGCAACGGATAATACCACTTGTTTAGGTAGAGATAGTATAACACGATGGGTAGAAGTATTTAAAAGTCCGGATATTCCACTATCGTTGAAGGATACTACTATTTGTTTTCCAGATACACTTCAATTGCTTACTCTTTGTGATCCCTTATTAAGTTATGAATGGACCCCAAACACCTTTATCAAAGACCCATCTTCCTGTACCACACGCTTCTTCCCTCCCGCGACGACGGACTATATTCTTACCGTTCGAGATACCAACTCTTGTATCCGAAGAGATACTATTCGAATAGAAGTAGCTAAAATTGAAAAGGGGATACAATGGATAAATCGTACAGAATGTACCGGAAATCCAAAAGTAGAATTAATAAATACAAGTGCAGGTCCACTTAATTACTTCTGGACATTTGGAGACGGAACTTCTTCCACGCTTCGAAATCCTATACACTCCTACAACTCAGGAGGAACATACCCAATCGTAGTCGATATATTTAATAGTATATGTCAAGAACAAGATACTTTAACGATTCGTGTTCAACCTATTGTCATTCCGAATTTAATAACACCCAACCAAGATGGTAAAAACGATTGCTTCGAGATTACAGGCATATACCCGGATTGGGAAGTCGGTATATATAATGCGTGGGGAGATCGTGTATTTTTTAGTGAAAGTTACCATCAACAATTTTGTGGACAAGGCCTATCGGAATCTGTTTACTATTATATAGTATGCTCTCCTCAAGGTGACTGCTGCAAAGGCTGGTTGCATACGGTAAATAAACGATAATGAGACAACTTCTCCTTCTTTGTATTCTAGTTTTAGGTTCTTTTATTCAAGACCAATCCTTGCCCTTAATATTTAATAAAGTTCTGGAGGCAAAACTAACTTCTGCTTGGAAAGAAAAAGAAGAAATAAAAAAAGGCTCTACCTATATTGCTACCTATCTGCGTTCTAAAGGAGATAGCCTTCGTTCGACCGGTGTATATTCCATACAACTTCAATTAAGAAACGGCATGGATATAAAAACCTACTCTACCCAACAACTCAATATTGAAAAAAAACGACCTAATTTTGTGGTTGAAAAAGTTATCACTGCCTCTGATGGTGTTCTGCCTTTTCCCTATGGTGTAGGCTACTGGTGTACCTATACGGATAGTGAAGGAGGAGGGAAAACAAAAGCATTTTATGCACATGCATTAGACAAGAATACGGCTTGCTCCATTTTATTGAAAATTTCCCAAGATGATTTTTATAAAGTAGAAGGCGAGTGGTTGGCAATAATTAAAAGTCATCGATTTAAGTAAGAGGAAATTTTTTAACGTTTCCATTTTCTTTAAACGCTATTTGATGTTGATGATAATAGGCCGAAAACAAATGCCGAAATGCTAGTAACCTTTTCCGTTTTACAGTAGTATGTCGCAGTATCCCTGCGTCTAAGTAACTACAGGTGATAGAATATTCTCCATTATCATGTTCATCTTTTAATTGAATTAAAAAAACATCTGTTAACGGTACTCTAATAGCAAATACCGGTTCTTTCCTTAGCACCCAACGTAGGATGGATTTCCATATTGGAGGATAAATACAAATAAAAGTAGCATACCATCCAATATGAGATTGAAAGAAAAAGTAGATAAACATTCCTATATTAAATACTAAGAATAGATACGTTGCCGGCAAAGGTAAACCTTCTATAACATTCGGGTAGTGTTGATTCCAAAACACCAAAGCTCCACTTACGGATATTAACAGTAAAGAAATAAACGTCATCCACTGAGAACCACTTTTTGTGCCTTTTTGCCCTAATAATAAAGTATCCGTAGAGGAAGTAGAATATGGATTGTACACGTTTAATTCTCTATTCTGACGATACGCTATAGTGTATATACGGTATAAGTCCGGCATTTGCCTTTTGAATTCGGAAGGTGCTTCAAAGAAATATTCCGTCCCGACAGCAAAAAACTCGGAAGTGTTCGTAGCCGCATAGGACCTAAAAAATGGAACATCCGGTTGACGTTGAATATACTGCCTGCCTATTGTTTTAATTTTTTCAATTGCATGTGCAAAATAATCATCTATACCTAAGTCTGCTTTATCTATGAATTCTAAAGCATGTGCAAATTCATGTAAGCCCACATTTCTACTGTCTTGATCTACCTTTATTCCCTCATAAAAATCTTTCCAAGAAAAAACAATGACACCGGCGGTATTCATTTCACCGGTATGATATTGTCCGGTATGATGGGATAGATACTTTTCCGGATACAACAACACCTTTTTAAAATGTTCGTAGTAATAGTGTACATAAAAACCTAGGGTGAGTTGGACCGCTGTAGCTGCAATCAATACCTGCATCGTTTCTGTCACGACTAGTCCTTTTCTTCCTTCAAAGCTGGTCGATTGGATAAACTCTTGTATCCTATTTCTAAAAAGTTTCTGATCGGATGGAGATAATTTTCTATAGTAGGAAAATTCTTTATTTAACAAATAATGTCTATCGATGGTAATCAAGAATGTTTTTTTATAAAAATAGACGCTCTAGGTATAAAAACAAAAAACGATGCTACGTCTTAGCATCGTTGATTGCATTTAACAGGTTATGAATAGGAAGTGTTATCTATCCATATATATTTGAAGAAGATAAAAAGTAACCGAAGCAGGTAAATAAATTTTAATATATTTTTAAACCACTATTTTACAACTACTTAACAAACTGGTATATTCTAAATGTTCCTGTTTTCCCTACATAATAGCCCACTAAAACTTCCTCTTGCAGGTTAACCAAACGGACAAGTTCGGGAATTTGTTCTTTAAACATACCCTCTTGAAAATTACTGATGCGTTCTCTTAAACTTATAGGTACTATGCCCTCTTTGTGGGAGAAGTCGGGTTGATGCAGTAAGCTGTAGAAATAATAGCTTCTTACTTGAGTGGTATAAGTAGTATTGTAGGGATAATATCCCGGATAGCCGCCATAGAAACCAGGATACCCGCCGTAGTAACCGGGGTAGCCTCCATAAAAGCCCCCATACCCCATGCCCATACCCATACCCATGCTCATGGAAAAATTAGACCCGCCGGTACCATAAGGGCCTGAACTGGTAGTATATGTTTCAAATCCACCGATTTCCAATACATATAAGCTATCCTTTTGATTTACGGCTATAGCCACGGATGCTGCTAAAACTTTCTTAATAAACTGTTCAGTTGTTGTTATAATTTTATCTTTATCAGAGTTGCCCTCTTGCAACATTGGGCCATTCTTAAAGGTTAGTTCTGTTCCAGGAAATCCATTAAAAGACAATCGTTGGACCATAGAATCTAAATCAATCACAGAAACATTAAATTGATGCGTATTCACAGTAAAGCGAAATAAATACTTTCCCCATAGAAACGAGTTACCCTGCTTCTTATCAGAAGTTGTTTCGTTTTCTAAAGAAAATTTTAATTTTTTATACGATGCCTTGTTTTCTTTTGTATCAATTGTAAGCAGATGAGTATAATCCGGATCGTCAAATGTTAATGTGATTTTTCCTTGGGATACATATACTTTTTTAACTGCTTGTGCCGACTTTACATTATTTTCAATATCTGTGCGTATTCTATCTATACCTATTAATCCATTAGGTTCTTCATTTAAATAAGAATTACCGGTAGACAATCGTTTATAAAAATCCGGTAGTTCAATGCCATAGAGTTGTGAAGAAGCCTTACCTTTTGAGACCGACCAAACGGCCAATTCATTCCGACCGGATGGCACAGCTAATAAATAGAATTGGGTTCCATCTGTAAGTGCTTTTAGAAATTTTTGCTGATACGGTAATTGCGCAACCGTAGCATACGAATGCTGACCGGAGGCTCGGGTTACTTTTAGTTCTCCTATAGTTCCTGTTTTTTCATTGTATAGGTAAATATAGGCTTGATCTCCGTCTACAATCATCGACAAAGGTTTGGCCGATTTCACTTCTTTTGGCTTAGAAAAAAGAATGGAGCCAATGGACTTTTTTTGAGCGTCAAAAAAAACAACATGGTATTGCGTTGACGAATATAAGAAATAGGCAAATCTGCCTTGAGCGTCCGCCGCACTGGTAATCCCGGTGGGCTTACGAATAAGCATTTCGAATCGTGCCACCTCCGTTTGTGCCATTACAAATGTAGTGGTGCAAAACAAGGTTATGAAAATTAACATTCTATTCCACATATAATACAAGACCTTTTAAATATTCACTTTCCGGATGATAAATATTGATAGGGTGATCCAAGGGTTGATGAACTTGGTGTATAATTCGAACATTTCTACCGGCATCGGCAGCTGCTCCAAACACAATTTTTTGGAACAATACTTTATCTATATTCTGAGAGCAGGAAAAGGTAAACAATAATCCGCCTTTTTTGATTTTTCGAAAGGCTTTTAAGTTAATTTGTTTATATCCCCTGGAAGCATTAGCTACGGCTTTAGCAGATTTTGCGAATGCCGGTGGATCTAAGATAATAATATCATAATACGCTTCCGGAATTTCCCCTAAATAATCAAAACAATCCGCCGCAACAGCAGTATGTTCTACCAATGAAGAATTTAAGCGTACATTGGTTGAGGCTTTCAATATCGCATCTTTAGAAATATCTACTGAATCAACCGACGTAGCACCACCGGCAGCAGCATAGGCACAAAATCCCCCGGTATAACAAAACGTATTCAAGACACGCTTTCCTTTTGCATAATGCGCTACTAATTGCCTATTATCTCTTTGATCAATAAAGAAACCCGTTTTTTGCCCATCGATAAAGTCTACATCAAACAAAACGTTATTCTCTTTTACCCGCACCGGAACAGCTACACTACCTTTCAACCAACCGGATGCTGTTCGCACATCTTCTAAAACAAAAGAGGACGTTTTCCCTTTTATATAAATATGTTGAAAACCTATTTCCTGTAATGCTATCTTAAGTGGTTCCACTAAAAGCTCCGTGCCTCGTATCAATAATTGTACTACTGCAACGGTATCGTAAACATCAATGATGACACCCGGAAAAAAATCGCCTTCTGCGTGAAGTAATCGATATGTGTTAGTCGTTTCTAAATGGAGTAAAGAACGTCTTAATGTTGCTGCGGCTAAGAGTTTTTTTGTCCAGTACTGTTGTTTGAAATCATCCGTATTTTGTTTTTCCCATTCGAATAATCGACAAACGATTTGACTTCTACCGGAATAAAAACCATAGGCTAAAAATTGTCCATCCGAACTTAATACTTCTACGATAGAACCCTCTTCTACTTTGGGTAACTCGGCAACAGCCCCGGAAAATATCCAAGGATGTCTATGAATAATGGATTTCTCTTTCCCTTTTTTTAACCGCAGTGCCTGATTATCCATGTTCTAACATTCTATATTAAACAAATTTAACAAACTATTTTAATTTAAATAATTGGAACTAATGGATTGAACCCTTAATTTTAAAATCAAATCCTTCAATCTATGAAACATTTCTATCTTTTAGTACTTACTTGTGTATTCGCTTTTTCGGCAAGCGCTCAAAAAAAATCCTACTTTGTGTATGAAACTAAAACATTGTTTTCCCTACACAATCTAGAAATTAAAAATGCTAACGACCCTCTAGATGCCCCTATCGAACCGAAAAACGTTGTTCGTTTTGCGCCCTATTTCAATTTTGGTATTAATTACAATTACGACTTTAGTAACCGAGTAGGTTTTTATTTAGGTGCAGGTGTCCAAAATATGGGTTTCATTACTCGCGACTCCATGAATAATACATCTAAACACAGAGCCTATGGATTAGCAGTTCCTGTAGGTTTAAAATTTGGGAATATGAAAGACGATAAGTATCTTTTTATCCAAGGAGACTTTTTTTGGATGTTTGATTATAAAGAAAAATACTTTCAAGGTAATAGTAAATCTAAATCAAAGCCGTCTAACGCTGTTGAAACAATTAATTTTGCAGCAACGGCCGGTATTTGTTATAAATCCTTTACTCTTGGTTTTCAATACCTAATAAATGATTTCTTTTCAGAGTCCTATCGTTTTGATTATAACAAAACGATTCCATCAGATGAGTATAACGTAACTAATGCTAATATTTATTCTTTCTTTGTTGGTTTCAGAACTAAATTGGGAGAAGAAGGCGAAATCGTACCTACAAAAATTCAACAAGCTCAAGCTCGTTTATACTAATTCACACCTATTCTTTAATAAAAAAAGGGAAGTAAGACATACTTCCCTTTTTTATTAGATTCTAATGATCCGGCCATGGATCTTTAAATCCGTGACCTGAATGATATAATTCAATCTCGTCTTCAGTTAATAAACAGTTGTTTAATTCTTTTAAAATGACCGTAGAATCTAGATCTTGACCAATTAGGACCAGTTCGTTTATTCGATCTCCCCATATAGGATCCATTCTATTTTGTATTTCATTGCGAGAACCCCCTAGAAGTTCCCACTCATCCTCTGATTTGGAAGCCCACCAAACACCCGCTCTTTCCGTCCGAAGAGAACCACCTGCCTGGCCCCAATTATAGGCAATATCAGGTCTTGAAGCTAACCAAAACAGCCCTTTGCTTCGTATGACTGCTTCCGGCCATTGGTTATTTATGTAGTTCCAAAATCGTTGTGGATGAAAAGGTGTTTTACTTCTAAATACAAACGAAGTGATTCCATATTCTTCCGTCTCCGGTACATGTTCCTGCAAACGTTCATTCATCCATGAAGCTGAATTAGACATGCGATCAAAATCAAAGGATTGTGTATGCAAAATAGAAGTCAATGGAACTTTCCCAAAAGTTGATTCTACTATTCTCGCATCCGGATTAAGTTTCTTAAGGACTGCTTTGAGCTCGCCTAGCTCCGCTTGGGATACTAAATCTGTTTTATTTAAAACGATCACATTAGCGAATTCTATCTGGTCTGTCAAAAGATTTACTATCGTCCGCTCATCAGTATCGTCCTCGTTCAATTTTCTTGTTTTTACCGTATCTAAAGTACCGAAATCATTAGCAAAATTATACGCATCCACAACTGTTACTAAGGTGTCCAGTTCACTTATAGCGGATAAATCTATTCCTAATTGTTCATCTACATAGGTAAAGGTTTGCGCTACCGGTATAGGTTCAGAAATACCCGTTGATTCAATTAATAAATAATCAAATCGGTTTTCTTTCGCTAACGCTTCTACTTCTTTAAGCAAGTCTTCCCTTAAGGTACAGCAAATACATCCATTAGACATCTCGACCAACTTCTCTTCTGTACGGCTTAAAGTATTGGTTTCTGCAACTAAACGAGCGTCAACATTCACTTCACTCATGTCATTTACAATGACAGCAACTCGTAATCCTTCTTTATTGGATAAAACGTGGTTTAACAAAGTGGTTTTCCCGGCTCCGAGAAAACCACTCAATACCGTAACCGGTAATTTTTTCATATGAAATAGTATTAAGGGGCTGCAACAATAGAAGCTGAGGTAATATTAATTGGAAACGTTACATCAAAATCAGTTGAACCTAAAGCAGCATTTCCAAAACCGGTAGTAGGTTTTACCCCGGGTTGATGCTTTAATACTACTTGTAAAGAACCATTCGTTACGGTTCCTACATTACCCATGGTCATTTTTAAACCAATTGGGACACCGTTATCATCGGAATCTGCATAGGTTAGATTCATAAATGAGGAAGACAATGTATAGAAGAGTTGGTGCTCATCCGCTTCCTCTTTAATTTCTTCTGTCATATCTTCTACATTTGCAGGATTACTTTCATCTAAAGCAATCAATGCCATGTAGGTATAATCATCTGTAATATTAATGGTTTGAATAGTCGGTGCGTTTCCACCATCACCATCCGTATCTCTCCAAGAAAACACTAAGGAATCCGTAGCGCTAGGTGATTTTTTAAAAACTAATTTTACTGTAGTAAATAACTCTTCTTCATTTGGATTTTGAGGGGCAGGTGCATCGTCTTTGTCTTTTTTACAAGAAGAAACTGCAGCCATTAAAGCAACTAAGAGGTAGATCCATTGTTTTTTCATAATTGTTTGAGTTTAAGTGTATGATTTTATTTTATTTATTAAAATTGGTATTGAATACGGAATTGAACATTTCTACCCACTGCATCGTGGTAGTATCGGAATCGATCTAGATAATCCCGATATACTACATTGAATAGATTCTTTACTTGTATATTAAAATGAATGGTTTGCTTACCTATAGGAAGAACTGCATTTGTTTGTAGCCCCGATAAAGCATAACCAGCAGGCGGTGGCATATAATCTTGCTCTGCTTCGACTTGTTCTTTTTGAAAGACTACTTGAACATTTGCCCCAACAGAACAATTCCATTTTTTTAGTACCGGAAGCAGGTACTGAATTTGTGTCATCCACCGAGAGGATGGAATATAGGGTACCCACTCTTCAAGGTCTAAATTTCGAGCAGATACAGAGGACCAAGTAGACTGCCAAGTAATATCTTTACCTATCGAATCTCTTATCCCTATATCAAATCCCCAATACACTGTTTTGGCCTGTCGATATTCGAACGTTGGGAAAGCCCCTCGTATAGTAAGTGTAGGCGGCTGTACCGGTTGCAGATAGATATAGTTAAAAAAATAATAACTGTACGCATGTGCAAAAACGGTATATCGGTTCCTGGTATAGGTATGATGTAACGATAAATTAAGCGCTTGTTCGGCTTGCAAATCAGGAGAACCCTTTTCAACTGCTGCTACTCCATGATGAACGCCATCGGCATATAGTTCATTTACATTGGGAGCACGAAAAGAGTTGCCCATCCAAAGCTTTGATATGCTCTTTGTATTCCATTTTACTTGCACTCCGGTTGATACTACAGGACTTACAAATATTCTTTCCGGTGCAACCAATTGTTGATTCTGATAAAAGTAAGAGGTGATTTCTTTTAGATCGATTCTGCCCCCAAACTCCCACGTAGTTCGATTACTTAATCTTCTTTCCCCACTTACATAAAGAGCCGCTGCATTACTAATAAAATTGGGAATGAAATACCGTCCTTCATATGTATTCTTTTGATGTTGATACCATAAACCATTATTCCATCGAACACCGGCAAAAGAAGTAAATTGTTTTAACGATACCGTTTGTGTCGTCAGTTCAAATTGGAGTGCCGGTCTTAATCCGAAATCATTTGTTATAGAATTGATATCATATTCTGCTCTTCTATTGTATTGGCGAGAATACTGCAAATGCCATTTTGATTTGAACGCATACTGTTCGATAGCAGTAGACCAAGTTTCATGGGTTACATCTTGTTTAGGATTACCAATCGTATAACTAAAAGGGGCTGTTAAATAGGGTGATCCGGATTGAATTACTTGTTGTAAATCGGTTAAATTTCCAATATGAGCACCGGTAAAAATTCCTAATACAGTATTAAATTGACTATAGTTAACTTCTACCTTGCCTGTTTTCCATTTATATTGTCCGGCCCAAGAAAAATTATATTCTTTTAATCCGGTATTATCTAAATAATAATCCGGAGTACGGCTATTACCGGCTCTTCGAATAGTTCCCTGAGCACGAAAGGCTAATGCATTTATTTTTTGAGGTTGATAGTCGATTACACCTGAACAATATCCCAACCGATTATTACTAAAGTATCCCGTATAGAGCGAACCGTGCCATCCCGACTGTAATCCAAGAGGAGGAGCACTTGTTAGAATAACTCCTCCTATAGCATCCGCTCCATAACGAATCGACTGCGCTCCTCTGATCACTTCTACTTGAGAGGCTAAAAAAGGATCGACCTCCGGAGCGTGTTCATTCCCCCATTGTTGTCCTTCCAAACGAACGCCTTGATGAAACAGCAAAACCCTACTTCCATACATACCTTGTACAACGGGTTTTGAAATTGTAGAACCGGTAGATAACATGGATACGCCGGGTACTTGTTGAACCATTTCTGTAATCGTTTGCCCTCGTTGAGATCGTAAATCGGATGTTGTCAATACTGTATTATAGGAAGAATGAAATACATCTGTTTCCCGGATTCCTTCTATTACAACTGCCTTCGCTGCCTGCTGTAATTGTAATTCACACTTCACCGGAAGGGTAGTCGGTACTACTATTGTAAAATCTTTATGTTGGTAACCTACATAATCAATATGAAGGATATATGTACCCGAACATAAGGAAACAAAAGAAAAGGCTCCCGCGCTATCTGTGGTAGCGTGCAGGTGTTGTTCATGATGTGTCATATGTATAAGCGCTCCCGGTATAACGGCTCCGCTGGTATCTTGTACTATACCTGAAAGTGTATAATTACAAGACTGACCCGAACCTTTCAGAGCGAATAATACAGCACTTAATAGCACTGTCAGTAATAAGACTCGCAATTCAATGGTGGAAATTAAAGGATGAAACTAGTAATTAGATAAAAGGGTAAGAAGGTGGCCCTCTATCTCTCCATGATAATAATGGTCGATGAATAAAAATATCCGTAAGTATAGGATAGGTAAGAATCGAAAATAAAACGGTTAAATAAATAAACGAACTAGGTGAGGAATACTCCCAAGCACTCGTTGTAAGAAATTCCAAAATGGCACATACAAAACAAGTTTCTGTGATATGCCAATGTTCGCCTTTAGCTTCGGGTGCATGATGGTGTCCCCACGCTTGAGACCAAAATACCATTAACCCTAATAATAGGGAAAGGGCTAAAATGTTCCTAAAACGTTGTAAACGAACCATAGTACAAAATTACGACATTTAAATCTTAATGCAAATATATTGCATTAAGATTTAAATTATCCATCGTTCCAAGTTTTGAAAAGCGCTCCTTATGTTTTAAAATAGTATGAATCAAATAAAATATAAGAATTTTTAAATTTGGATTAAAAAAATGTATACTTGAGTTCGTATTTATTCTGAAGAAAAAAACCCTTAGAAAGAAAAGGCGTACAAAGGAATGAATAAAAATGTAAATGAGAAATAGAGGGGCTAACCGATATAAAAAAGGATTATTATTTTTAGGAATCATACTATTGTCTTTGATTCTAATCGGTTTTCTATTGCCTTCTACTTTTTTTGTACAGAGGTCCATATTAATTGAAAATACACCCCAAAAAATATTCCCGTATGCAAATAGCATTCCCAAATGGAGAGATTGGACAGCGTTGAATCCAATGAAAGATTTGTCCTTACAGGAGAATTTTTACGGGCCGGCCTATGGCATAGGGAGTGGTATTAAATACAAAGGGAATAAAGTGGGCGCCGGAACAATTGAGATTATTGATAATGAACTAAATACGAAAGTAGATTTTAAAGTTTTCATCAATAACAAAATTGAAACAACCGGACGTATAGTGCTCGATCCCGAGGATGTTAACAAAACGTTGGTGACCATTACATTAGAAGGTAATGTTAAGTTCAATTTAGTGAACCGTTACATTATTTTATTTATGGACAATGTAGCCGGACCGTTGTTTGATGACAGCTTACGGGAATTAAAAGCCTTGTCCGAAAGGAAGAAAGACCCCGCTCCTTAAAGTATCACGTCTTTATTTTTAGTATCTTTACAGTCCATTTAGGATATAGTATGTTAGATAAATTAGAAGCCATATACCAGCGATTTCAAGAAGTTTCAGATTTAATAGTGGATCCTCAAGTGATCTCGGATATGAAACGGTATTCCTCTTTAAATAAAGAATACAAAGAATTAAACAAAATTGTAGAAGTATACAAAGAATACAAACTCTTGTTAGCGAATATCGATAATACTAAAAAAGTAATCGAGACGGAGAAAGATCCGGAATTTCGTGAAATGGCAAAAGAGGAAATGGACGCTTTGCTTCCTCAACGAGAGGCAATGGAAGAGCGAATAAAAGAAATGTTGATTCCTAAAGATCCGAATGATAGTAAAGATATTATTTTAGAAATCAGAGGGGGTACAGGAGGCGATGAAGCGGCTATTTTTGCCGGTGACTTATATCGATTATACCAACGTTTGTGTGATCGTATGGGTTGGAAGATGGAATTAATAGACTTTACAGAAGGTACTTCCGGCGGATATAAAGAAATTATAGTTGGAATTACCGGAGAAGACGTATATGGTAAGTTAAAATTCGAATCCGGTGTTCACCGTGTTCAACGTGTACCCGCTACTGAAACACAAGGCCGAATTCATACCTCTGCTGCATCGGTGGCTGTTCTACCGGAAGTCGAGGATGTAGATGTTCAAATTAATATGAACGATATACGGAAAGATACCTTTTGTTCTTCTGGTCCTGGGGGCCAATCGGTGAACACTACGTATTCCGCCATTCGTTTAACCCACATCCCAACCGGCGTTGTTGTACAGTGTCAAGATGAAAAATCCCAAATCAAAAATTTTGAAAAGGCACTAAAAGTATTGCGTTCTCGTTTATACGAAGTGGAGTTAAAAAAACAACAAGATGAATTAAGTACGCAACGTAAATCCATGGTAGGAAGTGGCGATCGTTCCGATAAAATTCGAACATACAACTATCCACAAAGTAGAGTCACCGACCATAGAATAGGTCTTACGGTTTACAACCTGCCTGCTGTAATGGATGGTGCTATCGAAGAGTTCATTGAACAATTACGTATTGCAGAAAATGCAGAACGACTAAAAGAAGGTACTGTGGTAGCCTAACAAAATGTTACAACTTCCTTTCATACTACAACCATTGATGCGATACCTCGGTCAATGGTTTTTTTATTGTATACCTTTGAGTTTCATATGGGTATCGTGTATGAAAGAAAATGAACAAATCAACTCAGACCCGAATGCCTCTTTATTGTTTTCAACAGATACCGTATATTTTGATACTATTTTTACCGGAATTGGAAGTATAACCCAACGGGTCGTCATTACTAATCCTAATGCACAACTCATTCAGATCGATCGAATCCAACTTCACGGAATCAATAGCCCCTATGAAATTATAGCGAATGGTCGATTAGGGCCGGATATTCAGTCCATCCAACTTCGCGGAAAAGACAGTATATATTTACTGGTTAAAGTAACCATTGATCCTACCCTTCAATCTGCTCCTATTTTAGTTACAGACTCTATCAAAATAGAGTGGAACAGCAGACAAGCCTATATTCAATTAGAGGCTTATGGTCAAGATGCCTATTGGCATAATAAAGAAACCATATCTACCTCCACAACCTGGAATGCAGACAAGCCCCATGTTTTACTAGATACGTCTATCGTTTCCCCGGGAGCGACCCTAACCATTGCCCCGGGTGCCCGTATTTTTGCACATGCTGCATCCGGTTTAACCATAGCCGGGAATTTAATAGCTGATGGCTCAACAGACAGTATTGTATTCAGTACCGATCGACCACAACCCGGTTTGTCTGCCGGTCTATGGTCCGGTATTGTCTTTGAATCCGGCTCTAGCGGTAACCTATTGCATCGAGTGTCCATACTTCATGCTGCCCATGCACTACACTTTCTTGGTCAACCGGATTCCGATACCCTAGCTGAAATTACATTACGGAAATGTCGACTTACATTTGCGAGTCAAGATGTCATTCGAAGTGTGGGTGCCGACTGGCATATTGAAAACTGTTGGTTGGGCCAGACGCCTAAATCTGTATTAAGAATAGAACAATCCGATGTTGTATGTTTATTTTCGACTGTAGAAAATTACTCGATCAATTTTTTTAGAGAAGCACCTATACTACAAACTACGATTTCCGGAAAATTTTACTTAATAAATTCCATTTTATACGGTGACCGAACAGAAGAATTATTTGTATATGCACCCATTCATGCCAATCACTCCATTGTCCGAACAGCTACAGCCTTCATCAATACGAATTCTTTTAATACGAATCCAAAATTTGCTTCGACCAATCAATTGAATTTTACGCTTATGTCAGACTCTCCTGCATTAAATGTCGGAAACAATCTATATTTTCTTACCGATGATCTGAACCAAAAAACACGAACGATGCCGGGAGATTTAGGGTGTTATGAAAAATAACCCTTTACTATTTAAGTATTTCAAACTATATTTATATTCAATCCTATTCTATTAAACCCATGAAAAAATCAACCTTTTATTACCTTTTTATTTCCGTATGCTTATCCCTTCTTTTTTCATCTTGTGGCTATAATGGTATGATAGAACGACAAGAAGGCGTAGAAAAAGCTTGGAGTGATGTAGAAGTTCAATATCAAAGAAGAGCTAACTTAATTGATAACTTAGTAGAAGCAGTAAAAGCAAACACCGAATTTGAAAAAGAAGCTTTAATTGGGATAGTGGAAGCTCGATCAAAAGCAAGTAACATTACGTTAAAAGCGGATCAATTATCCCAGGAGAACATTGAAAAATTTCAAGCATCTCAAGGGGAGTTATCACAAGCCTTAGGACGCTTTTTGATGATTACCGAAAACTACCCCACATTACAATCGAATCAAGCTTTTGTAGACCTAAGAGCGGAACTATCCGGTACTGAAAATAGAGTGGCTCAAGCTACTCGTATCTTTAATGAAGCTGTCTCCCAATACAACACCTTCATTCGTAGTTTTCCAAATAATATGACAGCGGGGATGTTTGGATTTGAAACAAAAGGATATTTTAAAGCAGATGCAGGCACCAGCAAAGCCCCTAAAATAAAGTTTTAATATGCCGCGGCAACATTTCTCAGAAGCGCAAGAACAAGCCATCATCACTGCAATTGAAGCTGCAGAACAGATGACGTCCGGAGAAATACGGGTACACATTGAAGATCATTGTGATTATGAAGTTCTCGATCGTGCAGCCGATGTATTTGCGCTTTTGAAAATGCATACTACGGAATTACGAAATGGTGTTTTGTTTTATGTAGCGATGGAAGACCATAAGTTTGCCATATTAGGGGATGCAGGAATAAATTCTAAAGTACCTTATGGCTTTTGGGATGAAGTAAAAGAAGAAATGAAACGCCATTTTAAAGTTGGTCATTTGACAGAAGGCATTTGTGTCGGAATTGAAATGGCTGGAACTAAGTTGAAAGAACATTTTCCATATGCTTCAAATGATGTAAACGAATTAGATGATTCTATCTCGTTTCATTCGAATAAAAAATAATGCATAAAAGTACCTACTTTTTACTCTTGTTGATCTTTTGGAGTAAGATCAGTTTTGGAACAAGCACATCTGATTTTCCAGCCCCCCCCAATCCGCCAAAACTGGTAGTAGATTTTGTGGGACTTCTCTCCCCTGATCAGCAACAAACTCTCGAATTAAAATTAAATCGTTATAACGATACGACTTCCAATGAAATTTCAATCGTTATAGTAGCCTCAGTGGGTGATTATGATATTTCGGATTATGCCATTCAGTTAGGGCACTTTTGGGGTATAGGGAAAAAAAAGAAAGATAATGGGGTATTGATTCTAATCGCGAAAGAAGATAAAAAAATATTCATTGCTACGGGTCAAGGATTAGAAGGTGCTCTCCCGGATTTGATTTGCAAACGTATTATTGATTATAAAATAAAACCCGCTTTCAAACAAGCCAGCTATTATGAAGGTCTCAATAATGCCATAGACGAAATTATTCTCCGATCCATGGGGGAATACACCGCTGAAAATTCGTCCGACAATACTATAACATGGCTATTGCTATTCGTTGTAATTTTAATTATAATTGGCATAAGCTTTATCCAAAATAATAATTCCGGGAAAGGTGGTAAAAGAAGATATTATGGGGACACATTTGGACCAAACTTCGGGGGCGGATGGTATAGCGGCGGCGGCGGCTGGAGCGGAGGTTCAGGCGGCGGTGGATTCGGAGGTTTTGGCGGCGGAAGTTTTGGCGGTGGTGGCGCCGGTGGTGATTGGTAAATTATTTCGTTTCAATCTCGTTCTATTTTGTTTTTCTTTTTTATTGTTTTCATCCTATGCCAATTATCCCAATCGCTTTTCAACAGTTTCGCACATTAATGATTACGCCGGTCTATTGAGCGGTAAGGAAAAAAGTCATCTAGAATCCGTTTGCAATCGTTTTTTAGATACTACCGGTAATGAGCTGGTTATACTTACGGTAAATGACATCAAAGGGCATAATGTTCAAGCTTATGCAGACTCCGTGGTTAATCAATGGACAAAAAGTTCAAAACAACTGGATATGCACGGTTACTGGGTATTAATATTGATATCTAAATATTCCAGAGAATACGCGATATCAGTTGGTTCTCGCTTGGAACGTAAATTAGATAAAGTAGCCCTCACCCGAATTGAACAATCGTATCTTAAACCATATTTTAAAAAAAACCACTTTGAGGCCGGATTGGTTACCTCCATCAACGCTATGGAAAGTGTTGTCAATGGACATAAGACCGTTGACGATTTAGAAAAAACGCCCTATGGCTTTGTACTCATCCTACTATGCATTACGTTTATTTTTTATATGTTTCTTATTCCCTTGTTTCAATATCAAGTTTTCAAACACAATAATTTAGGTAGTAAGCCAGTGAATTTTTTAACCGGAATAATGATTGCTTATGGTAAAAGTTTTATCGCTCACCGTTCGTATGATGATTTTGCGCATAACGTTGGTATTTTTAAAACAAGTATTCCATATAAAAATGGAGGTAGTGGCGTAGTCGGTAAATGGTAAACACATGTTATTCCCTCTATCTTTTCATTTTATACTCGGTTTTATAGTTAGTTTTATCGGAAGTATTCCACCGGCTAGTATCAATCTTATTACCATAAAAATAGCCGCATCCAAAGGCCTGAACAAGGCCTTATGGTTTGCTTTAGGTGCAGTAATAATAGAGTTTATTTACAGTTACATCGCTATTGCTTTTTCTAACCAACTTACGCTCAATCAACCCTTATCCCAGTTTATTCAATGGTTGGCCATTCCAATATTCCTTTTACTGGCTTATCTATACTTTATTCAACGTAAGTCCATACAGGATGTCCCCTTAAACGAAACGGAAACACAATCCATCAAACAATCTAACACCTTTCTACAAGGTCTTGGTATTGGTTTAATGAATATTATACAAATACCTTTTTGGCTCGCTTATGGCACTTATTTTTCCAGTATTCATTGGATTAAAACATACAGCCCATATATTTTTTTGTTTGTAATAGGCATATGCTGTGGCACGTTTGCCTTGTTAAGTGTGGCCGCTTATTATGGGAAGGCTTGGCTAGGAGATTCCGGTTGGTTCAAACCAAACCAAATCAATAAATGGCTTTCGTATCTATTTCTTTTGCTAGCCTTAATCCAATTGTTAAAAATACTTTTAGAAGTATAGTATTACTTGCTCGCCACCTGATTCAATATATGATACATATATTGATTTGATTTGATAATTTTTTCTTGGTCTAAAAAAGTATCTATCGATTTAACGTATGGACCTTCTATGATATCCGACTTTCCATAATGAAGCATTTGACTAATGGATGCTGCTGTCATTTCTAAATGAAACTGTATAGCCAATACTTGACCGTTGTAAACAAATCCTTGTTGCACACAAGCGGCACTGGAAAAAATCGGAATCGTTCCGGTCGGTAATTCAAACGTTTCTCCATGCCAATGAAAGACATCCAATGTATCCGGTAATCCTTGAATCCATCGTTGTGTCTTGCCTTCCGCCGTTTTTTGGATCGGCATCCAACCTATTTCTCTAAAGGTATTCGGATATACTTTTGCGCCTAAGACATCTGCTATTAACTGTGCTCCTAAACACACCCCTACTACTTTTTTCCCTTTTTGTATAGCTTTTTCAATTAGCTTCTTTTCATCTTTTAACCAAGGGTACTTCTTTTCTTCTGTTACACTCATTGGGCCTCCCATAACAATCAACATATCAAACCAATCTACAAAAGGCATTTTACTGTCTTCATAAAATCGAGTAGCGGTTAATTGATTCCCCGGACGTTTAGCCCAATGTTCTATACACCCTAATCCCTCAAACGACACATGTTGTAAATAATGTAGTACCATCCTATATCGAAACGCTCCCATTGAGCATACTAACTAAGCTTGTAAAACTACATTTTTTATATACAAGTTCAAAAACCGGTATCCATTGCTTACTTTCTATATATTTCTTATGTCAATTTCTACGCAGATCTGTTAAAACCTAAATGGGGGGGGTAGGAATAGAAGCGATTTAGGTAGCATCTATGCTCCTGTATAAAGTTGAAGCCTTCAGATTCACGACTTATGCGAATCCATTTAGCGTATCAATATGCTATAAAAATACCGTTACTTACTAATTAACAAATATTTATAATATTTTATTTAGACTTGTCTAATATTTTTATTTTATATAGCTAAATTCTATATTTGTATCCACTAAATTATGAAACGGTATTTCTTCCTTGCTCTTTTGATCTTTCTAACCTATGGGCATGTTGCGCAAGCTCAATCGGTTTGTTTACAAGGCTATGTGATTTCCGACTCTACACCTGTCATCGGGGCAGTTGTTTTCATACCATCCACTACATGGGGTACACAAACCAATTCTGATGGTTATTTTAATTTGGTTGTACCCAAAACCGGCTACTACCGTTTGCGTGTCAGCAGTGTAGGCATGCAATCTATAGATACGCTGGTGCTAGCACAGATCCCGAACGATACTTTATTGCTAACGCTTACAGCCCTACAATCCGAGGAAGTAGTAATAACCGGAGTCCTTTCTGAAGTAAGTCGAATGGAATCGGTAACAGCCGTAGAAGTTTACCAATCCTCCTTCTTTAAAAAAAATCCAACGCCTCAACTCTTTGATGCTTTACAATTGATCAATGGGGTACGCCCTCAACTCAACTGTTCTGTATGCAATACAGGGGATATTCATATTAATGGCTTAGAAGGGCCCTATACTATGATACTTTTAGATGGAATGCCTATTGTCAGCGGATTATCTACTGTCTATGGTTTAATGGGTATTCCCAATAGTATGATCCAACGAATAGAAGTAATGAAAGGGCCGGGTGGCGTCTTGTATGGATCGGAGGCTATAGGTGGTGTCATTAACGTCATCACAAAGCAAATTCCTCAAGCCCCGGTTTTTTCTGCCGATGTTTTTTCTACTTCTCAATGGGAAAACAATATTGACCTTTCTGTCAAATGGGGAAAGAAAAAAGTACAAGGCTTTGCCGGTTTAAATTACTTTTATTTTGGGAATAAAATGGATCACAACGGAGATCGTTTTACAGATGTTACCTTACAAGATAGAATCTCGTTATTTCAAAAATGGTCGATTGTCCGTAAAGAAAATCGAGTGGCAAGTATAGCCGCACGTTATGTATATGAGGATCGATGGGGAGGACAGCTCAACTGGACACCTGCCTTTCGAGGAGGAGACAGCATCTATGGTGAATCTATTTATACGCATCGATGGGAAATAATCGGGGCTTACCAACTTCCTATTCAGAAAGAAAACATTACTCTACAATTTTCCCTGAATGAACACCGACAAAATTCTGTTTATGGTATCACTCCTTTTATTGCCCATCAATGGATACAATTCACACAATTAGTTTGGAATAAAAAAATACAACACCATGCACTGCTATTGGGTTTAGCAAACCGAATAACCTATTACGATGATGATACTCCGGCTACGGTAGTTCCTTCGGAGGTATATCAACCCATTCAACCTCTGCCCGGTATGTTTGTTCAAGACACCTGGAGTTTAGGCAAACGATGGCAATTGTTAGGGGGAGTACGATATGATTACCATAGTATACACGGTGGCATTTTGACTCCTAGGTTAGGTTGGAGATTCTTACGTAAAGAAGAGGAAAGCATACGATTAAATATTGGCTCCGGCTTTAGAACAGTTTCTGTTTTTACAGAAGACCACGCAGCACTGACCGGATCTCGCGACGTTGTTCTAAAAGAAACTCTATCTCCGGAACGTTCTTGGAACGCTAACTTAAATTATTTAAAACAATGGCATTTTAAAAAATCTTTTGCCGTTGTAGATGTTACCTTTTTCTATTCCTACTTCACGAATAAAATTATTCCTGATTACACTACTAATGTTAATCAAATCATTTATGAAAACTTACAAGGGTACGCCGTTTCTTCCGGCGCTACCCTCAACTTAGAATATAATTTCCCTTTCCCACTAAAATGTCGTGGGGGACTTACCTGGATGGACGTATACAGTGTAGACCATACCACAGCAGAAAGTAAAATACGACCTGTTTTAACGGAACGAATGAATGGTAGTTTTATGGTCAGTTATACCCTTCAACGTTTAGGCCTTACTGTAGACTACAGCGGAAATTTTACAGGATCAATGTTGTTGCCGATTCAAGCAAATGATTTTAGAGCGCCGGAGTCTCCTCTGTGGAGTATTCAAAATATTCAAGTGACAAAAAAATGGAACGAACGATGGGAATGTTATGGGGGAGTTAAAAATCTCCTAAACTACCTACCACCGGCGTATTCCATTATGCGACCCTTTGACCCATTTGATAAAAATGCAAATGACCCAATAACTAACCCTAATGGATACACCTTTGATGCAACTTATATGTATGCCCCTAATCAAGGCATTCGAATCTTTTTTGGATTCCGTTATTTGATTTTATAATCCATCAACGAAGTATAAATGGCTTCAAACGCTTCTGGACCAACTGATACTGTTCCTCTAAACGGATTGTCTAGTATGATGATAGCATAAATCATTAATCCAATAGTAAAAGCATACAACGTATTTAATACAAGTCCTTGTTTGGTGGTTTCCGGTATATACATCCATGCGGCTAAAATATTTACAAAGGCTCCCAGTAAGAGAATGGACCACAAAACGCCCGGCATCCCCACAGCTACCTCTGATAAACGTAATCGTCGTAGTTCAATAAAGCGATTAAACTGTCTTAACGCTTCTTGCTGAATATTCGATTCTCTTACATCACTCGGCTTAAATCCATACAACTCCAGCTGTATTTTATTTATAAAAGCCGTTCCGCCTTTAGGAACTACACCTTGACGTTGCTTTACCCATGCTGAATCTATAACATACCGCACATAATGTTCCAGATGTAAACATAAAGAATCCGATGTGGGACTTGGTAATGCATAACAATCTCGATATAATGCTGCAATCGATACCGATTCTTCTGTCACTTTTTCTTCTACTTCTTGAAAATTCTCCCAAGCACCGGCAGCAATAAGGCCTAACGTTATTCCATAAAACACGCCTATGCCGGATAAATAAAAACTATTTAAATCATTATTATCGTGTTTCACAGACCACCATTTTGAAACGATAGGGGTTATAATTTTGTGTCCAAGTAAGGAAAACGCAATAAAAAACCCTACGATCAAAACAAAGGATACTAAAAGGGGTAAATCATAAATAAAATAAATGTTCATATAAAATTTTTTTAAAATTAATGTGCTTCTAGCCAGTGTTGCCCTACACCTATATCTACTTCTAATGGCACATCAAACGACAAGGCTTGCGTCATGTGTGTCTGAATGATCTTTTTCATCATCTCAATCTCATCCAAGGGAACATCAAATACTAATTCATCATGAACCTGTAAAACCATTTTAGCAGACATTTTTTCTTCCTTCATGGCCCCATGAATTCGAATCATGGCCGCTTTAATTAAGTCCGCAGCACTACCTTGAATCGGAGCATTAATCGCGTTGCGTTCTGCAAACCCTCTTATGGTCATGTTTCTGGAATTAATATCCCGAAGGTAACGCCGCCGCCCTAAAACAGTTTCTACGTACTCTACTTCTCTTGCTTGATGAATACAATTATCCATATACTTTTTTACACCGGGAAATTGTAAGAAGTAAGCATCTATTATATCTGCAGCTTCTTTCCTAGGTATATCCAATCTTTGTGCTAATCCAAAGGCACTGATTCCGT
Organism: Cytophagaceae bacterium; assembly: GCA_025455005.1. Classification (GTDB taxonomy): domain Bacteria; phylum Bacteroidota; class Bacteroidia; order Cytophagales; family Cytophagaceae; genus JALONH01. Next base: position 46,882 of record JALONH010000005.1, read on the forward strand.
ATATAATCCCGAAATTAACCATTTTTGCTTTACGGCGCATATCGGAGGTTACAGCATCCGTTGAAACATTAAATACTTTGGCAGCAGTAGTAGTATGAATATCTTGTCCTTGTTGAAAAGCTTCTAACATGGCTTTGTCTTTGCTGAAGGACGCCATTATCCGAAGTTCAATTTGAGAATAATCTGCACTTACAATTTTATGGTGTTCATCGCGTGCTACAAAAGCTTTTCTAATTTCTCTACCTCTATCTGTTCGTATAGGTATATTTTGTAAATTAGGATTAGTCGAACTTAAACGCCCGGTAGCTGCTACTGTTTGGTTAAAGGACGTATGCACTCGTTTATCTTCCCCTAACAATTCAGGTAACGCATCAACGTAGGTTGATTTCAATTTCTGCAGTTCTCTATAATCTAATATGTGCTTGATAATCGGATGTTGTTCTAATTTCAACAATACATCTTCTCCCGTTGCATATTGGCCGGTTTTAGTCTTCTTTGCTTTTGGGTCCAATTGTAGACGTTCAAACAATACATCGCCCAATTGCTTGGGCGAAGCAATATTAAAGGTGACGCCTGCCAAGGCATAAATTGCCGCTTCTTCTTTCTTTACTTCTTGCTCTAACTCCTTAGAATACAATTGAAGCGCAGTCGTATCAATAGATATCCCCGCTAGTTCCATATCCGTTAACACCACACTTAACGGCATCTCAATAGTTTCAAATAATTCAATCAGTCCTTTTTCTTTTAATAAGGGTTCAAAAATGGTGTATAATTGATAGGTAACATCCGCATCTTCTGCTGCATATTCTGCTACAATCGACACTTCTACCGAGCGCATACTCTTTTGTTTTACGCCTTTTTTACCAATTAATGTTTCAATTGATATGGGCGTATAATTCAAGTATTGTTCTGCTAATGCATCCATATTGTGCCTCGACTCTGGATCCAATAGATAATGCGCTATCATAGTATCAAACAATTTTCCCTTTACTTGTACTCCATATTTTCCCAATACTAATAAGTCATACTTTATATTCTGTCCAATTTTAAGAACGGCTGTTGATTGAAATAATGGGGCTAATCGATGTAAGATTATTTTAGTTTCTTCAAAATTATTAGGGAAAGGGATATAATAGGCTTCTCCTGCTTTCCAACTTAATGCTAAGCCTATAACTTCTGCTTCTAATGCTTGTAGTGAAGTAGTTTCGGTATCAAAACAAACAGCGGATTGTTGTAAAGCCAAAAAGAGTAAGCGATCTATACCTTCTGCTTCAATGATGGTATATTCATGAGGTACATCATACAAGGTCTTTCGTGTGTTGACTAATGGTTGCAATTCGGATACTTCCGCTTCAACTGATGCAAACAAACTGGTTTGTTGCGGTACGCTTTTCGTTATAGGTTTTGAGGCTTGTTCTTCTACTACTGTTCCGTTCCCTAACAAGCGTTTTTTTAGTGTTCGAAATTCTAATTCATCTAAAAGCGGTTCTAATAATTCGGCATTGTATCCGTCTAACTTCATTTCCTCCAAAGACCAATCGATAGGTACGTCACAATGTATAGTAGCCAACTCCTTTGACAATAGGCCTTGGTCGGCATACGTTTCCACATTTTCTTTTAACTTCCCTTTTAACTCCGATGCATTTGCAATCAAGTTCTCTACAGAACCAAATTGTGCTATTAATTTTTGAGCTGTTTTCTCACCTATCCCTGGTATTCCCGGAATGTTATCAACTGCATCACCTTGTAAGCCTAAAATATCTCGTACTTGATCGATTCGTTCGACGCCAAATCGTTCTAATACTTTAGCTACCGTATATACTTCTGCATCGTTACCCATATAGGCCGGTCGGTATAAAAAAACATATTCATTGACCAATTGCATATAGTCCTTATCCATTGTCATCATATAGACATGCGTATCCGGACCACACACTTTTTTAGCTATAGTACCTATAACATCATCCGCTTCATATCCGGCAATACCTAAAAGCGGTATGTTCATAGCCTTTAATAGTCTTTCTACGTATGGGATAGCTAGTGTTATGTCTTCGGGTTGTTCTTGACGATTTGCTTTGTAGTTCGTAAAGTTTTCATGTCGAAACGTAGGAGCTGCCATATCTATCGCAACGGCTATATGGCTAGGCTTTTCTTTAGAAATAATTTCTAACAAACTATTCGTAAACCCAAATACAGCTCCAGTATTTAAGCCTGTTGACGTTATTCTTGGGTTTTTACTAAAAGCAAAATGAGCACGATAGATCAAAGCCATCGCATCTAATAGAAACAGTTTATTCATAATGTATCGAAAAGCAAGTCTAAATTACGAAAATTTAATGGGCTCATATTTCTTAACTATCCACAATTATGTTTATTTTAGTTAAAATATAAAAATGGCAATTATTAAAAAGGTTAGAGGCCACGCACCGGTATTTGGAAAAGGTGTATGGTTAGCCGAAACGGCAACCGTGTTAGGTCAAGTCCAAATGGGTGACGCTTGTACCGTATGGTTCAATGCTGTAGTACGAGGGGATGTACACTACATACACATAGGTGATCAAGTTAACATTCAAGATGGGGCTTGTATACATTGTACTTACGAAAAATATCCCACCATTATTGGTAATCATGTTTCTATTGGTCATCATGCTATTGTTCATGGTTGTACGATTGAGGATAATGTACTAATTGGCATGGGAGCCATTGTAATGGATGGCGTATACATCGAGAAAAATGCATTGATTGCTGCAGGAGCGGTAGTGTTAGAAGGTACTCGAGTTGAAAGTGGCAGTATATATGCCGGAGTCCCTGCTAAAAAAGTAAAGGAGATGACCGCAGAGCATTTTGAAAAAATCAATCAACGCATTGCCAACAATTATGTACTGTATGCTTCTTGGTTTCAAGAAGACTAAGTGATACTCAGATTTTTTTATATATTCAATAGATTTTAATTTATTTATTTTTTGTTTCACTTTAACTTTTGAAAATTATGTCAGATTCAACACAATCAATTGAACAAGAATTAATGGACTATACTAGTGATAGTTTAAGTAGTGCTTCTAGTATTATAGTCGACACTTTAAATGGCTCTGTTACTGTAAACTACGAATCATTAGCGGCCGATCCTCAAGCTCAAAGTATGTTTAACCTATTTGCTGGATTTGGAATTGGATTATTTATTTTTCTATAGGTCCTTGTTGTGTTTCAATACATTTGTTAATGGAAAGTATTTTTAAAAGTAGGAGAACCAGGAAGGGCTTCATTAGTGCCTTTCTATAATATCTATATCATGTTTAAAATAGTAGATAAGCCATTGTGGTGGATACTACTATTGATAATTCCAATTGTAAACATCTTTTTTGCAATTAAATTAGTACATGCTTTGTCCAAATCATTTGGCCAAGGAGTTAGATTTACAATTGGATTAATTTTTCTTCCAACAATCTTTTTAGGTATATTGGCTTTTTGTGATGCGACTTATAAAAATGAAGTTCTTGCAGATAGTAGTGCCTTAGACAGCTCAATTTAGTCTGAAAAAAATTAATAAAGTCTCCGTAAGGCTTATTACGGAGACTTTATGATTTTCTAGCGATTTGATGTATTATATCTATAACGGAAGAGCTTTCCTGAAAAGTCAATATTCACTGTCATTGGCTTGTCAGAATAATAATTATCGTAATAATTTTCAGTAGTAACCGCTGTATAGGAAAAAGAGATATTTCCAGTATTAAAATCAAAACTATTGATTACTAATGTTTGAGTAATGTCAGTAGTTCCATCTAGGTCTACTCTTACTTCATCTCCTACGCCATCGATACCTGCTCTAAAATAAGCATAATCTACATCCTTTTCTCCGGTGTAAGGGTTAAATGTAAAGGATATATAGGTATAGTTATCATCTAGATTACCATATTTTTCAACATACACGTAATATGTGCTATCTCCATTATCTTGGATATATGTATCAGAATTAGCATCTCCATAAGTAAAACAATACTGATCTGTAAAATCAATAGCAACATCGTCACCGGTATTTGTTCTCATCCTTACATTAGCACAAGAAGTAGCGCCTAATCCATTCTGTAATTGCTGTGTTTTAGCTTGTTCTTCTGCTAATTTTTTTTCTAAATCATCAATATCTTCTTTTAATTGTTTGTTACAAGAAGAAATAACGCCCAAGGCTACTACAGCAATAAAAGCAATTCGTAATTTTTTAAACATAAAATTTTAATTTTTTATTAAACAATACTGAAATATACCACATAAGTTTTATAACGTAAGCTTAAATCAAGAATAAATTTTATGTGAATATTAACAATAAAAAAAACAACCAATATCTATTCAATACGTTTAAAGGACTTTATTTTAAGATTATCGGGAAGTCCCCTCCTCTTGAAAATGTATAGGGATACTGGCTTTTGCTTCCATATTTTGTACTCCATTGTGGTACTTGATCATCCAAATAAGACTTTAATTCGTATAAAGTAATTTTTCCATCTTGTGGTGCTCCATCTGCCTCTCCTGTCATTCCTTTTAACAATAAATAGGTAAACAATCCATGTTTTAACTCAGTTATCTCTTTGGCCGATTGGTCTCCTGCAGCGGCAGCCAATACGTGTATTCCCACACTTCTGGACAATTGAGCAAACGCTCTTTCCTCCGATACCCCTCTCATGGCAAGCACTTCAACAGAGCCTCCTGACTGACACGCATCAATTACTATCACTTGTTTTAATGCTTTAATTAAGGCGAGTTGTTGTTGTATTTCAATGGCACTTAACCCCCACTCCTTTAATGCTGCGCCATCATACATTCTGGGACAATTAGCTGTAATAAAATAATACGTTCCTTCCACCATAACACCATGGCCGGCATAATAAAGAACAAATACATCATTATAAGAAATTGTTTGTTGTAAAGCCTTTAACGTATCGATTACATTTTTTTTATTTACGGCTGCATCGTAAAGTTCATGTATTACCACCTCTTCAAATAAGTCTTTACTCTCTTTTTTTAATATTTCAGCGAATGCCACTGCATCTTGTTTAGCATAGTTTAATTGATACACCGGATTCTGATAGGCATTGATTCCCATAACAAAAACATGACATTTAGTAGCATGAGGCGCTTTATCTGAATAAACCATACTTTCTACCGGCATCGTTTCAATACCGGCTTTACTTTGTGCAGTAGCAGAAAAATGGTTGTGCCCCTTGATCAACACTGCCGAATATTTTAAGTTAACTGACTGGCCTTTCTCCACTGCAAATGTTGTAGTATCAAAATTCGAATGAATTACTTTGCCGTTTTGAAATAGTTTTACTTTTTGAATTCCACCACCGGTATTGGTAATCTTCATCATGATATCAGCATGTATTCCATCTGTAGATAACACCGTTGCGATTTTAACTATAGGTGGAGGAAACTTATCCAAAGATCCCTGGATACTTTGAGAGGGAATAGCTGTGCCTCTATTTTGTATCATTTGTTGAATCAAATCTGGCTTATAATATTTTTCAAAAAATTGATCCGCTCTATAGGCTTCCAGTCCTCTTACAAAATGAATACTTTGTCGAGCACCTTCTGTTGCCACAAAAAATCCTTCCGGTGTTTTTGCCATCCAGTCTTTTGCAGATAAATGAATGTGTTCAAAAATTTCAGTATTGGTTTCTAAATTCCAACATTTCAAAACACCATCTACACTATAGGTATAGGCTGTTTTATGATCGGAAGAAAGTTGGATATCCGTAATTTCTGACGTATGTCCTGATAGTTTTTGTAACAATTTGCCATCGGCTACATTCCAAATGCGTACGATTCGATCTTCTCCTACTGTAATAACTTTGGTGTTATTTTGAAAAAATACAGCGGCATGTACTTTGCCGGAAGATTTAAATTTTTGTGAAACTAGTCCGGTAGCCAACTCCCAAAGGCGCGTGCTACCGTCCCAAGATGTAGTCAACAATTGGTTTCGATCTTTGCCAAAACGTATACTACTTACAATATCAGTGTGCCCGATGTACGTCCTCACCGGTTTCTTTGTATCCGGTTCTATTAATGAAACCGATTTATCTAATTGCGCAACGACAAGATAGAGACCATCGGGTGAATAGGTTAAACAATATACACTTTGATTTTCGAAATCAATGGTATTTTCGAGTTCACCGGTTTCTACATTCCAAATTCGAACAGTGGCATCCCATGATGCACTGGCTAAACTTAATCCATTTGGATGAAAGGCTAAGTCAAAAATCACTTCTCGATGTGCTGAAATAGTCCGAAGTACTTTACCCGTAAGAGCTGAATGAATATAAATTTTACCGGCTCCATCTGCCACTGCTATTCGTTTGCCATCAGGGGAAAATGCTGCTGCAATAATCGCTTTTTCATGTCCTCCCCAAACATAATCCGGAGCTCCTGTTAGGGTGTTCCATCCTATAACATCTTTTGATGACTTGCCTGTGTACAAATGTGTGCCTTCTTTATTCAGCCAACACTTATTTTTATATCTCAAATAAAGTGCGATATAACGATCCCAATAACTATCGGCATCATAGGTTATACCTCCGGTTTCAGAAATACGTGCAAAGCCTTCTAATTTTTGCATTTCTGCCCCATCGGTCAATCGTAGTAATATAGACTGATTGTTCCCCATCGACAACCAAGCGGAAGTCGCATCTACCATTCTCGTACTATGAATTTTATACTTTGGCTTTATAGTGACAGACCGAATTTCTTTGCCACTTTGTTTAACATACGTTCGAATTGTAGTATCGGTCGCTAATATTACATAATCATCTATAATACTAACCCCATATATATCATCTACCTCATTCCCATAAGTAGCCACCGCTTTATTGGTTTCAAGGGAAAATAACGTTGGTGTATCGTTATGAGATACTCTCAATATAAACTTGCTGTCCTCTGTAAAAGATACCAAGGTGCCACAACCACCACACCATCCTTTTTCCGGAGTAAACGTGTAGGCAAGTTTCCAATTAGTCGTTGAATAAACACGAATCGTTTTATTATCTTCCCCAACAGCTAGCCATTTCATGTCCGGACTGAACTGCACATCTATTCCATATCCGGAACCTTGATCAGCATTAGTTTCAATTTGTGTGATTACTTTACCGCTTGGGATTTGAACTACATACAATGAATCAAAATAACCGCCATAAACTAACCACTTTGTGTCTTTACTAATGTCTACGGATGTTGCATACTTATTGTGGTCCGGACTTCTCCACACCGCTTTACCTTCAATAATACTCCAAAGTATAACGGTATTGTCCGCACTGCTGGTAGCTAAATAATTTTCATTGGAACTAAATACCGCATCGTTAACTGTATGCTCGTGGCCATAGAATGTACGAATTTCCAAACCGGAGAGCGCATCCCAAAGTTTGATGGTTTTATCTCTTGATGTGGTCGCTATCAGTTTTTTAGTTGGACTAACAACAGTTGTTTTGACAGCCGCACTATGGCCTTGTTGGATAACGGTAAATACTTCTTGTGTCTGCCCCAAGACAGGTTGTATAAGATGTATGAAAACGACAATGATTGTAAAAATTTTGTAAGACGACATAGATACTTTGGACATAATTTTTTATATTAGATATCGTTAAAAACCGTTGTTCATGAACTTTAAACTTATTAATCTACTTGGAGTAGTTATCTTTTCTTGGCTCTCCTTCATCTCAGATGCACAAACACTTCCTATAGATGCAGAAACTCAAAGAATCACATGGGTGGAAACCGTATCGCAAGACAGCTTAACTAAAGATCAACTCTATGATCGAGCGAAACGATGGTTGACCATTTACTATAAAAATACAACATTTGATATGGATAGCAAAGCTATCTATACGATTACAAAGACAGGCACCTTCAATATCGCCCTAACGTATGACTTTAAGTATAAATCACAAAATACCATCACCTATTCGATTTCTATTAGTTTTAAAGATGGTAGATACCGCTATAAAATTACAGATGTACGTTTTTATCCGGTGTCTTCCGGTGCAAAAGCGCAATTGAATCTAGAGACAGCATATTCGAAGATGACTACTCAGAATAAAAACGAGACGAATGTTCAGGTTAACAAAGAAATTAACACTGTTATAGCCGACTTAAAGGCGTATATGTTAAAAGGGGAAGCTCCTACTACAGAAGAAGATTGGTAAAAAACCGACATATGTCGGTTTTTTTTAATCGAATATACTTTGAATATCTTCTTTACTTAAGCTTTTAACAAAACTCTCTTCTGAGTTTATCAAATCATTTGCTAGTTTTAATTTAGATTGTTGTAAGTGAAGAATCTTCTCTTCCACAGTATTTTGTGTTATAAATTTATATGTAAATACAGTGTTTTTTTGTCCAATTCTATAGGCTCGATCTACAGCCTGTGCTTCAATAGCAGGATTCCACCATGGATCTAATAAAAATACATAATCGGCTGCGGTTAAATTTAAACCTAAACCTCCTGCTCTAAGTGATATTAAAAAGATGCGTACTCCCTCCTCCTGTTGAAAGCGCTCTACTTCAGCTTGACGGTCTTTTGTTGATCCATCTAAATAAGCAAAGGGAATTCCTTTTTTCTCTAAATATGCTGCATAAATTTGAAGATGTTTGACGAACTGACTAAATACTAAAATTTTGTGGTCTTGAGTTAAGGCATTCTCCATTAAATGTTTTACGTCTTCCATTTTACCGGACTCTCCATCATAAGACTCTTCTGTAAGTTTAGGATGATTCGCTATTTGTCTAAGTTTCGTTAAACCTTGTAATAATAAAATTTGTGAACCGGCTAAGCCTTTGTCTTCTATAGATTCTAAAATTAGATTTCTATAATTAGATTTGACCGACTCATATTCTTTCTCCTGTTCCGGAGTCATCATACAATATTTGATATTTTCTATTTTTTCGGGCAACTCTTTTACAACTTGCGATTTAATTCTTCTTAGTATAAACGGTTTTATAATACTATACAATCGTTTTACTTTTAATTCATCGTGTTTTTTTTCAATTGGATTTAAAAATTCATTTTTGAAGAATGCTTGTGTACCCAACAACCCAGGATTGACAAACGACATTTGAGACCATAAGTCCAATGTGCTATTTTCAATAGGGGTACCGGTTAGAATCAGTTTGTGCTTACTGTGTAATTGTTTGACCGATTTTGCTATGTTCGACTCCGGATTTTTGATTACTTGAGATTCATCCAAAATGATATAATGGAATTGGTATTGTTTCAACAGTTCGATATCAACTCGGACTGTTCCGTAAGAGGTGATGACAAGGTCGTAGTCTTGAAATCGAGCAATATTCTTTTCTCTATAAATACCGGTATAATTTAGTAGTTTCAAGGTGGGAGCAAATTTCCGTGCTTCGACTTCCCAATTGTATACTAAAGAGGTCGGCATAACCAGTAAGGTAGCTTGAGATGTGCCGCGTTCCTTCTCCGATAACAAAAGAGATAAAGTTTGAACCGTTTTTCCCAAACCCATATCATCGGCTAAACAACCGCCTAAATTATAACTATTCAAAAATCGCATCCAGTTATAACCTGCCTGTTGGTAAGGGCGCAAAGTGCCTTGTAACGTAACCGGAAGTGGGTACTCTTCAATTTCTTCAAATGAACGTAACCGATCTAGTTTTTGAGAAATCGTAACCTTTGCTAAATTTTGTTGATGCAATTCATTTACTAAAGCAACATGATGTTTATGCAACAAAATATTCTCTTGCTTTTCTTCCATAAAAGCAAATAGTTCCGAATATTGCGCAAACCACTCCTCCGGAATAATAGCCACTTCGCCACTGGGTAATTCAAACTCTCTTTTACCTTTTAATATATAATTCCGAAGTTTAATAAATGGTATTTCAAAAGAACCAAACCGAACAATGGCGTACACATCAAACCAATCATTATTTTCTTTTACTTCAACACTGATAGAGGACTCTCCCACAAAATAACGCTTCCCGTCCTTTAACATTTGTTTGATAACATATCCATCTGTTTCTAAGACAGCACGTCGTTGTGATAACCAATGAAAGATAAATCCTCGATCTTGTGTTAATCTTCCATTTTTAAATTCTAATTGATTCTCTCGTAAAAATTGTAGGAATTTTTTTTCTTTATCGGTATCGCGTTTGACTTTATGAAATAAGAAAGAGTCATTGCTGCTTTCCATTTTAACATAGGATGGTGCTAACGTGTCAGAGGGAAAATAAAAATCGCCGTATTGAAACTCTAGTTTTACCATTACTTTAATATCTGCGATGTCTGCCTTTTCTTCTTCATTGTCACCAAATAAAGAAAGACTTGGTTTTACTTCCGCCAACTCTGTAATAGTAAGTACCGGTACAGGCGAGTATTCTTCTGAACGAATTTCAAAGCCTTTGGCGTATACATCAAATGACGCAATTAATGGGGTAACGAATTTTTCATAATAGGTTTGCTCCATTTTCTTTGGTATCAAAATAAACTTCTTGGAGAGAAAGGGTTTTAATTTATTCCCATCTACATCTTTTTTGAAATGGTAAATGATGTTATCCACCAGTAACCAAGCAGGTTGTGAACAAACTATTATAGCATTCTTATATTGAAAGTCTACTTTTTCACCTTGATACTTTATAGTAGGAAAATAATGAGTATTCTCCTCATTACGCATGAAGTGAAATAATATCGTCGCTTTATGATCCGCAATCTTTAGTTGTTTCCAAGTAGGTTCACCGTCATGCCCCATCTCGAAAACGAATTTATGTTGAAGCAACAATAAAATTTCATTCTTCTGATGTTCAATGTAGGTTCGAATAGTGTCTTGCAGAAGTTCATCCCCTTTCTCTTTATGAAAGGTTTTGATTAAAAAATCTGTTGGAGTTGTTTTTTTAGAATTAGCAAATTTCTTTACGATAGCATCTTGTTGAATGGAATCACAAAGTTTAATTAATTTGAAATCTGTTTCATCTAATCCATCTGCAAATTCTTGAGCGTTTTTGTTCGAAATATTTTGGTGTTTGAACGTTAGTTTCCCATACTGGTCCAACTGAATTACAAAGGACTCAAATAAATAGCCTAAATACTCATGCTCAAAAAGCGAGTAAATGATTTGAAATGGATTTGTAGTGGATACTTTCAAAGAATCAAAGTGTTCAAATGAATCCGTTTGGAACCTATCTGTTGAAAGGCGCCACTTCGGAACATACAATATACAAAAAACAGAATATCTCGAAAGGATGTAAGTAGATTTTTTTATTTAAACTTAAAGGTGGCTTTTAATTGGAATTTTCGAAGCCAAAATCGCTGGTCTTATCGAAGAAATAAAGGTAATCAGACCTACCCATAACAATATAGTAGAAATATCTGACCAACGGACTTCAACCGGATAGGATTCTACTACAGAAGATTCCATACCTATGGATATCAATCCATACTTTTCTTGAAGTTTACAAACTAAAAAACCAATTAAGGCCCCTAACAAGGCTCCGGATGTCGCAATCCAGCCGCCTAACAAAATAAATAAACTACGAATAGACCCTGTCGACCAGCCAATTGTTTTTAATACAGCGATATCCTTACGTTTAGTCAGGGTTAACATCGTTAAACAAAAAAATATTCCTACCGATGAAAGCACTAATATAAAACCTAACATAAAATTGACAACGATTTTTTCTGTACGAATAGCTTTTAATAAACTAGCATGTTGTTCATCATTATTTAATACTTTATATTTATTTCCTAGACGTGTTTTTAAATTTGCTTGCACCTCTTCAATATCGGCCTCATCCGAAACTTTTAATTCAAAAGAAGTGCGCTCTTGGTCATATTGTAATAAATTTTGAGCAAAGGATATTGGTATAATTACGTAATTGTCATCGTACTGTTTCTCTATAGCAAATACTCCTCCCGCATGGAGAACGCCGGTGTTAAATGTTTCTAAAGAAGTCAGGTTTTTAATTTTATTTTTATCCGGATAATATAAAACTAACGGGTGTACTCCTTTTAACTTTATCATTAATTTATATTGTACACCTCTACCGATTATGGCCATAGGTATAGTATCCTTTGTAAATAAATTAAGTTCTCCCTCTACTAAAAAAGAATCCAATCGGCGGTGCTTAAAAAAATTATCACTTACCCCTTTCAATTTAATAACATCACTTTCGTTTTTATAGGACAAGACCGCATTATCCTCTATTACTTCTGTCACCAATACCACGCCGGGGGTAGTTTGTATCAATCGAATCAGAGTGTCACTGGAGGAAAATGTTTTGCCGGTATAGGGGACAATTTTTAATGCTGGATCAAAAGACTGGTAAAGCGACCGAATTAAATTCTCCATGCCATTAAAAACAGACATTATAATAACAAGTGCCATCGTAATGCCGGCAATGACTAATACCGATAAACTACTGACCACATTGATCAACAAAAGTTGTTTGCCGGAAAAGTAGTATTTACGTGCTACAAAAAAAACGGTACGAAACATTATTCTGAAGCTAAGCCGGGGTAGGTATCTTCATCCACCTCTTTAGTTGGAGGAGGAATATCTATTTTAGACATGATATCATCAATATGATTCGCATAATCTACATTGTCATCTAAATAAAACACTAGCTCCGGTACTATGCGCATCTGTTTTTTAACTTTTTCGCCTAATAATTTCCGGATTACCTTCGTCTGAGTACGAATACGTTTTAATGTATCTTCTTTATCGACAGCCATCAACATGCTTAAAAATACTTTCGCAACACTCAAATCCGGACTCATGCGAACGACAGTCACCGATACAATTTGATTTCCCCACCAATTTCGGCCCTCTTTTATAAAGATATCAGCGAGTTCTTTTTGAATGGCTCTACCTACTTTTTGTTGACGAATACTGTCCATGTATGTGTGTGTTACGAATCCTAAAAATACAAAAAAGATATCCCATGTTTACTATCTGTGATAGAAATCCTGTATTTTTATCTGATAACCCTTTCATGTAGATGCTTTCTTATTTTAGAGAAACGGATATTTTCCGGTTTGTAGCTTTATTCTTCCTTTGTTTAGCGATACGGTTTTTCTACTTAACTGCAGACGTATCGATTATACCGAGCGTACGATGGTTGTCGATAGGGGAAATTATGGGGAGTTCTTCTATTCTTTACCGAGACATCTGGACTACCTTAGAGCCTTTTAGCGCTTCCGTATATATGATTGTGGTGACTCTTTTTGGTAAATCCTTCGTATCGCTTCGTTTTTTGTCGATGTTGTTAGTCTTTGCTCAAGCTCTTTTGTTTAATTATTATGCTAACAAATCACAAGTATTTTCGGAGCGTACGGCATACCCTGCTTTATTTTACTTGTTATTCGCTTCTACCAATTATGATTTCTTTACACTCAGTCCCATTCTGATGGGCCTTACCTTCTTACTTCCAGTATTAAATATATTGTTTATCGATGTTCGGATTGGGGATAAACCTAATAACCATTTTTTAGCCGGTTTGTTTTTAGGCATAGCCTCTTTGTTTTATTTGCCCTATATGTTGATGTTGCCTTTGACTGTTTTATGTTTCATCGCTTTCAGTAATTTTGATTTTACTCGTGTATTTCAACTCGTGTTTGCCTTTTTATTCCCTTGGGCTGTAGTCTCTGCCTATTATTATTTTCAAAGTGGATTATGGGAAATGGTGCAACAACTTTTAGTGGGTTATATAGGCTCTGAGCGAATTATTTACATTGATTACAATGTCTTTCTTCAACACTCTGCGCCATTAGTACTTTTAGGTGCTATGTCTTTCTTTTATACAACAACTGTATCTAACTTATTGAATTATCAATACAGCAGTATAAAAATTATGATTTTTTGGTTCTTTACTGCTATACTGTCTATCTATTTTATGAATGAATGGAGTTATTACTCTACGATTCCTATGATACCTTGTTTTGCTTTTGTTGCTACACATTTTTATATTTCTATACGGAAACGTTGGATGGCTGAAGTAGCATTTCTTACTATGATACTAATGTTTGGTTTTATACATTACAATACGTTTTCATTGGATATAAAAAGAGCTGCACACTCCAGTTCATCTATTCTTACCTATACAAATCAACCCATTCGTTTTGATGGTGATAAAGTGGAAAATAAAACCGTTTTAGTACTTGGGAAAAATCACTTACCCTATTTACATAATCGTAGACACCCAGTATATGCTGACTGGAACTTAGCTAAAAAAGATTTTACGCACCTAAATCAATACCGACATATTTCGAATGTGTATAGTAAACTTTCGCTCTATCCTCCGGATTTTATTGTGGATGAGGTTCAACTTATGCCCGTTTTATTTATAAAAATTCCGGAATGGAAAAATCTTTATACTCCATCCTTAGATCAAAAAATGTACAAACGAAAAGAGATGTAATGTACCTCTCTTTTCGTTTTTTTAACAATTGATTTTTTGAACCCTGTTTTCGTGTCTGCCGCCTTCAAATGGTGTGTCTAAAAAGGCGTCTACACAAGCTTTGGCTACTTCGATAGAAATAAATCGGGCCGGTAAACAAAGAACATTGGCGTTGTTATGCGAACGCGTTAACACTGCTAATTCCGGAGCCCAGCAAAGACCCGCACGAACCCCTTGGTGTTTGTTAGCTGTCATGCAAACTCCATTCCCACTGCCACAAATTAATATGCCGAATATAGATTCGCCACTTATAACAGAAGTAGCTAATGGATGCGTAAAATCAGGATAGTCGACAGACTGTTCTGAATACGGTCCAACATCTTTTACGGAGTATCCTTTTGCTACAACATATTCCATTAATTCTTTTTTATACAAAAAACCGGCGTGGTCACCGCCAAACGCAATCGTTTTATTCATAGGAATGTTCATTATAATTCTCTGATTCTTTTTCTTTTTTAGCATAAATATAAGCACTTACATAAATGCTTAGTTCATACAAAAATATCATGGGCAATGCCATTAATACTTGACTTAATATGTCGGGAGAAGGGGTTAAAACAGCCGCAATAATAAAAATTACGACTAATGCATGTCTTCTGTAACTTCGCATAAACTGTGGCGTCATCAAACCTAAACTCGATAATGCATATACCACAACCGGTAATTGAAATATTAGACCTCCGCCTAATACCATCATGCACAACATGGAAATATAAGAGGAGATATCAATAAAGTTTTTTATACTTGGATCTATCTGGTAATTCAATAGGAAATTAATCGCTAAGGGCGACATGATGAAATATCCAAACACAACTCCTAAGAAAAACAAAAGCGAGATAAAAAAAACAATTCCCCGAATACTGGTGCGCTCATTCTTATGTAAAGCAGGAGCCACAAATTGCCATAATTCATAAACGATGTAAGGGAATGCAAACACAATTCCGGCTACAACGGACGCCAATAAATGCATGGTAAACTGACCGGTCATCGTTCGACTGATTAAAGTGAACTCAAGTGTTTCAACGCAATAAGAAAAATAATCACATAGAACACGGAAAGTAATAAAGTCTGACTTGGTCGGTCCAAGTAATACCACCTGGTAAATCCACTTCATTTGAGTAAAGGCGACTATTGTCATTACAATAATCGCCAATACAGATCGTATGATGTGTTTTCTTAATTCGTCCAGATGGTCCAAGAAGGACATATCTTTTTTCTCACTACCCGCCACGTCTTCTTATTTAATTATTCTTATTTGTAGAGAGGGTATTCCGCCATCCATGCATTAATATCCTTACGAACAGCCTCTATTTTACTCTCGTTTATATGATTCATTAGTACAGTATCAATAGCGTCTACTATACGTTCCATATCGCCCTCTACTAAGCCACGAGTAGTAATAGCGGCGGTGCCTACACGCATTCCGGAAGTAACAAATGGCGACTTATCGTCAAAGGGTACCATGTTTTTATTGATGGTGATATCTGCTCGAATCAAAGCGTTTTCAGCATCTTTACCGGTTAAGCCTTTACTTCTTAAATCAATTAACATTAAATGGTTATCTGTACCACCGGAAATAATATCATATCCTTTGTTAACAAATGCAGATGCCATGACTTTTGCATTCAATTGAACTTGTTTTGCATACTGCAAGTAATTATCCGACAAGGCTTCGTGAAATGCTACTGCCTTAGCCGCAATGACGTGTTCTAATGGCCCTCCTTGAGTACCCGGGAAAACGCCCATATCTAACAAATTGGACATCATTCGAATTTCACCTTTTGGCGTTTTTAAACCATACGGGTTTTCAAAATCGTTACCCATCATAATCACCCCACCCCTTGGTCCTCTCAACGTTTTGTGGGTAGTGGTGGAAACGATATGACAATATTGCATAGGGTCGTTCAATAATTTTTTTGCAATCAAGCCTGCAGGATGTGAAATATCTGCTAACAACAAAGCGCCTACTTGATCTGCAATCTTACGGAAACGAGCATAATCCCAATCCCTGGAATAAGCAGAAGCTCCACATATAATCAATTTCGGTTTTACACGTAGTGCCGTCTCTTCTACTTTATCCATATTAATCAAGCCGGTTTCTTTTTCAACACCATAAAAATTAGCTTGATAATATTTACCCGAAATATTTACCGGCGATCCATGCGATAAGTGCCCGCCATGGGATAAATCAAATCCTAAAATAACATCACCGGGATTTAATAAAGCCAACATGATAGCAGCGTTAGCTTGTGCACCGGAATGCGGTTGTACGTTTGCCCATGCAGCTCCAAACAATTCTTTCAAACGATCAATGGCGATTTGCTCTACTTGATCCACTACTTGACAACCTCCATAGTAACGTTTTCCCGGAAGTCCTTCTGCATACTTATTGGTCAAAACACTGCCCATCGCTTCCATCACTTGCTTAGAAGTAAAGTTTTCAGATGCAATCAATTCAATTCCTTCTTCCTGACGATGCCATTCTTGTTGAATTAAATCAAATACTTTTGCATCTCGAGCGATTGTTTTAAATGAAGCCGTTATCATGATTTGTTGTTAAATAGAGTTGGTTTTGAGACGGTAAAATTACGTCTTTTATAGGAGGTTTTAAAGCTTTTTTTACATTCATTATAACCTGATTTACAAGTTTTTAATTTATTGACAATGGATTTATAAATACCATCTGCCCAAAGGCCACTTTGTTCTACAGGACGCTGTTTTGGGGGGCATACCTGTCCTCTTGTTTTTACTCAAAGTCCATTTATCTGTGTTGAGGTAATCACTGCTCAACATAAGTATAACGGCTAAAAGCAAAAGAGAAGCTGACAATAAAAACTCCCGACCGTAGTGTTCGTCTGTTAACCAAGTGCTTAGAACCAAGGCTACTAATGGATTAACAAAAGAGTGTGTCGCAACGGCTATTGGTGAAACGCGCACTAATAAATAATTGTAGGCCGTATAAGTTATTATAGACCCAAATACAACTAAATAAAAGAAGATATACCAAGCGGTAAGAGGTATGTCCGATGGAGTAAACGTTTTATCATCTCCATTCCACAGAGCGATACCACCTCCAATCATAGAAGCAAAACTCATTTGAATACCGGAAGTAACCCAAGGCGATGTTGGCAAATCGATAGATCGTGACAATACAGCTCCAATAGCTCCAAATAGAGAAGCGAACAGCAATAGTATCAAATACCAAGTGGATGTAGGTTGGTTCAGCTCTTTTTGCATGAACACAACACCTGCTATACCACATATTAATCCTATCAACAAAAGATTGGGTATTTTTTTTCGATGAACGATCGGATGGAGCGCTGCTATGAATAAAGGTTGACAGCAAAGTAACACTGCAATTAATCCGGAACCTAAGTATTGTTGCACCCAAACGATACTTGCATTAGAAAGAATGAAGAAAAAGACTCCTATTATCATCGCATTTTTAATTTGATGTTTAGAGGGAAAGAGGTCTTTTCTAATATAAGCAATACTAAAGGCTACCAGTGCCGCAAGGAATAATCGAAGGAAAATAAATAGGAAGGGAGGAAACCATTCCATGGCATTTTTTACAACGATATAATTGGATCCCCATATAAAGTAAATACAGGAAAAATTCAGTAGGATGATGTTTTTATTTGTTTTCATGTCTGTCGAAAATTAAGAAGCCCGAATTTTTCCGGGCTTCTTTCAAATAAGGTTTGAAAGCCGTTTTCCCGGTAACACAAGTTGATGAATGAATGGACGAGCTTAGCCCTTTGAGCGCAGGCTGTTGGGCGTAGAGATACAGATGGTTTCATAATGGATATAGTTTAATTGTTGGAAATACTGAAAATAAAAAAGCCTCCTGATGTTCGTCAGGAGGCCTCACTTAGGTAAAGGTATAGTACTACTTCTTACATAAAGTCCTGACCGGCATTTCGCAAAGTGCGACTGCTATTCTAGATGCCTTATGAAGCGAGTTGTTCAACATGTCTATTATTTGAAGTTTTATAAAAGAGCCATTTTAATTGTATAATGTCAAGCGTTTAGTTGAAAGTTTCCATTTTAAACATAAAATGTATGCTAAGCCTGTTGTTACAATTCTTTAAATGCTTTCATATGTGTCATATCTACCGATTTAACCGCTTTAATATCGCTTACATTCAATACTTCAAAATTACGGATATCGATGTAATCTTGATGATTTGGATCGGTATTGATGATAACCCCTCCTAAGAAAATAATACGCTGGCAATGAAATTCGTTCTTGGCCATTGCGACATACTTGTGTAATAGTTTATGTATGATATCATACGTCTTATCTGTAATCGCTTTTTTAGGAAATGCACTGTTTACTATATCGTGCTTGAACGGCATCAAACTTCTTTCTAATAAAATTTGCTGATAGTCCACTTCAGATGCCATAGGAACATACACTTCTTCGTCTTCTTCGGTAATCAAACGGTCTAATGCCAACATTAAAGCTCCACACGAATTGGAGTCGGCCGACTGTCCTATACGACGCATTCGACCTAATTCACCTTCTTCGTTAATTCCAATATGTGGGCCATAAAAGATAAAGGCATCCCCACCATCCGGAATATGATGCGCATAAGCTACCATACCGGTAAAACCGGTATAAGGTAATCCACCTAAACCGCCCATTACAAACGGTCGACTTAATACTTTACTAAAATCAGCAGAAAAGTTAGCATCATCGCTGCAGATAGATGTTGCAAAAAGAACTTTGGTTAAATCTACCTGATGTTCTTTTTGAAGTTTTGATAAATACTTTTCTACGGCTTCGTCTCCCGCAACGGCACCGGGATAAAATTGTTGAATACGCTTTTCGATTTCCTTGAATTCCATGATATATAAAAGTTAATGTACTACATGTTGTCTTAAATAATCGGCTGTATACCCTTTACCCTTTTCCATCATCTCTTCCGGTGTACCCTCAAACACAATCTTACCTCCATTTTTCCCACCTTCTGGACCTAAATCAATTATCCAATCGGCGGACTGTATCATATCCATATTATGTTCTATTACAATAACGGAATGTCCATTACGAACAAGGGCTTGAATAGAGTCTAATAATTTATGGATGTCGTGAAAATGTAATCCGGTTGTTGGTTCATCAAACAAAAATAAAATTGATTCATCCGCTGTTTCCGGTCCTTTGCTTAGAAAAGAGGCTAACTTCACCCGTTGTGCTTCTCCACCCGATAAGGAATTAGAAGATTGTCCTAAGGTTACATAACCCAGGCCGACATCGTGTAAAGGTTTTAATTTTTCTACTATTTTAGGCTTGTCTTCAAAAAAATGTAAGCTTTCTTCCACTGTCATTTCCAAGACATCTGTGATGGTTTTGTCTTTGTAAAGTACCTCTAATATCTCTTGTTTAAATCGTTTTCCTTTACATCCTTCACAGGTCAAATGTACATCGGCCATAAATTGCATTTCTACTGTTATTTCACCTTCTCCTTGGCAAATTTCACATCGTCCTCCATCTATATTAAATGAAAAATGTCCTGGTTTATATCCGCGTGTTTTTGCTATTGGTTGTTCGGAATATAAGGTGCGTATCGCGTCATAGGCTTTTACATATGTAACCGGATTCGAGCGCGAAGACTTGCCTATAGGATTTTGATCAACAAATTCGACTTGGGAGATATGATGAATATCTCCTTCAATCTTATCGTATTTTCCGGAAAACTCTCCTCCAATACCAATGATTTTTTGTAATGTAGGATAAAGAATTTTTTTCACTAATGTTGACTTACCGGAACCGCTTACACCGGTCACGACAGTAAACGTATGCAGTGGAAACGCCACTTGAATATTTTGTAAATTATTTTCTCGTGCTCCGGAAATACGAATCTCGGCGGAATGTTTTCTTCTGCTTTTGGGAACAGGAATAGAAAGTCTACCGGTCATATAATCCGATGTAAAGGAGTCGGTAGCCGATTCCATATCCAACATGGTCCCTTGGAATACTAAATTTCCTCCATGAATACCGGCTTTAGGACCGATATCAATAATTTGATCCGCTGCGCGAATAACTTCTGCTTCATGTTCTACCACTATTACCGTGTTACCTAAGTCTCTAAGTTGAAGTAATACTTGTATTAAACGTTGAGTATCTCTGGGATGTAGACCAATACTAGGCTCATCTAAAATATACATGGACCCTACTAAGGCACTACCTAAAGAAGTAGCAAGTTTAATACGTTGAAACTCTCCACCGGATAAAGTGGATGTAAGACGATTAAGTGTTAAGTATCCCAATCCTACTTGGCATAAATAGGACAGTCGGTTTTTAATTTCCGTCACCAACCGATCCGCTACTTTTTGTTCAAATGAAGATAAGGTTAGGGTATTAAAAAAAGCAGCGGCCTCTTCCAACGGCATTAAGACTATATCCGTAATAGAGGTGTTTTGAATTTTTACAAAGGAGGCATCTTTTCTTAACCGTGTACCTCTACAATCGGGACAAACGGTGCGTCCTCTATATCGAGACAACAATACGCGATATTGAATTTTATGTGTTTGCGACTCCAAATATTCGAAAAACGCGTTAAGTCCTTGAAAATAGGAATTGCCGGACCACAATAGTTGCTTTTCTTTAATAGATAAATCTTGGTACGGTCGATGAATAGGGAAATCGAATTTTATTCCATTTTTAAACAAGGGTGTGGCCCACTCTTTCATCTTTTCCCCTTTCCAAGGTGCTATAGCTCCTTCGTAAACCGATAATGATTTATCCGGCACTACTAAGTCTTCGTCAATTCCTAAAACATGGCCAAAGCCTTCACACCGTTTACAAGCACCATAAGGGTTATTAAAACTAAATAAATTCGAACTAGGCTCTTCAAATGTTAGGGAGTCCAATTCAAATCGATCACAGAAGTCGATGGTTTCTCCGTCCGGAAAATATGCGCGCATATCCCCTTCGCCTTCTAGAAATGCGGTTTGGATAGAATCCGATAATCGGTATAAAAATTCTTCGTCTTGTTGGACAGTATTTCTGTCTACCAATAACCAGGTATCCCCTATTGCTTTTTTAGAAGATTGTTCGACTATTGATTCCAGTTCTACGATTTGATTTTGTTGGTAAAGGCGTGAAAATCCTTTTTGCAAAAGTACCGCACACTCTTCCGCATAGGTCCGACCGGCTTTTACTTTAAACGGTGCTACAATCATGAACCGCTGTCCGGAAGGTTGTTTCAGAATATGATCCACCACATCCGAAACCGTATGTTTTTGTACGAGTTGTCCACTAACCGGTGAATAAGTTTTGCCGATTCGAGCGAACAATAGTTTTAGATAATCATAAATTTCCGTAGTAGTCCCAACGGTAGAGCGCGGATTTCGAGAATTTACTTTTTGTTCGATGGCTATAGCTGGGGATACACCTTTAATATAGTCCACTTCCGGTTTTTCCATGCGTCCTAAAAATTGACGGGCGTAGGAACTTAAGCTTTCTACATACATGCGTTGACCTTCTGCAAACAGCGTATCGAAAGCTAAAGACGATTTTCCCGATCCGGAAAGACCGGTCACGACTACGAGTTTATTTCGGGGAATCGCAACACTTATATTTTTAAGGTTATGAACCCGAGCGCCCTTAATCAGTATGTATTTTTTTGGATCTAAAGAATCGATATCAAGCGAATAAGCGGTATTTTTAATAGAAGCTTTCATGAACACATCCCGAATAATCAGTCAATTTGCATTAAAAACAGGTTATTAACAACCTTGTTCAACTTTTAGAAACCTAAGTTTTGGCAAAAGTTACCTATTGAGTGTAACCTGTATATAATGTAAACCGTTAAAAAATGGTAAGGTTCTTGTTGACTTTATATAAAATAAGTATCTTTACTAAGATTCAATCTAAATATTCGTCTAAAACTATTATTCACTCTAACCCACACAATATGCAATAAACCTCTACGTTAACCAATTGACATAGGATATGAACATCAGAAAAATGAATGATACTGAACTTGTTTCAGTATATATCCAAGGTAACGAAGGGGCATTTGCGGAGTTAGTTCGACGACACAAATCCAAGGTTTTCACCACCATTTACCTTATTGTTAAAGACCGCTATGTAGCCGAAGATTTGCTGCAAGATGTCTTTATTAAAGCTGTCCATAAAATGAAAGGGGGACAGTACAACGAAGAAGGAAAGTTCTTGCCTTGGATTGTCCGCATTGCGCACAATTTGGCGATTGATTCTTTCCGTAAAAATAAGCGCTACCCTACCATTATCTTAGATGATGGAATGAGCATCTTCAACTCGCTCTCCTTTGCTGAAGATTCAGTGGAAACACTACGAATCAAAGGGGAAAATGAAAGTTTAATTCGAGCGTTGATTCAGAAACTTCCCGATAATCAAAAGGAAGTAGTACTAATGCGACATTTCTCGGATATGAGTTTTCAAGAAATTGCAGATGCGACCGGGGTAAGTATCAATACCGCTCTCGGGCGGATGCGATATGCGCTGATCAACCTCCGAAAGGAGCTCGAGAAGGCAACCAAACCTGTTACGCATGATAAAAACTTTTACCAAAAATGATGTCTTACGATATGTTTATGGAGATGTAAGTCCCAAAGAAGCCGATGCCTTGCAGCATCTCTTAATTCATAGTAAAAAATTCTATAGAATCTATTGCCAATACGCATCCGTTAAGCTAAACATTAAAAAAGTAGAGATGGAGCCTTCGGATAAATCCATCGAAACTATATTAAATTACTCAAAATCGTTTTCTTTGCGTAACTAATATCCTAACCGGGATGACCCGCAACGAAAAGTACGACCGATTTCTATCCTATTTTCAAGAACACGCGCCGCAAGCAGAAACGGAGCTCGTATACAGTAATGCCTACGAGCTCCTGCTGGCTGTGGTCTTAAGTGCGCAATGTACCGATAAGCGTGTAAATCTAGTAACCCCCAATTTATTTCAAGCTTTCCCCAATGCTTTTGCCTTAGCTCAAGCAGACAGTGATACTATTTTCCCTTATATTCGAAGTATTTCATACCCCAATAATAAAGCGAAACATCTAGCCGGATTAGGTAGAATGTTAGTCGAAAAGTTTAATGGTACAGTGCCTTCAACGGTTGACGAATTACAACAATTACCCGGAGTAGGAAGAAAAACAGCAAACGTTATTGCATCCGTAATTTGGTCACAACCCACCATGGCGGTCGATACACATGTGTTTCGAGTATCGCACCGAATTGGTCTTGTTCCTAAATCCGCGACCACTCCACTTGCGGTAGAAAAATTTTTATTAAAATATATACCAAAAGACCTTGTTCATATTAGTCACCATTGGTTGATATTACACGGTCGATATATTTGCTTAGCCCGTCAACCAAAATGTACGGAATGTCCCCTTACAGCCATTTGCAGTAGTTATAAAAAACTTTCTAAATCGAATGAAAGATAAATGACAAAGAAACACCTCGTTTTGCTGCATCAACACTTTTCTCCACCGGACGGTTTTGGTAATAATAGGTCCCTAGAGCTCGCCACACAATGGGCCAAGGAGGGCTATCAGGTAACGGTCGTTTGTGGTGCAGGAAATTTTTCAATTAAAACATCTCAATGTTTAGTATTCGATACCATAACGGTATTGGTATTGCCGGTGGATTACCATCACTTTATGCGATTTTACAAACGTATATGGTCGTTCCTTCGATTTGTATTTTTAGCAAATAAAAAATTAAATACCCTACCTGCCATAGATCTTTTATATGCTGTCAGCACCCCTTTGACAGTGGGTTGGTTAGCCCTTCGTCGTTTCAAACAATATCAGACCCCCTATTTCTTTGAGATTGGAGACTTATGGCCGGATGTCCCTATTGACATGGGGATACTTAAAAATGGATGGCTTAAAAACTATTTATATAAAATTGAAGCCAACGTGTACCAACATGCTTCAAAGATTATTTGTTTGTCTCCGGGCATTCAAGATTATTTAATACATCATAAGAAAATTTCTGCTACTTCAATCGTAACCTCTGTAAATGGTTCTAATGTAGATGTATTTCGACCTACTGAAGAAAAAGATAAAATTAGAAAACAATTAGGCCTTCCTCAAGATGCGTTTATTCTGTTATATGCCGGAACAATAGGTAAAGCGAATGGTATCGAACGAATTGTGGAACTCAGTTCATACCTTGCACCCTATACTTCAATTTATTTTTATTTTATAGGAGACGGAAACGATGCCGATAAGATAAAAAAGTTATTGCAAAATAAAGAGCATCCCTCTATTAAATGGATTCCACCTGTTTCCAAAAAAGAGGTGATTCCGTGGATTCAGGCCGCTGATATTGGGATAGTCAGTTATACCCATGTACCCATTTTAGGTACCAACAGCGCCAATAAGTTTTATGATTATTTGGCTTGTGGTTTGCCCGTAATCGTGAACCTTAAAGGATGGCAAGGCGAATGGTTAAAAGAATATGATTGTGGCATAGGATCGGATGCGCCGGAGGATTTAATACCTTTTATACTCGACTTGTATCAATCCAAGGAGCACTATCATACAGCAAGCCAAAATGCCCGTCGTTTGGCGGAAGAACGGTTCCATCGACCGATGTTAGCGTCTCAATTGGCTGCTTTATTTTTTAGCAGGTAAAACCGGTTTATAACCCGATAATTTAAAAATTTTAGAAGCATCTGTATCTTTCATTAACTGTTCTAACGTAACCTCGGGATGTGTTTGCATATATTTTCGAACAATTTGCCAACCTAACCAGCGACCAATGCGTCCCGGACACTTGTTGCTAATTTCATTTACAAAAGGGGATTCCCCTATATATTGTTCTTTGATTCGATGAGAGGTCTCGTAGAATAATTTGTGATCAATGAAATGGCCCCAAATAATGGCCATATTTTCATCTATACCTTTTATATCCGATTGAGAGTATCCTATATTAAGAGTATCGGCAACTTGCGGGCATACTCGCTCTGTGAAATAATGCGCCTTACCATAAAAAATCATATCGGCGATGAGTGTCTCGTCTTTTTTATCTTGTTGAATAAAGGATAATGAAAGAGCCGTTGCAATCATAGGAGGCAGGTAAGGTTTATCATATCGACGTAACATATACTCATAAATATTCGGACGAAACGTAGCCTTTGAACCCATAAACCAATCTATACATACAAAGATAGCCGTATCGGAAACAGAAATATCCGGCTCCATGAGACCAGCATAAAGAGTATAAATAGTGGGTTGTTGGAATGATGGGAAATAATACTTTGTATACTTTAGGATATCAGATAATTGTTTTTGTTCCTCTTCAAAATTCTTGTAATAGCGATCTATCTCCGAATAAAATTGCAATAACTCCGGATTTGTAAACAATTGATATAACCTATTGTAATCCTCAGCAGTGGGCGTTCGCTTACCTGCGGCCAAATATTGAGCAAAAAATGCAGGGTATTGTGCGTGAACTTTTTTTAGATCTTCCGGAGAGGTTAGTTTTGAAAGTACTTGGTCTAATCGAACAATACGCGCTTTTGTTGCATTGTCTTCTACTTCCTTTATTTGAATTATTTCTTTGGATATAATATGTGTCGTCTCCGTTGTATCTGTACAGCTTATGGTAAAAAACAACGATACGACTATAATTAGCTCTTCTCTAAAATTCATATATTTTTTGTACATTTAAACCTACTTATTTTATTACAAACTTATGAAAAAATTATACATTACTTTTATTCTGGCTGTAGTTTCGATGTGCTCCATGGCTCAAGTTAAAATAGGGTTAAGGTTAAGTCCGGCGTTTTGTATTAATAGTGTTAAAGATATTAAAAGTACGGATGGGGTTGAGTTTGAAAACAATGGTTCAAAAATGCGTTTATCTATAGGACCATCCTTTGATTTTAAGTTAAGTGAAAATGCTGAGTTTTCATTAGGCCTTTGGTACATGAGCTATCGAGCAGGTTTAACCTCCACTACTTCCTTTTTTTCAATAGAAACTAAAGAGTCGGTTAGTCTCCAGTCATTACAAATACCGGTTACCTTTAAGGTATACACAAACGAAATTGCAACGGATCTTAAAATCTATTTTCAATTTGGCGCGCAAGTTAATTTTTCATTTTACGAAAAATTCTTAGAGAATAAATCCAGTTCTACAATCTTAGATTATGAAAAACATTATAGTTTTTATGATGTAGCCTTATACACGGGTGCAGGAGTAACGTACGCTGTTGGTGAAACAAATGAATTATTTGCCGGTCTATATTATAATAGAGGATTTACGAATATAATGAACAACAATGATGTTTTTAACTATAAAGATGGCATTCGATATAACATGCATCTTATAGGTTTAGAAATGGGGATACGATTCTAATCGACGGTAAAAAGAGATACTCTTTTTAAACTGTTAAATAAAAAGACCAAGTCATGGTATTGTATTTGTCATTTAGTTGAAGTGTTTAAAAATAAAATTGTATGAAAAAAATTAGTTTTGTTTTTCTTTTATTCTACTTTTTAGTTTACTCCGGATTTGGGCAGAAAGCGAATTGGGAAAAGGTAAGCATGAAATATATACAACTTCCCCTTAAACCGGTTCGTCCTCTCGCAAAAAACTATACAATGGATATAATCTTGGATGCTGAAGGCATTCAACAGGGTATAATACAATCAAGACAAGAGTTGGTTACATCTATTACCAAGACAAATCAAATATTAGCCAGACAAGGGAAACCTCAACAAGTGATACCCGAAGACGATAGCTATTACGCACTTATTCGAGAAAGCGATGATATTAAATCTTTGATTAAATTAGAAGGATGCCAAGAAGTGAGCGCTAATTATGAATTTTCAATAGTTGTAAAAGTCGTAGGTTATAACCTGATAAACGTAACTTTAAAACAGTCTAATACAACAGTAAATGGAGTTACAACTCCTAATTATTCATATGTAGTTTCGGCAGAGTACATTGTTAGATTTGAAGTATATGATGAGTTGAATTCATTGGTTCGAAAAGAAGTTGTACAACGGACTAGTACTCCAACAACTAAAACTACCAAGACTTTCCCTACACAAATTGAATTAGAAACGTATTGGAACACTATAGTAAATAGGACTACTTTTTTAAATCAAATGGACAACGAATTACATAATAGAGCAATACAGTCAACTAGAGAGCAATTGAATTCGGAATTAGGATATCCAACTTTAGAACGACGAATAGAATTAGCTACGTTTGATGATACCAAGCAATACAATTATAAAGAACTTAGACAAGCTTTTTCGGATGCTTCTGTTGGTTTTAATTATATGTTAACCGATAAAAGTAAAGCTTTTGATTATCTTCGTAAAGCCGTTACCGTTTGGGAAAAAGTAGTAGCAGAGGCAAATCCGGAAAGTAAAAAAGCTAGAATTAATGGAAATATTCAGCAAGCGCTTTGGATTAATATTGCGAAAGCTTACTTCTTTTTAGAAGAATGGGACAAGACAAATGACTATATTATTCGTTTAAAAGCAGCAGACAAATCCGGAAACGTAAAACGTAAACTAGAAGAAGTAGAAAACTTTAAAGAAGATTATGAAGCTCGAATTAAAGCAAACAAAATCTAGTACTGTTTTTCGAGTATAAAAAACTTTAAAATAAAAAAGCGACTCTAAAGTAGAGTCGCTTTTTTATTTTTATTATACGTAACAATATTTTACTCTTTCTCACTTATAAATTCTTCGGAATGAATATCAATTTGTTCCATTTCACTTTCCATATCTATGTTCTGTGAAAGTTCATTCATGAATCTAAATTCCGTCAAACCAAAAGAGGAATCTTGTTGAATGCGAACCCAACGATAATATCTCAAATACCAGCGCATACGTCTTGAGATTAGTCCTGCGGTAAAATAGGAATACAAATACGGATGTACCATCAATTTGATATTACGTTCGTTTTGCTTTGTAATAATATAGTCTAGTTTATGCTCGATTTGATCGGCCACAGCTAAACTCGCACTAATTTTACCCGTTCCATTGCACGTTGGACATACCTCTGCCGTAATTAAATTCGTTTGTGGACGCACTCGTTCACGAGTAATTTGCATGAGTCCAAATTTTGAAAGAGGAAGAATAACGTTTTTAGAACGATCATCCTTCATTTCTAATTTCATGCGTTCATAAATAACTTTACGGTTGTCCGGATTTTTCATGTCGATAAAATCGACTACAATAATTCCGCCCATATCGCGCAATCGTAATTGACGAGCTACTTCTCTACAAGCCTCAATATTCGTATAGAGAGCTGTTTCTTCTTGACTGCCTTCGTTATTTGATTTATTACCGGAGTTAACATCGATTACGTGAAGTGCTTCCGTGTGTTCTATGATGAGATAGCCACCACCGGATAGACTTACTGATTTTCCGAATAGTGTTTTTAATTGCTTTTCTACACCTACATGTTCAAACATTTTTGTTTTCCCTTGGTATAGCTTTACAATTTTTTCTTTATCCGGCGCTATGTTTTTAATGTAGGAGCGAATATCATCGTATACTTCTTTTGAGTCCACGTGTATACTATCAAAACTTTCGTTGAGCATATCACGAAGAATAGAAGATGTACGGTCTAATTCTCCAATAATTAAATCTTTAGGTCTTGCTTTTTTTAATACCGTTATACCGTCTTCCCAAGTTTTAACTAACTGACGTAAATCCTTATCTAATTCTGCCACTTCCTTTCCGGAAGCAACAGTGCGAATGATTACACCAAAATTCTCAGGTCGAATGGAAGATATTAATCGAACTAAGCGCTGACGCTCGTCTTTATCTGCAATCTTTTTTGATACAGATACAACATTGGAAAAAGGAACCAGTACCAAGTACCTGCCCGCAAGTGATAATTCACAAGACAAACGGGGGCCTTTACTGGAAATTGGTTCTTTTACTACTTGTACTAAAACTTGTTGGCCTTTATCGACCACTTGAGGCATTTTGCCCTCTTTTTTAATTTCAGGTTCTAACTCAAACTTTTTTAATAAAGTAGGAGCAGAGGCGTTATTTAAAACCGTTTTAGTAAACTTAGTTAAGGATTTAACCTTAGGTCCTAAGTCGAAGTAGTGCAAAAAGGCATCTTTTTCATAACCAACATCAATGAAAGCAGCATTTAATCCGGGAACTACTTTACGTACTACTCCCAAATAGATGTCTCCTACATTGAACTTTCTGGTTTGATCTTCAAAATGGTATTCAACTAAACGTTTATCGTTGATTAGAGCTATACGCTCCCCATCTTGACCGGAACTAATGAATAATTCGTTACTCACGTGTCAATGGCTAAGAGTGAAAATCCTGAACAAACAAGAAATGCCGGCTACTACGTATAGTACCGGCTATTCCAAAACCTTTACAGGAAAGAAATGAAGGTTATTTCTTTTTATGTCTGTTTTTTCTTAGGCGTTTTTTTCTCTTGTGAGTAGCCATCTTGTGTCTTTTTCTTTTTTTACCGCAAGGCATAATCTTAAAGGATTAATGGTGATACAATTATTTAATTTCTTTGATATAACTATCTATGATTTCCTGAAATTCAGGGTCCAGATCTAATTTTTTGGCGCGGTTCCAATATTCCAGCGCTTTTTCTTTATTGTTTAATTGTGAATAACAGTACCCTAAATAAAAGGTACCGGCAGCATGTTCCGGATTGACCTCAGTTAACTTTTCTAAACGACCTAAGGCTTTTTGAAACTGCCCTGATTGAATCGATAAATACCCTAAATTATATAAGGCCTCTTCGTTCTCGGGATATTCTTTTACAACGTCTTGCAACATTTTAATTCCTGTCATAGGATTATCTGTTGCGACGTAGGTTAAGGCTTTTTTAGTACGGATATTGGGATTATTTGGCGCTGTGGTTAGAGCCTTATCATACATAGACCTCGCTTTTTCGAGGTACGATACTTTATCCTGATCCGCAACAAAATCGGCCGCTTGCATCGCTGCATCTCCGGCTTTTACCCAACGGTCGGTAGCTGGGGAAAGGATAGCAGCGCGTTCTCTATACCTAAAAACAGAGTCATATTGGTGAAAACGTCCGTAATAGTTTGCAATAGAGTCTGCAAAAATACGCTTTTTTTCTTTATCCACAACCTCGTTGTACGCCTTTGTCCAATTCAATACCTGTTCAGTCTCCGAACTGGTAGGTTGCTGGTTGTGGGAAGCCTTCATTAATGCTTTTAACGAAGCCTCCGAACCGGCTGAAGTATCCTGTTTTACAGCCACTTCTCTGTTTTTGGTTTGTACCAAAGATTTGGGCAATTGGAATAATGCAATTATTCCAACAATAGCTATTCCGATAAGAGCAACCTTTTTGAGCATATGTGTTTAGAAAAAAGATGAGCCTGTTCGTTAACAGGCTCATCTTATCCTTTTTTTAAGCCTTGAATGATTAATCAACGTCTTCGTCTACATTGCTATACTTATCCGCCATCAACTTCACTTTTGGAGAAACTTTAATTTTTTCTACAAAAACTTTTGCTGGCTTAAAGCTTGGAATATAGTGTTCGTCTATAATTATAGCTGTATTTTTTGAAATGTTACGCGCTACTTTACGTGCACGCTTTTTATTTACAAAGCTACCGAAACCTCTTACATAGATGTTGTGGCCTTCTGACATAGAATCTTTAACTACTTTGAAGAATGCTTCTACGGCTGTAGTTACATCTGCCTTGTCGATTCCTGTTTTTTCAGCGATTTCGTTGATTACGTCTGCTTTAGTCATGATCTTTTGTGTATTTATATGTATTTTGTATAGCCTGATTGGAAATAGGACTGCAAATTTAGTGTAGTATTTGTTAATAAAAAATAGATTAGCACATAAAATACTACATAATTTTGTGTCTGATAAGCAATTATATCTAAATAATTCAATATTCCGAATATGAAGTCTCGTTTTTTTGCTAAAAATCTAATGGCTTGGTACCAAAAAAATAAACGGGGCCTTCCCTGGAGAGACACCCGAAACCCCTATTTCATCTGGTTATCGGAAATCATTTTACAACAAACACGTGTTCAACAAGGCCTGCCTTACTATCTAAAGTTCACACAAGCCTTTCCCAATATTCAGGCCCTAGCCCAAGCATCTGAACATGAAATATTCTCCCTTTGGCAAGGATTGGGTTACTATTCAAGAGCTCGTAACCTACATCATACTGCAAAAATCATTGTTCAGGACCATCATTCTGTTTTCCCTTCTACTTATGCTGAACTTCTTCAATTAAAAGGAATTGGGCCATATACCGCTGCTGCCATAGCCTCTTTTGCCTTCAAAGAAGCTGTTCCGGTAGTAGATGGTAACGTTTATCGGGTGCTGTCTCGGTTTTATGGAGATGAAACGGATATAAGTCGTCCGGCCGCTCGAGCACATTTTATGCGTTTGGCTCAAGACCTTATTCCATCAGATCAACCGGATGAATTTAATCAGGCTATTATGGAATTAGGGGCTTTAGTATGCACACCCAAACAAGCTCAATGTAGCGAATGTCCGCTGTCTATCGCTTGTTTCGCCTTTAAAAGGGATACTGTTTACTTCTACCCGATTAAATTAAAGAAAACAATAAAACAAGATCGATTCTTTAATTATATCGTTTTCCATACATCCAAACATATCTATTTAACAGAGCGTAAGGAAAAGGACATTTGGCAGAACCTTTGGGTATTCCCCGCTATTGAATCGGATAAGCTATTAAATGAAACGTCTTTTTTAAACAAATGGAAACATCCATTACTAACTAAACTCGATACCTTTTCTACAGGATGGAAACAAACTTTAAGTCATCGGCAGGTTTATGGTCAATTTGGCTTATTAAAGATATCTGAAAAGGATAAAATAAACATAGAAAATGCCTTTCCGGGTAAATGGTTTCCCAAAATGGGAATTTCTTCACTTCCTAAGCCTGTTCTAATGAATCGATTTTTGAAAGCTGTTAAATTTTAGGTACTTTTAGGTATTATACAATATCTTTCAACCAAGCTAAACAAGTACAATTATGGCAGGAATTAACAAAGCAATTCTAGTAGGAAACCTAGGAAAAGATCCCGAAATCCGTTCTTTAAACGATGGGAGAAAAGTCGCTAACTTCCCATTAGCTACAACTGAGTCCTACAAAAACAAAAACGGAGAACGGGTTGACAACACAGAGTGGCACAATGTCGTTTTCTACGGTCCGATTGCAGAGGTTATTGAAAAATATCTACGAAAAGGAAGCCAATTATATGTAGAAGGTAAAATTCGTACCCGCTCGTACGATGATAAAGACGGGAACAAAAAGTACATAACTGAAATTATCGGCGACCAAATGACCATGTTAGGTGGTGGTAATAGAACTACAACAGGAGCAGAGGCCGTAGGCACTGCTGCTACAGTTGAAAACGGAACTTATGCAGCTTCCGCAGCCGGCGATGCTGCAGATGATTTACCCTTTTAAATTGTAGACACAACGATAGATTAGCCATTCAATTTCTTAATATTAAAAATGGAAATGAATATCGTATCCTTTATTTATAATTCAACCGGTATACCTTCAGTATACCGGTTTTTTACCCTTTATCCCTTAATCCAATACGTGCATGCCGGAAGGTAGTAAACGCTCGTCCTTATCCTCTTTCTTAAAAAAATTCTTAGGAAGTAAAGATTCTCCTGAAACCCAAAGAGAGTATGTTGAAATGCTGGAACGTGAGTTAGAGCATTCCACCGGAAAACTTAGCACCTACGAAGAAAAACAAATCCTTCGCGGTTTAGTGAAATTGGGGAATACCACCACAAAGCAAATCATGCGCTCGCGTATGGATATGGCAAGTATTTCCATAGACCTGAACTACGAAGACGTTCAGGATTATATTGCAAAAGCAGGATTCTCTCGATTACCTGTTTACAACGCAACCATTGATAAAATAGAAGGGGTATTGAATATTAAAGATTTATTCCCTTTTTATAAAAAAGACAACTCCTTTCGTTGGCAAAACTTAATTCGCCCGGTAGAATTTATTCCGGAGAACAAACCTGTTGAGGATTTGCTTCGCGAATTTCAGTTAAAACATTTTCATATTGCGATTGTAGTAGATGAGTATGGCGGAACATCCGGACTCATCACACTCGAAGATATTTTAGAAGAAATCGTAGGTGAGATACAAGATGAACACGACGAAGAAACCAAACAATATACCCGCTTAGGTGATAATAGTTTTCTTTTTGAGGCCAAAACACCTTTAGTGGATTTTTGCAAAGCGATAGATATAGAATTTTCTGAGATTGAAGAAGTGAAAGGAGAAAGTGAATCTTTAGGCGGATTGCTTTTAGAAATTAATTTGAATATGCCTAAAACAGGTGATATCATTCGATACAAACAGTTTTTATTTACGATTGAATCGGCTGATGTAAAGCGTATTCGCACAGTTAAAGTAGATGTATTGCAAAATGAAGAAGCCATTAGTTAATAGTATTTACTTTATTCTGTTTAGTACTATTGTTCTATATAATTGTAGTACATCGGTAGAGTTTACCCCAAAGCCCAAAGGCTATAATCATATAGAACTTCCTGTTCATGCATATACCGATCTTCAAGAAAAACATCCTTATTCGTTTGAACATTCTACTTTAGTAAAAGTACTTCCTGATACATCCTATTTAGCGGAACCCCATTGGATTGATTTATACTATCCCAAATTTAATTCTAACATACAGATTACCTATAAGTCGATGGGCGCTCGTCAAGATGTATTGGATGAGCATGTAGTAGACGCACACAAATTAACGTACAAACATGACGTTAAAGCTCATGCTATAGATGAAGTGGTGGTGAAAACTAAAAAAGGATATAGTGTTACTTTATTTGAATTACAAGGAGAAGTACCCAGCCCAATTCAATTTTACGTCACCGATTCGACTCGTCACTTTTTAAGAGGCGCCGTTTATTTTAAAACCGCTACAAAAAATGATTCTCTAGCTCCTGTCATTCAATATATGAAAGAAGACGTTCTCCATTTAATCGAAACACTTGATTTTGAATAACGAATAAGATTATCGTCGTAATGGCCATGTCTGATGTTCTTTCAACAAAAATTGAATTTTTAAAAGGGATAGGTCCTGCGCGAGCAGAACTTTTACAAAAGGAATTACGCATCTTTACTTATGACGACTTATTACAACACTATCCCTTCCGTCATGAAGATAGAAGCTCCTTTTATGCCATCGCTGAAATACATGAAGAGTTACCATATATTCAAGTTAAAGGCAAAATACGGCACCTTCAACTTGTAGGTCAAGGACCAAAAAAAAGATTAACAGCTGAACTGTATGATGCAACGGGAATAGTAGAATTAGTTTGGTTTCAAGGAATAAAATGGGTTAGTGGAACTATTCAACCCGATGTAGAATATATAGTATTTGGAAAGCCGAATGTATTTGGCAGAAAATTAAATATCGCACACCCGGAGTTAGAGCCCCTATCAGAAAGTAAAGATATTAGAGGCTTGTTTCCAGTATATTCCGTTACGGAGAAATTAAAATCAAAACAATTAGACTCCCGTGGTATTAGCCGGTTAACCGAAAAATTAGTCCCTATTTGTATCCCCCATATCGAAGAAAATTTACCTAAACAGGTAATAGATGAGTATCACTTAATGGGTAGGTCGGAAGCGCTAAAACAAATACATTTCCCGGATAATGTTAGTGCTCTAGACAAAGCAAAGGCGCGACTAAAATTCGAAGAACTTTTTTTCATTCATATCAAACTATTACGACAAAAAGGATTACGGCAACAGCAATTCAAGGGGTTTGTTATAAAACACATTCCGGGACTTAATACATTTTATAAACATCATCTACCATTTGATCTTACGAATGCTCAAAAGCGAGTATTGAGAGAAATCTACCTAGATGTAGGGACAGGGAAACAAATGAATCGATTGCTGCAAGGAGATGTAGGTTGCGGGAAAACAATTGTTGGCTTTTTAACGATGTTGATGGCTGTTGACAATGGTTTACAAGCTTGCCTTATGGCGCCAACAGAAATTTTAGCCGAACAACACTACCAAGGATTAAAAGAGCTTGCCGATAAAATACAATTGCCTATTGCAAAGTTAACCGGTTCGACTAAGAAAAAAGAACGTACGCTTCTTCACGAACAATTACGGGATGGGACTATGAAGATATTAATTGGCACCCATGCACTTTTAGAAGAAGAAGTGCAATTTAATCATTTAGGTATTTGTATTATAGATGAACAACACCGCTTTGGAGTAGCACAACGGGCGCGCTTATGGCAAAAAAACAAAGATTTGCCTCCCCATGTACTAGTTATGACGGCGACACCCATTCCACGCACATTAGCCATGACGTTGTATGGGGACCTAGATATTTCTATCATAGACGAACTTCCTGCCGGTCGTAAACCCATTAAAACTTCTCATAAATACGACTCTCATCGATTAGAAGTATTTGGATTTTTAAAACAACAAATTCTATTCGGTCGTCAAGTTTACATTGTCTATCCTTTAATTGAAGAAAGTGAGAAGTTAGATTTAAAAGATTTGACCGACGGTTATGAAAGCATTCAACGTGCCTTCCCCGACATACCTATTAGTATTGTGCACGGTCGGATGAAACCTGAAGATAAAGACTTTGAAATGCTGCGCTTCGTAAGAGGAGAAACAAAGATAATGGTAGCTACAACTGTGATAGAAGTAGGAGTCAACGTACCAAACGCTTCTGTGATGGTTATAGAAAATGCAGAACGATTTGGATTATCGCAACTCCATCAATTAAGAGGAAGGGTGGGCCGTGGAGCCGATCAATCCTATTGTATATTAATGACGGGATATAAATTGTCGAAAGATAGTTTAACCAGAATAGAAACCATGGTTAGAACCAACAATGGTTTTGAAATAGCGGATGTAGATTTACGTTTACGTGGGCCTGGAGATTTAGCAGGAACGCAACAAAGTGGTGTTTTAGATTTGCGTTTAGCCGATTTAGCTCAAGACAGTACTATTGTACAACTCAGTCGACAAGCAGCTGTTCAAATTTTAACAATCGATTCAGAGTTACAACAAACTGAACACCGGTGTGTACATAAATTTATAGAACGAAAACGCAGCAGTCACATGGATTGGGGGCGTATTAGTTAAATAGATCTTTAAAAGAATTGTAATTCACCCCTTTTCTTTACGATAAATAGTACATGGGCAAAAACCATACTGGTATTGAGGCTTAAGATATTTAATTATATTTAGTAAATTCTTTTTTTATGAAAACGACATCGATACTATTATCCTTTGATCCTAAAATTGAAACTGTATCCGGAAAGCCCTTTCGAGACGGTTTGTCGTCTATCGCAGTGATAGGAGAAACCATTTGGGTAACTTGTGACGAAAGTGTCAGCATTGAACGCCTTCAACTTCAAAAAAATGGTGGATATGGTGGTCATACATCTTTTCGCGTATCGGATTATGTTTCTCTTCCTGTTTCTGAAGAATATGAAATTGATATTGAAGGTATCGATTATGATGGGAATTATTTATGGATTGTAGGATCGCATGGTCTTAAAAGAAGAAAACCTAAATCAACCGACAAACTCGATAAACAACTCCTTCGATTGGCAGAAGTAGAGAAAGATGACAATAGATATTTACTCGCTTGTATTCCGGTCGTTCCGGATAAAAAAGGTTTACCAACTTTAGTTAAAAAACATATCCTAAATGGGAGTATATTTCGTGCAGCTTGTATGCCCTTTAAAAAGGGTACCAATAGTTTAATGAAAGCGCTTTCGAAAGACAAACACTTTAAAGACTTTTTACATATTCCGGGCAAAGACAATGGTTTTGATATAGAAGGATTGGCATCTTATAAAAACAGATTATTCATAGGCCTTCGTGGACCTGTACTCAGAGGTTGGGCTTGTATATTAGAAGTATTTGTTACAGAAAAAAATGGAGTGTTGATTTTAGATAAAAAAACGCCTTACCATAAATATTTTTTGGATTTACAAGGAATGGGAATACGGGAGCTGTCCTTTCAACAAGATGCCCTTTTAATACTTGCAGGACCTACTATGGATTTAGATGGAACAATATCCGTCTATAAATGGAAAAATGCACTTCAACAATCATCTGATTGCTTGATGCAGTCTAAAGATGTACAACTATTATTTGACGTACCACACGGTAGTGGTAAAGATAGAGGTAAAGATAAAGCAGAAGGTTTAGCTATTATTGACAAATCTGTGTTTATAGTTTACGATAGTCCAAAAAATACACGACTTATAAGAAATACCTCCGTAAAAGCTGATGTTATTAAATTAGCTTAAAGATAATTCCATTATGGAACACATATCGATATTAACTGATTGAGATCCAATAAAATATTGATTTTGTTTATATTCTGAAATAAACCATAAGGTCAATTATATTTATACGTATAAAGAAATGTAAGTGAGAGTATAAGTGTAAATAACATGTATAGCAACTTTTAAATCATCTTTTATTTATAGTATTATCTTAATGAATAAATGAAGTATTTATAATAGTATCAAAAAGAATTTATATTTTAGTTAAATACGAAATTGTATTTAATGGACCAAGAATTAATAGAAAAGGGCTGTTTTTTCTATTATTCAATATTCACAGTATATCATTGTCACATAAATACAAGAATTATCAAAGTATTTTCAGCAAAAGTTAGTTAAGAGTGAATTCAGTGTAAAATAGTTATACTGGACCAATCAGTTTTTATCAATACAATCATTAATTTTTCTTAAATACTTTATCTGTAAATAAGTCAACTACATAGGCAGTCAAAATACCTAAAAAGATAAATATTGAAGAATAAAGTCTAAATTCTGTATATCTTAATACTTGATTTAAGAATAAGAACATACAAATTATTAAAAAGATAAAAAGAAAGATTTCTTTTTCAATATTAGGACGCTGAATAACTACAAATATTAAAAATGACATTCCTAATATTAATGTTATTTGATAAGTAGCAATAGAGCTTAATTTTATTAATAGCTCTAATTTATTGTCATATATATAAGGATAAGATTTAACAGGTATCATTGGACCTGATCTTAATAGTACAAGTTTAAATAATCGAATTCTTGAAAAAAAGTAATACTCTAAGGGCTTTTCTGTTTTGTATATACTATCTAAATAATTATAATGTTGAATTACCTGCCTTGATAAAATGTTTTTTTTATTTAAATCCTCTTCCTTTTGATACAATTGATATAGTTTTTTCCCAGTATTGATTTCACTTATTCCTACAGAAGTAGATAACAAGTGCTCAGGAATTTTATATGTATTTGTTATATTTAGCAACCATTGACCATAAGAATTCGGTTGCCACCATACTATATCCTCTCCAGTATTTTTAACATAATTCCATAATGCCAAGTAAGGCGTATTATTTTCTACCATACCGGAATAAGTATTTTCTTGGAAAAAAATAATCTTTTGGGTACTAACATAGTTTCTTGTAATCCAGCTGATCTCCATAACAAAAAAAGGCAATGTGAATAGAGTTAAAATTTTAAGTGATTTTAAACGAAAATTCCAAAAAATATAAGCACTTAAAATAAAAAAATATATTATAAAAAATGGTCTTAGAAAAATGGATAGTGCTATAAATAATCCTGAATAAAATATATACTTATAACTTAATGATTTAAAATATTTTATAAAAAAATATATGTTTAGTATTATAAAAGAATGAGCCAAACTTTCAGTTAAAATCATAGAGTCGTACATTCTGGTTACAAAACAAAATTGATAAATAATAAAAACTATAATTTGAAATTTAAGTTTAGGACGTATCAAATAAGCAGTTTTACTTAAATAAAAGGTTGCAATTCCATGAAAAATTGATTGAAGGATAAGTACTAGGTTTAGTGCCCAATGTTTATCAAAAATCATCATAAGAAAGTAGATAATTATGGAATATAGAGGCATTCTTCCAACTTCATTACCTTCATAAATGTACTTGTTTTTATTCAACAGATTTTCAGCATATCCAATATATTCTTGTGAATCACCACCAATATTATAAAAAGTAGTTAACTCAAGATTAACTTTAAAAAGATAAGAAAAGACACTAGTTAATAATAGATTTAAGGAAATTGATAAAAATAACAAAACTACAGATTGATATCTAAGATTTATACACCTCGTAACATTAATCATAATTTTTATATTTTCTCTTCTACTATGTATATAGGTCTATTTCTGCTGGCATCCAAAGACCTCCAAACGTACTCACCTAAAATACCTAGGCCAATCATTTGAAATGAAGATACAAATAAAAGGACAACCATGAGTGCTGACCATCCATTCTCATCAATATTACCGGTAATTTTAGCAATAATTACTATTGCTGCATAAATTAATGCAGTAAAGCCCATTAAGATACCTGTTACTGAAATCGCTCGAATTGGGAAATAAGAGAAGGATACAAAAGAGTCAACAAAAAGTTTTATTTTTTTTTGTAGTGTCCATCTTGACTTGCCCACTTTTCTTTGTTTTCTGGTATAAGGTATACATACATGTTCATACCCCATCCACGGTAAAAGATATAAGGTATTCGTATTCTTTTCATTCATCTTTATGACTTCCAATCGTAATTGAGCATCAAACATAACATAATCAAATCCTCCGCTTGGAATAGATTTAATGGCCAATTTACGCATTAAGGAATGATAGATATTAGAAAACAATCTTTGACCGAAACTCTCCTCCCTGTCTTCTCGATTCGCCATAATTAATTTAATGCCTTTTGCCCAATAATCATACATTTTAACCATCAATTCAGGAGGGTCTTGTAAGTCTGCTGCTATAACGGTTGTAACATCTCCGGTAGCATACTGCATACCAGCGAGAATGGCGTTATAGGATCCTACATTCCCTGCTAGTTTGATAATAGTAACTTTATCCGGGTATTGAGATTTAAATTTATTTAACTCCAACCAAGTGTTATCTCTCGACCCATCATCTACCATAACATATTCAAAACGTACGTCACTCGAAAAATGAGTTTCATTACGTATCAATTCCGCTGTAGTAATTGGAATATTTTCTTCGTTATAGTAACAAGGTATAATGATGGATAGAGTAGGCATAAGTAATTGTTGATTTTAAATTCTAAAAAACAATTTAACGATAAAAAGAAGTTATTACATCACACACTTCGTTTACCTGATTTTCAGTCATCCCAATAAAGAGCGGTAAACTTAATGTCGTGTTCGATATTTCTTCCGCAATGGGGAAGTCCCCTTTTTTATATTGTAGATGACGATATGCCTCTTGTAAATGTGGAGGAACAGGATAATGAATTAAGGTTCCAATCCCGCTCTTGTGTAAAGCTTGTTGTAAGGTATCTCGTTTATCAGTGCGAACCGTAAATAGATGGTATACATGTGTAGCACCAGATGCAGTAGCCGGTAAAATTAGATCGGAACAAGCGGATAATCGATCGATATACCAATTCGATAGTTGAATACGTTGCGTTGTCCAACTATTTATATAATTTAATTTAACAGATAATATAGCAGCTTGTACTTCATCTAATCTTGAATTAAATCCTATTACTTCATTATAATATTTTTTATTGGAACCATAATTTCTTAAGCTTAAACACTTCATGTACAATACTTCTGAATTTGTCGTAATACCACCTGCATCTCCTAGTGCGCCTAAATTTTTCCCAGGATAAAAGCTGGTTGCATTAATATCACCAAAGCTACCGGTTAATCTATCCTTAAAGGAAGCGCCATGTGCCTGTGCATTATCTTCCACAATGTACAATCCGTGTTGTGAAGCGATTGCCATTATTTTATCCATTTCGCAGGCTTGACCATACAGATGGACCGGCATAATCGCTTTGGTTTTAGGGGTTATCTTCTCCTCTATTTTATCAGGATCAATATTATAGGTACGCAGATCCGGTTCAACAAAAACAGGTCTGGCGCCAGTATAACTAATCGCTAAAACTGTAGCAATATAGGTATTGGATGGCACTATTACTTCATCACCCCTCTTAATACCTAAGGCTAACAGCGATAAATGTAAAGCATCTAAACCATTAGCTACCCCAACAGCAAATTGTGTAGTAGAGTACTTAGCATATGCTTCTTCAAACTGTTTCACTTCATTCCCTAATACATACCATTTGCTATCCACACATTTTTCAATAGCCTGCATCATTTCAGACTTAATTTGTCGATTGGTTTCTTCGAAAGACAAAAAGGGGATATTCATTTTATTGGGAGTAACTCGTTGTTAACAAAATTATATTTAGTACTATTGGTGTCCATCAAGTTTAAATCTAGTGTTGTACCTTGTTTCGTTACATAACCTTTGTGAGATGCTGGGTTGCCGTACCATAATTCAAAATCACCGGTAGACTTCGTCAGTACACTACCCGCACCTATCATAGCGTATCTTCCTATAGTTATGCCTCCTAAAATAGTTGCATTGGCACCTATAGAAGCACCTTCTTTTATATAACATCCAATATGTCTGTCCGGATATTGTTGAGACCTTGGTGTAGTATTGTTAACAAAGGTGGCATTAGGACCTATAAACACATAGTCTTCTACTTGTATGCCATCCCATAAGTAGACACCACTTTTTACTGTTACATGATTACCAAGTACAACATCATTTTCTACGAATGTATTGTAGTTTAAATTACAATTTTCACCAATGACAGCATCTTTTAACACAACTACATGTTGCCATATTCGAGTATTCTCACCGATTGTAGTGGAATGAACTTCAGCTGAGGGATGAATAAAAATCATGTAGTATAGTATTTTTTAAAATCATCATAACTTCTTATATAATCGGACTCGTTGTATTTTGTCGAGGCGAAGACTAATTGGACAGCAGTATGAGAATATTGCATGGTATGCCAACAATTAGGAGGGATGTACACACCTTCATTCGGGCTTTCCAAATTAAATACTTGAATAGTCCCATCCGGTTCTTCAGTAGTTATGATAATTCTACCTGTTACCGCAACTAATACTTGCTCTGTTTGATAATGCGCATGCCTTCCTCTTACAATACTTTCAGGTGTATAATAGGTCCAAAACACTCTATTAATAGTAAAGGGTACTTGGCTTTCCGCTTCTGTAACAGAAATATAGCCAATGGATGATTCTCCTAATTTAGGGAATGTGATTAAATGGGGGCGCTCCATAGAATGTTTTGTTATCTGCAATTTACTACATAAAAAAAGTAATTCAAACGGGAAATAAAATGATTACATCAAGTAATCGAACTCAAAAACACTTGAAGTAATTCCTTTGTATTTCAAATCAAATTGACAATATATACACTAAAATTATGTAATATATTTTTAATAACTCAACGAATACCTGTTTATCGGAATTTGTTTATTATTTAAAGCGAAATTAAATCAATATGTAGTAGTATAATTTATTATAAACCTTTACACTAAAATGGTAAATCATCGGTGCCTTCCGGCAAGCTACTTTCACTATAATCCGGGTAGTCCATCGCAGGGGAAACATTGTTTGGAACATTTTTACCGGTAGATGACGCGCCAACCGCAACTTCTACTTTCCAAGCTTTTACATCTGTGTACCATTTACCATTGTATTCTCTACTTTCTACATCAAAGTCTATTTTAAGTTTTTGACCCACTTGCATGGGGATTTCTGCCTTGTCGCCCCACAACGAAATGCATACTTTTTTTGGATATTGACCTTCGGTCTCAACAATAATTTCTTGTTTTTTCCACGTGCCGTTTTTTCCAGTGCCGGATTGAAGGGGTAATAATTGAATTAAAGTAGCTGTAAGTTGCATAGGTCTAAGTATCTGAATAACAAATATCTTATATAGATGTTAAATTTAAAAGTTTGGCGAATAAATAAAAAAACATAAATTATAATTGCCTGTTATTAAGGTATGTTACCTTTAATTAATGTTGTTTGGTTTAAAAAAGATCTACGTTTAGATGATCATGCTCCATTATACAATGCCATCAAAAAAAATCCCCCCCTGTTACTCTTACATCTAAATGAACCCTCTTTACTTAATGCTCCGGATTGTGATTGTAGACATTTACGATTTATAAAAGAATCCATTCAAGATATACAATCTACTTTAATTCCCTTCAACGTTCTTTTTTATTCGATTTACGGTGAGGCAGAGCAAGTTTTTACAGCACTGCTCAGACATTATAAAATACAGAGTGTATTTTCCCATCGAGAAA
Organism: Cytophagaceae bacterium; assembly: GCA_025455005.1. Taxonomy (GTDB): domain Bacteria; phylum Bacteroidota; class Bacteroidia; order Cytophagales; family Cytophagaceae; genus JALONH01. The sequence goes on from JALONH010000005.1 coordinate 90,587, forward strand.
CGGGGAATTATTTAACCTATGAACGTGACAAGTCTATGGCGCGATTTTTTAAAAATGAAAATATAATATGGAAAGAGTTTCAACAAGGTGCTGTTTTACGCGGCTCCGAAAATCAATCCGATTGGAATCAATCTTGGAAAGAATATATGCAAGCTCCACTATATTCCATTCAACTCCATCAGATTCGTAGTGTTAAAGTACCTGAAACAATCCTCTCCTCTTTTCCATCAAAAGATTATACATCGAATGTCTCATTTCTTATGCAGCCGGGTGGAAGTAATTTTGGTCATAAATATTTATATAGTTTCCTAAGAGAACGTAGTCAGTATTATGGAAAACATATCTCAAAACCGGAAGAGAGCAGACGAAGTTGTAGTAGACTTTCACCTTATCTAACCTATGGCAACATAAGTATCCGACAGGTTGTACAATCAACTGAAATAGCAAAAATGGAATTGGAGGATAAGCGAAATCTATCCTTTTTTCAAGAACGACTTCGTTGGCATTGTCATTTCATACAAAAACTAGAACGTAATTATACAATGGAATGGCAGAATGTAAATAATAATTTCGATTCAATTCGTCAGGATACAAATCCTGAATGGATTTATGCATGGGAGACTGGCGCGACTGGCATCCCAATGGTAGATGCTTGTATGCGATGTTTGAATACTACAGGTTATTTAAACTTTCGTATGCGTAGTATGTTAGTCTCTTTTTTTACCCATCATTTGTTTCAACCTTGGCAGGCTGGAGCATACCATCTGGCTCGTATGTTTTTGGATTACGAACCTGGAATTCATTATTCACAATTACAAATGCAAGCAGGAACATCTAATAACTCTACAATAAGGATATATAATCCGATAAAACAAGGAAAAGAGCATGACCCGGAAGGATATTTTATAAAGAAATGGATTCCAGAACTAACCTTAGTGCCCTTTACTATGATTCACGAGCCTTGGTTAATGTCTCTGATGGAACAGAAGTATTACAACTGTGTAATAGGTTATGATTACCCTAAACCAATAGTAGATATTAATCTATCAGGCAACCAAGCTAGAGATATTTTATGGAAGACTAAGAAAAAGGAAAACGGGATGTAGTTGTAATAGGTAAACATCCACATCCCGTTTTTTTTAAAATTAAATTATATACTAGTTATTACTATAGGAATTGCAATAGTAGTCTCTGCATTAAACTCATCTCTTACTGTTACGTTTATTTCAGCTTGTGTGGGATCAGTTGAAGTAGCTATAGTTTGAAATGATATTGCCTTAATTATTCCGGTATTACCGGGCATTGTACTAGGAAGATTACTAAAAGATAGATTGGTTATACTACTACTGGTCGAAGTAGCTCCTACAACTGTCCATGTATCGGATTCGTCATCTATAAATAGATTATTCAATCCAATAGATTGAGAACTGTTGGGTGTATAATAATAAGTATTTAATGTTGATATTAACCTAGGTGCTGTATTATTAGTTTTTACTTGAATATTGAATGTATGTGTTATCGTTGCTCCTCGTTCATCTAATAAAGTAATTAATAATCTGCCACTACTCAATGTATTATACCTATTTATGGTTTCAAAAACTATAGTTTTATCATTTATATCAATATTATTAATTACGGCTGTAGGTTCATCACTTTGAGCTATGACACTTCTAATGGACCAAGTATCATTTTGATCATCAATAAAATAATTGGACAAATCGACCACTACTGATATAGAACGATCATAACTTGACGCACTCAAGGTATCTCGGTTTGGATTAACTAACCTTGGTGCTGTGTTGTTGGTAATTATTGGAACTGGATCTTCATTTTTTTTCTTACAAGAGAAAAAAAATAGCACTACAATTATGGGAGAAAGAATTGTAAAATTTGATTTCATTTAATTCTCAATTTAGTTTATTGAATAATGATTTTTTCATGAAAAATGGTGCCATCCTTTAGGTTTAAACGTAATAGATAAATACCTGTTTTTAAATTTTCAATTTTTGACATGGTCGCTGAAACCGGGTTCGAATCCAATATATCGCCAGATAAAGATTGAAGTGTATAAGATAGGACAGTGTTATTTTTATCCGACACATTTAAATTTCCATCTATAGAAGGATTAGGATATACTGTAATGCCCTTACTCACTAGAGATGGTATTGTAGAGGTAGTTGTTGTAACGTTTATGCTAAAGTCAATAAAGGCGATTGTTCGTCCACTTCCACTGTAAATAACAGCTATTCTTTCCGTAAAAGATCCCACCAGGTTTGGATAAACTGTAAAATCAATAGCTATAGCGGTTGTTGAATTTGTGAAATTTTTACTACTTGAATATGAATATCCATCTATACTATTGCCATCCCGTATCATTAACCTTGAAGTGTCTCCCAATACATCTCTATCTTGAGTATTGTTATTTAATGGATAATTGACTCCATTTTCATTTTTGAGTAGAGTCACGTATTCACCGGGGCCTAAACCTGTTATCGACAAGTCAAGATAGTTAACAATTCTTGCCGAACTTCCAGCTGTAATGTTTATCGGATTAGTAAATGGCACTCCAGAAGTATTGGGAGTTAGAGTTACTAAAACTTTAGCATTCGTTAATATTTGTAAACAAAACATTAGAATCGCTCCGAATAAGCTTTTTGTTTTAAAATTATTCATGATAAAATTTATTTTTTTATTGTAAGGTAAATTTTAAAATAAAAAGTCTAAGTTTAACCAATGCAATTCAAAATCTAATCAAAACTACCTATTTTGGGTAGTAGCACTTATGTCTATCTGGCCTCATATATTCAAACATTACCATGAATACAGTTTATTAGATCAACTTCGAAAGCGAATTGTGTTTATAATTGTCCTATATTATATAATTGAATTTACTATTGAATTTATCTTTGGTCAAACAACATACCCTTTATTTTATTATGTTCTACTACTTACTATTCTAATTTGTTTGATAATACTTTATTTACTTCTTTATACTTCCTATTTAAAAACTGCCATTTATTTATCAGCGTGGAATGACTTTTTTAATACAACAGTTTTTATTTGGTTTACAGGAGGCACTCATTCAACAGATATCTACTGGTACTTTACTTTAATTTTAGCATTGTTACTTTTTCTTAATAAAACAGCTGGGGTGTTTTGTACTATAGGAGCTTTTCTCAATATACTACTTTTGTATTATGCAGAAAGCCAGCGTTGGTTCGACTTCCAGTATGATTATTTATCTTATGGAATAGAATTACGCTTTTTTAATACTATATCTGTGTTTGTAATGATTTTTTTTATAGGTGTATTAGTCAATAAAAAAGATATTTTAGAATTAAGTTCACAAAAACAGAAAGACGACAATATTAACTTGTTAGAGTTCGAATTAAATAAACGATTAATGGAAATGGAGCAATTAAGACAATCTATTGCACGAGACTTTCATGATACAATTGGAAATCAATTAGCCTCTATTACACATTCATCGGGAAGCTTAATTAAATCTAATTTTTCATCAGAAGATCAATTAAAAAAACTACGGCTTATTCATGATTTGAGTAGACGTATTTATGATGAAACAAAAGACTTTATCTGGTCTATACGATTTCAGTCGAATAATATTCTTGAACTTTATATTTACATAAAAGACTTCGGTGAAAAATATTTTGAACAATCAACAATTGATTTTATTTCTTCTGGAATAGATAATGAATTTGAGGAGGTAAAGATAAGTCCTAATATCACTACCGATTTAATCCTAATATGTAAAGAAGCTTTTACTAATGCCTTAATACACTCAAAAGCAACGCAAATAGTATTTTCCATTGAGTTGAAAGGTGATAAAGTAAAAATTGTAGTTTCTGATAACGGTATTGGATTTGAAGAAAATCAATTACACCGTATGAATGGAATACTGAATATGAGGGAGCGTTCAAATAGAATAGATGCTACTATTCTAATACAAAGTAAATCTTCACGAGGAACAATCATAAGCATTATATTAAATGAAAAAAGTCATTATAATAGAGGATAATCTAAATATTCTACATTCCGTCAAACAGAATGTAGAATCCACAGGAGAGTATAAAGTTATCCGAATCAGTGATTCTGTTGAGTATATTTTACCTCATTTAGAGAACGATCAACCCGATTTCATCATTATGGATATCCGATTAAAAGGTTCAATAAATGGTATTGAAGGTACTTTTAAAATAAAAAAGGTCTATCCTAACATTGATATACTTATGTTTACTGTATTTGATGACAACGAACAGGTTTTTGAAGCTTTAAGGGCTGGAGCTTGTGGTTATATTTCTAAAAATGCTTCTGATTTGGAAATGATTCATGCCCTTCATCAAGCAGGTAATGGAGGTGCTCCTATGAGTAATAAAATAGCACGTCAAGTATTATTATCTTTTCAGAAGAATAGAAATTCCCCACTTTCTAAAAGAGAAGACGATATTTTAAATTTTTTAGCAAAAGGGAATAGCTATAAATCAATTGCTAATACGTTATGTATTTCAAGTGATACAGTTAAATATCATATAAAAAATATCTATTTTAAACTTCAAGTTAGTTCAAAAGAAGAAGCCATTGAAAAGGCTAGGAAGGAAAACTGGATTTAGTTTAAACGTAATACTATTCTATAAAAACCTTTTTTTACTATTATTATTCTTTTGGCTCCTTATTCATATCTTCCGTAAAATTTGGTATAACGTCTGTTTTTTTCTCCTCCGGGAAAAACTGCTTTTGGCATATTAAAATAATAGCTACGCCAACAAATATAGAGGCATCAGCAAAATTAAAGATAGGCCACAATGGATATATCGAACCGCCAATAAACGGTATCCATTCCGGTAATTCACAGTAACAAATATCTATATAAAACATATCGATTACTCTTCCATGAAACCAAGGCGTAGGAGCATCGGCAGTGGTTAAATCAAACCATACTCCATAAAAAATACTATCTACTAAATTCCCAATTGCGCCCCCAAGTATCAATGCTACACACCAAAGTAGTCCGGTAGAAACTTGTTTTATAGAAGACTGTATGATATAGTATCCTATGGCAATAGACGCTATTATTCGAAATACGGTTAAGCTTAATTTTCCGTATGCGCCAAACAGCTCTATACCAAAAGCCATACCCGGATTGGTTACGTACTGAATCTTAAACCAATCACCAAACACCGCGAAGTGATTATCAAAGTATTCCGATGGGAACGTATTGTATACCCATAATTTAATGAGTTGATCGATCAATACAACCAGTAAGGTCAGCCAAAAAAATCGAATGTGATACGAGATGTTTTTCATTTTTTATTTTTCTATTTTCATAATCAACACTTGTTCATCCATCTCTACCTCTTTACCGTCCTGTAAGATGTCTACTAAGTCTAATGATAATGCTTGCGTTTCGGTACAGATGTATTCTTTATTCACCGCTAAAGCGGAATTAACTAACGTATCCATCTTCTGAATGGTAATTTTAATTTTATCTTGAACTTCCAACCCCATATCTTTTCGAAGATTTTGCACTCTATTCACAACATCACGTGCAATTCCTTCTTTCTTTAACTCCTCCGAAATGGTGATATCTAAGGCCACGGTGATTCCGCCTTCAGATGCTACTGCCCATCCGGGGATATCTTGAGAGCGTATTTCAACGTCTTCTATCGTTAGCGATAGTTGGGTGCCATCCGCAAGGATAATAGGAAAAGTATTATGTTTTTCCAATATCGTAATATCCTCAGCCGTCATGGCAGCTACGGCATTGCCAATATCCTTTAATTTAGCTCCGTATTCTTTTCCTAACTTTTTGAAATTAGGCTTTATGGTTTTTACTACCACACCGGAAGTATCTTCCATGTATTCGATGGCTTTCACGTTCACTTCTGATTTAATCAAATCTTCTACGGCCTGAATTTGTGTTTTTGTTTTCGTCTGAAGAATAGGAATTAATATGCGGGATAAGGGTTGGCGCACTTTAATCGTTTGTCCTTTACGTATGGAATGTACTAAAGACGAGATCAATTGTGCCAAATGCATACGCTCTTCTAAGTCCGTATTGCGTGATGCTTCATCTACTTGAGGGAATTGTGTCAGGTGAACGGATAGAACGGTATGTTTTTTACTCACCTTGTTCAAATCGTTAAATAAACGCTCCATGTAAAATGGTGCGATAGGTGCTCCTAACTGTGCGATGGTTTCCAAACAAGTGTATAAAGTTTGATACGCCGCTCTCTTATCGTCGTTATACTCCCCTTTCCAGAAACGTTTTCTGTTGAGACGTACATACCAGTTACTCAAATCATCTACCACAAAATCTTGAATGGCGCGGCCGGCGCGTGTTGGTTCGTATTCATTATACGCTGCTGTTACTTCCGATACAATAGATTGTAAACGAGACAGTATCCAACGATCACTCTCTGAACGTTGTGCCAAAGCGATGGGAACTTCTTGGAAAGAGAATCCATCTAAGTTGGCGTACAGCGCAAAAAAGTTGTAGGTATTGTGTAAGGTGCCGAACAAACGACGTTGTACTTCGGTGACGCCATCTAGGTTGAATTTCAAATTATCCCACGGTGGTGCATTTACAATCATATACCAACGCGTTGCATCAGGACCATAGGTATCAATGGTTTCAAACGGATTAATCACATTGCCCAAACGTTTCGACATTTTGTTTCCGTTTTTATCCAATACCAATCCGTTAGCAATAACGTTTTTGAAGGCTACTTTATCGTACAAGAGTACAGCAATAGCATGCAAGGTAAAGAACCAACCTCTGGTTTGGTCAACCCCCTCTGCAATAAAATCTGCCGGATAATTATTATTAAATACGTCTTTGTTTTCAAACGGCCAATGCCATTGTGCATAAGGCATAGCACCGGAGTCAAACCACACGTCGATCAGATCGGTTTCGCGCTTCATCGGCTTGCCCGAATCGCTTACCAATATAATATTATCTACATACGGGCGGTGTAAATCTGATATATTATCAGCCGTAGGGATCCCTGCCTGTTTTGCTTTTTCTATTTCCGCTTTCAATTCCTCTAACGACCCTATACATTTCTCTTCCACACCGTCTTCTGTTCTCCAAATCGGAAGTGGAGTTCCCCAATAACGAGAACGCGAAAGATTCCAGTCTACTAAATTTTCCAACCAGTTACCAAAGCGACCTGTACCGGTAGATTCAGGCTTCCAATTAATCGTCTTGTTTAATTCAACTAATCTTTCCTTCTTCGCTGTTGTGCGAATAAACCACGAATCCAAGGGATAGTACAAAACAGGTTTATCGGTTCTCCAACAGTGCGGGTAGCTGTGTTCGTACTTCTCTACTTTAAATGCTTTATTGCTTTCTTTCAACTTGATCGCGATACGTTCGTCAACGCTTAGATACTTATCACGACCTTGTTTAGTACGTTCTACTTCCTTCTCTGCTTCGGTTAAATAAGCTTCTTTCACATACTCACGAGCAAAGTCGGTTACCTCTGCCACAAACTTTCCTTGTTTGTCTACTAAAGGTAATTCGTTGCCTCGTTCATCCTTGATTACTATAGCCGGAATGCCGGCCAACTTAGCAACACGCGCATCATCCGCACCAAACGTAGGTGCGATGTGAACGATACCCGTACCATCTTCCGTACTCACAAAATCCCCGGGTATCACACGGAAAGCCGGAGCCGCCGGAGTTACATAAGGTAAAAGTTGCTCGTAGGTGATTCCTGTTAAGTCTTTTCCTTTACATTCTTTGATAATAGAGAAAGGAATTAATTTGTCTCCCGGTTTAAATTCACTTAAGGCGATTTCTTTAGCCTTATCAGAAAAATATTTTCCTAATAAGTCTTTTGCTAAAATGACTGCTATCGGTAGGTGTGTGTAAGGATTATAGGTCTGTACTACTACATACGTAATATTTTCTCCTACGGCTAAAGCGGAGTTCGAAGGAAGAGTCCAAGGTGTCGTCGTCCATGCTAAGAAGTACGTCTGATCAGCCAAAGCCGTATCTACCCCAAACAAAGATTGTATTTTTTTCTGCCCTTCTTTACTGACTTTAAACTGTGCTACAACGGAAGTGTCTTTTACATCTTTATAACAACCCGGTTGGTTTAGTTCATGCGAACTAAGTCCTGTACCGGCCGCCGGCGAGTACGGCTGGATGGTATAGCCTTTATATAATAAATTTTTCGAATGCAGTTCTTTAAGTAGATACCAAACCGACTCGATGTAGTTATTATCAAAGGTGATGTATGGATTGTTCAAGTCCACCCAATACCCCATTTGTTCGGTTAAGTCATCCCACTGTGAGGTATATTTCATAACTGCTTCGCGGCATTTTTGATTATATTCCTCCACTGAAATCTTTTTACCAATATCTTCTTTCGTAATTCCCAGTTCTTTTTCTACTTGTAATTCTACCGGTAATCCATGAGTATCCCATCCGCCTTTTCGTTTTACTTGAAATCCTTGCATCGTTTTGTAGCGGCAAAAAATATCTTTTACCGTTCGCGCCATGACGTGGTGGATACCGGGAGTACCATTCGCAGAAGGAGGGCCTTCATAAAAGGTAAAAGAAGGTTTCCCTTCTCGTGTACTTACGGATTGTTCAAAGATGTTATGGGTTTTCCAATACTGTAATATATCTTTCCCTACCTGAGCAAGCTCTAGGCTTTTATACTCGTTATACTTCACGGTCATTCTCCTTAGAGTAATTGGTTCTAATTTCTAATTTTTGCAAATCAATTTCCATATCTTCCTCTTCTGTATGGAATTTTTCATGTTTATCTTTTATAATAGGATAAAGGTTTAGTTTATCTCCTTTATTAAAGGTAAGCAAAATCGAAGGAAGTAAAACTAAATTTGTAAAGATGGCAAAGAAAAGTGTGACGGAGGTTAACACACCTAAGGCGACCGTACCACCAAAATCGGAGAAGGCAAAGATTACGAATCCGCAGAACAATACGATGGATGTATAAATCATACTTACACCTTCTTCCTCTAAAGAACGAACAACCGAAATTAAAACATTATTGTTATGCATTTTCAACTCTTGTTTGAATTTGCTTAAATAATGGATAGTGCTATCAATGGAAATTCCAAAGGCAATACCAAAAATCAGCGCTGTACTTGGCTTCAAGGGGATGTCAAACAAGCCCATAATACCTGCTGTCATCATTATAGGAATGATATTGGGAATCAAGGATAGAACAATCATTTTCAAATCAAAGAAAACAAACATCATCATTAAGGATATCAACACTAATGCCCAGAAGAGGGATTCCGATAAATCGTCAATTAAATATTGATTGCCTTTTAAAAACAATAAGGTGGTTCCGGTTACATGGACGGTAGCATCCGTCCCTTCAAAAATTTCATTCGCTCTAGGACGAATATTATTGTTTACCAAAACAGCCATTTTTTCGGTACCTATATCAGCTACTTTACATGTAAAGCGAACCATTTGACCGGTAGAGTCCATAAACGTCCGAAGTAATTTTTGTTCTGAGTTTTCGCCCCCTTTCATATACGCTTGCATACGACGCAAATCATCTTGTGTAGGGACATCATAAAACTCCGGCAATCCTCCATAATACGCTTGACGTGCCCCTTTTAAAATATTCATGACAGACAAAGGAGGAGAGACATTATTCAAAGAGGTTAAATACGACTCCAACTCATTTAATTTCTTTCTGTAATCCGGTCGACGTATCCCTTGTTTTTTTCCTAAATCAACGACGATTTCTAATGGCATGACTCCTTTGAATTGCTGTTCAAAAAAGGCTAAATCTTCTTTTACATTCGAGCTTTTAGGTAAATCATCTACCATATAAGACAATACTTGAATTTGCGTCATTCCTATAACAGAGATTGTGATTAACACAATGGTAACACCATATACGACAGAACGGTAGCGCAACACGATATATTGAATCATATTATTGACTCTACGTAGAAATCGCAAATCCAAATGTTTGAGTTGTTTATCACTAGGAGCAGGTAAATAACACAACATCGTAGGGATTACTATGATGCTGATAATAAAAGTCGCAAAGGAAATTAAACCGGCTACTAAACCAAATTCTTTAATAATAATGATGTTGGTAAAATAGAGGACAATAAATCCGACTGCTGTATTCGTATTGGTCATGAATGTTAAGAAACCAATTTTCTGTACCATTCTACTGATGGCTTTTATCTTATTGCCATGTCGACGAAATTCTTGATGATATTTATTGTACATGTAGATACAATTGGGGATACCTATCACGACGATTAGCGAAGGAAGCATTCCGGTTAGTAAGGTGATTTTGTAACCTAATAATACAACCGTTCCCATAGTCCAGATGACCGTCACTACAATCACCAGGAAGGTAAAGAATACTGCAAAGAAACTACGGAAGAAAAAGTAAATGATTAATGACGTAATTAAGAAAGAGAGAATCAAAAACAATTTGAATTCCGCTTGAACTTCACGGACCATAATAGTACGGACATAAGGCAAGCCGGCATAATGCATTTTAACCTTTGTTTTGGATTCAAATGCTTTACAGTCTTTTAAAATATTTTCAACTAACTGTTGTCTTGAGTTGGAATTTAGTTTTTTTGCATCAATAGAGATGGCAATGAGCGCCGCATTCGTGTTCGTATTGATTAATAATCCTTCGTAAAATTTTTGATCCAACGCAACAGTCAACATTGAATCTAATTCCATTTGAGAAGTTGGCTTTCGAGTGAACACCGGTTGAATATCGAAGCGTTGATGTGTAGTGTCTTTAACCAACATTTTCATCGTTGGCAATGCAATGGCTTCATTTACTCCTTCATGGGATTGCAGTTGCTGTGATAAATCATAGTAAGCCTGAAAGTGGTCCAATTTAAAAATATTTTTATCTTGGATACCTACCACCATGATATTGCCGTCTTCTCCAAACATTTGGTAGAATTGTTTAAAGTAAACCATATCCGAGTCGTCTTCCGGTACTACTTTTAGGAAATCATATGTAATTTCTATTCTAGATGCATTGTAGGCCATGTAACCGGTGATGGCTCCGGTTACAAGCAGTAACACCAAACGAAACTTAATTATAAAACTGGCTAGTTTAACCCACATAAAGAATAAATAAGGCTGCAAATTTACACAAAAATGTGGATATCCCTAGGTCTTTGGGTCCTTCAAGGAGGTATATATCCAACTGAATATTAATAAATTGTAAAATTCAATACTAAAAAAGCCTAAGGAGTCCTTAGGCTTAGAGAAGGATTTATCCGGTCAATTTATTTTGTAGCGATAACAAACAAAGCCACATGACCTATTTTAGTTTGTTCATTGACATATTTATTTACTCTTAAATCAATGGCGTACTCACCAGAAGTTGGAGGAGTATACGTAATTACTGCCGAAGATTTTAATTCACTGTCTTCGGCTACTTTAACCCATTGGCCATTTTCTTTTTTATAAATGATCATAGTGATATCGGCAATGTTATCATCCCCTAATCCGCCAAATACGTAAGTGAGCGTGCTGGACAAATCCATAATAGTATAGTTATCATCGAAGGCAAAATCAAATTCGGATTTTACAACTATGGCTTTATCACCATATTTTTTTTCAATTTCATGAACAAACTCTACTCCTTTTTTCATAATAGGTTCGATAGAGGTGGCGGTTTGAGCGAAGGTAATAAAGCTTGTAACGACAAAGGCTGTTGATAAAAGTATTTTTTTCATAAGAACAAAAGATTTGATAATTTTCAATTTAAATAATCTATTTGTTATTTCCTTAAAAGTAAGGTATACTATCTATTGTTAATCTATACTCTTGTAGTATCCGATGAATTATTTCTTCTGCTGTAGGCTCATCCTTTAACTGAGCCGCAACTTGCCCTATTTCAAGTTCTCCTTCGTCCAGATTACCTTCAAAAATACCTTTCTTTGATCTCCCTTTTCCTAATAGTGCCCGAAGTGCTTCTATCCCGACATGTTGCGTATATGCGTTTTTTATCTCATCATAAAAATTATTTTTTAACAAACGGACTGGAGCTAATTCTTTTAAGGTTAAGACCGTGTCGCCTTCTTTTGATTGTAGAACTGCAGTTTTAAATCGCTCGTGAGCAGAAGACTCCTTTGCAACTGCAAAGGCTGAACCAATTTGAACCCCATCCGCTCCTAATGCAATAACTGCCGCCATGGCGCGTCCGCTTGCTATACCGCCGGCTGCAATAACCGGTATAGATACAGCTGCTTTCACTAAGGGGATTAAACAAAGAGTAGTGGTTTCCTCCTTCCCATTATGTCCGCCTGCTTCTACTCCTTCTGCTACCACTGCATCCACCCCGGCACGAGCTGCTTTTTCTGCAAAAGCAGCACTTGACACGACATGTACTACTGTCTTACCCGCAGCTTTTAATCGAGCAGTATACAAAGCCGGATTCCCGGCTGATGTAAAAACTATTGGGACTGGAGATGTTTCAATTACTTGAATATGTGCTTCAATATTAGAATACAATAAAGGGACATTCACTCCATAAGGTCGGGTGGTATGGAGCTCCATTTGATTTAAATGATACAGTAAAAGTTCCGGTGTCATGGAACCTGCACCAATTAAGCCTAAACCACCGGAATTGCTAACGGCTGAAGCTAATTTCCATCCACTACACCATACCATTCCGGCTTGTATAATGGGGTATTGAATAGAGAATAAGGATGTGATACGATTACTCATAGGTAAAAATAAAAAATGTCTGTGATACTACACCACAGACACCGAAGTAATCCTTACTTTATCTTTGTGTTTGCTTTTTCATCGAATCTTAGACTGCAAGGAAGTCCACCCGCCACCATTATAAACATTCGTATACCCTAGTTGTCTTAAAACAGTACGAGCGGATGCACTCCGCATACCTGAAGCGCAACATGTAATAATAATTTGTTCTTTATTTTTTATTCGCTTGGTTATTTCTCCTAATAGTTGTAAAGGTATATTCATCGATTCTTGAATATGCCCCGAAGTATATTCACCGGTAGTACGTACATCCAATACCACCGCTCCTTGTTCCATTAATGTTTTATAATTCACCGGAGAGTCAGAAGAACCCAATAGTCGTTTAATAAATTGTATCATTTTTATACGTTTTCTTTCATTTCATAATAAACATCTATCCAAGCACCTCCATTGTACGCTTCTATTCCTAGTTGTTGTGCGTAAGCGGTAGCTTGTGCACTTCTATTGCCACTGGCACAACAAAAGACAACAGGCTTGTTCTTTTCTCTACTAGATAAATACTCCTGAAGTTGTTGTAAGGGAATATTAATAGATCCTTCTACAAACCCACCGGCAAATTCCATAGGAGAGCGGACATCTATTATGTCAGCTCCATTTTTAAGGGTGTCGGTTATCCTCATGATTAGTCTTTTTTACAAGTATTAATTCCAAATGGAAGGTATAAGGGACAAAATTTCAAAAAAGAAGTGCCGGCCATTACGACTGCGCCGATTAAGGCAATAATAGCCCAAGTGCCGGTCCAAACGCCTGCAATCACAACAATAGATAAGACAACAGCTATCATTAATCGAATCATACGATCTATAGAACCCATATTTGTTTTCATAGTGGTAAAGTGGTTAAGTGAAACAGTATACCACAAAAATAGTTAGTAGAAAACACGGATTCGGTGACAAATGTCACATAAGAATAATTTTATTTCGAAGTAGTGTTACAAGGCCGTTTTTTTCCATCTGTTTTAAAATTCTAGATATCACCTCACGAGTGGTGCCTAATTCATCCGCCAGCTGTTGATGGGTTACCATAAGCTCTCTCTGCCCCGTTATATCTGCTTTTTTCTTTAAATGTTGAGCCAATCGATCGTCCATTTTTTGAAATGCCAGAGCGTTCACTACATTTAATAATTCTTCAAATCGTTGATGATACAATTTAAATATGTAATCTATCCATTCCGGATAAAGCTTAATCCAATTCGAGACATCTTGAATCGGAAGTAATAAAAGGGTCGTTTCTTCCTCTGCAATGGCTTGTATTTTACTCGTGTCTTGATGCATGCCGGCTAAGAAACTCATAATACAGCTTTCTCCCGGACGGATATAATATAACAACATTTCTTTTCCCGACTCTTCCGTTCTATAAACACCTAACAAGCCCTTTTCAATTAATGGAATAGCCTGAACGTGCATCTGTTCGCGTAATATTACTTCTCCTGCTGCAAATTCTTTACGAATTGCACGTGCTTCAATCGCATTTTTAAAATCCACTTGATGAAAAGGAAAGAGTTCTAATGTCATACCGTATTTTTGGCAAAACCTTTGTTATATTGTAATAATGTAAAACTATGATGTTTAGTTATTAAAGTAAAACTAACCGGATTTAATTTATAATTGAAAATGGATTCTGTATTAAACTCAACTAATATTACTGACCTAAAATCCAATTAGGCTTTTACTAAACAACAGGTATAATGAAAACTCAATATACAGTATTATTCCTTTTAATGGTTATTTTTTCTGGCTGTAATCCCACGCCTCTGGAATCCACTTCAATCCTAGAACAACGCTTAGACAGTATTCAAAAAACGTTAGATAGCGTCCTACATCGATTACCCAAGGATAGCTCATTTTTAAAACTACCTACAGATACCACATCCATTCAGCCTATCCCTCTTCTTTCAACTAAAAAAGTAGTCGAAAAAAAACAACCTCTCCTTCCGAAAAAGAGACTTGAAAAAATAGAACCAAAAAAAACGGAACGTACTGAAGAGTTATATTATTTTACCGGTACAAAGAACCCCTCTATCCGCTTTTCTCCTTGGGTGGAGGGGCGAAGAACGATTACCCTTTACCACCCGGATGGATCTATCAGCTATACGTTGGAAGATGCCCAGCTGAGTTACTCTTCTATCTCCAGAGTCACTCGTTTTCACCCCAATGGTGCAGTGGAAACGCTACATATTGATTTAAATCCGGGAGCCAGTATGTATATGTATGATACCGATATCACATTTGATGTACAAAATGATCCATTATGGAAACGCGATAGCCAATGGCCTTCCTCATTAGAAGATCAAATGAAAGCACCCGAGTATTGGGACAGAAGAGAACGACGGTGGAAAAAACAAGAAATCGTTTTAGAGCAACCCGTTCCTATTCCATTAACAGATTCTGTAAAGAAATTTTAAATACACCGGAAGGTGTGGAGGTGGTGGACTCCCCGGTAATAAAGACGGTATTATGCAATATCGCAATACTATGTAAAATATACCCATCCGAGTGCTCTATCGTTTTTCGACTCCAGGTGTTTCCTTTGTCTTTACTTAAATATATTACACCTCTAACACCTAAAGCAATAATCCATTTGTCATAAGATATTATTTCTGTAATTGCTTCTTGAGGAAAAGTGGTTTCAATTTTTTTCCAAGTAGTAGATTTTAATGGGCGTTGATAAACACCTTGATCGGTTGCAACAAACTGTTTGTCGGATACTCCCAGGATGCCGCGTACTTTTAAGTCTTCCGGTAAACCCTTATTAAGGGCTATCCATTGTTTTTTCTCCCACATAAAAACGCCTCCTTCATATAACGTGGCATATAAATCTTTGCCTTGTTGTTCAATTTGAAAAATAGTTCCTTGTGCATTTTGAATAAGATCAAAAGAGTATTCCCAAGAATATTGCAAAGAATCATAAAAAGCGATCTTACGAGGCCATCCGGTTACTACTAATTGATGATTATAGGAGCACATGCTACCGTAACCGCTTTCATTCCTGCTAAACGGAGTAGAATGAACATCGGTATAGTCAGATTTATCGATATAATAAACCCCTTTATTTTGAACAGAAAAAAATACTGTATCATGATGCTCTACTATGGAACGGACAATAGATTTTTCATCCGGATTATAATAAATAGGAAACACTTCATTACTATCTACAATACACAAATAATGATGCGTACCTAAATATATGATAGAATCTTTAAGAATAAATAAATGTAACGGATGATGAATAGCCGGATCCGCTGAACTTGGAATTAGTTTCCATTGCAACGATTGCGCATGGATATTTGTAATCCCAATACTAAAAGCAACTACTACTCTTATTATGCTGTTCTTAGAAAATGAATAAAACCTCATTGAATCATTACCCCTTTATTGTTGGGTGATTAACGACTAGAAAAAACTAAGGTTTCAATCAAGTATTAATCTTTTGATTTCTTCCAGGACAGTCCTATCGTTGGATAATCGAGGTATTTTATGTTGCCCACCTAGCTTACCTTTGTTTTTCAACCATTTATAAAATGTATTAGAGGGCATGATGTGAATTATAGGGGCTATTAAGGCTAAATCTTTTTGTCGTTTAGCCTGGTAATCGGAATTGAGCGCTTGTAAGGATTGATCTAGTACTTGAACAAATCGATCCTTATCCAACGGTACTTGCACAAATTCTATTAACCATTCGTGCCCGCCTTTTTTACCCTCAGATAAGTATATAGGGGCAGCTGTATAATCTTTTATAATTGCACCGGTAGCTTCACAAGCCAAAGCAAGGGCTCTATCAGCATTATCCACCATAAGTTCTTCCCCAAATGCATTAATAAAATGTTTCGTTCTGCCTGCGATTTTAAAACGAATAGGTGATAGCGAAGTAAATTCAATCGTATCTCCAATCATGTAACGCCATAGGCCTCCACTAGTACTGATTACCATACTATAAACTTGTCCGATTTGTATTTCTGAAATCGTATACGTTTTAGGTGATGTGGATTCGACATCTTCTATTTTAATGAATTCATAATAGATGCCGTGATCGGTAAGGAGTAATAATTCAGGAATGTTTACATCATCTTGAATTCCAAAATAGCCTTCTGAAGCATTATAACTCTCCATATACCGAACCTTTGAAGAGGGGAAATACGTTTCAAACAGCCGTCGATAAGGTACAAACGAAACACCACCATGAAAAAAGGCTTCCATATTTGGCCATAATTCCAGCATATGAGGAACCTGATAGTCTTTCATCATTTTTTCTACCAATAGTACGGTCCAAGTAGGCACTCCTGCCAAATTCGATACATTCTGACGACCCGTTTTTTCTGCGAATACTTTTAGTTTTTCTTCCCAATCGGACAGTACCGCATCCGATAAGGCAGGTGTGCGACTAAACTGTGCCCATGTAGGTAAGTTCGCCATGATAACTGCCGAGACATCTCCTATGTAGGAGTTTTCTTGATACGGATTTTTGGAATAACTACCCCCAATTGCCAAACTTTTACCGGCCATTATTTTGCTGTTTGGAACATTGTCAAAATAACAAGCCAATAAATCTTTCCCTCCTTTATAATGGGTTTGTGAGAGCGATTGTGAGGTTACGGGTATGTATTTACTTTGATCATTAGTAGTACCGGAAGACTTTGAAAACCATTGACTAATGCCGGGCCATACAACATCTTTTTCTCCTTTTAAAACTCGCTCAATAGATGGGTACATCGATTCGTAGGTTTGTAGAGGAAGTTGTTCCTGAAATTGGCGTTGGTTGGTAATGTCCTTCAACTTATATGTCGTTCCCCATTCCGTTAATGCGGCTCTCGAGCACAAGTACTTCAATGTTTTTTGTTGTGCGGATTCCGGATAGTTACGATAATATTGTATGTTCGGCATTCTGGATTTCATGTATGCCTTTAGAGAAAAATTAATCCAAGACTTCATATTACAGCAATTGTTTCTTTCGGAATTCAAAATGTTTGCCTAAGTAAACCTTACGAACGGTCTCATCGGCTGCCAATTCTTCTGCTGTTCCGGATTTCAATATTTTACCTTCAAATAATAAATACGCTCTATCCGTAATGGAAAGTGTTTCATTCACATTATGATCTGTTATCAATATGCCAATGTTTTTGGATTTTAATTTCGCCACTATAGTTTGTATTTCTTCAACTGCTATCGGATCTACGCCAGCAAAAGGTTCATCTAATAAAACAAATTTTGGGTCTACCGCTAATGCTCTTGCAATCTCTGTTCTACGACGTTCTCCACCCGACAATACTTTACCCAAATTTTTACGTACATGTGTTAAGGAGAATTCTTCCAACAACATTTCCATTTTTTCTTTTTGAGCAGGTTTTGGCAAATTCGTCATCTCCAATACAGCTAAAATATTATCTTCGACATTCAAATTTCGAAATACGGAGGCTTCTTGTGCTAAATACCCTAAGCCTTTACGTGCCCGCTGATACATTGGTAATGCGGTAATATCATCCTCATCGGCGTAGACCATACCTTCATTCGGTTTAACAAGACCAACAATCATATAGAAGGTGGTTGTTTTCCCGGCACCATTTGGACCTAAAAGCCCCACTATTTCGCCCTGTTCTACATGGACGGATACATTGTTTACTACGTATCTGTTTTTATATTTTTTTACTAAATTTTTAGCCCCTAAAATCATATTCGATATTACAAAACTTTCTCCGTATATCGTATATCACGGAGCATTAATTGTATCGTTTTTACCTGTTGATATTCATTTTCGGAAATCGAATAACATATGTCAACTTCATCTCCCGGTTTCCAACCAGCACCTGTAGCGAGATTAAAGCCAACTGCTTCCCATACTTGTGCGCTGTTTTGTTCTTGAAGCCAAATTTTAATATGTTTTTCTTTCATATGGCGAACCGGGCGGACTACTCGGACTGCTCGTGTTATAAAAACAGGTTGCATATTCAAGGGCCCAAACGGTGCCATTTGTTGTACAATAGAATAAAACTTTCGATTGATATCCGAAAGCGTAATTTCAATATCTATCGTAATAGTTGGTACTAAGTTTTGTGGGGACACAGTGGATCGAACTACTGCATCAAATTTCTCTCTAAACAATTCTATGTTTTCAGAAGGCATGGTTAGGCCTGCTGCATATTTATGTCCACCGAACTGCGTCAATAAATCAGAACACTTTCCTAATGCTTCATATAAATCAAATCCAGGGATTGAACGAGCGGATCCTGCTGTTTTACCTTGAGACTGGGTTAAGACTATTGTAGGGCGATGATAGTGTTCAATACATCTGGACGCAACTATACCGATCACTCCTTTATTCCAATCTTTTTTATACACTACAGAACTAACATATGCTTTCTTTTGATTGAGTGACTCAATCATTTCTAATGCCTCTTGTGTGATGGCTTCATCCGCTCCTCTTCGTTCTTGATTATATTGATTCACTACTTCAACTAATCCATCCGCTTGCTCTCCTGCTTCTGCTAAAAGTAATTGAACGGCATACAAGGCATGATGAATTCTTCCTGCAGCATTGATACGGGGAGCAAAACCAAATACTATTTTATGGACATCGATCGGCGGTTTATACCCTATACAATCTATTAATGCTTGAATGCCGGGTCTTGGTCGTTGATTTAATTGTTGTAATCCAAAATAGGTTAAGATACGATTCTCTCCTATCATGGGTACGATATCCGCACACGTACTAATGGCTACTAAATCAAGTTGCTCCCAAAGTGCCCCTTCCGGCCATGCCATTACCGTCGTTACGGCATGAATTAATTTAAATCCAACACCACACCCACTTAACTCTTTAAAAGGGTATGGACAATCGTATCTTTTTGGATCCAAAACAGCTACTGCTGCAGGCAATTCATCTTCTGGTAAATGATGGTCACATACTATAGTATCTATACCCAAAGAAGCGGCATATTGAATTACCTCTCCTGCTTTAATACCACAATCCAATGTAATGAGCAAAGTGGCACCCCATTCTTTAGCCGTATCTATTCCTTTTCTGGAAACGCCATACCCTTCGGTATACCGATCCGGAACATAATACTTTAATGCAGAATAAAATTGAGAAAGATACCCATATACTAAGGCTACAGAAGTAGTACCGTCAACATCGTAATCTCCATAGATGACAATGGTTTCCCCGTTTTTAATCGCATGTTGAATCCGTTCTACTGCCTTATCCATATCTTTCATCTGAAACGGTGAGTGTAGTAGCTCTATGTCGGGACGGAAAAATGCTTTGGCCTCATCAAAACTTGTAATACCTCGTTGAACCAGCAAGGTGGCAAGGGGTGGTTCTATGGATAATGCTAAGGAAAGGGCTTGAACCAACTCCGACGAAGGAGTATCTAAAATGGACCAACGTTTATTCATGAATTTGTAGCGGTTGAAAGAACAAGTAAGTTCGGGATTTTTTTCGAAGGAAAAAAGAATACCGACAGACCTGGTCTATTGAATCTAAGTTGTATACTTTTTAAAAAAATTACTGTATCTTTTTACTTTATTCACTTTATAGAAATAAAATACGCCTTATGACTAAGTGGTTTCGTTCAATTTGTTGTCTTTTACTTTTAAGTGTTACGTTCAATTCGTATACCCAATCTCCATCTCCAAAATATAATTCCCTCTTGTGGGAAATTACAAAGACCGGTCAAAAGACTTCTTATTTATATGGCACCATGCATGTGAGTAGAAAATTAGCCTTCAACCTCTCCGATACCTTTTATTTAGCTTTACAAAAATCAGATGTGATTGCTTTAGAATTGGACCCTCAGACGTGGATGACGGAAATGCATAAAGCCGGCGATTTTTTAAGTAAAGACCCCCGTTACCAATCCAATATTGGGAATGTTTACGCAGCATTTGAATGGCAAAAAATAGAACAAGAAGTCTACGAATATGTGTTATCGAAAGGGCATAATTTTGCCAACGCATTACTGTATAGAAATTCAGACGAAACCGATTTTGAAGAGAATACCTACTTAGATATGTTTATCTATCAAGCAGCGCAAAAGTGGAACAAAAAATTGGTGGGCTTAGAAGACTATGCTTTTGTTGAAGAATGTGAATATTATGGAAAACAATCGAAACCCGGCAAATATTCCGGAGGACATTATTCCAGTAGAGAAGAAATTGAAAAGGCTTATCGAAAAGGAGATTTAAGTGCCTTAGACTCTATCAATACTATTTTATTTGAAAGCAATTACTTTAGAGAATACATGTTGGATAAGCGGAATCGAATTATGGCTATTCGAATGGATTCTATCATGCGCTCAGGTTATAGTTTGTTTACCGGTGTAGGTGCCGCACACCTTCCGGGAGCGGTAGGTGTGATAGAATTACTCCGTGCGCAAGGTTATACGGTACGACCTATCAATGCTTTTCATAGTGATTTCAGCACACAAATGAGAGAACAATTGGAGAAAACATTTGCCCCCATTGACTACTCCCCTGTTGTCTCTCCTGATTCATTATTTAAAATAGATTTGCCCGGAGCATTATATGTGATTCAAAACAGGAAAAATGTTACTGAATATTTTTACCCTGAAATGAAAAATGGTACATACTATTCCATTACAAAAATTCAGACCTACGCATGGGCATTTCAACAATCCATTGACGAACAAACGAAAATGTTCGAAAACATTTTATATGAATATATACCAGGTAAAATTTTAAACAAAAAAATCGAAAAACGAGATGGTGTCGCCATTATTCAAATCACCAATGAAACCCGTAAAGGAGATATACAACGGTATAAAATATATATACTACCCAATGAAGTACTCGTAGGTAAGATGGCCGGAACGGGTATGTTTGCTCAGGGGAAAGACGGTGAGCGTTTCATAGAAAGTTTTCATCCTATACTTCGGAAAGCGCCCTCTCTTTTACATTTGCCAAGAATAGAAGTCAATATGGGTGAAGGACAATTATCCGAGTCCTTCAGTCTAATTCCGTATACCTTTCAGAGCCAAGCTAAAATTGAACTTCAAAAAGAAAATGACCATACTTTTCTCCTTTCTACTTCTTATGTAGATTTTGAATATATAGAAGAAGACACATTTGAACTCCAACATATTATAGAGCGTTTTGCTATAGGTATAGAAGGTGTTATCGCCTCTTCCTCCTTTACTACAATTCATCAACGCCCGTCTATATTGGCCTCTATTGAATTAAAAAATAAAAAAACTATGCTTGTACAATCCTATATTCAAGGCCCTCATTATTTTTTAGTAGGGAGTACAAAAGCATCATCCGCGGAATTGGAAGCGATTTGCAACAGCATACGGATAAAGTATATTGATATCTCCGAAAAGGTAACCGTAAGCGATACTGCTTTTTTCTTTCAAGCGAAATCTTCTGCAGTGGTAGCTGCAGCAAATGGGAAAAAATACACTATTGCACCGGATATAAATAAATCACCTACTGAATCATACAATGGAACAATCATCGAAAATATATACCATGCCGATCCATCCGGTACTGAAAAAATTGAAATTTATTATAAACAATACAATCCTTATACCAGCTTTAAGTCATTAGATGCGTATTGGAATGAAACCATAGAAAGAATAAGAAAACGAGGATTAATAGTACATCAACACGACACCACTAATGGAAAATATCCTACATTATTGGTGGAATTGAGAGATACCAATAGTATGCGATGTATATATTGGAAATACTTTTTGGTAAAAGCATCCTTTTACTGCTTGAGCTATAATAGTGATACCTTAATCGGACTTACTCCTTTTGCTAAAAATTATTTTGATAGCTTTACCATTACAAAAGAATTAACCAACCGAAGTTTGTTTGAGCCTCAGTTACATCAATTTTATTTTGACTTATTGCAAGGCGACAGCCTTCAATCTATTGGTGCTTATAAGTCTATACCTTCCATACTATTTAAATCGAAAGATATAGACTCTATCGTTTACTTAATTGATAATGAATCAAAGTATCCAAAATACCTAAGAGGGTACAAAGTAAAGTATCGACTTATCGAAACCTTAGGGCGTGTCTCGGATGATAAAGTAATCGGGCATTTAGAAAAACTGTATTTACAGTATCCGGATTCTATGCAGATTCAAGCACGCGTATTACAAGCTTTGAGTTATCATAAGACCGCTACATCCTTTAAAAAGTTAAACGATTTATTATCTAAAGATAATCCCTACCTGGATTATAGTGATTTGAGTAATTTATTCCACTCCTTTTATGACTCGTTAGAATTGTGTTCTTCCATGTTTCCGGCATTACTTGACCTCACAAGATATTCCGGCTACAAAACACAGGTGTATAAATTAATGGCCGCTCTATGGGAGAAAGGATTATTAAAAAAATCGATTTTGCAACAACATAAAAAATATTTAGTATTAGATGCCCAAGATGAAGTGAAAAGTAAGTTGGGAAGCTCTAGAAGCTCTTCTAATGGATCAGCTTATTATGATTTTAAAAAGAAATCAACTATACCCAATTATGACTTATTAGAAAGCTACATTATTTTATTAATGCCTTTCCAAAAGGAGTCGAATGTGCACGCTTTTTATGAACGAGTAAGACGGATTAAAGAACCCACTAGTCAACTTAGGTATTCTATTCTATTACACAAATTAAATTACCCGATTTCAGATACTTTGTTTGCATATTACAATAAACAAGTAGCCTATCGAGCAACTCTATACAGAGGCTTAAGCTATAGTAATCGCTTATCTGAATTTGATACTCTTTACTGCTCTCCGGATAGCATGGCGAAGGCGTTATTATATCGCAATGCACTATCTAGTTTACAAAAAGACTCGATTGTTTTCTATCAGAAAGTTTATGCTGAATTACGGGGTAGTCAAAAAGGGTACGTTTATTTTTATAAAAGATATGTAAAAGATTCTCGTAAATGGTATTTGGATTATGTAGGACTAATTCCTGAGGTCGGAGCACCCGTAAACGTATTTCCTATGAATACGTCTCGTTATAATTCCATTAAAAATCCAAGTGAGAAAGAGTTTAAAAAATCGGTTGAGTCTGTTGTAAATGAATTTAAACTCTATCAACGAGAACGTGCAAAAAATAGATATGACTATACTTATGATGATGATATGGAATTTTAATCCTTATATGTGAAAAGTAAGGATTAAGCTATTCCAGATTATCTTTATTCAAGATTTCCTTCATTCTTAACTTAAGCAAAAAAACATGATGTTCATTTATTTAATTTTACTCTTTACCCTATTATAATGAATGGTATCTGTTTTCCTATTCTAAAAACAACTCATCGGAATCGTCTAACTCTAAAGCTTTAATTTCCCCCACTGCAGAGCCCGCTATACCACGAACAGAACCATACATTGCTATCGTACTTTGAACTACCTTATCTATTTGTTTTTCTCGTTCTGCCCATAATTTCATCATTGCTTTCTTCTCCTTATCTAATGCTGCTTTCATAGAGGAAAATCCTTCTACAATCGCCTCTACTTGTTGTCTAAATTCATTGCTCGTTAAATAGGAATACAACATATGCATTTTTTCACCTCTATTTTCTTCAGCGCTTTTTGCTTCAGAAATTTTAATCAATGCTTCTCGAATCAACGCAGATAAACCTTTGATTTCTTTAAATGTACAAACCCAAATCCCATCCTTCATTCCAAATGTAGACATATCTTTAGGCATTACCTCCGTAACCAGAACCGCAACATCTGCTTTCTGTTGTCTCACATCTGTCTTTAATTTATCAATCCAGCTTTCACTAAATGCCTTTGTGCGTTTACTTTCATAAACTATCGTTCCACATACTACACCTACTTTATTTCGTACTTCATGAATGACATCTGCGCCTTTAATTCCCTTGCCTACTTCTTCTATCGTATCCCATGGAAATGCTTCTCGTAATAAGTCTTCTAAAATCAACTCTTGAGCTTCCCCTTGCAACTGCATGGAACCTTGATCCAACTTGCGTTGCATCTCATCCACTTGTTTTTTCATTTGCTCCAGCTGTGTTTCCTTTTCTTTGATTTTTAGCAATGACTTTTCCTCCGCTTGTTTGCGCCAATCTTCTTCTAATAACCGTTGCCGTTCCATAAAGGCCTTTTCAAACTTTAGCTGCATTTCTTGCTCCAATTGCTGCAGCTGTTGTTGTGTTTTTAATAACTCAAACTCCTTTTGCTTCAGTAGTGTGTTTTCCTTATTCTTTATGGCTAACTCTTCTTGGAAGGCCAATAGTTGTGCTTCAAAATCGGATTTGACTTTCCGTTTTAGCACTTCTTCCACTTCTTTTTTTTCCTTTTCTAATTGTAACAGCCTTGATTTTTCTTTCTCTTCTTGTTCCTGATGTGTTTTGGCTACTAAGTCTTTAAACTTAGCATTAAACTCTTGACGAAGTTTTGCTTCTACTTCTCCGACTAAGGCTTTCTCGGCACTGAAGTGATGTCCACACTTAGGACACGTTATTTCATTAATGACTGACATATTGTTAAAGATAGAGTAGAGTATGAAATAGTAAAGGCCGGACAAGCCGGCCTTTTTAAATGCTTTTTCTCCGGATTTAATTTTGAACTACACCTTCTAAAGCGTCTTTTAACTCGATACGTTTACCGTCTTTATACGCTACAACCCAAGCGTCTTTTACACCCATTTCACGTAAATATTTTTTAAAATTATCTGCTTCCCAATAATCAGTAAAGGTGCCCAACGTATACTTCTTTGTGCCATCAGCGTCTACATCGCCACTGAAATTTTTATTATTATTAAAGTATTTGGTTAAGTCTTTATTTTTAAAAGCTCCAATTTGTACTTTATATACAATACCTTTGGTCGAGGTTGCTGTGCTTCCGGATGATCCGGCACTTCCACCGGTAGTAGCTTGTGGTTGGGCTTGTTGTACTTGAACCTGTTGTGCCAACTGTTGTTTTAAATTATTGATTTCTATTTGTTTCGCTTGAAGGTCGGCTTGTAGTTTTGCGTTGTCGTTTTTTAATTTTTCAACCTCTTGACTTAAGGCTTCTTTATCTTGTACTAACTTTCTATACGTTTCTGGTGTTAACGATTTCAATCGTTTTGCCCACTCCTTTTCTTCTACTTTTGTCATTTGTGCCTGCGCAACTAAAACCACTACGCAATAAGAGATAACCATAAAAAGTATTTTTTTCATATAGTTGTGTTTAAATGATTAAGAAATATAACTGATTTTTTAGAAAAAGTAAAATTGTTATACTATATCTTTTTATGCGAATACTCGTATGAGTCCTTTTACTACTGTATGAAAAAATGTGATCACTTTATTTTAGTTCTTTTTATGTTCCTATCCGCATTTGTACTTAAGGCAATGGATACGGTACAGGTGTCCTCCGGAGTGAGGTATATCCTTCATAAACAAGGTGCCGGCCCGCTTTTACAAAGTAATCAACAGGTGAAAATTCAATATAAAATTTATTTCCATAATCGTGGCGTTCCGGATAGTATCCTACCAAAGGCACCGCTCAAATGCATAATAACCGATACTAGTATTATTGCCGGATTACGTGTTTGTTTGCCTTACTTTAACGCAGGCACACATGCCGAAATACTTATACCTCATCCTATGGCTTATGGCACTGTTGGTGTAGAAGACCCAAATCAAGAAGGCGCCTATATTATACCGCCGAATACTGATTTGCGAATGGAGATTTTCATACTGCAAGTAAAATAAACTTGGATTTTTAAAAGAACCTTAAGGAGTATGACTTTGTATTTCTTTGTTAAATACAAGTACATCTTTAAACATTACTTGAAATGTGCGTTTCTTATTTTCTTATTGAAATTCTACTTTTTAATATACCAATAGCTTATGTACCTTTGTGTTACTCCACTATTTTTAACCCATTAGAATGCGTAAATCTGAAATAAAAGAACTGCCTATTTTCTTTGATAGGTATATAGCCCTTGCGCCGGATATTCCTGTGCTGGATGCTCTTGAGGCTTCGAAACAACAACTCATCGATTTGCCTAGAAGTGACTATAGACTATTAGCCAACCATAGTTACGCCATACAAAAATGGACGGTGAACGAAGTTTGGCAACATATATTGGACAACGAACGAATTCAATCTTATAGAGCTTTACGTTTTGCAAGAATGGATAATACTCCCTTGCCAGGATACGACGAGCAGCGCCTAGCTGCCAGTTCCTATGCTAACGACAGGTCGTTTGACTCTATTTTGGATGAGCTTCTATTAGTTCGAGAGTCTACTATACAACTTTACAAAAGTTTTCATCCGGCGTCTCTGCACCGAAGTGGTATGTGTTTTCAAAAAGAAATCTCCGTTCTCGCCCTAGGATTTGTCTTGGTGGGGCATCAACTTCATCATCTACATATATTAGAAGAGAAATATTTGAAAAAGACGAGTGGATTTGTAAGAATTTAAAACAACTCACCTACATCTGCATAGAATCCACTATTGTTATTAATCCCAAAAGCAAAGTCAAGGATAATATTTGTTTGTGAATGTTTATTTAATTTGATTCGCAATCCGGCTCCAACAGCCGGATTTACATATTTAAAACGCCCGTCGACTTCAGCGAAACTGGATGCATTCGTAAAAACGACCCCTCCTACCAACCCATTGCGTGTGATTCTGTATCGATACTCCGCTTCTATTGTAATCATTTGCTTGGAACGGTATCGACCTTGTATAAACCCTCTTGCATTTGCGGCATAAGTATCCCATCCGTTACTTGGCAGTAACATATAGGGCGGATCTCCTTGGGTCACCGCCCAATAATACCCCCAAAAAGCTAAAATGTTTTTATGCTTTCGAGCAGGTACATAAAAGTATTTTCGAACGTCTAGTAACATCACGTGATAGGGGTTTTGATTCCCAAGCCAATCCGGATTTATTCTATACCCAACCATTGCGTAGCCCCCTTGTATTGGATTAATAGTATTTTTTCTATCATCCCATAATAGGGCCATAGAAAAGCCTTGAGTAGAAGAACTGCTTCCGGTTCCATAAGGGTATAAGTCATATGGACTAGGACCCATTCCTTTATATCCACTTTGCTTAACGTTGAAAAAATAATCGTAGTTAATACCTATCCCACTATAAAATTTTGCATATACTTTTCTTAAAACAAACTGATGTACTTTAAAATAACTATAGGATATCAACTCCTCATTACTCCAAGGGGTTCTACCCCCTAAACCATAGGTTGCTTGGGGGTATTTCATAAACCGCCAGTCACCAACCAGATTCCATTTGTTGTCTTTTAACCAGATATTCATTCTGATTGGTAGTATTATTTGAGATTTTGCTGTTAGTGTAAAATTCGTAGTGATGGAAGATAAGGTGGTAGTCGATTTATCTCCTGTATAGAAAGCCGCGTTGATTAAAACAAGGCCGGCAAAACCTGTTGCTGGAGTTGACCCTACTGCCGGTAAGACAGACCAATAAATTTTTTTATTGGCATTCTCTACAGAATCTATTTTTCGTTTCTCTAAGTATTTTTTGAAAACCAATTGAGGTAAGTCAACCTGAGCAATACTGTCCGATAAAGGAGTAGTTTGTTTTACTCGAATAGAATCATCCGCCTGCACATGTAGTGAACATACATAAAGAATAATAAAAAGAATTACAAATTTTAATTGAGCCATCCTCTTCGTTTGAAATAATACAACATGCTGCCTGCTAGCGCTACACATGTTGTAACAACAAGTGGATAACCATAAGGAGATTCCAATTCCGGCATATACTTAAAATTCATACCATACAAACCTACGATAAAGGATAAAGGCATAAAAATAGTGGAGATAACCGTTAACACCTTCATTACATTGTTCATTCGAATGCTCAAAGAGGAAAGATAAACATCCACAATGCCGGATAAAATATCGCGGAAAGATTCCAATGTTTCAATTACTTGAATGGTATGATCGTATACATCTCTTAGATATACGGATACCTCAGCCGAAATAAGACTACACTCGTCTCGTTGTAACTTCGAAATCACTTCCCGCAATGGCCAAATCGCTTTCCGCATGTAAATCAACTCCCGACGAATCTTATATAAGTCTTTCAAATGTTGTGCGGTAGGCGAGACTAACATTTCTTGCTCTATAATCTCTAGTCGCTCACCCATCTTTTCCATTACTAAAAAATAATTGTCGACAACTGTATCTAAAAAAGAGTAAACTAAATAATCTGAACCCATTCGACGCATTCGCCCTTTATTTTGTTTCAATCGTTCCCGATTAGGATCAAATACATCTCCGGACTTATTTAATTCTTGAAAAGTAAGAACATACCCTTTCCCAAAGACAATGCTAATTTGTTCTGAAGTTAACACATGGTGTTTGGGTTCAAAGCTGATGGTTTTTAAAGAAAGAAACACGTGGTTCTCATAATCATCCATTTTCGCTCGTTGGTCAGCACTCGCGATATCTTCTACTAGTAAAGGGT
Source organism: Cytophagaceae bacterium (assembly GCA_025455005.1). Lineage (GTDB taxonomy): Bacteria > Bacteroidota > Bacteroidia > Cytophagales > Cytophagaceae > JALONH01. The sequence goes on from JALONH010000005.1 coordinate 119,818, forward strand.
GCAGTTGATACATATAACCTATTTTGGATAACTGTTCCGGGTGGTTTACCCCATCAATGTTATACCAATACACACCATCATGAGTAACAGCTGGACAAGTCATATGAGCAACATCATCGATGTCACTTTCAAAAAATTCTTGAGCAGAATATTGAATCAAGTGAATGGGTGCTTCTTTCGTACGGTCGGTATGACTAAACCCATCTAAAGTACCGGGAGATATACCGGGACGTCTTCGTTTTTTTAATTTTAGAGAAGCCATTTCAACTTTCAAAATAAATAAAAAAATGCAGTCTTCCTCTATCCTGCTTAATTAATCAATAAAAGATGTATTTTAGATGTTTGAATCTGTTATGGCTAAAGTTAAATCATCCTATTTCTGTCAAAGTTGTGGATTTCAATCTCCCAAGTGGTTGGGGCGATGTCCCAGCTGTAATGAATGGAATACATTTGTAGAAGAGCTAATTGAAAAAGAAGAGAAAGGTAGTTGGAAAAGTACCTCTACAAAAATTTCTTCTAAACCTAAGAGTATAACCGAAATTACGTATACAGAAGAGCACAGAATACTTGCAGCTGATCAAGAATTAAACAGGGTGTTAGGTGGTGGTATCGTTCCGGGCTCCTTAGTCTTAGTGGGGGGTGAGCCGGGCATAGGAAAATCAACCTTGATGTTACAGTTAGCTTTACAATTGCCTTCCCATAAAGTACTTTATGTATCCGGTGAAGAAAGTGAGCAACAAATTCGAATGCGAGCGGAGCGATTAACCGATACGTCCAAAAATTGTTTTATCCTAACGGAAACCGGCACTCAAAATATATTCAAACAAATAGAACTATTACAGCCTCAACTTTTAATCATTGATTCTATTCAAACCCTTCATTCATCTTTTATAGAATCTGCTGCAGGAAGTATTTCTCAAGTCCGAGAATGTACTGCCGAATTGCTCAAATATGCTAAAGAAACCGGTACTCCCGTATTTCTTATCGGTCACATTACGAAAGAAGGTATGTTGGCCGGTCCTAAGGTTTTAGAACACATGGTGGATACGGTTTTACAATTTGAAGGGGATCGACATTTAACTTATAGAATTTTAAGGACGACAAAAAATCGTTTTGGCTCTACTTCTGAATTAGGTATTTATGAAATGTCCGGTTACGGTCTTCGGGAAGTGACCAACCCATCCGAGATTTTATTATCGCAACGCGAAGAAAAATTAAGTGGCATTGCCATTGGTACCATGTTAGAAGGCAATAGACCTTTGTTAATTGAAATTCAATCATTGGTTTCACCTGCAACCTATGGTACCCCACAACGCTCCGCTACCGGCTTCGATAATAAACGAATGAATATGCTGTTAGCCGTATTAGAAAAACGCGGAGGTCTACGGTTAGGTGCTCAAGATGTTTTTTTAAATATTGCCGGTGGATTAAAAGTGGAAGATCCGGCTCTTGATTTAGCTGTTTGTATGAGCATTGTTTCTTCCCTGGAAGAACAAATTATTCCGGAAGATTGCTGCTTTTGTGGTGAGATAGGTTTGGGAGGCGAATTGCGTGCTGTCAATCGGATTGAACAACGCATTACAGAAGCAGAAAAATTAGGTTTTAAACATCTGTTTGTTTCAAAATTTAATAGCAAAGGCTTAGATAAAAATAAATATCAAATTCAACTCCACGCTGCCTCTAAACTAGAAGAAGTGATCGACACCTTATCTTCTATCATAACGAAAGAATGAACTTTGAACTATTTTTACAACTCGAACAACTGATTCAACGGCAATCGTTGTATTCCGAAATGGCTTCTACCGTTCAAAAAAATTGGATACAGCACGCCCGTTCGCTGTATGACGCAATAGATATAGAATGGACGAGTGGATCTACCCCCAATAAAGAGATGGAGTTACTAATCTGTTCAGCGATGGGGCTATTTAATTGCCACTACAATACTCCTATATTTTTTAAGGAAATCGACCGCTTGCTGTTAACTGAAACACCTTCTGTAACGATTGAAACTGTTACCAAAAACCAACTTACCCTACACCTACCGGAAACTCTCTCCACTCGATCCTCAACTGCAGTAATAGACTTGGTCCAATGCATCGTACTTCAAATCGATATTGCTCCGGTTCTACCCAAATTTGAAACAAATATTACTGGTGCTATTCAATATATAAATGCATTGTGGTTAAAACAAAATCGAGTTAGCAAAACGGAGTTAAGGGGAAAATGGGCTGTCGCATTGGTTTCTTATTTTAATAAAAGAGACTCCTTATCCATACCACTGACCATTCGACAAGCTATTCAATATGTATTAGAAAATAAATTATTTACCACATCGTTACACGAACCCTTTCGAGGAGAAAAAAGTTTGTACCAATTTGGAACAAAACGGTATGATTTTCTACTTTTTTTACTTTTTTGGATTTCAATTTCCTTTTTCATGGCGATAGAAGGCGCTTATTTTTTAGCGCTGTCAGTAGGTATTATGCCCTTAATCTTATTAAGAGACGTCGTTAAACATTACTTTTCCTTTCATTTTTATCTCGACGGATTCGTTTGGAAAACGTATTATATCCGACGATTTTATTACCCCTACAACACTATTGACTTTACATTGGTAAAAGACATTGAACAAAAAAAATACGATTTGACCAGTATCGTTCTTTATAAGAATACCGCCAAAGGGTTAGAAACAGAAACGTTTACTTGCGATTTGACGGATGAAATGAAAGGTGCTTTTGTTTACTACTATTCTAAAGCACATAAGGATAAGCTCTTCACTTCATTTAGCAGTATCAAAACCTATACACCAAAACACAATACGCGTATTCCTATTCATAGAATATCCGATATATTAGAAGAAAAATTCAAGTATTTTAAGACATTACCATCAGTAGAGTTAAAAAATCACTTTATACATCGTGTCAACCTGTTTATTCGATATACGGACTTTACTCCTAAACAAGGGATGGAGCTAACGGATGAACACCTGGTATTAATAGCAGCAGTAGCCCAACAACTCGCTTTTGGTTTAAACAAAGGATACCTCTACAATTACTTTCAAGACATATTTATATACCCTAGAAGGTATACCTCAGCATCTACAGGTAAACAACATTTAGGTGAAATGAATACAAGAGGTATCATTAAACTGTCTTGGGAAGATTTTGAAAAAGGAATTAACATAGCCGATGACAGTTATAATGTAGGCTTACATGAATTTGCACACGCGCTGGAATATATGGACTTTATTTACGAAGAGATGGATAATCATTTTGCAGATGCTTTAGAAAAAGTACTGCATTTGTCCACTCCGTATATTCACAAGAAAAAAGTGTCGACTTTGTTTCGTTCTTATGCCATTACGAATCAACATGAATTTTTAGCTGTCTCAACAGAGTATTTTTTTGAAAAACCGGAAGCTTTAAAAAAGGAAGAACCTACTATCTACGTCGCATTACAAAAATTGTACCGGCAAGACCCAATTACTTTTTCGATCGGTTAGGATAGTCTCGATTTAATTTTAAACGGATATAGTATAATAACGCGTGTTCTTCAACAGATACTTTATTATCCGCTTTTGCAATTTCATTTAATTCATTTACTACATATTCATAAACGTTCCATGGAATATCCACTCGAGCGCTGAGCTGTTCGATTAAATCCATCTTTTGCTGTTCGTCCAGTTGTTTAGATACCGTCTGAACTTCTGTAATAATATTTTCTTTTTCTTCCGGAGAAGAAAAAAATACGTTCACTAACAATTCATGAATATTTCGTTTAACCACTGTCTCTTCCTCTTGATTTACTACGAAATCGGAATCTGCTAAAAAATAATACAAAAAAGAGATTAAATATTTTGCGTCCCAATGCTGGGCTATCGTTGTTGACATATACTTTTTTTAACAAAAGTACATAAAATCTATCGAAGTCAAGGAAAATGTTAAGGGGACTCGTAAATTGCCGGAAGAATGAAAGGATTGTTTCGAAAATATTTAGGGGTTTTATGGAATACGGCAGAGAAGCCACTTCATCAGGAAGACACCCCATTAAATCCAATAGTAGAGCCACCGGTTCAAGGACCTTCTTCCATGGTGAAAGAAGAAACCGGACCGGAAAGTTTTCTACGCTACATATCCTGTCGCATATACCCGAACGCCCACATAGAAAAATTTCCATCAGAAGAGTTTTATGTTCGTCCTTTTTTAGAAGATACTATAATTGTACTCGTATTGGATTATCCCTCCTCGATTGAACATGTATGGCGTCGTTTTACAGAAAAGTGGGCAATAGACGAGCAACTATTATTTGATAGGGCCTTACAAAATGTTCAAGAACGGTATCACCGAGTAGTACAAACTGTAGAACCCTTTAAAACGCAAGGAGTACTTACCTTACAAGGGGATGATGCGTTTAAAACCAGTGCCTTATTATATATCGAAGAGTATCCCGCCCTCACCGGCGTGCATGGTGCCCTTATCATTTTCCCCGATAAAGACCATTTAATGTCCATGCCCTTAAGCGACGACATTGCATTAGAAATTGGGATGCAATTGTTTGTTCCATTAGTAGACTCTTTGTACCAAAACTCGGAACATCGATTATCGAAACATATTTTTTGGTATTTCGATGGTGTGTTTCAAAGTATCCCTTATGTCATTGGTATAAATAGTATGAATTATGTTTTACCTTTTGACCTAGAAGATCGTATATACTAAGAAAGATCGTTTTTATTTTATATGTGTGGTATTGCAGGTTTTATTCACCCTCAATGGGGACAAAGCGAAATCGTTCGTATGGCGGACGCGATCGCACATCGTGGACCGGATGCCGCAGGATACTACAAAGATCCCGATTATCCTTTATTTCTATCTCATAGACGTTTAAGTATTATAGACTTGCAAGAAGCGTCTAACCAGCCGTTTCACTCGGCTTGTGGGCGGTATGTTATGGTGTTCAATGGAGAAATCTATAATTACCAAGACTTACGAAAACGTTTTCAACTGAGCACACGAACACAAAGCGATACAGAAGTTTTATTAGAACTTTTTATCCAACAAGGGCCTTCTATACTATCTAGTCTCAATGGAATGTTTGCTTTTGTTGTTTGGGATACTAAAGATCAAAAACTATGGCTGTGTAGAGATCGATTCGGAGTAAAGCCGTTGGTATACGCAACGATGAAAGAGGGTATCGCCTTCTCTTCAGAATTAAAATCCCTTTATACGTTACCCATACCGAAAACGCTGAATACAACAGCTATAGCCGACTATCTTCTATTAGAATACATTCCAAAACCTAATACCATATTTAAATCCTTTAAAAAATTCCCTAATGGGCATTATGCTACATACACAGTATCTGAAGGACTTCAATTCGTTCGTTATTACGATTTAAAAAACACCCTTCAAGATCAGCCGGAAGCCACAAAGGACGTAGAGTCTAATTCTGAAGAATTGTTGCGTTCAGCCGTATCCTTTCGTTTAATTAGTGATGTCCCTGTTGGTGCCTTTCTAAGTGGTGGAACAGACTCTTCATTAGTCGTAAGTTATTTTCAATCATTACGACAACAGCACCCTGCGGAAACCTTTACTATCGGATTTGATGTAGATAGTCATGATGAGCGCTATTGGGCGCGTCAGGTAGCCCAACATTTAGGTACTTCTCACCACGAATATCCGATGGGGGCTCAAGACTTAGAAACATCTCTCGCTGATTTTATTACTTTTTTTGATGAACCCTTTGCCAGTTCTTCCGCTTTAGCTACCAGCTTAGTTTGCAGACAAGCGCGCACCCGAGTGACCGTGGCACTTAGTGGTGACGGCGGCGATGAAACCTGCTTGGGATATGGGGTATACCCATTGTATTCAAAAATGCGCCAATGGTATGCTGGGTTAGGGAAATACGGTTTTACAGCGATAGCAAAAGGCTTGTCTTATGGCAATATCAATAGTCAGCGCCTTCAACGGTACTTTCAAGCCTATGCTAAGCATCCCACGTATATGACGTTGTGGAGTCAAGATCAATACATGTTTCATGAAACAGAAATCAGTCGTTTGATCGGTGTTCCCTATAAACACGAAACTACGCTCCACTACTGGGCGTCGTTAGAACGTTTTCAATCAACTCCTCGAACTCAAGCTGCACTAATGGATATGGAGTATTACATGGCAGATAATTTACTTTATAAAGTAGATCAAACGTCCATGCGCCATGCTTTGGAAGTACGCAATCCCTTTTTGGATTATCGATGGGTAGAACATGCCTTCTATCTTTCAGAGGAAAATAAAATAAATAAGAAAGAACAAAAATATATATTAAAGAAACTGCTAGAGAAACAGATTCCCAGACAGTTGGTTTACAGAAAAAAATGGGGCTTCCCTGCGCCGGTTGGAGAATGGATTAAAGGCGAAAAAACATTTTTGATGGACGAGTATTTATCCGATCAAAGAATAAAAACTCAAGGTATATTTGATCCGGATGCTGTTCGATCTATTATTACTGAATTTAAAAACGGCCACGAATACCATTTTAAAAGAATATGGGCCTTACTGGTATTTCAGATGTGGCATCAGCATCAATTCGGCAAATAAAAAAAGTCCTCTTGGGTATGTATCCAAGAGGACTTTTTTTATTTGCCTGAAAAAGTAATTACTCTTCTTTCAAGTTATGGTATACCGACTGTACATCTTCGTCGTCTTCGATTTTATCTATCATTTTATAAATCTCTTCTTTTACTTCGTCGGAAATACCCTCTGCATAGGAGCTTGGGATACGAATAGTCTCTGCAGAAATTACTTCGATTTGTAAATCCTCTAACGCTTTTTGCATCGATCCAAATTCAGTAAATGGAACATAAAGGAATGTTTTATCATCCATTTGTTCGATTTCTTCTAAACCAAAGTCAATTAACTCTAGTTCTAGATCTTCTAAATTTCTGCCGCCGGGATTAATTTCAAATATTCCTTTTCTAGAGAAAATAAAATCCAAAGAACCGGACTTCCCTAATGAGCCTCCACCTCTGGAAAAATACATACGAATATTGGCTACGGTACGGGTTGAATTATCTGTAGCGGTTTCGACTAAGATGGCTACACCACCGGGACCATACCCTTCATAAACGATTTCTTCTAAATCTTTTTGGTCTTTATTGGATGCTCGAGCTATAGCGGCTTCGACGTTTGCTTTTGGCATTTGAGCCGCTCTGGCGTTTTGAATACAAATACGGAGTTTAGGGTTGGTTTCCGGATCCGGTCCGGACTTAGCAGCCATTACTATTTCTTTAGACAGCTTAGTGAAAATTTTAGCCAATTTAGCGTTTCGTGCAAATATCTTATGCTTACGTTTTTCAAATACTCTTCCCATAATACATCCGTGGTTTATGAAGTACAAATATAAAAAAGTTTATACGAGTAAAAAAGAGAAGGCCTTTATCCGGTTGGATAAAGGCCTTTTGAAACTTATGATAAAATGAACTATTTCGCTCTACGTAGTATATAGCGTGTGATGAAAATCCCGGAACTATTGTTGTCGTTTCCGGAATATACGCCTGAATTTACTTGTTGTAACTCCCAACCATCATTTGTTAATTGTTCTATACGATCGGTAACGGTTTTGTCATTAAATCGAATATTACCAAAGTTGATACCGGCTGCCGAGAAAAAGTTTTCTAACTTAATTTCTTCCAATGCACCGGCAGGAGTAGAGGCAATTAATCTAGAACGACCAAGCCCCATTGGAACAACTGACTCCACAGCTGTTATTTGCATGTATTCATATCCTGCATTTGTTTTCTTTGTAAAGGAACTTAATGCGAATCCGGCTAAAATAGAGGTAGTAATGGTAAGTGCTATTAATACTTTTTTCATAATAATAATTAGTTATAGATTAGTTGTTATTGCCATAGGTTATGATTCGAGTAAAGGTAGCCCGAATATTCGTATACGTGTTTTTATCAATTAATAAATATTCTCCGGATGTATTTTGGAATTTACCGGGCATACCAACATTTAAGAATTGAACTTGCTTACGTTGTGTTCCGAATTTCACGAATTGATTATTTTTATCCGTAATCACATTTTGTTCTACTACCTTAACACGATTACCGGAGCGGGCCATTTTAATAGTAGTATAAAAATTATACTTTTCATTTTGGTAAATTAGAATCTTTACTTCTTGATCCAAATAGAGATCCTTTGTAATCAAGGTGTCGTAAGTAAGGGTTTTGCCGTTGTCTACAATTTCGATTTTTTGAATAGAGACAGTAAATTTTTCTGTTGTTTGAGCCATAAGGCCAAAAGGAATGCCTACTAAGCCTAGCAATAGGTAAGCGTATCGAACAAAATGTTGCATAGAGATTTTTATTTGTTTTTTTAATAGACAATAATGATACCAAAAACTAATAAAAGTTATTCTCTTTTTCGTAACGTGATCCTTTTAATCCAAACCAAGCGACACATATATAGGCTGCCGCCAAAATAAGAATCGTTAACCACAAAGAGAGATCTAAATAAAAAATGGTATACGGAATTATCGCGCCGCCTATAATAGCCGCCACAATGAAAGCCGAGGCTTGTATGGTATGTCTTCCCATTCCATCGATACCCATCGTAAAAACGGTAGGCCATAGAATAGAATTGAAAAATCCAACAATAACTAATAAATACAATGCGGGGTCAATACCGGCTTCTGCTCCGATAAAAATATGCGATCTGTTTACAAACATATAAATCAATAATAATACTACCGCCCCTAAGCCGCTGACTTGCATTAATTTTCTTGGGCTTGTATTGAGGTATAAAAAACCGGAACCCATAAATCTACCTAACATAGCAAGACCCCAATAATAGGGCATCAGTGATGCTGCGCGAATCTCTAAATAACTGGCGATATAAACCTCTGCTCCAACATATAAAAATAACGAAACAAAAGCATACCGTACTTGAGGGTATTGCCATATAAAACGACGACCATCGGGCGTCCGCTTGTTCAATGGTTCCTTATCGAGTATATTAATTTTAGGTAATTCGGATAGAAAGAGTAGTATAGATAACAAGAGCCAAATAGTCCCAAAAAACAAATACGGAACTTGAATGATGGTTTTTTTATGTTCAATGATTTCTGCCGGAGTAAAATTATGAATGGCTTCCGGATCTACTTGAACAAGAAAATGTATCAGACCATAGGCTAATAATGGGGCAATAACCGTTCCCAACGAGTTGAACGCTTGTATAAAGGTTAGTTTCGCTGCGCCTTTACCTCTGATGCCAAGTAAGGCTATGTATGGATTAGCTGATATTTGTAAAAACGTAAAGCCGATTCCCATTACCATTAGTGATACCAATAATAATCGGTAGCTGTGTTGTTCCGTGGCCGGGTAAAATAAGAAACATCCAATAGCAGCGATGACCGCACCCATGATCATCGATTTTCGAAAACCAATACTCTGAACGATAAAGCCGGTGGGATAGGAGGCTATAAAATACGAAGCATAAAGGGCTACGTTTAAGACGGTAAATTCAGTGAAGGACAAATGAAAGAGTGCTATGATTTCATTCATCAATGAAATATTGATAACCGTTATGAGTCCCCACATGAAAAAAAGCGTTGCCAAAATTAAAAACACTTTAGGGTAGTTGATTTCTGGGTTCTTGGACAACATAAGCAAAAGTAGTTTAGGATAGATTCTTTAATCTAATGAAAAAATACGAATATTAGAACCAATTAGTTTCCGGAATTTGGTAAATTCCGACTTATTCGATAAAAATGCTTTTACATAACACAACCTTCAGTGTGGATGCCACGGTTGACCGAGTATGGTTAGATTGGGTTCAGGAAATATATTTTACTGCAGCAAAAGAAACCGGCTATGTTCAACAATGTAAACTCATGCGCATGCGCAATGTTCCTGAAGACAGTGGTCTTACCTATAGCGCTCAATTATACTTTATACAAGAAAGCCATTGGGTAGACTTTTCGGATGAAATAGAACCGATGTTATTCCAACATTTAGCCAAACAATTTGACTCCAAAGTGCTCTACTTTCAATCGCAATTAGATATTTTAATCTAATATTTAAATTTTATCAAATCCGGTATACCGGTGTAATACCTTTGGAATCATAATACCCTCCGGACTTTGATTGTTTTCTAGCAATGCAGCCAATATTCTAGGTAACGCTAAAGCACTTCCGTTTAACGTATGCAAAAGTTGTGTTTTGCCCTCTGCTTTATAGCGAAGTTTTAAACGATTTGCTTGATACGATTCAAAATTACTCACGGAAGAAACCTCTAACCATTTTTTTTGTGCAGCGGAGTACACTTCAAAATCATATGTTAGCGCAGAGGTAAAACTCATATCTCCTCCACATAAATGCAAAATTCGAAACGGTAACTCCAGTTGTTCCAATAATCCTTGAATGTGATTGCGCATCTCAAGCAACACCTCATAAGAGTTTTCAGGTGTGGCAATTTGAACGATTTCTACTTTATCAAACTGATGTAATCGATTAAGTCCTCGAACATCTGCTCCCCAACTCCCGGCTTCGCGACGAAAACAAGGTGTATATCCAACATTTTTAATCGGTAAGTCTTCCGACTTTAAAATAACATCTCTATAAATATTTGTAATAGGAACTTCTGCTGTCGGTATTACATACAAATTATCTTCCGTAGCATAATACATCTGCCCATCTTTATCCGGCAACTGTCCGGTACCATAAGCAGAATCTTCATTCACAAATATAGGTACCTGAACCTCCATGTAGCCGGCCTCTACCGCTTGGTCTAAAAAAAATTGTATCAACGCACGTTGTATTCTAGCGCCTTTATTTTTATACACCGGAAATCCGGCTCCTGTTATTTTGTTTCCAAGTTCAAAATCAATGATGTCATATTTCTTAATCAAATCCCAATGCGGTAGTGCATCTGCGGCTAAAGTAGGCTTCTCTCCTTTTTCTAAAACGACCACATTATCTTCCGCACTTCTGCCTTCGGGTACGGAATGATGAGGTAAATTAGGCAATTTCACTAACAGCGCTTGAACCTCTGATTCTGCCTGTTGCAACTGTTCTTGAAGCGCTTTTGATGTCTCTTTAGAAGCCGCCGTTTCTGCTCGTAACTTTTCTGCTGCTTCTTTTTGACCGGATTTCATCAACTCGCCTATTTGCTTAGCCTTTTGATTGGATTCGGATAATATACCATCTAATTCAAACTGTAATGTACGGCGACGGCTATCCGCCTCCAACACTTGATCTACTATTTGTTCCGGTTGTGCAACGAATTTTTTTCGTAAACCACTTATTACTAGGTCTTTATTTTCTTTTAAAAGCGCTACTGTAAGCATTGGATTGTATAAAGGATATGCGGTTATAGGAAGTGCAAGTTATTGCAAATTCCGCTCTTTTGTTAAAAAAAGTTACATTTTCATCGTTTTTAAGCAAATTAACTTGACAAACCGTGGGGATTCGTTTATACTTGCACTATCAAATCGCAGTAAAAACCATTTTAACTGCAATCCTCGACCGATTTTAATAGTAACCTTTTATTTTGTCGGTCTACATAATCAAAATATTCCCATTTACATTCTAGTATGTACAACATTGAAGAGTTAGATCTTAAGCTCTTATCTGAGTTAAGATTGATTGCGGAGCAAATGAATGTAGCGAACTACAAGAAGCTTCAAAAAAGGGAGTTGATTTATAAAATTTTAGATCAACAAGCTTTACAGCCAGACCTAGCCAAAACCGTTAAAACCAGCGTTGGAGCTCTTAGCGTAGAGCCTTCCACAACGACGACAACCACTATGGAAGAATCAAATGACAAAGCACGTCCGGTAAGACGCCGTATGAATGTTGCTGAAAATGCTCCGGAGGCTTCTGCTTCCGAAAGTGGCGCTGATGCTACTCCGCCTCCGGCTTTAAGCGGTGGTGCGGGACCACGTAAAAGACAATCCATTGTACCGGTGGAAGAACCGGAGGTGCCTTCTTTTTCATCGTCTTCTTATACCCGTTCTACACCCTATACAGAAGAATCCAATAGTTCATACGAGCGTCCGGAAAGAACGGAACGCTACGAGCGCACTGAACGTGTAGAACGTTCTGAAAGAAGTTTAGCCAGCAATACATCTAAATATAGCGTAAAAGAATTTGATGGTGTTATAGTTAATTCCGGTGTATTAGAAATCATTCCCGAAGGATATGGATTTCTTCGGTCCCCGGACTATAACTACATGGCAAGCCCGGACGATATTTATGTATCGCCGTCTCAAATCAAATTATTTGCCCTTAAGACCGGCGATACAGTCGTAGGTCAAATACGTCCTCCAAAAGAAGGTGAAAAATACTTCGCCTTGTTAAAAGTAGACAGTGTGAACGGGAAAACAAGTGACGAAATACGCGACCGAATTCCGTTTGAATTTCTTACGCCCATATTTCCACAAGAGCGTTTAAATTTATCGACTCGTCACGACGAATTATCAACCCGTATATTAGATTTATTTGCGCCGATTGGGAAAGGCCAACGGGGTATGATAGTAGCCCAACCTAAAACCGGTAAAACTGTTTTATTAAAACAAATTGCAAATGCCATTTCGGCAAATCACCCGGAAGTATATTTGTTAATTTTATTAATTGATGAACGTCCGGAAGAGGTGACTGATATTGCGCGCAGTGTAAATGCTGAAGTCATCGCATCAACTTTCGATGAACAAGCGGACCGCCATGTGAAAGTGTCTTCTATGGTTTTAGAAAAAGCTAAACGTTTGGTTGAATCCGGTCACGATGTAGTCATTTTATTGGATTCCATTACTCGCTTAGCCCGTGCTTATAATACTGTTGTTCCTTCCTCCGGTAAAATTTTATCCGGTGGTGTGGACGCAAATGCATTGCACAAGCCAAAAAAATTCTTTGGTGCAGCTCGTAATGTAGAAAACGGGGGGTCCTTAACCATCATCGCTACAGCCTTAATCGAAACCGGCTCTAAAATGGATGAGGTAATCTTTGAAGAATTCAAGGGTACCGGTAACATGGAGTTACAATTAGACCGTAAACTAGCCAACAAACGCGTTTATCCGGCTATCGATGTTCCGGCATCCGGAACACGAAGAGAAGACTTGTTGATGAACAAAGATGAATTATCCAGAGTATGGATCCTTCGTAAATTTATGTCCGACATGACTTCAGTGGAAGCTATGGAGTTCTTAATTGATAAGATGGCAAAAACTAAAAATAACGATGAGTTTTTAATATCTATGAATGGATAATACACTCTCCCGATACCTTTAAAAGCCCTGATCTAATCATCAGGGCTTTTTTTATAGTGATCACCATTCGAACTTGAATTCCATTGTAGTTGTTAAATAAAACACTCTAGGCATATGGCACTCTCAATAGGTTTAAATATAGACACCGAATATAAAAAACTGAACGAAAAACTCTTTTCGTTACAAGCACCGGAACTATTTCCTGAACCGGAACTTCTTCTATACAACGACCGGCTGGCAAAAGACTTAGGTCTTGATGTCCCAATAGAAAGCAATCGAAAGGATTTTGCTTTGTTATTTTCTGGACAACAACTGCCGGAAGGAGTTGAACTTTTAGCACAAGCGTATGCCGGCCATCAATTTGGACATTTCAATCGCTTAGGAGATGGGCGTGCATTGTTGTTGGGGGAGCATTTAACCCCCTCCGGTCTTCGATTTGATATACAATTTAAAGGTTCAGGTCCTACAGTTTATTCCAGAAGGGGTGATGGTTTCGCTACTTTATATGCCATGTTGCGAGAGTACCTCATCAGTGAAGCCATGGCAGGCCTGGGTATTCCCAGCACCCGCAGTTTAGCCGTCGTGGCAACCGGATTACCGGTGCAAAGAGAGCGACTTCATGCGGGCGCAGTTTTGACTCGAGTAGCTCAAAGTCATATCCGTGTTGGATCCTTTCAATATGTTCGTCAATACTTATCCGATGAAGATTTAAAACACTATTTGGATTATGTTATCCAACGACATTATCCGGAATCTGCTCTTGCTCCGGTTCCTGCAGTAGACTTTTTAAGACGAGTGACAGAGCGTCAAGCTGCATTAATAGCCCAATGGATGAGTGTAGGATTTATCCATGGAGTCATGAATACCGACAACATGAGTATACCGGGCGAAACTATAGACTACGGCCCTTGTGCTTTTATGGATGTTTATGACCCCAATACTGTTTTTAGCTCAATCGATCATCAAGGTCGGTATGCCTATCGAAATCAACCTGCAATAGCACAATGGAATCTAGGTTGTTTGGCAGGTGCCTTATTACCTTTAATTCACCCCACAGAAGACGTTGCCATAGCATTAGCAAAAGAAGTATTGTATTCCTTTGATACGCTGTATGCAACAGCATGGAATCGATGTATGTCTGCTAAATTAGGCTTAGAACCTACTGATGCCAGCTTGGATATAGTAAACGAATTACTTCACCATTTAGAACAACTGCAACTGGACTTCTCCTCTGTTTTTTTCTACTTGACTTATAGCCCTGAACAGTTGTCTACCGGTTTAGAACCTTGGTTAAAAAAATATAGAGACTATTGCAAAAGTGTTGACACCGCGGAATCCATTCAACGTAAGATGCAAGCGCATAATCCGGTATTCATCCCTAGAAATTATTGGGTAGAAAAAGCGCTAAAAAGTGCTGCTTTTGAAAATGATTATCGGTTGTTTTCTACTTTACTGTCGCTCTATCAACAACCCTTTAAAAAACGAGAGGAGTACCTGGAATATAGTACAATTCCGGATACCCCTTCGAATGCGTATGTTACGTACTGTGGTACGTAATTGTCTTTTTATAAAACGTTGAGTAATTCTACTTCAAAGATTAATATCGAACCCGGAGGAATGGTGTTGCCGGCCCCTCTTTCTCCGTATCCTCTATACGAAGGAATGAGAAGAATACCTTTTTCTCCTACGCGCATGGTAGGAATGCCTAAATCCCAACCGTCTATTACTTGACCTACACCAACCGTAAACTCAAACGGTTCGCCCCGTGAAACAGAAGAGTCAAATACTTTTCCATTAATCAATTTACCGGTATAATGTACTCGAACACGTTGGCCTGATTTAGGTTGTTCGCCACTGCCGACTTGAAGTTGTTGGTAGAAGATGCCGGTATTGTCAATCATCTGTGCGTTGATACCATTTTTAGCCATATACTCTATGAGCAGTCGATCTTCGCGTTGACGGGCTTCCATTTCTCTAAGTTCTCTGGCTTTCATGTATTCATCCATCGTCCATGTATTCAACATTTTTACATCGAAACGTAAGAAACTTCCTTTATCAATAAAATCCGGTCTATTCGCACCGATGCCTTTCGCAAACATAGAATCGGCATTAATCCAAAATGTGGTGCTATCGCCGGCTGACATCAGCGCAAGGCCTTCTTCTAAAGACCCTCTAAAGCGAGGATTTTGAAGCGTTGTAAGTACCGGTGTGCCTTCTTCAAATGTATTGCGTAATATAGAATCGCGGCTACTTCTTAAAATAAATTGGATTTCAATTACATCATTCACTTGCGCTAAACGACCGGGTGCATCTAAGTTTTGTTTAAACATAAGACCGTTCGGAGTGAACTGAATGTTTTTCTCCGTAAAACCCATTGCTTTCGCTCGTTTCGCAAAGGCTTTCATTTGCTTAGGCGTAGGCGTAGTTTGAGCCCATGAGAGTGTGGTAACGGCTAGAATACAAAATGTAAGAAGAGTTTTCATAAGTATTAAATAAGACACGACAGCTTGTTAGGGCTGTCGTGTAAAACGTTAGAGGATGAATTATTATTGTAATGCTTCTACTTCAAACTTGAGTGCTGTTCCTGGAGGAATTCCATTGGCTCCGCGTTGACCATATGCAATACGGGATGGGATTAACAACACAGCCTTTTCACCTCTTTTTAATTTTGAAAAACACTCATCCCATCCTTTGATTACTTGTTGTTGATTAAGGATAAATTGGAAAGGAGCATCTTTACTTTCATCAAACACTTTGCCGGATTCCAACATGGTGCCTTTGTAGTGTGCTTTTACAGTATCCCCGTCTACATAAGGTTTGCCTACCGGATTCGCTTTGGTTATGATAATATAAGCTCCTCCTACAGTAGCAATGGCTTTAGCCTTTGCATTATTCTTTTTTAAATAATCTTGAATCAAGACACTGTCTTTGCTATACGTAGCTTTTTCCAATACCGCTTGTTGTGCCATGTATTCTTCATATTGTTTGCGTTGAACTGCCATAATCGAGTCAACAAACGTTTTATCGTATACTTTAGTCAACTTTACTAAAATTTTAACTTTGTCTCCCGATTTTAAATACGTAGGTAAAGGTGCTTCAAAACTTTTAGCATAAAGAGAGTCTGCATCCACCAAAAATTCAGCACTGTCTCCAGCAGTTAACAATTGCAAACCTTCTTCGATACTGGGTTTGTAAGTAGGTTCACTAATCAAATATTGAAGAGGGCGTTGGCGATTCGTTTGATCGAAAATAACGGAATCCCGTTCATCATTTGTTCTGATTTGCATTAAGAACTCGATTGCTCCACCCATTTCAGGATAGTCTTCACTGGAAGAATCGGAAAGAATTTTATATTCCAATCCACTTTCTGTGGTTTTATATCCGCAAGAAGTAACAGTTGCCGCAAGGCAGAATAGAGAGGCGATTACGCCTAATTTTGAAGTTAGCATAGAAATTTTTCTTTTCTTAAATTATCTAATAGTTCGTCTTTATATTGAGGTATTAAATCACGGAATTGTTTTATAGTGTCTTCCAAAGACAATAAGGATTTGCCTCCAGAAGCATTTTTATGACCTCCGCCTTGAAAATGTTTGCGTGCAAATTCATTGACAGAGAAATCGGCTTTGGAGCGGAAGGATATTTTTACACCATCTTCGCGTTCAACTATCATAGCTGCGAATACGACTTTTTCTAAGCTGAGAGCATAATTGACAAGACCTTCTGTATCGCCGGTTTTGGATTCAAAGCGGGATAAATCTTCTTTAGATAGTGGGATGTAAGCGGTATAGTATTCGTCTAGTATGACTAACTTTTCAGTTAAAGCGTAGCCCAAAAGACGCAAGCGTTCTTCGGTATTGGTATCGTAAATTAAACGGTGGACTTTGGGGGTGTCTACATTCCAGGAGTACAAGTCCGCGACAATTTGATGTACTTTTCTATCCGTACTGGGATGACGAAAAGAGCCTGTATCCGTCATGATTCCGGCATAGATACACTCCCCTATATAGGTATCCATATACGATCGGTCTCCCATTCCAATAATGCATTCGTATATCAACGAGCAAGTAGCTGCTGAGGAAGTATCCGATATCATGATGTCGGCAAAGGCTTCCGGTTGAAGGTGATGATCAATCAGCACCTTTGTAGCTTTTGATTGGCGAATCCATTCGCCCAATTCATTAATGCGGGACAGGGCGTTAAAGTCTAAGCAGAAAATCATTTCAGCTGTTTGAACCCATTCGGCAGCGGCGGTAGCGGTAGTTTCGTTATATATCAAGACCGTATCATTGCCTTGCATCCAGTTTAAAAATTCAGGATAATCCGATGGGGTAATGACTTGAACAGTATGTCCTTTTTTGGAAAGGTAGCGATACATAGCCAAAGACGAGCCTAATGCATCTGCATCCGGTTTGTGGTGTGTGGTGATGACAATCTTTTTAGGGGATTGTAGGGCTGCTTTTAATACGTCCAGCTGTTGCTGCATGTTTTCCGAAAAGGGGTACTAACCAAAGCGCTTAAGTAATCTATGTTAAGAACTTAGGCGTGGCAAAAGTGCTAAGAAAATAGAGAAAAAACAACAGGAGGCATTAGGTATTGAACGGCTTTTAATTATATTTATAGGATTAAACTAGTCTTTTACACGTATGGCAGGGAACAGAACATTTTCGATGATCAAACCGGACGCGGTTCGGGATGGACATGTGGGTAGTATCTTACAGTTAATCGAAGCCGGAGGCTTTAAAATTGTGGCGATGAAGTTAACATACTTAACAGCGGAGCGGGCGGGTGAGTTTTATGGCGTTCATAAAGAAAAGCCTTTTTATGAGAGTTTAAAAGAGGTTATGTCCGAGAGTCCTATAGTTGCCTTCGTATTAGAAAAAGAGAATGCAGTGGAAGCCTATCGGACTTTTATTGGGTCTACGAATCCGGCGAATGCAGCAGAAGGGACGATACGAAAAATCTATGCGAAATCATTAGAACGGAATGCGGTTCACGGTTCAGATTCCGATGCCAATGCTGCGATTGAAACGTCGTTTTTCTTTAGTCAACAAGAGATTTATGGGTGATTTTTTTAGATATTACAACGAAGCTTTGAAGGCAGAAAAGATGCTGAGTTATCCCTAAGTGCTCAAGGCGATATGTTAATCGTACTTAACCAAAAAGAACAGATCGGTTGGTTTGATCACCAGCAAACGCAAGCTTTAATATATGAATTAGGTGCGGACGGCTATATAGCAGAGAACGCTTTAGCGGCGCGGTATACCGTCAACTTTACGGATGCCGTATTGCCCGGTGCCAGTGCCTCTTTTACACCGGATGAGCGCTTTGTGTATTATAGCAAAGATATGTTGTACCACAGTGGAACCAGTGCACAGCGTGTGGGCAAGTACGACACCCGTAACGGCAGCAATACCGAGACCACAGGATTAACGATCATGAACAATCCCGTACCGCTGAACTTTGCCGGAGATGTACGTATGTCCTTTGGGGAGATGACACCCCTTACAAACGATGCCTTAGGGGTAACGATGTACGACGCCGCTTCCCCTACCGCATTGGTATTGGATGAGAATGACCAAGGCGTAACTAAGATAGTGCCGTTGATGAGTAGTATCAGTTCTTACCTAACCGGTAAAGGCGGAAATTTACCGATACAAACGGTGCGGATTTTCCAATCCCCGAAAGAAGCCAAAGTCTACTCTCGTAAGATAGGGCGTAAGAGCTACGAGATGGCGGATCATTTAGGTAACGTGACGGTAGTCGTGAGCGACCGTAAGAAAGTAACGATGGGAGCAGGTAATACCGCCATAGCCACCCAACGCGCCGAAGTGAAGACGTATACGAGCTACTATCCGTTTGGTATGGCACAGAAGAGCCGCAGCGGCAGTCAGGAGGAGTATAGGTATGGGTTTAACGGGCAGGAGAGGGAAACTGAATTATCTGAATCTACCACCTCCGCTGAATACTGGATGTATGATGCTAGGTTAGGAAGAAGATGGAATAGAGATCCAAAGCCAAATCCATCATTAAGTATTTATTCATGTTTCGCAAATAATCCGATTGCTTATAACGATGTACTTGGGGATACGACTAAGTATTTTGGGAAAAATGGTAGATACTTGGGAAAAATTGATGATAACTTTGAAAACCAAGCTCACTTTGTTAATAATCACACATACCGGAGACAATTGAGATTAAATGGATATGGTGAAACTCAGCAACAGAGAAACTCCGCATCTACAAATTTGAGAAAAATGTCTGTGGCGTTCATAGGGAAAAACTCAATGGAAGACATGAAGAAAATATTGAAAAGTAAAGAAGTAGAAGCATTATTTGTAGCTAAAGTTTCAGAAACTAGAGAAATAAGATTTGTAGAAGTTTTGGTTAGTAATCAGAGAGCCAATAGAGTTGATGCGTCAGAAGTTAATGGGTCTTATTCAATAGAAGAACAAGCTGAATTATTTGGTATGGGTCATACTCATCCTTATAGAGAGGATTATGTTAACATAAATGCTCCATTTAGGTGGTTAGCAGAGCCAACACCACCGAGATATAATTCTGATTTAAATAGATATGAATTGAATGACTATTATGGTGGTCTTTCAGGATTAGATGGTAAAAAGAGACAAACACCATTATTTATAGGTACAGAACTAGGTATAGTTATTTATGGTTCAGTTTATCCAGATACACAAGAAATAGTAAGTCCAAATTATCAAGAATCTTATATTGAATCTAGTTTCTTTGGGGTATCATTAAAAGTTCATTCTTGGACTCCTGGATATTAATAGAAAGATACTATTGAATTATTGTAATGTTCATAAAACAAATTGCATGCTTAGAATAATATATTTCTTGTTAGTTTTTTTTTCATGTTCAACAGATGGTGAAATGAGAAAACCAAATATTAATGAGCTAGACACTTTAAACAAAAATTTAATTAAGTATTGTGAATTTTATAATTTGTATGGAGAAGAATGTATATCTCAAAAGGACTCAAATAGATTCTATTTGTTCTTAGAGTTTTCAATACCAAGAGATACCTTATATATTATTAGTATAAAAGAGACTGGATTCGGTAAGTATTTAAAGAGTATTAAATGTATTCATCCTTTACATGTAAAAAGTTTTTCAACTGAAAATGTAGATAGTATGAGGGTTGAATTTTATACAAAAGCATATTACCTGAATAGTGATAGTATAACTCAATTGCAGAATCAAATTTTACAATATAATATTATGGATTTGAAGAGAGATACGCTTTTAGTTACAGAACTTGATCCAATTTGGATAACTTTAAGCATATGCACTAATAATAAATCAAAAAACATCTATCTTCCGTTTGGAAGAAATAATGAATTAGATAAGTTTATTAAAAATTTACTTCCATCTACCCCGCCTTGGTGTTCCCAAGGCGGAGTTAGGTAAAAAAATGTTAAAAGATTCCCCCGCCCCGCCCTTGATTTCTATCAGTTATGCAAGTGAATTTATATAAGAATTTTCATATTTTCTATTATCACGTACACAGGCAAATACACGATGTATTAATTTGTTTCGT
>JALONH010000006.1 GCA_025455005.1 Cytophagaceae bacterium
GTCTGATCCTATCTCCTTTGTAATCTATTGTCTTCCCTCTTTAAAACTTATTTAACTAGGTCCGCTATACCTTACTTACCATTATCTCAAAGAACGTTTATCAGTTTCCTGATAGAGAGATCACATCTTGATCTTATTACTTTTATTTATTTCCCTTTCTTTATTTCTGAACGGGGATGCAAAAGTGAAGTTTTTTTATTTTACTTCCAAATTTGCAGTGAAAAATTTTAAAGTTTTTTATTTAAGTTTCTCACTTCTTATTTTCAGAACGGGGAGGCAAAATTGAACTTTATTATTTTAACAAACAAGTAAAACTTGATTATTTTTGAAATTTTCAACTTTTCAATGCTTAAAGAACGAATCCTTTTCGACAACAATTTAACTGTTTTTGCGATTGGGATGACAAAAGTAAGGGTTTCATTTTAAACCACCAAATTTAATATTCGATTATTTTAATTTCTTGTAGATAGGCACCGTACTACACGGCTCTCCAAACATTATACTTTGAGCTACCCCAATCAACAATTCTGTAATTTCAACATACGCACTAACAGGCACTTCCACCTTACTGCACCCCTTTATTACAACCTTTTTATCCAACCATTTTTCGACTTCTAAACCCTGAATTATTTTTGAAAAATATTTTTCCAAAATATCTTTTTCCGAGCAGAATTGTACACTTTTTACCATTCCTTTCACCTTTGAAACAATCAACATATAAGCCCAAGTAGGTATAATAGCATCCGTACTACAAACTATAAATAGATGTTTTCCCGAATAAATTGTCCAATCAAATTCCTTTATAAAGCCTCTAAAATCTTTTTCTCTTAAGATTAGTTCTTGAAATAAGTGCTGTTTAATATCATATACTGCATACGGCTCCTCTTCCATCCAAGCCTCCATGTCAATACTAATTAAACTGCTTTGTTCTACTCGATTGATAATTTTATCTTCCATCTTCGTTTTTTTTGGCTGTTGTATAAAACGCTTTTACATAATTCGGTTCGAAATAGGCAACGTTCTCTACTTGCTCCAGCCTCCATTTCAACCATGCTGCTTCTTTCATAAATTTGGCAGAAGGATATATTCCGTTAATCCATTGAATATTCTTATGCTCTCCTACCAATGATTTCCATTTTTCTGAACCGTCTCCTGCACATAACAAGGGAAAGATGGCATCCGTTCCACCCCAAACTTGTTCAGTCAGAATAAGAGATTGTACGGGATAAACAATTGTACCTCCAGAATCCCATAAGCCGGTGTAAACTTCCATCCTGCGGGCATCTATCATAGGCATATAATGCTTATCCGGAAAATAAAGTTTCATCTGTTCTACCATGGCTTGTAAACTAGATACACTTATTAGAGGTTTGTCCCATGCATAACACAAGGCCTTAGCCGTAGTCACGCCTATACGTAAACCGGTGTAGGATCCCGGACCCCCTCCCACAGCTATTGCCTCAATATCCATGGGGGTGCAGCCGGCCAACGCCATAGCATCTTGCACCATTTTAGTAATATTGCGGGAATGGGATTTTTCAGAGGGACTCTCTATATAACTGTACACTTGGTCCGGACCACATACCGCTACTGAACCTACTGTAGTTGCCGTTTCAATACAAAGTATACAATTGTTTTTTACTTCCATATCTCCATTAACTTTTGCATCATTACCAGTACAATAAATCCGACATACAATTGAGTAATACGTAAGGTCGACATTCGCTTAGCGACTTGAACTCCTATGGGTGATGCTACCATAACACCTAAACTTAAAACCGCCACCACTGGCCAAATTATATATCCGGTACTCCAAATTTCAATTGGACACTTGGGAAAAGCACCGGCATTGATTCCACCTAAGACCAACGACACCGGAACAATCAATGCTAAAGATAAGGCAGTTGCTATTTTTATATCTACTTTTAACCAATGGTTCAGTAGGGGTACGGTAATTATCCCCCCACCAAGACCCGATAGAGCGGAAACCGCTCCACTTAAAAATCCGACACCTAGCCATTTCCACCAAGGTTGTGCCGGGATAGTACCTAATCGATCTTTTTTGTCTACCCTCCACAAAATAATCAACATATAGGTAAATAAAAGCAAGGTTCCCCAATGGTACCATTGAACAGAATACCAAGGTTGATGGACTAAACCAACTAAAGTAAGTGATGCAGCAGGAACTGCACCTAGAGCCATTTTTATTACTGCAGTAGGATACCAACGTCCTTCTGTTATATGGGTTAGAGTAGCCGAAACGGATGCGACAACTATGGCTACCAATGAATTAGCGATAACAAAACCCGGCATGTCTATATCTTGAACTCCCCACCAACGCAACATCGGAGGCAACGCCACAATATAAATGGTGCCACCTCCGATGCCTAATATTCCTGCTAAGAAGCCCCCTGCCAGACCAGCAACGATTAACGCAACTATGTCTATCCAAGGCATGTTTACTTTATCATTAATACCGATTGATATTTCTTGGTATCGTTCAATACCTTAATGGCTTCAATAACTTCTTTATCGTGATCAAAACCGCTTTCAATGATACCTTTTTGTAAATAATAACGTGATGCAATTTCTTCTTCTAAAAACTCTCGTATTTGATCTTTAAACTTAATTAAATCGTTTTCTTTATCTTTTGCTAAAACAGATTTCAAATGTTCTATATCTGTCTTCATCGCATCATAATACTTTTCTTGTTTTGCTTGCTTAATTATATCTTCTATTTCTTTATCTACTTTAGTGGTGTAATTATAGTCCTTCCCTTTCAACCATGCGACAAAAGCATCATACTCTGCATCGGTCAAATTAAACGATTTAGCATCCCCAATAGATGGATGACTATAATAATATTCTGTAGCGTAATCAAATAGTAAACTTTTAGTCATTAACGAGATTGTTATAGGAGCAATACTATCAATTGTTGTAATGATGTCCGGCAAAACACCGCCACCATCGGTTACAGTTCTTCCATTTTTAGTTTTAAATTCTTTATACAATGAATCCGCTATCTTAGCGCCTGAACCATCTTTATTTTTATGGGCATAATCGATGGATTGTATGCAACGCCCACTGGGTGTATAATACTTTGCAGTGGTTACTTTCATTTGTGAATTATAAGGCATATCACGAATAGTTTGTACTAATCCTTTACCAAAGGAACGCTGCCCTATCACCACAGCGCGATCATAATCTTGAAGTGTTCCGGATACAATCTCGGAAGCTGATGCACTACGACCATTTACCAGAACGACTACCGGAATTGATAAATCATCCGGCAAATCGTTGGTTTTGTATTCTTTATTCCATTCGGCCACTTTACCTTTAGTGGACACCACTAGTTTTCCTCGATCGATAAAAATATTCGAAATCTTTACCGCTTCATCTAGTAACCCTCCTGGATTACCACGTAAATCTAATATCAACTGTTGTGCTCCTTTCCCTTTCAATTCGACTAACGCTCTGCGTATCTCCCCTGAAGCGTCTTGACTAAAATCGGACAATTTAATATACGCCGTCTTGGTGTCGACCATGCCGTAATAAGGTACATTGTTAATTTTTATTTTTTGACGGGTCAGCGTAACCTCAATTGGATCCTTTTGATTAAATCGCTTTACCTTTACCTTAACAGGAGTTTCTGCTTGTCCTCGAAGTAATTTACTAACATCAGACGTGTTTTTACCTTTCGTTTCTACGCCATCTACAGAAAGAATTTCATCACCGATGAGCAATCCACCTTTATGGGCTGGGAAATTTTCATACGGCATCATAATAACAATTTTACCATTACGCTCTCCTATAACGGCACCTATACCTCCGTACTGTCCGGTTAGTTGTGTTCGAAAATCCTCTATGTCATCCTCGGGTATGTAATTAGTGTAAGGATCTAACGATTCCAACATAGCGTCTATACCTGCCTGCATGGTTTTAGAAGGATTCACTTCATCCACATACAACAAATTGGCTTCTTTAAACACAGAAGTGAAAATTTCTATATTTTTAGCAATTTCAAAATAACGGTCAGCTGTTACTGCTGAGACTGCTCCCAACAATGTAAAAACACTAATGGACCAGAGAATAATTTTTCTTTTTGACATGAAACGTATTACTGAATTAGGATTGAGACTTCGTTGCTTGCGCAGCGGCAGCCATTTCTATGGCTAAATATACCTTTTTTTTCAATTGGTCTAACGATAATTTCTTAGGTGTAGTATATAAAAAAGCAATGTAAGCTGGTTTGTTTGGGAATAAGGCCCACCATTCTGCTTTATTTAACCGGTAAATTTCACGCAGTTGTCGTTTAATATAATTACGATCAACCGCATGTTTAAAGTGTTTTTTACTTACGGAAACCAGTACTAATGGCAACTCATCCGAATTCAGAGTATAGTTCGGAAGGAAATAATAGTAAAATTTAATCGGGAATCGATAAACGGAATAACCATCAGAAAAAAGTAAATCAATAGTCGTTTTACCGGTCAGTTTTTCCGCTTTAGAAAAAGAAAAAGGCTTACGATTGTTGGTTTTCGGAAACACGGAGGCTAGGAGTATGGTAACGTACTCGAACCCTAACAATCATAAGCCAGGGATAAAGTATTATCCTTTATAATTTTTTTCGTCAGAAACGGTCAATCTTTTACGACCTCTAGCTCTTCTAGCGGCCAATACTCGTCTGCCATTAGCAGTTGCCATACGCTCACGGAAACCGTGTTTGTTTTTTCTCTTGCGATTCGATGGCTGATACGTTCTTTTCATAATTATATAGCAATTAATCTATTCTTACTTTACTTCTACCTAAATAGGAATAAGGGTTGCAAAGATAATAAAGCGACCTGTAATTTCAAACCTTCCCCCTTTCTTTTACAGAATAAACTTTAAACTATCGAATTCATACACTTTAAAAACCTGATAAAAAGCTAGTTATATGAAATTCTAAAAGAGTTTGATCGAAGTATTTTTTTGTACCTTTACTAGATTTTAACAACCTATGATTCAATATAGCCTACGCCCCTATTCTAAAGAGGCCGGATTTATAGAAATAACGCTTCGACTACGTTCGACTCAACCGGTCACCCAATTCGCTTTACCCTATTGGAGGCCAGGTCGATATAGTGCCCAAAATTATGCAGCAAATGTTCGAGATGTATGCTGTAGGGATGAAACAGGATTGTATTACCCTATTCAAAAATCAGATCCCAATACATGGGTCGTAAAGGGTGCTCCTGATACGGATATTACCTTTCGATACCTTTACTTTGCCCGACAAGCAGATGCTGGAGGCAACTGGTATGATTCCGAACTCTTGTATATCAACCCTGTAGCCTGTTGTATGATGGTAAAAGATCAAATGGATGATATCTGTTCTCTTCATCTGGAATTACCCCCTAACTTTAAACTTGCCAGTGGCGCTTCTTCAACCGATACTACTACCTTCGACTTCGAAAATTACTTACACCTAAGTGACACCCCATTCATCGCATCTCCCAATGTGACAACGCTGAGTTATGAAGTAGGGGACACACTCTTTCATTTGCATTTTAATGAGCCCCCAACTCTCGATATCCCACAATTAATAAATCATTTTCAATTATTCACAGATGCACTATGGAAAGACTTTAATTCATTCCCTTTTGATTCTTATCATTTTCTGTTTTTGCTTTTTTCGTTTCCTCATTATCATGGAGTGGAGCATCGGAACTCAACGGTTATCTGTTTAGGACCTGCACAAGAGCTTTCTGAATCGCTTTATACTGAATTATTAGGAATCAGCTGTCATGAATTATTACACTCTTGGAATGTATATTCCATTCGACCCAAAGAATTATATCCATATGATTTATTACGCCCAACCCTATATAGTACCGGTTTTGTAACCGAAGGATTCACCACCTATCTGGGAGATTATTACCTGTATCGTTCCGGTGTTCTCACAATAGAAATGTATAAAAAAGAACTCAACATGTTACTACTTCGCCATTTTAGAAATTTCGGATACGATCACTTAAGTGTAGAAGACAGTTCGATTGATTTATGGGTAGATGGATATGATTCAGGTATTCCTCATCGCAAAGTATCCATTTATGTTAAGGGTGCTATTATCGCATTGTTGATGGATTATTGGATTCAGCGTCATAACGCTACTGCTAGTTTACGTTCTCTATTGATTGATTTGTGGAATCAGCGAAAGGGACACATTATAAGTTATACAATGACAGAAATAGAACATTTATTTTTACAATACAGTGCCTGTTCCAGCTCTGACTTTAGACGTTTAGTATCCCAAACCGGAAATGTAAAGGATGAACTATATGCCGCATTTCATTATTGGGGATATAGTCTACAGGAAATTTTCCCTGAAAATATTTGGATGAAGAAAGTAGGAATACAATGTGATGCTCAAGGCAAAGTTCTTCAATGTGATCCAAAGGCTCCAGCGGCTCAATACTTAACCAAAGGAGATATAATACAACTGGTTAATGGTACGATATGGAAGGATGTAGATCCTGCTTTTTTATTAGATTATAAACATTTAACTATAGAATATTTTAATGGACGCATCATTCAAACGATACGCTTAGAGGTGAGTAAAGAAGAGTATTTCGGAATCCTTCAACTAACTTGAACATGACCTTACACCACTATTTAACAACATTTACGTTTTTACCCCCTGATATTACTTCTGTATTAAAAGAGGCATTCGTAAAAAAAGATTTCCCTAAAGGTTCCATATTAATACAACCCGGTAAAACGGCTAAAGAATTATATTTTATTGAAAAAGGATTATTGAGGGGTTACTATGAAACTGAAAATAAAGAAATCACTTATTGGTTCGGTTATGAAGGACATATATCTACGTCGTATTACAGTTTTCTTTCGCAAACACCGGCATTAGAAACCATTGAATGCATAGAAAACCTAGAAGTTCAAGCTATACAAAGAGTTGATTTATACCGTTTGTACGACCAGTACCCCATACTGCATCGATTAGGAAAGGAAATAACAGAACATTATTATCTACAGTTAGAAGAGCGATTCATTCACCAACATTTTAAAGAAGCGGCAGAACGATATGCTTTGTTTTCAAAACGGCATCCCAAGGTCATGCAACGAGCGCCTCTTGGAACAATTGCTTCCTATTTAGGCATCACAGCTGAGACACTTAGTAGAATCAGAGCAAAGAAATAATACGATTTTGACATATATCAAAGGAGAATATATATCACTCGATTAGTTTTGATTCAGAATTACTTAAACGTTATCATTATGAATCAGAAACCTTCAAATGCCTTTATTGCCGCGTCATGGTTTGCCCTTATCGTAGGGATGGGCTCCTATATCATAGGATTATGGAATGCCGCGATGTTACTTAATGAAAAAGGGTATTACTTTACTATTCTAGTATTCGGGTTGTTTAGTGCCATTTCTGTTCAGAAAAGTGTGCGAGACCAACTCGAAGGTATTCCGGTTACAGGTCTTTATATGGGTGTAAGCTGGATTTGTTCCATCTTATCTATATTACTCTTAATAATAGGACTGTGGAACGCAGATCTTTTATTAAGTGAAAAAGGATTTTATGGGATTTCTTTCGTATTAAGTTTATTTGCTGCGATAGCCGTTCAGAAAAACACTCGCGATGTTCTGCAAGCTGAAAAAGGTTCTATATCTGAATAAAAAAGGAGAGTAAATACTCTCCTTTTTTTATTGTGGTTTTACTTCGTACGTATACTTTTCAGCATTGACTATAAGTTTGTAAGACTTTCCGGCTTCCTTATAATAAACGAGGTATTGGGCCCCGTCTGTCACTGTCGCTGATTCAATACAGAAATGACCTATTGATTGTGGAGCTACCTTAGTAATCAAAACTTGAACAATTTCCGGAAGTTCGGACTCATCTACATGACGATTCGTTCCAATCCAACTTCCATCCTTACGGTAGTACGCAATGTATTCATGTTCTCCCCATACAAAGTCAACTTCATATTTATCTACTTCTAACACTTTCCAACGAACCATTTCGGCAGAAGGGTATTGGGTTTGAAGAATTTTACGAAGTGTATCCGGCACTTGCGTACCATGAACTCCTGCTGTTACAAGCCAAGAGCAAAGTACGAATAACGTTGTCGATACTACTGTTACTAGACCTTTCATTTTTTACTTATTCTACTTAATAATACTACAATACGTAAAAAATTTAATTTTAGTTTCGCAAAAATACACAAAAAAATATAGTTTTTATTACATTTGACAGTTTTTTTTAAAAAAAGCGCCATAGTTCTCTAAATAAACCTTGGCGCTTTTATCTTCTAGGCACTAATCTACTCAAAATACTCTTTCATCCTTTCAAAAAAGGATTTAGCCTGTTTATCGGGCTTAGGTTTAAAGTTGTCCGAGTCTTTCCATTTTTGGAGTATTTCTTTTTCTTCTTTCGATAATTGTTGTGGAGTCCAAACATTCACATAGATAAGTTGATCACCTTTCCCATACCCATTGACATCCCGAAGACCTTTCCCTTTTAGTCGCAACATCTTACCACTTTGAGTACCCGGTTCTATTTTAATTTTCACCTTACCCTCAATCGTTGGGATTTCCGGATTAGAGCCAAAAATGGCATCTATCATGCTAATATTTAAATCAAAGAGAATATTTTGACCATCCCGTTTTAATTCTTCGTGTTCTATTTCTTCAATTACGATTAATAAATCTCCGGCAACACCGCCCCTAGGAGGCATGTTTCCTTTTCCTGACATCGAAAGTTGCATTCCTTCCGCAACACCAGCAGGGATTTTGATTGAAATAGTTTCTTCTTTTTCTACAGTACCGGATCCTTTACAAGTACCGCATTTATCTGTAATGATTGTTCCTTCACCTTGACAAGTACCACAAGTGGTGGCTGAAACCATTTGTCCTAACATGGTATTCACCACTTTACGCACCTGACCTGTACCATTACAAGTGGTACAGGTTTTTAT
The DNA here is from genome assembly GCA_025455005.1 of Cytophagaceae bacterium. Taxonomy (GTDB): domain Bacteria; phylum Bacteroidota; class Bacteroidia; order Cytophagales; family Cytophagaceae; genus JALONH01. The sequence continues at coordinate 8,982 of JALONH010000006.1, forward strand.
AGATGTTTTATCCTTAGCTCCACTTCCACCGCACGTATCACAAGTCAATTGCCGTTTTACCTTTATTTTTTTCTCACACCCGTTGGCTACTTCCTCCAAGGTAAGTTTTAATTTGATTCGTAAGTTACTTCCTTTACGAACTCTTGAGCCGCCACGACTTCCGCCGCCAAAAAAACTTTCAAAAGGGGAGCCGCCGCCAAAGATATCTCCAAACTGTGAAAAAATATCATCCATATTCATACCGCCGCCATAACCTCCGTTACCCCCCATGCCGGCATGTCCGAACTGGTCGTACCGTTGACGTTTTTCAGGGCTGCTCAATATTTCATACGCTTCCGCTGCTTCTTTAAATTTTTCTTCTGCTGCAGGATTATCCGGATTTTTATCAGGATGGTATTGAATAGCTAATTTTCGATAGGCTTTTTTAATTTCATCTGCATCAGCAGATTTACTTACTCCAAGTACTTCGTAATAATCTCTTTTTGCCATATTCTTAGGATCCTATGACTACTTTTGCATAACGTATTACTTTATCACCCAACAGATACCCCTTTTCAAGAACGTCTAATACTTTCCCCTTCATATCTTCAGTTGGAGCCGGAAGTTGCGTAATGGCCTCGTGTAATTCCGGATTAAAAGGAACACCTAATGCCTCCATTTCTTTAAGTCCTTTTTGCTGAAGGGTACGAAGGTACTTTTGATAAATCAATTCGACACCTTCTCGTAAAGCTTTGGTAGAATCCTCTTGAGGTATATTTTTGAATGCCCTATCAAAATCGTCTACTATAGGTAGTAAATTTCTAATTAACTCTTCATTAGCAGTAAGGATTAAATCAGACTTTTCTTTCTGAGTACGTTTGCGAAAATTTTCAAATTCAGCGTATAATCGTACATACTTATCCTTCCAATCTGCTGCCTCTGATTGCCATTTTGCTGATTCATCTAAAGGCATATCGGTTGGGGATGTCGGATTTTCTTCTGAAGCCGCTGTTACTTCTTCTTGATTTACATTTTCTTGCGACATAATAAGGTATTTTATCGAGTATGGTAAGAGTCAAAATCAAAGCCAAAACGGTTTTTATGCCATTCTGTCACGTTTGTTTAACTATTTAAGCTTTTCCATAACATTTCTTTCAAGCCCGGGAGTCCCAACCCGGAAAAGGAAGAAATAAAAATATGTGGTATTTTAGGAATTTCGGGTTGCAATTGTTCCATTAATACATCATCCAACATATCAGATTTTGTAATAGCCAGTAAGCGTTTTTTAGTTAATAAATCGGGATTGTATTTTTCAAGTTCATGCAGCAATATCTCATATTGCTTTAGAATACTATCAGCATCCGCCGGTACTAGGAACAACAGGATAGAATTTCGTTCAATATGTCGAAGGAATCGTAATCCTAAACCTTTACCTTCAGCAGCCCCCTCTATAATTCCCGGAATATCCGCTACTATGAACGAACGTTTATCGTAATACGATACGACACCTAAATTAGGCACCAATGTAGTGAACGGATAGTCTCCTATTTCCGGTTTAGCTGCTGAAATTTTAGACAATAAGGTAGATTTGCCGGCATTGGGAAAGCCAACTAAACCTACATCCGCCAATACCTTCAACTCAATTATTATCCATTGCTCTATTCCCGGTTCCCCCGGTTGAGCATAATCGGGTGCTTGATTGGTACTGGTTTTAAAAAAATCATTTCCTTTACCTCCTCGACCGCCACTCACTAACACAGCTTGTTGACCATCCTCTGTGATCTCCATTAAAACTTCTCCGGTTTCTGCATCTTTGGCAATTGTACCGAGTGGAACTTCGACTATTACATCTTCACCATCTTTGCCTTTCATTCGGCTTTCGCCACCCCCTTGACCCGGTTCGGCAATGATATGTTTAGTATATTTCAAATGGAGCAAGGTCCATAATTGTGCATTTCCTTTTAGAATGATATGCCCCCCCCTTCCACCGTCGCCTCCATCCGGACCACCGTTTGGTAAGCCTTTCGCTCTTAAAAAGTGCCTAGAGCCCGCCCCTCCTTTTCCAGAGCGGCAACATACTTTTACATAATCTATAAAATTGGAAACAGCCACGCAGTCGTTTTTAAAATTTATTTAACGGAATCTATTACGTTACACAAGGAAGCAAAAATTTCTTCAATAGAGCCTACTCCCGGTACAGTAGTTAATTTTCCTTGAGCATCATAATAAGGTAATACGTGAACCGTTTTTTGGAAGTATTCATCCACTCGTTTCAATACTTTGTCTGCATCATCATCCGGTCTCCCTGATGTCTGACGTCTAATTTCAATACGTTTTTTTAATTCCTCTTCGTTAACATCTAATGCCACTACGGTGGAAATAGCGGTTCCCATTTTGTTCAACATCGTATCTAAAATTTCAGCTTGAGGAACAGTACGGGGGAAACCGTCAAATATAAAACCTTTGGCCTGGGGGTAGGCTTCCATTGCATCTTTTAGAATTCCTACCGTTACTTCATCCGGAACTAATAGCCCATTATCGATATAGGATTTAACTTGCTTACCTAGGGGAGTTTCATTTTTAATATGTGCTCGAAAAATATCTCCGGTAGAAAGATGTACCAGTTGGTAATGATCAATTAATTTTTCGCTCTGAGTTCCTTTTCCGGCTCCCGGAGGGCCAAATAAAACGATGTTTAACATATACTATTACTAGAAATAAGAGGTCAAAAGTACATTAAATTTAGTTGCAAATAAAATTCATGTACGATTTAGGTGATTTTATAAATTTTTCATTAGATAGTGGTAAAGGTTCAACATAGACGATATATCGTTACGGTGAACGGTTTCATTGGGTGTATGAGCATTGGCTTCCGGCGCCCCAATAAAGATCCAATCCCAAGGCTGAGCTGCTAATTGCAATTCCCGACCATCACTGGCGCCCGCACCCTCCACTTCCAATTGGAAAGGGATTCCGGATTGTTCTGCCAGCCGTATAATTTTATCTACAAATGTTTTTCTGGGAATCATTTTATCCCGTAACGACAAAGCTACCCCTTGACCGGCGTGCACACCTTTGGTAACCCAAGTAATATCGGCAATGAGTGCTTGTGAAACGTTAAATGTTTGGTAAATAAATGAGGCTAAATACGGCACACTTCCACCGCCGTGTTCTTCCCATGTAGAAAACACCACTATCCCATCCTTTAAGGTTTCCATCAATTGAAGCACAACCCAGCAACCTAATCGGTTATCTAAATAAGGAGACGTTACATAGTCGTCAGATAGTCTAAAATTGGGAGCGTAACTTAATGTTGCCCCTCGAGGTAGAGTATGGGTTGATTGAACAGTACGGAGTAAACCCTCTTCCGTTTCTTCTATATGTAATATTCCGGAAATCTGTTGATCGTGGTGATACCCTACAAGAGCTGTTCCGGTTGAAGCATAGGGAGCACCTATCGGATGTACGGTATTATCATAAGCAACGGTGTAACCTACCGAATCCATATGTGCCCATACAGCTGTTCTAGGGTTCCCAAATACAACTATTATATTATCCTGATAGCCATCACCGGAATAAACGGTAGGCTGCGAATTCCATTGACTCTTATTTTTTTCAATATAATTTAACAGAAATTGAGTTAGTGTTGATTCATCACCTGAGGGTGCATGAATGGAACAAAGTTGCTCTAAAAGATGCATTTGAATACCTTTTATACGTTATTTACGTAAAATTATAGGTTTGAATTAAGATTAACTACCATGAAGGTTTCTTTTCTATTTGGAATACTGTTTTGGAACACCCTGTTTGTATCACATGCACAAATGGATACAACTATGTTGTTAGAAGACAAACGTATTCAAATTGAATCGACAACAGCGGTTAATCACATGTATAATTTCAAATTTGATATAGCGGAAGCGTATTTTTTGAGTTTAAAACAACGTTATCCGGAACATCCTATGCCTTATTTTTTAATGGCTTTAAGTAACTGGTGGAAAATGGTGCCCAGCTTGGATGACGAAAATTATACGAATGCATTTGAATCAGAGTTTTTAGGTTATTTGGATGAAGCCATTAGTAGGGGTGAAGACATGATAGATGCTGATCAACACCCGGAGGAAGCAGCCTTTTTTTTATGTGCAGCCTATGGATTTAAAGGCAGGTATTTTTCCGATAATAAAAGTTATGTTAAAGCAGCTTGGGCCGGTAAAAGTGCACTAAACTACTTGAATGATTTCAAGGGAAAAAGTAACCTAAGTCCGGAATTCCTCTTTGGGGAGTCTTTGTTTAATTATTATGCAGAATGGCTAAAAGAAGAGTATCCACTTTTACGTCCAATCATTGGTCTATTTCCTAAAGGAAATAAAAAATTAGGCTTGGCACAACTCCAACAATGTGCTCGTAACTCCTTTTATACTCGAGTAGAAGCGCAAACCTATTTAATGCATATTTACTATAACGAAGAAAATAACAGTTTGGCTGCCTATCCTTATGCTGAGTATTTGGCCACTACCTTCCCTGATAATTCCTATTTTCAAAGAACCTTTGCCAGACTTTCCTTTTCATTAGGTAAGTGGGATGTATGTGAGAAAATTTGTTATGACATTAATTACAAAGTAAACATTGGTATGCCCGGTTATGAAGAGGCGCATACCGGAAGATATGCTTGTGCATTTTTAGGACGAATTCTTTACGAAAAAGGAGAGGAAGACAAAGCCTTGTTTTATTTAAAAAAAGCGGTAGACTTTGCGGAAAAAACTGATAAAATGTCCATGGGGTATTCTTTAATGTCGGCTCATTATATGGGGTTAGCTTGTAAGAAGAAAAAAGATAATGTTCAAGCTAAAACTTATTTTAATAAAGTTATTACCTATGCCTCTGAAAAAACGAATGCTTCAAAAGAATTTTCTGCAAATGCACATTTTGCATTGGCTGAAATTGCGGAGCAAGAGTTAAACTATAAAGAAGCCGAACGATTGTATAAAAAAACACAACAAATAGTTCAATCCATAGAAGTAAAGAAAGACAACAAAGAATATTTTTATTATGTTGAGGATATGACAAAAAAATGCCAAACCGCATTCATTAGAGTACGAACTAAACAACAGAAGTAATCGGCATTACCTTAGAATCCTTAAATGAGGACAAAATGACCATAGACTGCATATTTCCTATTTCCTCTATATCCACTAATTTGTTTAATATTAGTTGCTGATAGGAACTAATATCCTTAGATAAGATTTTCAACAAGAAATCACCTTGACCAGTAGTATGATAACACTCTACTACTTCAGGGATAGCATTTATTTTCTCAACAAACGATAAAATTTGATGTTTTTTATGTCCGGAAAGAGATACTAAAACAAACACAGCTGTACCTAAACCTAGTTGGTCCACATCGACTTCTGCGTGATACGATTTAATAATACCGGCTTGTTCTAATTTTCGAACTCGTTCCAAGGTAGGGGCAGGAGACAACCCGATTTCCTGTGCTAGTTGAGAATTCGTGATTTTTGCATTAGATTGTAAGATGTCTAGAATCTTTTTATCGATTTGGTCTAATTTGATAGACATAATGTCATTCTGTTTTGTGATATGTTACTAATCTATTAAAATATAGTTGGAATGCAAAATCCTAGTTTGTATGAAATTCAGAGTTCCATTTATCAACCAAATTGGGTAGACTTAGTCCTTTTGCCTATTTATATTTTCATTTTATTGTTTATGGCGCGCATGATCATATGGAAATTTTTAAATAACTCCCCTTTAAAACAATGGGTAATGCCTGGATTATTACTAAAAATGATTGGGGCTCTTTTTATCACATTATCGTACACATATTATTATAAAGGAGGAGACACCAGTGGCTATTATAATGAATCAAGACTCATAACGGAAGCGATATTAGATGATCCTTCAGCTATAAAATTAATTTGGCAATCTATAGATAATCGATCGACCGATGTTAAAGATTTTTTTAAGTATTTTAATTATAGTAATTCAAATGATACGTTTACAGTCATCCTATTAACAACTTTTGTCAATCTTTTTACTTTCAATTCTTTTTTTATTTCTGCGATAGTGTATTCCTTTATATCCTTTTGGTGTATGTTTGCGGCAGCCTATACATTTTCCACTCTTGAAAAAGCTCATTCTAAAGGTATTATGATAGGAATGTTCTTTTTCCCTAATGTATTCGCTTGGTCAAGTGGAATTCTAAAAGATACTATATGTCTTAGCAGTCTCTGTATAATTCATTTTTGTATTTTTCAGTTTTTCGAAAGAAAAAAGATAACATTCTTTTATACACTTATTTTTATAGTCAGTTTTTACCTACTCTTAAAAGTTCGAATTTTTATTATAGCCTGCTATTTAATTGTTATGGCTATTTATATCTATTTAAAATTCAGATCAATGATAAAAAACACAATGATAAAAAATACTTTAGGAATAATTTTGATTGTCGGTTCAACGACAAGCTTATACCAATTATTTGATTTTTTATCCAGCAGCTCTAAACTCTATAATATTGAAACCATTTTTAAAACAGCAAAAACACAACGCGACTACATATATTACATTTCACAACAATCGCAAGGCTCTACTTACACTCTAGGAGACTTCGATTTCGAGTCGTATGAAGTGCTCTTTATGCTACCCTCTGCGTTAAATGTAAGTTTATTTAGACCTTACCTTTGGGAAGTAAAAAATATTATGATGTTATTCTCTGCTTTGGAAGCTAGTTTTGTACTTTATTTTTTTGGTTATGTTATGCTAAAGATGAAAAGAAAAGAAATCGTTGAATTCATTACATATCAACCTGTCAATGTTTATATTTTTATCTTTAGTATACTTTATTTAATTCTTGTAGGGCTTACCAGCTATAACTTTGGTAGTTTAGTGCGGTACAAAACACTGGCATATCCCTTTTTCTTAATTCTATTAATGCAGTTGTATTATAAAGCTCGAATGCCTTACAACAACCCAAAAGCGGATTGATAGACAGAGCGTATTCCTTCTTCTAAAGAAATTTTATAAGTCCAACCTAGGTTTTTTAATTTTGTGACATCCATAAGTTTCCTTGGCGTACCGTCCGGTTTCGATGTGTCAAATGTTAATTCCCCATTGTAACCTACAATTTTTTTAATCAATAAAGCCAACTCTTTTATGCTCACATCTATTCCGGAACCTACATTAACAAATCCCTTCTCATTGTAGGATTGCATTAGAAACAAGCAAGCTTCAGCTAAATCATCTACATGCAAAAATTCTCTCAAAGGCGATCCTGTACCCCACACTACAACCTCTGGGGCTTGGTTTAATTTCGCTTCATGAACCTTTCTTAACAAAGCAGGTAATACATGAGAATTATCTAAGTCATAGTTATCATTAGGGCCATATAAATTGGTAGGCATAGCAGATATAAAATTTGCACCATATTGATCCCTATAACTTTCACACATTTTAATACCTGCTATTTTTGCAATTGCATAGGGTTCATTCGTTGGTTCCAATAATCCAGTCAACAAACTATCCTCCGTTAATGGTTGAGGTGCAAGCTTAGGGTAAATACAAGAGGAACCTAAAAACAATAATTTTTTTACTCCATATTTATAAGCAGCATGAATAACGTTGGTTTGTAAAATTAAATTATCATATAAAAATTCTGCTCGATAACTATTATTTGCTTGAATCCCCCCAACTTTTGCGGCTGCTAAGAATACGTATTCCGGCTTTTCTTCTGAAAAAAAATCATTTACAGCTATTTGTTGCCGAAGGTCTAATTCTTTTGATGTTCTAAAAATCAAATTCGTATAACCTCCGATTTGGAGTTTGCGAACAATAGCAGAACCTACCATCCCTCTATGTCCTGCAATAAATATTTTAGAATTTTTATTCATCTTAACTATTCGAAGTAGTTTAAAATTTTATGTCCACCTTTACTTAAGTATTGATCTCGTTTATACAATTCTAAATCTGCTGCCATCATTTCTTTTACTAGTTTAGGCAAAGTATATTTAGGCTTCCATTTTAATTTTTTCTTTGCTTTTGTAGGGTCTCCAATTAACAATTCCACTTCTGTAGGTCTAAAATATTTTGGGTCGACTGCTACAACTTTCTGACCCACTTTCAATTTGTATTCTTCATGTGTTGCCTTTTTAACTATTCCAACCTCTTTTACTCCTTTACCTTTAAACTCCAACTCTACTCCAATTTCAGCAAAAGCCATTTTAACAAAATCTCTTACTGTTGTAGTAATTCCGGTGGCAATTACGTAGTCCTCTGCTTGTTTTTGTTGTAAAATCAACCACATCGCTTCTACATAATCTTTTGCGTGTCCCCAATCTCTTTTAGCATCCAAGTTGCCTAAAAACAAATCCTTTTGTAGTCCCAAAGCTATTCTAGATACCGCTCTTGTTATTTTACGGGTAACAAACGTCTCACCTCTAAGTGGAGATTCGTGGTTAAATAAAATCCCATTACACGCATACATACCATATGCTTCCCTATAGTTTACTGTAATCCAATACGCATATAGTTTGGCGACAGCATAAGGAGAACGGGGATAGAAAGGAGTTGTTTCTTTTTGAGGAACTTCTTGAACTAATCCATATAATTCAGACGTAGAGGCTTGATAAATTTTAACCTTTTTCGTCATATTAAGCAAACGTACCGCCTCTAGAATCCTTAGTGTTCCTATCCCATCGGCGTTAGCTGTATATTCCGGAGTATCAAAACTCACCTTAACATGCGACATGGCACCTAGGTTATAAATTTCATCCGGTTGTACTTCTTGGATAATACGGATTAGATTAGTAGAGTCAGTTAAATCCCCATAATGAAGTTTAAATCGTATGTTTTTTTCATGTGGGTCTTGATATAAATGATCTATTCTGTCCGTATTAAATAAAGAAGAACGTCTTTTAATACCATGAACTTCATACCCTTTATCTAGTAACAGCTCGCTTAAATACGCTCCATCTTGGCCGGTCACTCCGGTAATTAATGCTTTTTTCATAAATACAATATAAACAATGAACGAAGGTACGTAAAATTTAATTAATCCACTTTTTCCACCAATATTGAAATAATACTATAGACCAAATGTGGGCTTGGTCATATCCTTTACCTCTTTCGATCGAATTGCGAACGTGTTGAATATATCCTTCATCGTAAACCCCCTGTTGACGAATAAATTCATCGGATAACAATTCATCCAGTATCCACTTTTTCATTGAACCGGATAAAATGGGCATTAAAGGGATTTCAAATCCGTGTTTCGGAGCATTAACTATTTCTTGGGGTAAAATAGTCTTGAACGCTTCTCTTAAGATTCTTTTTCCTTGTTTTGGATGAATTTTGTATTCCCATGGAAGACTATTGGAAAATTCGATTAATCGATAATCGAGCATAGGTTCTCGCACTTCCACCCCATTTAACATCGACATTCTATCTACTTTTACTAACATGTCTCCTTCTAACACCCAAGCTAAATCAGCTTGTAACACTTGATTTAAATTTTTTGAATCTTTAAAAAAAGACTGCCAAGAAGTATTACGACTATCCGCTAAATGAAATGCCGAAGGATTGAAAGTAGGACTCATCATAGATGCGACCTCTGAATATATGGAACACCAAAGACCATAGCGCTCTTTCATAGAAAGTGAAAGTCCTGCTTTCATACGTTGAATTTGCCGGACTTTATTACCCCAGTAAGAACTCCGATCACTGGGTAACAAACTCAGTAAGGGCTCTAAAGCTAGACCTATAGACATCCATATGGGTGTATGATGCGCCCAATATTCTGCTTTATGTTTATTATATCCTCCCAACAACTCATCTGCGCCATCACCGGACAATGCTACTTTACATTTGCTTTGAATTTTCTGCGTTAAAATATACATAGCTATAGCAGATGCATCAGCGAAAGGCTCATCCAATCCATCTAAGACATAAAAAATAGAATCCTCAATATCTTTTGTCGATATATTGTAGGTCGTATGATAGGTATTAAATTGCTTTGCTATCTTGGCTGCTAAAGCAGATTCGTCATAAAAGGAGTGATCGGAATAGCCTATAGTAAACGTTTGTAAGCCGCTATAATAAGAAGAGGCAACAGCGACAATAATAGAAGAATCCAAACCTCCACTTAAAAATGCTCCTACCGGAACATCTGAAACTAAGCGATCACGGACTGACTGGTGAATGAGCTGCTTGAGTGTTTCTTGGGCATCCGAAAAGGATGGTGCCGGTTGTGCTTTTTGGGTTGGTATAGTATAATACGTTTCTTGTAAAATTCTTTTTTTAGATACTCGTAAAAAAGACCCCGGTGCTACTTTACGAACCCCTTGAAATATAGAATTGGGAGAAGGGATGTAGCCATAGGTATGGTATTGAAGCAGTGAGGCCTGATCTAACTGTTTCGGAATATTATAGGCCATTACCCCTTTTAATTCTGAGGCAAAAATAAATTTATCCTCGTCTAAGAAATAGTAAAGCGGCTTTACCCCCATTCGATCCCGCACTACTAAAATATCATGTTCTTGAAGGTCATAAAATGCAAATGCAAAGAATCCACTTAAATCTTGGAGGCAGGCTACTCCTTCATGAATTAAAGCATACAAAAGAACCTCTGTATCGGAGTTGGTTTGAAAGGTAACGCCGTAGTTAGTTTCAAGTTTGGAACGAAGTTTTTTATAATTGAAGATTTCCCCATTAAAAATCAATTGGTACCTTCCGGTTGAGTCTTGAAATGGTTGTCGGCCCGATACCGTATCAATAATAGATAGGCGGCGGTGGCCAAGCGCTACCCTATCGTTCACATATGTCCCTCTACCGTCCGGTCCCCTATGAGCTATCGAGTCCATACTTTTTGCTAAATTAACCATATAGAAAGCACCTATCTGATTAAAAGCATAAAGACCTGTAATACCACACATATTTTTCTATAAATTTACAGCATGACAAAACTACTACTATATTACTCAATATCTCTAGTATTGTTGCTATTCGGTTGTAAAAGTTCCTCAAAAAAGAATTCTTCCTCAACTGTCACTCATTCTAAAGCACCAAAAGTAAAGTCTACAACAGAAGATAATCGAGTTGAAAAAATACTGACCACAGCCCGTTCGTATATGGGTACACCCTATAAATTTGGAGGCACTACTAAAGCCGGAATAGACTGTTCAGGACTTGTACTTCAGTCGTTTAAATCCATTGGCATTACACTCCCTCGAACATCAAGCGAACAAAGTAATACCGGCAAAACGATTTCTATACAACAAGTAGCCCCCGGGGATTTAGTATTTTTTACTGATAAGAAAGGAAATACAAAAATCACACATGTTGGAATTATATCCGTCGTTCGGAATACAAGAGAAATGAAGTTCATACATGCTTCTACTAAACTTGGAGTGGTAGAGAATGATTTGATGGTAACCTACTATGAAAGTTTAATAATTAAATATGTTCGAATTTTGTAATCTGCCCTAGGTTTCGCATATTTGTTTGCTTAATGGGGATGTAGCTCAGCTGGCTAGAGCGCTTGCATGGCATGCAAGAGGTCGTGGGTTCGAATCCCATCTTCTCCACATCCCTTTTTAATTAACTTTTTTTCCAATTTTAACTCAGATTGATTATATTGTAATAGGTTATTTACTGTAGCTTTTTTCTTTATTTATGTCTAAGCTCAAAAACATTATTAAACAGTTAACAACGAAGGATTATACGGCTATATATGATTCCTTGATTAACAGTAGTGCAGAGAAGTCGGCCTACTTATTAAAGTTCATGCGAGAAAAACACCTTTCGGATGCCAAAATAATGGAAGAGTTGGATGTAAACACAAATGCTTATTACACTTTACGCTCTCGACTTAATCAAAAAATTGAAGAATATCTAGTCCAACAAATGGAAAGCCCGAGGACTTCGTTGATTAAGAAAGTCGCTACCATTCATGAGATTATTTTTACTAAAAAACGTGCGATAGCGATTGCTACATTGAAAAAACTTGAAAAAGAACTTCTGGATTATGACCTTTCTAATGAACTAACGATTGTTTACAAGACGTTAAAAAAGTTGTTAATCTATACACCTGAAGACCATTTCGCTTATTCTCAAGCCTATAACAAACATGTAGCCTACATGTTAGCCTTAGATAAAGCGGAAGATTTGTTAGGCGCTTATTTTAAAAAATACGGTGAATATTACTTATCCAACGAAGAGACAGACAAGATTGGATTATCTCTTTTAAAAGAAGAGATGAACAATGTATCGAACCTCTATCAATCGCACCGATTGTATGTATACCAATCTTTTATCAACTGTTTTCATTCACTAGTCATAGATAAGACAGCGGATTCGAGTTTTGAAGAAGTATTCGATAAAATTCAAACCATTTTTGATTCTTATTATTTGGATGCCCATTATTACCACTTAATATTGGTGTTAGAATATTTAAGAATTGAATACTATCAACTTTCCGATACTGGGAAACTAGAAAAAGCAATGGAAGACATCAATGAATCCGTTCCTACATTAGTTTCTAATTACTATCTGTACACTTTCGCGCCTAAAATTCTATTAATAAAGCAGCAATTTGCATTGCGTCAACGTACTGAAAAGCTTTTATATGAAGAGAACAAAACGTTGTTTGAAGACTATGAAATCAATAAAATAAATATTCCCGAGTATATTATCTACTCTATGTATCGTATCACGTCTTGTTACTACATTGGCAAATACGATGAAGCATCTAAACTAATCAACCAATTATTAAACGATACTTCTTTAAAAAAATACCCTAAAGCTTTGGTTGAGATTAAACTTTTTCTGTGTTTACAATATGCCATCTTAAAAGATGGCGACCTCTTTCAACAGTTAATCAATAGTATACAACGACAAATTCGGATGATGGGAAAAGAGGATTGTCAGCATGCTGTTATCATCACAAAACTGTTAAAGGCTTCGTTTCAAGAGAATAGCAAAGCCAAACGCTTAAAATTACAAAGTCATTTACAACGCCTACAACCGGTTCTACCATCCTATTACTCCCCTTTTCATTTTATAGCACTCGATGTTACTTTAGTCGATTTGCTATGCGAAAAGTAGCTAATAGGTACTCTACATTTTTTTAAGGTTATCTTGAGTCAAGGGTTTGTTAATGTATTTGACAACAAATTTATTTTTTTTTGCTTTTTGTAAATCCATGGGATTAAGAGAGGAAGTCAACATAACGACTTTGCAATGCGCTTTAATTAATTCAGATAGTTTATCGAATTCCTCTAAAAATTGAAATCCATCCATTAGCGGCATATCGATATCCAAAAATATCACATCCGGCAAATATAAATCTAAAGAGGCTTTTGCTAACTTTTCTATATTTTTTAGAAATTCAATAGCACTGCGAGCACCTGAATGAACGAAAATATGTTCACATATACCCGCTGCTTCAATCATTTTTTGATTAATTAGATTATCAATCTCATTATCGTCTACCAGCATTACTGCGTGGTACTTTTTATCGGTTAACTCTTTCGATTTCATAAAAAAATTTCGGTTGTATTATTATTCAATTTAACAAATTGCTAATAAAAATCAAATCGAATACCTTGTGCCAAAGGTAATTCCTCTCCGTAATTAATAGTATTGGTTTGTCTACGCATGTAAAATTTCCATGCATCTGAACCTGATTCACGTCCACCGCCGGTTTCTTTTTCACCCCCAAAAGCGCCTCCTATCTCTGCGCCTGACGTTCCAATATTTACATTGGCTATCCCACAATCTGATCCTTTAGCAGATAAAAACAACTCCATTTCTCTAATATTTTGAGTAAAAATAGCTGAAGACAATCCCTGGGGCACATTATTTTGTAATGTTATTGCCTCCTCTATTGAACCACTATAAGACATTATATAAAGTATTGGAGCAAATGTTTCTTGTTGAACGGTAGGTGTATTTCCCTGTACTTCTATAATGGTCGGTACTACATAATTCCCATTTAGAACTTTACCTCCATAACAAAGTTTCCCTCCTTCAGCTAAACTACTCGTTATAGCTTTAGTATATTGTAATACTGCCGCAGCATCGATTAAAGGACCAACCAATGTAGACGAATCCATAGGATTACCTATTGATAATTGTTTGTAAACATCCAGTAAGCGGTTTTTAATTCGTTCCAGTATAGAGGCATGAACGATCAGTCGGCGAGTTGAAGTACACCGCTGCCCGGCTGTTCCAACCGCCCCAAATACGATGGCACGAATCGCCAATTCTATATTTGCTTCCGGCGTTACAATGATGGCATTATTACCTCCTAATTCAAGTAAGGCTTTCCCGAAGCGTTGCGCTACGTCCATATTCACTTGTCTACCCATAGAGACCGATCCTGTAGCGGATACGAGTGCAACTCGAGTATCTTTAGCTAACCAACTACCTTGTGCAGCCCCACCTTGAAACAGTTGTAAAACTCCGGAAGGTATTTCCGTATCGATAAGAACAGTCTGTACAATATGCATACAAGCGATAGCTGTTAAAGGCGTTTTTTCAGAGGGCTTCCATACACATACATTACCACACACGAGCGCAATCATGGCATTCCAGGCCCAAACGGCGGCGGGGAAATTAAATGCAGAAATAATCCCAACGACACCTATAGGATGGTATTGCTCCATCATACGGTGTTGGGGACGTTCTGAATGCATACTTAATCCATACAGTTGACGGGAAAGTCCCACAGAAAATTCACAGATATCAATAATTTCTTGTACTTCACCTAAACTTTCTTGAAGTAGTTTGCCGGTTTCATACGTAATTAGGATGGCTAATGCTTCTTTATTTTTTCGGAATTCTTCCCCTATTTTCCGCACTATCTCTCCTCTCTTCGGAGCCGGCATCCAGCTCCAAGCTTCAAAGGCATGCGCGGCATCTATCATAATTTTCTCGTAAGAAGTTGGAGTCGATTCGTAGACTTTGCCTAACAATGTATTGTCAATGGGTGATTTTTTTTCCACTAATCGAGAATGGGAAATATCACCAAACGAGCCTTTCGTATTCATACACGAAGGGTGTGGCGAATCTATTTTAAAATGACGAATTATTTTGGCTATTTCTAAAGAATCAATCATAAGGAATTGTACGAAAAGGGATGAGGATAAGATTAAAAAAGCGAGACAAATATACATTCATCTCGCTATTTTAAGGATTTAGATTTAGTTACCAACCAATACCATAATATTCTCTTTTCCCATCCGGGTAAATGCCTTCCATTAAAACACCTCCACCACTACTAGTTGTTTCTAAAATTTTAATTACATCTTCCGGAGAACGAACCGGTTTTTTATCAATAGATGTAATGATAAAACCTTCTCTCACCCCGGCCTCTTTTAGTTTACCACTATACAATCGAACGACTTTAGCTCCGCCGGATAGTTCTAATATACTTAATTCTGTACTAACTACGGGTTGTAGATCAGCACCCAGTTTCGCTTTTACTGAATGGTCATCTTTTTGGACCAAAGCCGTTTCACCTAATTTGTTTTTTAATACCGCTGTCGTTTTATATTCTTTTTCTTTTCGAATGTATGAAATATTTAATTTATCCCCCGGTCTATACCGCGCCACCACTTCCTGTAATTGCGAAGTGGAAGAAATGGTAATGCCATTTATTTCCGTTACTATATCACCTATTTTAATACCGGCTTGATCCGCTGCACTACCTTGATTGACTCCATTGATATAAACGCCTTGAACAAATTCTACCGCTTTTTCTTTCGCTAATTCTGTTGTCATGTCTTGAATAACAATACCTAAGAGACCTCTTTGAACTTGTCCATAATTGATTAAATCATCAATTACTTTTTTTACAAGTGACACAGGGACCGCAAAGGAGTAACCGGCATATGCTCCGGTAGGACTGGCAATAGCCGTATTAATACCGATTAATTCCCCTTTTAGATTAACCAAGGCGCCACCTGAATTACCGGGATTGACAACAGCATCGGTTTGTAAAAATGACTCTATCGCTAAATTATCTTTGTCTCTTAATATATTAATACTTCTTGTTTTGGCAGAAATAATTCCTGCGGTCACCGTTGAGGTAAGATTAAACGGATTACCTACAGCCAAAACCCATTCTCCTACTCGTACTACATCTGAGTTTCCGTACTTAACAAATGGTAAGCCTTTTTCTTCAATTTTTATCAGTGCTAAATCAGTAGTAGGATCGGTTCCAATTAATTTACCTTCAAAGGTACGTTTGTCATTTAAGACTACTTGAATTTTAGTTGCATTCTCGACCACATGGTTATTTGTTACAATGTACCCTTCACCGGTAATAATAACTCCTGACCCACTCGCTTCTCTAGGCTGATCACTATAGCCATAAGGATCGCCATAAAAATAGCGAAACATTTCCTCTTGTCTGTTTTTAGGAGCTCGAGTAGTTTCCGGAATATAGGTGGTTTTGATGTGTACTACAGCAGGCGTTGTCACATCTGCCGCATATAAGAAATTAAGACCTTCCGGAACTATAACTTGTGCGGTATCATATTTAGCTAAGGCTACCTGTTGCTGATGTTCAGAAGAAATAAAAGTAGTAGAAGAGTCTATCCATCGATATCCGGCGATGGCTAAAATTGCACTCGTCAAAGAAAGTGCGGCAAGTTTTAATGTTGCATTCATAAGTAGTCAATTAGTAAATCTTCTATGTAAACGTTTAACTTAAACAATTTATTTTCAACCCGCAAACGCGAAATGTCTCTCGTTTTGAAACAGGTTGCACCACCCAAAGGTCAGCTTCTGACCAGAAGATGTTTACTATCAATTGAAAAAATTATACCAAAAGTAAAAAGCTGAAACTTTGTCCGATATCGGCTGGAGGAGGCAGTAACTATAACCTATCGTACAAGTATTGTTTTGACATTGTGCTACTTAAAAAAACATTACCCTTGATTACAAAAAAATACGGCAGAGCTATTGGACAAACCAAACTATTATACTAATATTGCAATCCCAATTGACGAATACGTCAAATTCCTCCTTAGCTCAGCTGGTTAGAGCACATGACTGTTAATCATGGGGTCCTTGGTTCGAGCCCAAGAGGGGGAGCAAAGCCGCTACAAGCGGCTTTTTTGTTTTTATAGTGTTCTATCCTATTTTTGTATTAATTTTACATTTATTTGTAAAATTAATAGGAATCAAACCGGCACCTTTACATATTCTCCTTGTTGTTGTTCTGTTGCTCCTCTCTTTTAATTCAGTGTACAGTCAGAATTAAATTGTAAATCCCGGAGCGGAATTGCCGCTTATTGGAAATGGATGGAGGGTATTTTTAATCCTTCTCATCCTGTCACATCCATTCATTGGACGAATGCTAAGCCTCTACAGGAGGTGTTGCTCCTAGATCTGGAACGCAACATTTTTATGCAGGGGGACAATTCCAATGGCAATTATTATCTATATCAAGATGTAAATGTTAGTGAATACTCCGGTGCGATAGATGGAGGAACGGCTTCTTTTCAATTTAGCTATTGGTTTCGAACGTATAACTTTAACAATGACAAAGGAAGAGTAACCGTTCCATATTTAGATGCTTCCTATACAGTACTGACAGCTTATAACTCCCCCAATTTGACCAACCTGTTTTCTTGGACAACATATTCCGATACTCGCACTGCTCCATAAGGTACTCAAACGATATGAATTAGTTGTATGCCGATCGCATCAGCGGAACGGCGGCTGATGCATATTTCGACGACCTACTGCTCACTACAACAGCCCCTCTGCCATTGGAATGGATACAATTAACCGGCGAGTTCTTATCCTCTGGCAAGGCTCTGATCCAATGGTCGACCTCATCCAGCAAAGAAGTGAAATACTATGTATTATATGAAGAAAATGAAGTAGGAGAGCGTACAGCGCTGGACACAATTCTGGTGGGGTATACCTATCAAAACACAATACATCAATATAGCCATCTTATACAACCAACGTTGCGTCATCAATCCTATGTCAACATAACCTTAACGACAATTTCGTTTGATGGAACAGAAACTCTCGCCGGTCAATTGATAGTAAACGTTCTTCCCGGTTCCGTTTTGCTTTTCCCCAATCCATGCAGCAAAAGCGATATTGTTCATTTCATTTCCGATACCCATTATTCGATTCGAATTCTAAACCTATTGGGAGAAGTGCGTTATATAGGAAATTCAGCTTTCCCTATTCAGACAGAGGGATGGTCGGCCGGAATGTATGTCATTTATTGTATCGATGCTCCATTAGCACCTTTAAAACTTGTCATTGAATAATTTTTAAAAATCCTAATGGGACCAGAGTTTACCATTCGTTTTGAAATTGGGTGATTAATTGAAACACGTCGGTATAGTGCGTTAAACGTAGTGTTTCCGGTTTGTCGAACACATCATGGTAATAAGCAATACCACCAAGTGTATAGAGAAAAAAACAAGGGACCTTATGAAGATAAAAAGGATAGTGATCTGAATTTGCTGCCGGTCCTCTGGTTTTTATAAACGGTAAGCCCTTAGATTGATTATTAATTTGTTTAATTCGTTCTACTTCCGCAGGATAAAGTGTACCATTTACTAACATGATTCCCTCTTCACCTGTACCGACTAAATCTAAATTAAACAGAAACCGGATTTGAGGTAAAACAGGTATATGTTCTTCTACCCAACGAGTTGATCCTTTTAATCCTGCTTCTTCACCGGCAAATAAAAGAAACAATATGGAATATTTTGGAGGATGTGTTGTAAAATAATTAATCCATTCTAACACCATACTCACGCCGCTTGCATTATCGTTTGCCCCCGGGAAATAGGTTGAATTTCCCATGGCGCCTAAGTGATCATAATGCGCGGAAAAAACGATAAAACTATCTTTTACTTGAGTCCCTTCTATCTTGCCTACTATATTTTGGGCATTATGTTGAACTACTGCTTGTTCTACGTCCCAATGCAAGTGCGTAAGTTTTCTACTCCATTTACTTTGTTTACATTCGAATACAACTGTAGGAAATACTTGATCCGATAAACCCATTACCAATTTATCTTCTGTAAGCAACACTATACAGGCAGCTGAGTATAGCCATTGTAATCTCTGTGTATTTCCCTTTTTCATCCATTGACTAAATATCAATTTGGGGAGAACAGCTGCTTTATTTTTTAAAGAACTATTTTTAAAACGAGAAGAATCACTTTTATCAATATAAACAATAGATGCTTTCCCTTTGCCACTATTGCTTTTAGAATGAATAATATAATCTACCCCCGGTGACCAGTTTTGTTTACCGTCTCCTAACGCCATTTCACCTTCAAAAACATTTATAGCGTAAGTAAAAGGATGTGTATACGAGGTACCCTCAAACGGCTGCGCTCCTCTTCGTTTCATTTCTTGAACAAGCCAATCTGCTGCTCGTAGATCTCCTTTTCCACTAGCGCCTCTTCCCATGAAGTACGGGCTGCATAAGGTATCGATTGTAGCCCGCACTCTTATCATGTCTTGCCCCGATAGAGTCCAACACGATAAAAAAAAGAATACGATACTAAAGGTGTTTTTCACTTTCGTACATGAATAAAATAAGAAATAATTCCTGCTATCAATACTCCAATAGTATTTGCTATCATATCATAAAGATCCATACTTCGATCCGGGATAAGCGATTGCATACCTTCAATGCCAATACTCCAAAGAATAGTAAACCCACCAATACTCCACCAGATAGGATGACGAGGGGATGCGGAATAGTGAACCCAACCGCGCCAACACAACCAAGCAAATATTCCAAAAATTCCGGCGTGTATTAATTTATCAAATCGAAATAATGAAACAGATGGAATCGACTTGCCGGGTAAAAGAGTAGCTATTAAAATAAAAATTCCCCAGAGAATGGCGGGCCAGTATACTCTGAGGAATTTTTTCATACAATCGGATTAAGCACCTATAAGTTGAGTATAGGCATCAGAAGCTAACAAAGTGTCTATATCGGATGGGCTTGATAATTCTACTTTCACTATCCAACCTGCACCATAAGGGTCAGAATTTACTAATTCCGGATTTCCTTCCAATGCTGTATTAAATTCTACTACTTTGCCGGAAACCGGCATAAACAAATCAGATACTGTTTTTACTGCTTCCACTGTTCCAAAAACTTCTTCTTTTGAGAAAGTTGTTCCTACGCTGGTGACATCTAAAAAAACGATATCGCCTAATTCTTTTTGTGCAAAATCTGTAATACCCACAACTCCAACGTTACCTTCTACTCTCACCCACTCGTGGTCTTTACTGTATTTTAATTCGCTAGGGAAATTCATATCAATGTTATCTTAAAGTTAGGTCACTAAATTACTGCTTATTTTATAAAGTTAAAACAAATTATGAAAGGGTGAATCGGATTTGTACCCCAAAAGCGGTAGTTGACCTACGGAAGGACGAGGATAACCTAGGATCATTAATGGTTCGTTCAAAATAAACCATCATTATAACCCGTTGGGTAATATTGTAAGTAATAGAAGGTTTTAATTGAAAATTTAAATTACCAGCCGTAATAGTTGTATTTTCATCTAACTTTCTTTGGAATGTTACCTGATCCCGAATGGTCAAATCAAACCGAATATTGAGTTCATTTTTCAAAAATTTACTCTGACCACCTGTTAAAAATTTAGGAATTTTCACATCTTTTCTCGCCATACCGATTCCGAAAACATATTCTCGAGATAAGTCTTCTCTCATTTGACCGTTATTCAAACCTAATGACAAATTTCGTATTCGCTTGTATTCAAATCGATACGTTATTTTATTTTTAGTTCTGGCGTTGATACCTATTAAAGGAGAAAAGGCTTCTTGAATAGCTACTTCATTTATCACATAAAGGGGTACAATGGTTCCGAAATTATTTAAAGAATCTCCAATCCCGGGATCTAAAAAGCCTGTGCCCGGTCGAATAAGATCCGGTCCATATTTTAATGATGAGGTATAACTTCCTACTCTATAGGTAGAAGTATAGGCATGCGACAAGGTAATCGATTGGAAGTTTTTCTTAAATGGTCCTACTTTAGACAATCCATTATAATCGATTCTCCAATTGGGCAAAGGTACTTTTGGGAAAGAATTTAACGCAACTTTAGAAGGGTCTTTACCTGAGTAGGCTGCAATAAAAGCCGGGATTAATACATCTTGTGATTTCTCATCCAAATTGGCATTACCATAGCGTTCTAATATTTCTGTACGGTATGATTTGAAACGTTCCCAGTTTTGAGATGAATTCGGATCAAGTGAACCGCCGGCTTTACTATCAAACGTAGAAAGAATTGAAATAAAAGAGGCGGAATAATTACCATTTCTAAGTGGATTATTCGATACATATTCTGTTCCCGAAGAATCGATACGATATAATTCAGAGTAACTGCTGACATTCGTACGTTTCGCATCTAATTGAATTTTTAAATCTTTAGTAGGTTCAATATTAGCCCTCAACGTAATAGTTTGGCTATACGCTTGAGTAAAGGGTGTGTTTAAAGATTTAGAGGTCGCAATCATACCTTCTTGAGCCGCTTTTAATCTAAAATTGGGATCTTGTGAGCCCAACACAAAAGGCAGCATAGTATTAATGGCTTCCGGATCTTGTATACCGAAGGCTTTGGGGATAGGAGTAAAACCGCCAACTTGAGTGCCTTCTGCGACGGTATAGGAACCATTCACGCTCTTTACCATCATCATGGTTCGTAAGGCTGTTTTTAATGCTTTGTTTTCCGGTTTGGGTTTCGTCGTGTCAGAAGGATCGGGTTTCACAGCAGGTCCATTTTTAACCGGAGGTTTTGGATTATTTATGGCACTTAGAAATTTAGATTTAGCATAGAGTTTATCTAAATCTATTTTACCATTTAAAGTATTATCTCGTTTATTCGTTAATAAATTCCCTAGAGTATCCCGCTGCCTCAAAGCGCCGGAAGTCCATACCATGCTTCCTGTGTACCGATAATCACCGCTTAACCAATTTAAAGATTTCACTTTATCAAATGGCATTTTGTAGGTAAACCCTACCATTTGATCATAATTTTTCAAACGGCCTAAACGCATTAAATTACTCATCAAGGAGTCTTTATAAGCCTGATCACCCGGAGCGCGATTGGGTTCGTCAACTATGGCGTATGCATTTGCTTTATAATCTATGGTTATCGACTTTGTAAAATTCCACATCATACCGTAAGTACGATTAAAATTGAATGATTTTTCAAACAATGCTCGTTGTGCGGGGGTTAAAGGACCGGACTGGAAATATTGTGTTTTCGTCAATCTTCGATCTAAATCTGTTTTAAAAATTAATTGACTCGGGAATAAGGTGAAATTTGTTTCTTTTATGAATTGTTGAAACGGATTTTTACTTTCTTCCATGTTTTTAAATGGCTGATAACTCTTACCTGTTTTAGAGAAGGTATATCCTAAAGAGCCTTTATAATTTTTGAAGTAATACTCTTTAATTTCATAACTCGTTCGTTTGATTTCTGAGTATCCCAAACTTAATGTAAGATTTTCAACATCATAAAAATGTTTTTTTGCATCCGCTCGGGTTTTGATTTTTTGAATATTGGTAAAGTTAATGGCTCTAGTAGTAGTTTGATCGAGAATTAAATCTCTATATGTATTGGGGTCATCTGCGGCATTAATAGATTTTTTTATATCGACATCGGGATTCAGCGGATCATACTCCGGTGAAATAATTTTTTTATTATATCCTAGGTACATGGGCAATTTCAACCCAACTTTAGGCGGAATAAACTTATCTAAATTTATAGTTGTATTAAAACCATACTCTAAGGTATTATTTCGTTCGCGTTGAGATGTTTTTTGATCTAAGTTACCAAAGCCGGCCGATGTATACCGTATTGAACTGTTGACGTTAGCAAAGTCCGCTAGTTTTAAATTAAGTTTAGCGGCATAGGCATAGGATGATTTCGTAACATAACCGGTAGCCCGTAATTCATTCGTCCAAATACATAAGGACATGGGAACTTTATCATCAATAGGATTTTTAATACCTAACATGATGGTCACTACAGAGGACATATCCGGATTACCGACGACAATTATATTTTTACCTTCATACGTTCGCCTAAAAACATTAGTCAAATTCCCTCCGGCAGCATTGCGTTCCAGTTTTGTATTAATCAACACATCTATTGGGATCTTAATCGTGTTTTCCGATCGCCAGACAGCATTAGGGTCAGTAGTATTAATAGGAGACGTGAAAAATAAGGGAACTTCTATTTCATAGTAATTATCTTTATAATCAGTACCTAATCGGATAAAGGCAACGGCTTTACCATCTGCTATATTTTGAGTGGTTTCCGCATGGATGAACATTTCAATGTTTTCATAATTGATAAGATTCAAATTTGTATTCTTGAATACCGCTCTAGCACTTCCATCTTTTATATCTTGAATACATAGTCTCAAAGATTGTTCATTGATGCGTCGATTGACTGTAGAAGTAGCATCAAAATCCCTATTAAAATCCGGAGGTAAAACATACGGCGTTGAATTCCCATCAGTAGTTCCGTTTTCCTCTATATTCACGGTGGACACTTCTATAATACTAGGGTCCGGTTCAAGCACTACCCCTGCTCCTTTCTCGTTAATATCATCCGGTTGATACACCCTCCATTGATTGGCAACAAGTTGTAATTGTGCCATACGTAACACAACAGGAGATTTAAATCCGGTAACATACATTCGAATAAATTTTATGGATTTAAACCCGTTGATGTTACCCACAACATTATCAGGTGTTCGAATGGGTACTCTAAATTGATACCATACTACATCTTCAGGGGGGGATCCATCTTCAAATTGTATGGTTGTAGGTCGCGCACTTACGATATAGTTGTCTCCTACTCTAAATTGAGTTGGATCAATATCTATTTCGTATTCATAGTATTCATCCACCGTATTGAGTGCATTATCGGCATTTAAGTCCTCATTATCCGGTAAGTTTGAATTGGCTGGGGTTACAGATGATCCGGAATTTACAGGAGAGTTATTTTCTAAGCCGTTATAGTTTTTATAACGTTGCAAAATTGTGAGTTGATTTTGATCTTGCTCATCTCCCAAATAAAATGAAAAATTATCGGTTGAGATATCATTCAACATTCTGTCTCGAGCAACCGGATCTAAGACAGATGCATTTACAGCTGTTACATAACCTACAAACTTATTCAATTCGTCTGCATTATTAAGACCATCTAAACCTATATCTTGTGCTTCTCGAGCACCGCTTGTATTATCAAAGGCATCTGTTAAGAATTGTTGGTTGGTCACTCTACCCCAAGCCGTCTCGTCTGTATTGGTAGGGATTTGAGCAGGGTTTACCGGTAAACCATTTTCGAATGCTTGCTTCCCATCTTTCATAACATCTTCTGAAATACTCCCTAAGTTGATGTATAACTTACCATTATTGGTATTATCAAAAGGCACTCCATCAATGGCGGTATGAGCAAAGGCCGGATTCGTATTGATATATGGACTGAGTAACCAAAACTCTACATATTGAATATTGGCATTATCAAAATCGATATCGCTTCGGATTTCTCTAGTTATACCTGCCCAATTTTGAGTTGGAGCCGTTAAATTACCGGTATTCGTCATGGTGGGGTTGTAATTATAAGGCCCCCTCTCGCTTGGATAATAAGCCAAATCGAGTGTTACAATATTCGTTACAGCGATATTGGGATCTTGATTCGGATACAACTCCCGTTGGGTTACGTTCCGTTCATAATGGTTCGCTATATTTTCAAAACTTAAATAATTGGGTAATCCATTATTCGGTCTATAAAAGACATTGTCGATGTTATACCAAGCCATTTTGGCCCTACGATACATATAGTTTAAGGTATCGCTTGTATGTTCTGCAAATCGAACTGGGGTAGATGAAATTCTCCATTTGATAGGAGAACGTGTTAAGTCGTAGGGTGTTCGAGCACCTTCAAAATCATCAATAAAGGCGGTACCCCCATCCCCTCCATTTCGGTCCACGATTTTATTATAGCCGGGAATAAAGTGTGCATATTCTCCTTGGAAATTAATATTCGAAGGGGCTTTCGTTTCTACTATTGGAAGTGCGTCGACGATACGAGTAAGCACTCTAGAGTCTTTGCGAATAGCAGCATCTAAACCTACGATAGTATTGGCAGCCGGCTCATCTCCGATATTAACACGTGTTATATTGGGAGCTTCGTTGGAGTGTAAAATTGTACCTCCAAAAATCATGTCTTTATTGACTTTATAGTCGAAGCGAGTACCCATAAAGGATTTTCGGCGAAAATTAAATAAGTCTTGCTTTTCAAATCGGATTCGGATTTCTTGTCCGGAGCTCAAGACGGCTTCATTTAATATTTTTATTCTTCCTAAATTATAATCTACTGTATAATCAGTACCTTCTACCAACGTAATACTTCCGGCAATTACAGTTACGGATTTGGGAGCGATATTAATCCCGGGTAAAACTATTTCATTTGCAGTACCAGCGTTATACCTTCCTTTAAAAAAGTATTTATTTTTACTTGCGATTTGTTGGGCGTCGCTTTGTGTAGAATCATACAATTCAAAAAATACATACTTGTTTTTCAATTCTTGTTCGGTAGCATCAAACATTTTGTCCATCGTAGACCCGAACGGTTCAAGAACGGGGAATATGATACGACCATTTTTTGAGTCTATGGTAATACCTTCCAAATAATCAAAATTACCATCCGGAGCCGGATCATTTTGTGGGTTCAAAGAATCCAAGCCACAAATTTGTAATAAGGGTACGTCTTTTGTGCGGTTACCTTCTTGTAAAGTAGGCAAGTCTGCTCCTGTTATATCATCTTTATAAATTATTCTAAACTGAAAATTATCGCGTACCAAGTTGGTCGTACCCAATTGATAAATATTTTTCATCATTAAATCCCATGTTGGAAGTCGCGTTTTAACGGAAGGGGGTTTTAGCATTTTCAACACCACTAAACTATCGGATCCTTGATTTTGATAATCTTCTGATGTTTCCCCTACTTTTTTAGGTGTTACATCACCGTTTAGAGTATATTCATATGAAACCAATAAGGCTTCATCATTTCGCAAACGAGTTTGAAGCGATATATAACCCAATTGTTCATTAAATGTGAATTCATTCGCATTCAACTTACGAGCACTCTTAAGGAATGTATAATCGGTCCCATTTTCTAGACCTAATGTTTGCAAATTGGAATTAATGGATTGTTCGGTTCGGAAGGTTTCTACCTGTTGGTATAACGTATTGGCTGCATTATCACTAGGTGTTGTAGCCGATACTACAGGATTTACAAACTGTGGTCGATACAAATCTGTCGCATTCTCTCCCAAATCCATATATCCGACTACGTTTCGTGTATTAACAGTCGTATTATTCCGATTGGTAACATATACTTCCACTCTACTAATCCGGTAAGGAGAATTAACAAAGGGAAGGTTGGCTAAATTAGCTTCGTATCTATCTCTAAAATATTGAGAAAGGAAAAAGTGTTTATAATCTTCATATAAATCTCCTTTAATTTCAAAGTTTCGCCCTTGACCACCTCCGGATATTTTAAGTTCGTCTACTTTACCATCTTGTCGGGCAATAACCGAGGTTACGGACATGCGGCCAAATTGTAATTTAGTTTTAAAACCAAATAAATTTTGAGGCCCTGTCATTAAAGAGCTATTTAAAGGCATACTGACCCGACCTACTTCAATCGCTTGAATGATGTCCTCTTCAAAGGCAGTGTATTGTACTTTGATGTTATTTTGAAATTCAAACGCTGCCTTGGTATCCCAATTGACGGTGATTTTTAATTTTTCCCCAATCTTTCCTATTAAGTTCATCGAAATTTGTTGGTCAAAATCAAAATTACCTACGCGTTGTTGACGGATGGGTAACTGCGGATTATTCACGCGTTGCCATATTGCTTTAAAATCCAGCGTCACTAAACCATTAGGACGTATATCTACATAATCACTACCAAAAACATTACCCAATCCAGGGGTGTGAATTTTAAGCGATGTAGGTCCTGTTTGTTTGGCTTTTGCCTTATCAGATGTTTGAGTAGCGCTTTTTTGTCGCCAATACTCTTGAATCATTTGTTGATTTTTGTACCGATAAAATTCTTCAAAGGTCATGTAGGTTTCCGGACGATAATCCATGTTACCCATTTTTTCTTTGATAACATAATTACCTGTAGCTGTATCGAGTTCTACTTCACGTTGTACGTTATCCGGATCATTTAACTCGAAGTTAGAGCGGGATGGATTATTTAAAGGGTCTCCCTGACGATCCGGAGGAGTGTACGTCGGCCTTCTAGGATTAGTGGGTTTGGTGGTATCCGGGGGTGAAATAAAAGTATGAAATGATCGAACGAAATCAACAGAATTTCCCTTTACGGTAGATATCCAACCTACTGCACCGGCAACAAATGCAAATGAAAATACAATATTTAAAATTCTAGTGTTCAACGTAAAAAATTATGCCATCTTCAACGCCTGTTTTATTAGTTCTTCCAGAGAAATTAGAGGGTTCTTTTTTAATAATATATCTATATTTTTTTCAGCTACTGTTCGGTTAAATCCTAAAGTCACCAATGCAGATAACGCTTCCTGGCGTATACTATTGCTTTTAGTAATAGATAAATTTTTATCTGCATCTTCGACCCAACTCTCTTTCTTCATTTTATCCTTTAATTCTAGTACCAAACGTTGGGCTGTTTTGGCGCCTATCCCCTTAACCGCCTGAATAATACGTATATCTTCATTAATGATGGCCTGTCGAAGTTCGTCCGGTGATAAAGAAGATAATACCATCAAGGCCGTACTCGGACCGACCCCATTAACAGAAATTAGGTCTGTAAACAACTGTTTTTCTAGTGTATCAAAAAAACCATATAAGGTATGTGCGTCTTCTTTAACATGAAAATACGTAAACACTTTAGCCTTTTCAACGTCTTTTAATTTACCATATGTAGCCAATGATACTTTGACTTGGTAACCGATTCCGCCCACTTCTACAATAAGATACGTAGGATCTTTATGCGTAATACGACCGTCCAGATATACTATCATAAATTAATTTTTTCTTCTTGAGCTTGAGCATCAACGACAGCTATAGCAACCATATTGACTATTTCTCTTACAGAAGACCCCAATTGTAAAATATGAACCGGTTTGCCCATGCCCATTAACAAAGGACCAATGGCTTCTGCACCTCCGATTTCTTGAAGCAGTTTATAGGCAATATTACCCGAAGCAAGTCCTGGAAAAATAAACGTATTGGCGCCACTCTCCGCTAAAGCAGAAAAGGGATACATTTCTTTTTGTAAACTTGTATCTACCGCAACGTTAGCTTGTATATCTCCTTCTATAATCAATTCAGGGAATTTTGCTTTAGCTAATTTAGTTGCCTGTGCCATCTTTGCCGGGATATCCCCTTCCGCTGAATTAAAATTAGAATACGATAACATTGCAATGCGAGGTTCCATATCGAAAAATCGAACGGCACGAGCCGTTAAATCTACTATGTCTACTAATTCTTCTGCGGTTGGATTAAGATTGACCGTTGCATCTGCAAAAAAGAACACCCCTTTGGTCGTAATGATGATGTACATCCCCGCTACCCTTGAAATACCTTTTTCTACTCCTATCACTTGAAGGGCAGGACGAATAGTATCGGCATATTCTTGCGTTAATCCGGATATAAAAGCATCCGCTTCGCCTTTTTCTACTAGCATTGCTCCAAAGTAGTTTCGATCGCGCATCAACTTTCGACCTTTTTCTTCAGTAATACCTTTACGTTGGCGTTTTAAATGCAATTCATAACCGAATAGTTTTCTTTTATCTTTTTCTTCAAATGGATCAATAATGGTACAGCCATCTATCATCAAATTATGTTCTTGTATCATTTGATGAATTTTTGCTTTATTACCCAATAAAATAGGATAAGCAATTCCTTCTCGAGAAATAATTTCAGCTGCTTTCAGAATTTTAAATTGATCGGCTTCCGCAAAGACAACCCTTTTCGGTTGTTGTTTAGCACGATTAATCATGCGGGTCATCAGACGATCATCTTGTCCAATTCGTTGTAATAATTCCGATTTATATTGTTCCCAATTATCTCTAGGGAACTTAGCCACTCCACTTTCCATAGCCGCTTTCGCTACTGCCGGAGATATTGTCGTGATTAACCTAGGGTCTAGGGGTTTTGGAATTAAATAATTTCTACCAAATATAATTTTGTCGTCTGCATACGATTTATTGACACTTTCCGGTACCGGTTCTTTTGCCAAAGCAGCAATAGCATATACCGCAGCCAGTTTCATAGCTTCATTGATTTCAGTAGCGCGCACATCCATGGCACCTCTAAAAATGTAGGGGAAACCTAATACATTGTTTACTTGATTTGGGAAATCAGAGCGCCCGGTAGCCATTATGATATCCGGTCGAGCCGCTTTCGCGACGTGATAATCAATTTCGGGTACCGGATTTGCTAATGCAAAAACTATAGGATCTGCTGCCATTTGCTGCAACATTTCCGGAGTTAACACATTTCCGGCAGACAATCCTAAAAACATATCGGCTCCTTGTAATGCATCAAATAAATTATGTACTTCTCGATTCGTAGCAAACTCCATTTGAATGGGAGCTAAATCAGTACGTCCCTTATGCAATACACCATTTATGTCGAATACTACGACATTTTCCGGACGAACTCCTATATCTCGATACAGGCGCAAACAAGAGATAGCCGCTGCTCCGGCTCCACTTACAACTAACTTTAATTCTTCAATTTTTTTACCAACAATCGAAAGAGCGTTTAACAACGCTGCTCCTGATATAATAGCCGTCCCATGTTGATCATCGTGCATGACCGGAATATTCATCCGACTCCTTAATGCTTGTTCTATTTGAAAACACTCCGGTGCTTTAATATCTTCTAGATTTACCCCTCCGAAAGTAGGTTCTAAAGAAGCAACGATATCAATAAAACGTTCAGGATCTAAACAATCAATTTCAATATCAAATACATCTATACCGGCAAATTTTTTGAACAAGACACCTTTCCCTTCCATTACCGGCTTAGAGGCTTCCGGTCCTATGTTACCAAGACCTAATACGGCTGTACCATTTGTAATAACGGCCACTAAATTACCTTTTGCCGTATATTTGTAGACCTCTTCTTTAGACGCATGGATTTCTTTGCAGGGCTCTGCCACCCCGGGGGAATAGGCTAATGCCAAATCCAATTGGGAGGACAACATCTTAGTAGGTACTACTTCTATCTTACCCGGTTTACCGGAAGAATGGTAGTTCAGTGCATCTTCTTTTTTGATTGACATAGTACATTGATCTAAAATAGTGAGGGTGACTTATTTCAACTTTAATTTCTGACCCGGACGAATAGACCCGGACGTAAGTCCATTTAATTTTTTTAATTTTTCTACCGACACACCCGTTTTCTGGCTTATCGTCCAAAGTGAGTCGCCGCTTTTAACAGTATAGTAAGTAGGAGAGGTAGTAGTCGTAGTTCGAGAGACCGTTCCGGTAGTGGTTCCTGAGGCTATCCCTTTTTTATAAATTACCAATCGTTGACCTATCCGTATGGTTGAAGAACTTAACGAATTCCACCGTTTAATATCTGTTACCGTTACTCCATAACGTGCCGCTATAGTACCTAATGCGTCGCCACTCTTAACCGTATAATATATTTTAGTAGTTGTTGTAGAGGTCCCGCTCGAAGAAGGAGTAGTTCGTATAGGTGGAGGAGTATTGACTCGAGTTTCATCTCGTTGAATCGGCTTTGCACATGCATCTAATAAATAGGTTTTATTCAAATAAAATTCTGCCATTTTTTGAATAGGTAATTTAATTTGATACGGATACGTACCGGACAACACCCCTTTTTTTATCGATGGATTTAATTTTCTTAAGTCTTCGCTACACAAATTAAGGGATTCCGACAAACTGGTTAAATCAAGGTATTGATGCACCGTGACGGTATCTGTTGCCACAGCATATTCTAACGAATCCACCATAATATTATGGTCCTTCAAATGATTCATAACGTAAGTGAGGGCGACAAATTGGGGAACATAACTTCTGGTTTCTTGCGGAAGGAAATTATAAATTTCCCAAAAAGAGTCCTTGTATCCGGATTTTCGGATGGCACGGCGAACATTCCCGGGGCCGCAATTATAAGACGCTAAGGCTAACTCCCAATCGTGAAAAGTGTTATATAATTCTCTTAAATATTTACATGCTGCTACGGTTGATTTTCTTGGATCTAACCGTTCGTCTATATATTCATCTTGGTACAAACCAAATTGTTTACCTGTAAAGGTCATGAATTGCCAGAGACCTGCAGCGCCAACCGGAGAAACGGCTTTGGGATTGAGTCCGGATTCTACGATTGCCAAATACTTAATTTCTTGTGGCATTTTTTGCTGTTGAAGTATTTCATCAAACAATGGAAAGTAGACAGCTCTTCTGCGTTCCACCATCACGGTATACCTTTGATTTCGTACTAAAAAATAATCTATAAAGCCTTTTATTTTTTTATTGTACGTGAGTTTAACTTCGTTTTGCAACACTTTTAAACGTGCTGCAATAATTTTTTCTTGTTCCGTTAATTCTTCCGTAGAAGCTGCAGTGGGCTTTGGTGCTGCAACAGCCGGAATAGAATCAAGAACTTCTGCTTGAACGATTGTACTATCGGCCGACTCATGAACAGTCGAAGAGTCCGTTTGTGCATTAGAAAACAAGACGCCACCTAAAAAGATGGCGCAAGTAAAGATTAAGGAACGTTTCGTTATATATTTATTTTTAATCATCCAGCAAGGATTGTGTAAAGGTCAATAAAGACTCCTCTTCAAACGCACGTGTCATCAATTGTAAGCCTATAGGCAAACCGTTGGCATCTGTACCTTTAGGAAAGGAGATAGCAGGTATTCCGCATATATTCGCTTGTACGGTAAATATATCCGCTAAATACATCGATATTGGATCACCACTGTGATCACCTATTTTAAAGGCGGTGGTGGTAGTAGTGGGAGTTAATACAAAATCATATTGTTGTAATAATCCCTCTGTTGTTTCTTTTATTAAACGACGAATCTTCTGTGCTTTAGTATAATAAGCATCATAAAAACCTGCACTCAGCACAAAGGTGCCTAACATGATTCGCTTTTTAACTTCTTTTCCAAATCCCTCCGAACGGGTTTTGGTATATAAGCTTAATAAATCGGTTGCATTTGAACTACGATATCCATATTTAACGCCATCGTATCGGGATAGATTCGAGCTGGCTTCAGCAGTAGTCAGGATATAATACGTAGGAAGGATATAATCTAATAATGGGAAGGCAACAGGTTCAACGGTATGACCTTTTGCTTGTAAAGATGCAATTTGTTTCCGCATGACTTCTTTAATATCGTCTGCTACTCCCGGAGATTCCAATGCCTCTTTTAAATAACAAACAGACGCTTTCTTGGTATAAGGAGTAGATTTGGAGTATTCCGGAACAACTGTTGTCGATACCGTACTGTCATTATCGTCTGAACCAGCAATAACTTCTAATACTAAGGCAGTATCTTCAATACTCCGAGCAATAATACCTATAGAATCGAATGAAGAGGCATAGGCCAATAACCCATAACGAGAGATTCTAGAATACGTAGGTTTAAATCCTACAATTCCACAAAAAGCAGCCGGTTGACGGACAGACCCACCCGTATCCGAACCCAGAGATACTAAACAAGTATCGGCTTGAACAGCTACAGCTGTACCTCCGGAAGACCCTCCCGGTACTCGCGTAGGGTCTATTTCATTTAATACCGGTCCAAAAGCCGAATTTTCGTTGGATGAACCCATTGCAAATTCATCACAATTTTGACGACCGATGATAATGGCGTCTTCGTCAATCAAACGTTGAACAGCAGTGCCGTTGAATTGAGAAATAAATCCGCTAAGTATTTTACTGGATGCTTGAACACCATGCCCTTTATGGCATAACACATCCTTAAGACCTACAACCATGCCGGCTAATTTACCGGCAGTGCCTGCTTTTATTTTTTCATCAACAATTGCTGCTTGAGCTAACGCTTCATTTGCATATACTTCAACATATGCATTTAAATGTTTTTTTCGTTCAATATTGTCTAAGTAATATTGAGTGAGGGTAACACAAGAAATCGCGCCACTCGCGATATCGGATCGTACCTCACGTAGGGTATTGTATCGTTTCAAACCGGTTACGCTTTTTTATCTTCCTCTAAACTGTCATTAATTTCTTTTTTCACTTCTTTAGAAGCGTCTTTGAATTCGCGGATACCACGCCCAAGACCTCGAGCTAATTCCGGTATCTTTTTACCCCCGAATAAAAAAACGACCAATAGAACGATCAGTAATATTTCGGTGAATCCTAAAGATTGTAGAAACAATAACGTGCCGATAGTTAACATAATGATTGTCAGTTAAGAATTTTATCTCGTAAAGATAGCCAATTATAGGCAAAGAATAAATTAAAAAAGGCTTTAATAGCTCGTGTTACTTGCTTCTAAGCCAAACCTCCGGGTTCAACTTATTCTCATTATTCCAAATTTGAAATTGAACTTCGGTTTCGCCGTTTAAATCGGTATACGCTGTCCCAATCACCTGTTTGGCAAGTACTTGCTGTCCAATTTGTACACTAGCCGTTTTTAACTTAGCATACACTGTAAAAAATTGCCCATGTTGAATCATAACGATAGTATGCATACCCGGAACTTCTGTCACGGTGACTACTTTACCGGCAAAAACGGCTTTTACTTGTTCATTTGCGGCTGTCAATATATCAATACCTAAATTATCTACATATACTCCCTTTAGGACCGGATGGGCTTGTCTACCAAAATGCTGAGACACTCTACCGGTAGCTACCGGCCAAGGCAGTTTACCCATGTTAGATTCAAAGGAACCGGAAAGCTTTGTTTGATCTTCTGTGGATAGTGGCACTGACTTATTTGTACTATTGGGGGTTTTGGTCGTGGTAGATGATTTCTTAGCTTCTTCTATTGCTTTCTTTCGTTCTTGGGCTATTAAATCTTTAATGGTTTTTTCCAGTTGTTTTATAGCTTGTTTGTTTTGTTCCAAGTCATTTTGTAATTGAACTTCTTTTGAATTTAATTTTTTCAATACAACTTGTTGGTGGTTTTTAATAGATGTTAAGTTTTCTGTTTCAATCGTTTTTACTTGAATTAATTGTTGTTTTAAATACCGATTAGAATCTAGATAGGCTCGATAGGTTTTTGCCTCTTCTGCTACAGAAGTAATCTCTTTCATTTGGGCTACTCGAGCTATTTCATAATGTTTAAAATACGACTGTCGTCGAATTAATTGAGAAAAATTATCCGATGACAGTAGGTACAACAACTTATCAAACCCATCTCTAAATTTCCAATCTTGGTATACCAACTGAGCATATTCTGATTTCAATAAAACCAAATCTGTTTCTAGTCTATTTATAAGACGAGATTGTTCCTCTATATCTTGCTCTAAAAGTTCTACTTCTGTAAAAATGGTTTGTAAAACCGTTTCTTGTTCTTTTATGGTTTGATTCAACACATTGAGTTGACTCAAGGTTGCATTCTTTTTTTCTTTTGTTTCTTCGAGAACTTTATTTGTTTCTTTTATTTTTTGAATCTTTTGGGCTCTCTCCTTTTCAAGGTCTGTGCGTTTCTTTTTAGGTTGTGCAGCCATAAACAGCAAACACAAACACACTCCGGAGAGAAATATATATAGGCTACTTTTCTTCATGTTTTTTCGGAACATTGAAAGGGAAGTTCAACCCTTTTTTCGGAAATTCAATCTTTTGGTGCGACAGGACAACTGAACGTTTTTTTAGTTGTGCATCAGTTAAGTCAATTATAATTTCTTGTGCCACTAATACGGAATCCGAGTATTGGAAATTTTTATAAGTGACTTCCATTTTATTTTGCGAAATACTATCCATAAGCACCACTTGGTCTACCTTTTTATTGTCAACTCGGACATACGTAAGCGCGTGAACATTTTTTTTATGTTGTGAAAGTATATAATGGGTTGTATCGTTGCTCATAGACCATTCATCGATACTGTCTTTTGTAAAAAACAAGTTACCCAACATCAATGCTTGTACTTGTTGGTATCCCATAGATGTTCCTGCCATTGATTGCAAGTGACCGATGTTATACACGGATAAGATATTTTTTAATTTATCAATAACAAAAACGGAATCCGGACGAACTAAAACCCTTAACCCTTCTACCCCTACTTTATTAATAGATGCCCATACTACACTATCCTGTCTACACCGTGTATTTAAATTAAATTGAATTAGTCCGTTCTCGTCCGTAAAGTCTACTTTGCTTCGCATATTAAAATAGACAAAATCGATTTGCAGTACTGCAGGATTAAGTTTAATTTTAACAGGAGTAGGAAATGACCGTGTCGTTGTTTTTTTTGAACAGGATCCAACCCAAAAGCTTAATAAAAGGAATAGAAAAACGGATACTTTTTTATTCATATAATTTTTGATCCGCAATTTTTTTATCAATAAACTCCGAAGTATCGGATCCTTTGGCTTTTGCTTTCTTCCAATATTCTACCGCACCTTTTACATCCCCTAATTGGAATAAGATATCACCATAGTGCTCCAATATCGTAGCACTTTCTGTCGTAGTCATGAATTTTTCTAACTGAGCTTTAGCCCCTTTATAATCCTTCATTTGATATAACACCCATGCATAGGTATCCACATACGTGACCTCGTTTGGATTTCGATTGACTACTCGTTCAGACATTTCTTTTGCCAAATCTAATTTTTCTTTCCGTAATGAAAGGTAATAACTATAATTGTTTAAGGCTTGAATATTGTAACGATCCATTTTTAGAACTTCTTCAAATGCTGCATCTGATTCCGTATATTTTTTCAATTCATTATACGTATCCCCTAACATTAGTAAAGCATTTGTTTTTACTTCATTATTGCTTGCTGCTAAATTTTTTGTTTCTAATAAAGCTTCTGCTGCCTTGGTGTAATTTTTTGAAAAATAATGACCTATTCCAGTGAAATACCATACAGCCGCTTGATTAGGGAAATACTCAATCGCACGTGTGCCGTGAATGGTTAAACTATCATATTTTTGAAATTCATAATCTAAAGACATCACTTGTATCCACACATTGAAATTCTCCGGAAAATAGTGTGTAGCTTTACCGTAATAAATCCAGGCCTTCTCTTTTTGATTATTTACGAATAAAGCATCTCCGTATATTAATATAGCTGTTCCATCAGTAGGGTATTGCTCATAAAATCGTTCTGCCAGTTGCAAGGCTGATTTTTTATCAGAGTCGGATTTTGCATTCACTAAAATATCTTTCATCACTTCCTGCTTTATCGACCTGTCGGTATCGGGAGATCGAATAATCCACTCAACTGATTTTAATGCATTTTCCAAATCATTATCATAGCGATACAATTGATATAGCATCACGTGCGCCTGTACATTATTCGGATCTTTTTTAAGTATATTTTGTAATAAGTCGAACGCCTCCGTTTTACGTTGAGCGTAATACAACATTTCGGCTTGCGCGACTTGGTATTCAATAATAGTTGGATATGCTTTTATAAGGGCTTGACCTTCCTTAACGGCTTCATCTGTCTTGCCGGCCGCTTGCCATATTTTTTGTTTTTGACGTGTTATCTCTAATGATTTACCATAAATTTCTTCTATTTTATTATAGGAACTAATCGCTCCGGGATAATCTTTACTATCTAATTGTACTTGAGCTAAATCAAAATAAAACTTTTCTCCCCCCTTTGTTTCCGCTATCATCTTTTTATACGTTTTGATAGCTTCAGGATAGTTTTTTTGAGCCTCTAATATTTTAGCTTGGACCAAGTAATATTCTCGATTCTTTGGATCTGATTTTAACGATTTTTGGATATGAGAAAGTGCTTTGGCATAGTTTGCATTAAAAAAATAGGTCTTAGCCAGCATATAATTTAATCCATCTGAGTTAGGCTCTAGGGTATAGGCCTTTTCAAAATGCGCTTGAGCGCTTCGAATATTATTTAAAGACAAAAATTTCATTCCTTCTACAAAGTAAAATTCAGCCATCACTTTTTGCTGACTGGTAGCAGCGTCTGTGACCGTTGATTTTACAGCTTTTGTCTTTTTACTCGTTTTGTTTTTTTGGGCAAGTACCGACAGGTTAACTATCGGTACTAAGCACAAAATAAGAAATGCAGTTTTTATTTTTGACATGTTTATGAAATAACATTGTAATCGCCCACACTTAAATCCGCTGCCTTACCTTTGTATTGAGCAAAATTACCTAGCATGGAATTATGAATATGTGCTGATTTAATGACAGCATTTTCTTGGATAATCGTACGACTAACGATACTGTCAGAAATTTTAGTAGCATTTCCAATCGATACATGAGGTCCTATAACAGCGTTGGATATCTCTACGTTTTCACCTATGTAAACCGGCTCAATGATTACAGTATTCGTTAATTTAGCAGAAGCAGCCACTAGTTTTTGCCCTTTTAAATATTCCAAATAGCGCGCATTCGTATCTACGGTAGAGTCTTTATTACCACAATCTAACCATTCGGTCACTTTTCCCGGTATAAACTTCACTCCTTTGTTTTTCATATTTTCCAAAGCAGAGGTTAGTTGATACTCCCCTTTATCTTTAATATCATTATCCAAGATGTATTGAAGCTCTTGTCTTAAGTTAGCACCGTCTTTAAAATAATAAATTCCGATAATGGCTAAATCAGATACAAAGTGTTCCGGTTTTTCGACAAAGTCAGTGATTTCGTTTTTATCGTTTAGTTTCACTACACCAAAAGGTTTGGGATCTTCTACTTTTTGCACCCAAATAATCCCTTCTTTTGAAGTATCTAACGTAAAATCAGCTTTAAAAAGTGTATCGGCAAAGGCTACTACTACATTCCCACTCAACGATTCTTTTGCACACAAGATTGCATGAGCTGTACCGAGCGCTTCTGTTTGGTAATAAATAGAACCTTTCGCCCCAACGGATGCCGCAACATTAATTAATTTTTGCTCCACTTCTTTGCCAAAATCCCCAATGATAAAGGCCACTTCTTCTACCTTCTCTCCACAAACTTTTACAATATCTTCCACTAAACGATGAACAATAGGCTTTCCTGCGATGGGTACTAAAGGTTTAGGAACAGTCAACGTGTGAGGGCGCATGCGTTTGCCCATACCGGCCATTGGGATAATAATTTTCATAGGTTAATTGTTATGCTATAAATCGTTGGTTTACTAAATTCAGTTTAAACTCCGGTACTTCCGAAGCCGGCTTTTGAGCGCTCTGTTTTAGTTAATTCTTTTACTTCTAAAAAATTAACTTGTTCGTATTTTGATATAATCATTTGCGCAATTCGATCACCGGATTCTATTGTAAAGGGATGGTCGGACAAATTGATTAATAATACTTTTATTTCTCCTCTATAATCCGGATCGATTGTTCCCGGGCTGTTTAATACCGTAATTCCATTTTTCATGGCCAATCCACTTCTGGGACGAATTTGTGCTTCAAATCCTACCGGAAGTTCCATATACAACCCGGTAGAAATTAATGTACGCTGCATTGGCTGTAGGGTTATGGGTACTTCTAAAAATGCAGCGATGTCCATACCTGCAGCCCATGCCGTTTGATATTCAGGTAACGGATTATTGGAAGAATTAACAATTTTAATAGTAACACTCATATATCAAACAAGAACGATTTTACGCCCTATTCAAAAATACAAATTATTTTAAGATATACGAATTAAGCTTCGTAATGATATCGCTAAATATCCCAACCAAAGGACGGACAAAATATATCCTCCTACCATCGTATAAGGGGAGTCTACACTCCGCGCATACCAAAATAGGGTAACCAGTACAACGGAACCCAGAATACTTAAAAACAGCCACCTCACATTGTAAGGTATCGGGTAATGTTTTTGACCGATGTTATAACTTAACACTACCATACTGCCATAACAAACTGCTGTAACGGCTGCAGCACCAACATAACCCATTGAAGGTATGGCTATTATATTCCCTACGATGGTTATTACCGCACCTATTATACTAATTTTAGCTCCCCATAAGGTTTGATCGGAAAGTTTATACCATACAGACAATTGGTAATACATGCCTAAAAATAAATTAGCCAGTAATAGAATCGGCACTACGGATAAGCCTTGCCAGTAGGTTTCGTTTCGAAGGAAATGTTTTATAGTATCGATATGAATGCTGAGCACTACCAATAAGATTATACAAATAAAGGTAAACAGGTGCATCACTTTAGCAAATAAAGCAGGAGCGTTTTTATCCGAAGCCCTGGAAAAGAAAAAAGGTTCTGCTGCAAAACGAAACGACTGAACCGTTAATGTCATAAACATGGAAAGTTTATAACATGCTCCATAAATTCCGAGAGCTTCCATCGTTGAGTAACCGGTATAAAAATTTACGGGTAATAGATATTTTAAAATTACCCGATCTAACATTTCATTCACCATGCCTGCCGAACCTATGATCAATATGGGCCATGAATAGTTCCACATAGGAGATACTAAACGAGCTTCCCATGTCCATCGATACGAACGAAAGCTAGACCATAAAAATGGAACTTGAATCAGATTCGATACTAAATTGGATAAAAAGATGTAGTACACCGCTTCTGAAGGTTGATACCACGTAGAGACCCATTGCAACAAGGTATTATTCGGGTACAGTACAATTAATTTGGGCAAGTAGGCGATCAGTATAATGTTTAATCCTACATTAACGAAGATACTTCCCAGCTTTACAGAAGCAAAAGGTAAAGCCTTGTTCTGTTTTCTCCAACGAGCAAATGGAATCGCAAGTAATGTATCTGTGGCTAATATAGCTACCATGAGATAGATATAATCCGGACGCGAAGCATACTGCATCCATTGAGATATAGGGTCTATTAAAAGAATCAATAGAAGCACCAGTATTCCGGTAGTCAAAATCAATTGAGAAACAATATGATTAAATACGCTGGTTTCATCCATCCCATCTTTCGATGCAAAACGGAAATAGGTGGTTTCCATACCGTAAATAAAAACGATAGCCATAAAGGCTACATAGGCATAGATATCTGTTACTATTCCATAGGCTGACGGCGCTAGAAGAGAAGTATAAAACGGGACCAACAAAAAATTTATAGCCCGTCCCAACATGCTGCTAAGACCGTAAAGGGCTGTTTGTCCTAATAAACGTTGGATTGCCGACATGCCGTTTATTTTCCTTTAAAAACAGGAGGCCGCTTTTCTAAAAATGCAGTGGTTCCTTCAATAAAATCCGACGTTGCGGAACACCTGCCAAAACTTTTTGCTTCTTCGGGCATGGCTTGTCCCCCGGAAAGTTCAGCTTCTAGAACTAAACGTATACATTCTCTAAGCGCTATAGGTGCTTGTTTTAAGATTTGCAACATCCAAGTTTTGGATGTAGTTAATACATCGGAAGGGGAAACTACCGCATTAAAAATGCCCCATTCTAAGGCAGTGGATGCGTCAATTCTTTGCGCCGTCAGCATAAGTTGTAATGCTCTTCCTCTTCCTACAAGATTGGTCAAACGCTGAGTGCCGCCATAACCCGGAACTAAACCCAGCGTGGTTTCCGGTAAACCGATCTGAGCCTGAGCTGAAGCAATGCGAATGTGAGCAGCTAAAGCGAGTTCTAAACCTCCACCTAAAGCAAAACCATTTACGGCTGCGATTACCGGTTTAGCACATTGTGCTATTTTTAAAAAAGTGGACTGCCCCTCTTGCGAGAGGATTTGTGCCTCTTCCGAAGTTAATCCTTGAAATGCTTTTATATCGGCGCCGGCTGCAAATGCTTTATCTCCCTCCCCTATAAGAATCACTCCCTTTATAGAATCCAATGGAACTATTTCTTCGAACACGGCATCTATCTCTTGAATCATTATCGGATGGAGCGCGTTGAGTTTCTCCGGTCGATTCAACGTAAGGGTTAAAACATCTTGGTCAATCGATATCTTGATATATGTAAAGGTAAGGTCGGACATTATTTCTGACTGGCTTTAAACAATTTATCTTTTTCTTCTTTGCTCAAGCTTTCATATCCGGAGCGTGAAATCTTATCTAATATGAAATCGATTTCATCTTGGTTTGGAAACCCTTCCGGATGAATAGGGCCGTGACTTCTGTAAGCGACTTTAATTTTATTGCGTCGGAAAGAAAAAAACTTCCAACTTAGAATACGTTGTATAGGTTTACCTAAATCATACCCTTTTCGTAACAGTTTGATGTAAGTAAATCCTAAAAGTGCTCCACCTAGATGGGCCAAGTTGCCCCCAGCATTATGTTGAGCCGTACCGATTAAAGACAAGAAAATGTAGAAGAGTGCTATATATACAATTTTAACCGGACCAATAAAGAGTAAATTAAAACGGTATTCCGGTAGCAAGGTAGCAGCGGCTACAATAACTGCAAAAAGCCCAGCACTCGAGCCAACCAAATAAGCCGATTGCTGATTAAAGGGAGGTATAAAATTAAAAAAGAGAAGAAAGGCTACAGCTCCGGTAATGATACCTAATATAAAAATGGAGACCAATCGTCTGCTATTAATGTATTCTTGAATCAATCCTCCAAACCAAAACAGCCCCAACATATTAAAGAATATATGTAAAGGGCTTGGGATATCATGAGTAAAACCATAAGTTAAAATCGTCCAGGGCTTAACAATGAGATCCGTAAGGGCGGAAGGCAATGCTCTCCATGTATAAAGTGTTGACCATAATTGAGAAGAGGAGAATTGGGAAATCAACCAAAACAAACAATCCACCACATAGAAAAATACAGAGATCAATATAATTTTGATCAGGGCATTGTCCTGTTTTTTAAATTGGGCGGTCATATCTTCACGAATACTCATAACTCCTAATAAAACGAGTTACGTTGTCTTTTCCAATAGGTTACCAAAATAAAGGCAAATAACATCCCGGAAAGATGGGCAAAATGTGCTACGTTATCGTCCGGTCGGTCTTGAATTAATTTATATAACTCATATAAACCGTAAGCAGAAACCAAATACTTTGCTTTAATAGGAAATGGAATGAACAAAAGAAACAGTTCTGTATTCGGGAACAGCAATGCAAAGGTGGCCAACACCCCAAAAACGGCTCCGGAAGCCCCTACCATTCCACGTGCAGCAGATGCATCATAGGATTCTTTAATTGACTTAATGGTTTCCGAAATGATTTGAGGGTCATTGGGGTGATGGGCAAAATTTTCGAAGTAGCGTAAATTATTGATATAGGTAAGATGATCATGTTGATCAAAATAAGCAACCAATGCATCCGGATTAGGATTATTGATATAGGCCAACAAATCTTGATACATAAGATGTAATTCCCAAGCCCCTACTAACCAATATAAAATTCCGGCTCCTATTCCGGAGATAAAATACATCCATAAAAACTTTTTATAACCTAGAAATTTTTCTAGAAGAGGGGCAAAAATAATTAATCCAAACATGTTACTGAATATATGATGAAAATCACCATGTAGAAACATATAGCTTACGAATTGTGTCGGTATGAATTTTCCGGATGCATAACTATGAAGGACTAAGTAATCCGAGGATACTACTGTCATGATATTAAACAATACGAAAAACAAAATATTTAAAATGAGTATCTTTTGTACCCAAGGCGTCATTTGAAACATGCTGTAACAGATTTTCTTATTGAAACATTTGAGCAATGCGTTGCATATCCAGTAAGATAAGCGTTTGATTACCGTCCGGTGCAAAGTTAGGTGTTTTACAAGCAAAAAGCTGATCTATTAATGCATTCATTTCCATTACAGTAAGCTTTGTGCCGGATTTAATGGCGGAACGTTTGGCTAGAGAGCGAGCTAAATTTTCTTTAGGCGATAAGCGAAAGGTATCACGATTGGTTTTGAATTGTTCAATTAAACCCTCAAACAAATCTTTTTCTTTTCCACTGATGCCGTCTGCCGGTACACCATTTATTACTATCGTATCATTACTGAAGGTATTAATAACGAATCCCACTTTCTTCAGATCATCTTCCATCTCTTTTACTAAAACAAAATCACTAGGTGAAAGTTGTAAGGTTTGAGGAAACAAAAACTGTTGAGATATACCCAGTTTATTTGTCAATTGAGCCTCGTATTTTTCAAAAAGAATTCTCTCGTGAGCGGCTTGTTGGTCTACCAACAATACTCCGGATTTTACATGTGAAATGATATATCGTTGATGTAATTGAAAAGTTGCCGGGTTTTCAAGGAACAATTCTTCTTTTGAGAAAGTAGTAGGACTGTTAATTTTACTAGACAACCGGATACCTTCATTAAAAACCTGCGTTTGTTCCGGTTCTGTTCTATTGTCATCTAATTGTTGCATTAGAATATCCCAACGAGCCCCTCCTGAAAACGTATCACCGGAACTTTTGTATTTCGTTTGA
This sequence comes from Cytophagaceae bacterium, assembly GCA_025455005.1. Taxonomy (GTDB): domain Bacteria; phylum Bacteroidota; class Bacteroidia; order Cytophagales; family Cytophagaceae; genus JALONH01. The sequence continues at coordinate 52,547 of JALONH010000006.1, forward strand.
ATTCCTATATCGGCCGGATCTTTTTGTGCTGACCTATCCGGATAGAGTTGTGCAAAGGAGGAAACATTTACATCAAAGTCAAAATCCAACGAAGGAACCATATTATGACTTCCCAAGGCTTTTTTAATAGATGCTTTTAAAATAGCATAGATTGTTTTTTCGTCCTCAAATTTTATTTCTGTCTTTGTAGGATGAACATTAACATCTATTGTGTGGGGTGGTACTTGTAAAAAAAGTACATAAAAAGGATATGCATCCGAAGGGACTAAATCCTCATAGGCATGCTGAATGGCATGGTGTAAATACCCACTTTTGATATACCGATTATTGACAAAGAAAAACTGATCGCCTTTAGATTTTTTGGCACTTTCCGGCTTTCCAATATAGCCGTGTATTTGAACTACATCCGTTTCTTCCTTACAGGGAATTTGTTGTTCTCGATAGCTTTGGCCCAGTACGTTTATAATGCGTTTGCTTAAACTCTCCTCCTGTAATTGAAAAATTTCTAAATCGTTGTGATACATAGAAAAGGCTATCGACGGATAAGCTAGAGCAGCTCTAGTAAACTCTTCCATGATGTGTCGCATTTCTACCGGGTTCGATTTTAAAAAATTTCGTCTTGCCGGTACATTATAAAACAGGTTTTTAACACTAATGGAAGTCCCCACTAGTGTAGCTGTAGTTTGATGTTCCAGTACCTCTGACGCTTCAATCCGCACATAAGTACCCGTTTCTTCCAGTGGCATTCTTGTTTTTAATTCAACTTGCGCAACGGCTGCAATAGAAGCCATGGCTTCCCCTCTAAATCCGAATGTGAATAAAGCAAACAAATCATCGGCGGTAGCGATTTTAGAAGTTGCATGTCGTTCAAAACATTTTCTCGCATCCCATGAACTCATGCCTTTCCCATTATCGATAACTTGTACTAACTGTTTTCCCGCATCTTTTACAATCAATTTAATAGTAGTAGCTCCAGCATCCAGGGCATTTTCTAATAACTCTTTTACCACAGAAGCGGGACGTTGTACCACTTCTCCAGCAGCTATTTGATTGGCTATATTATCCGGTAATAATCGTATGATATCCGACATGTTTTTCCCCTCGTATTCCTTTATCGAATGAATAAGTTAATAATGAAGGTTTAAAGTTACCTTCGAAACATTTAACCCTGCACACAGGTTATCCACGAAATGTATATTTTATATGTGAATAACATTTTTTCGTAGTACTTTCGTTATAGAAAAAACAACCTTTTCCTTTGAAATTGGTGCTTTAGGTATGCGCTTCCCCTTACAATCTATCCATCGGTATCTTTTATTTTTACCCATTCTGGCACTTTGTATCAGTTCGGGCACCCTACAACGACAACCTCCATTTGCAAGTACAGCCGGTGAGCGTTGGGCAGACAGTGTATTAACCCAACTCAGTGAAGAAGCTTGTATCGGGCAACTATTTATGGTGGCGGCATACTCGAATAAGGGTCCTGCGCACGAGGATGAAATACGTCAACTAATCCGGGAACAACAGATAGGGGGTGTACTATTTTTTCAAGGAGGACCGGTTCGACAAGCTATCCTTACCAATGACTATCAACGCATCAGCAAAACACCACTTTTTATTGCCATGGACGCAGAATGGGGGCTTGGAATGCGACTCGACAGCGTATTACATTTTCCTAAGCAAATGACATTAGGAGCGCTAACAGAAGATACTCTAATTTACAAGATGGGCAAAGCTGTTGCCCAACAATGCAAACGATTGGGAGTACACATCAATTTTGCTCCAGTAGTTGATATCAATAATAATCCTAATAATCCGGTTATAGGGATTCGATCTTTTGGAGAGGATAAGTTTGCTGTAGCCCGAAAAGGCATAGCATACATGAAGGGTATGCAAGCTGAACATATCTTAACAACAGCAAAACATTTTCCGGGGCATGGCGATACGGAATCGGATTCCCATCATAGCTTACCTGTCATTCCACACGCTAAAACGAGTATTGAAACCACAGAACTTTATCCTTTTAAAGCACTTATACAAGAGGGTTTAACCGGTATGATGGTAGCCCATTTACATGTTCCTGCTTATGATAATACCCCAAATCGAGCAGCATCTTTATCGAAGACAATGGTTACCGATGTATTACAAAGAGATCTTGGTTTTGAAGGACTAATATTCACCGACGCCCTAAACATGAAAGGGGTAAGCAGTTATTATAAACCCGGTGAAGTAGATGTAAAAGCATTATTAGCCGGTAATGATGTGTTATTGTTTGCGGAAAACGTTCCGATAGCTATTAAAAAAATTCAAAAAGCCATTCAAGATAAAGATATTAGTTGGGAAGAGATTAGACGTAGAGTAAAAAAAATTCTGATGGCCAAGTATTGGTGCGGACTTCATCAGCCACAAAACATTACCATTGAAACGCTTTCAGAAGATCTTCACACATCCTCTACTAAGGCGTTTATTCAAACACTTTATGATAAAGCCGGAACTTTAGTACGGCATAACAACTCATTATTACCCATTAAAAATCCGGATATTATTCCATACACCGCAATTAGTATAGGTAGTACGGACGTTACACCCGAATGGATAAAAGGCCTTCAACGTTATGGTATTGAAAAGTCCATTTGTATACCTAAAACTTTCTCGGATTCTATTCTTGCCGGAATTGTCTCCCGGTGCCAAACTACCGATGTTGTGATAGTAGGAGTTCACCAAGTGAATGCTTATAACACCAAAACGTTTGGTATCAGTGAATCCACTAAAAAACTTTTACTGCAATTGCGTGCCGCTCAAAAGCAAGTTATTGTTTGCCTATTTGGAACACCCTATGCCTTGAAATATTTTTCCTCAGCGGATGCGGTACTCTGTTTATACGAAGATAATGTATTTACAGCGCGTACGGCAACTCATTTATTAATGGGAGCACTTCCTACGGCTGGAAAACTACCGGTAAATGTAGCTCCCTTTTTAATCCATACCGGCATCCAGACCGAGCGGCAGTCGATAGTGCAATATGGGTACCCCGAACAAGTCCGTATGGATAACAAAACTTTACAACGCATTGACACCATAGCCTTACGTGCTATAGCAGAAGGTACTATGCCGGGTTGTCAAGTGGTCGTCATAAAAAACGGCATGATGGTATATCGTAAAAATTTCGGATATCATACATACGATAAAAAAACTCCGGTAGACGATGAAACGTTATATGATATAGCTTCAATCACAAAAGTAGCCGGGACTTTACAAGCTGCAATGTTTCTTTATGAAAGAGGATTATTAGACGTTCATAAAAAAGCCTCTTACTACTTACCGGAATTAGTTGGGACCAATAAAGAAAATTTAGTTCTCGATGATATACTAACACATCAAGCAGGCTTACAAGCTTTTCTACCACATTGGAAAAAAACCGTGGACACCGGATTTATGAGAAGTTATTACCGTTCCGTTCCGAGTGATAGTTTCCCCAATCATGTAGCACATCAACTATACAGTATAGCTTCGTTAGAAGATAGTTTATGGAAATGGACTATCGAATCGCCTTTACTTCCCTACCCGAGAAAAGGCCGTAAAATTCTTCCCTATTCCTATGTATACAGTGACTTGGCTTTCTATATACTGAAACGAATTGTAGAACAACAACTTCAAATGCCAATAGAAGACTTTGTCCAACAATTTATTTTCGACCCTATGTTGCTCGATGATATTGTTTATTCACCCTTAAGTAATGGCATAGAAGCACAACGTATCCCTCCTACAGAAGCGGATAGATATTTTAGAAAACAATTGGTTCAAGGAACCGTCCACGACCCTGGAGCAGCCATGATCGGAGGAGTAGGTGGTCATGCCGGTTTATTTGCCAATGCGCATGACTTATCCCTCTTAATGTTAATGAACTTACAACAAGGGTATTATGGCCAATATCGATACCTCCAACCTTCTACCCTTCAGACTTTTATAACCCCACCTTTTATCACCAATCGACGCGGGTATGGTTGGGATAAACCAGAACCTAGAGGGGGAGGGCCTTGTTCCTATTTGGCTTCCGATCGTACATTTGGACACACCGGCTTTACCGGAACTTGTGTATGGGTGGACCCCGATCAACAATTAGTTTATGTGTTTTTATCCAATCGTGTTTATCCGGATGCTTCGAATAATCGATTGATACGAGACGGTATACGCACTCAAATTCAGACGGTTATATACCGTTCTATTTTAAATTACCGTGAACAATAAGTTGAAAGTAGAGGCAAACTAAATCACCTAATTTTTTGTTATGTCTAAAACAAAATCACTACGAATGAAAATTGGCATAGTATGTTATCCTACTTATGGAGGTAGCGGTGTAGTAGCAACAGAGTTAGGGAAAGCTTTGGCAGACAGAGGGCATCAAGTACATTTTATCACCTATTCACAACCTCACCGATTGGATTTTTTTAGTGAAAATATTGTTTACCATGAAGTAACGATGAAAAGTTACCCGCTTTTTGAGTCTTCCCCTTACGAGATTCTTTTAGCCAGTAAAATGGTGGATGTTGTTCGTCATGAAAAACTGGAAATTCTTCACGTACACTACGCTATACCCCATGCCTCTGCCGCATTTATGGCAAGAGAAATTCTTAAAAGCCATGGTATTTACATTCCGGTTGTGACTACATTACATGGAACGGATATAACACTGGTAGGAAAAGATCCGTCGTTTGCTCCGGTCGTAACGTTTTGTATTCATCAGTCTGACGGAGTAACAGCGGTTTCAGAAGACTTAAAAAAAGAAACCTATTCTACCTTTGATATTCAAAAGGACATCGAAGTGATTCCTAATTTTATCGACTTAGCTCGATTTAAAAAACAACCCAAGGAGCATTTCAGGAAAGCCATCTGTCCACAAGGCGAAGTATTACTCGTCCATACCTCTAACTTTAGAAAAGTTAAGCGGGTAGAAGATGTTTTAGCAATATTTGACAAAGTTAGGCATACGATTCCGGCAAAATTACTTTTAGTTGGCGACGGACCCGAGCGGCCTAAAATTGAATCTATTTGTAGAGACATACATGCTTGTGATGATATCCGTTTTTTAGGAAAATTAGACGCAGTAGAGGAAGTTTTATCCGTAGCAGATGTTTTTCTAATGCCTTCTGAAAAAGAAAGTTTTGGTTTAGCAGCATTGGAAGCCATGGCCTGCGAAGTACCAGTCATTTCTACCAACGTGGGAGGTCTTCCGGAACTTAATATTCAGGGAGTTACAGGGTTTTTAAGTCCAGTGGGGGCAGTTGATGAAATGGCCCAAAACACCCTTCGTCTCTTAGATAAAGACCAATTACCTCAATTTAGAAAAAATGCATTAGCTCAAGCCAAAAAATTTGATGCTAAAGTAATTACCCCGGCATATGAGGAGTATTACCGTCAAATTTTGGAGAAATGTCATTCTTTTGTTAAATAAAACCATTTATACTTGTCTTCTAAAACGCACTATCTTAATTTTGTACAAATTATTTTATCCCAATGGAATTGAAAGAGAACACCATCAAACCTAAACACCAAGGAACGAAACAATTGTTTGATAATCCTATTTTAGAAAAACTATCCAGAACCCATATTTCTGTACCTATAACTATACTTACTTCTATTGCTGCTTTTTTATTATATGTAGCATTTGTTTATACAGATTATGTTCAATTAAGCGCCGGTTATGTAGTAGCTTTATTTGTTAGTGGATTTCTTGGTTTCACATTAGTTGAATATTTAGTGCATCGCTATGTATTTCATATGAAGCCAACAAATGAGTGGAAACGCAAAATGCAATATGCATTACATGGTGTTCATCATGAATTCCCAAAAGACAAAGACAGACTCGCGATGCCCCCCCTTTTAAGTATGGCTTTAGCAGGCGTTTTCTTTATTATTTTCAGAGCCTTGATTGGCACTAAGGTGTTCGGTTTTCTTCCGGGTTTCATCATGGGATACTGTGCGTATATATTTGTTCACTTTATTGTACATGCATATCAACCCCCTAAAAATCTATTCAAACATTTGTGGTTAAACCATGCGGTACATCATTACAAAGACACTACAAATGTATTTGGTGTTTCATCACCTTTATGGGATTACGTATTTGGAACAATGAAAAAGTAAGTGTATCGTTTTAAACATAAAAAAATCCTTTGTAGTTACTATAAAGGATTTTTTTATGGATTTTGTTGAACGAATTCAACTCGGAAATAGTCCAAAAAGAAGTGATTGCCGTCTACTTAAGATTAAATAAGAATGTAAGTAGTATCATTTTTTATTTCCTCCTCAAAAACAAATAAAACGTTGTATAAAAGCTTTATTATAGTATTGGGAATACTTCTTTTTCATGCAAAAAAAAGAAGCCGTTACTCTTGTGCAAGCTGTCTATACCTATATATTATCCGGCCGGTTTATGTCCTCTGCCCATCCCACCAGTGGCATAGCTTGTGTTAGTTTTGATACCACCCAATTGAAATAGAAAAATTTCAGAACAGATTCAGATCCGGATTTGAATATTTATTTAGCTTCCAGTATCGATGATATTCAATCTGACTATAATGACTTAGGAGACATTGAAAGGATAAACGGTAATTATTCGTATACTCTGAATAAAAGTATTAATTTAACTACCAATAACTATGTCGTCATATAGTGGGTATATTTTAATATAAATTTTGGATACGCTCAACTGGGAAAATAGGATACCGATTTCCTTATTGTAGGTTGTTTCAATGATATAATAGAAATAAAAAAGGCCCATCTTTTGAATGGGCCTAGAAACTAGTGTAATTCTATTAGAAACGGAAACCTAGGCGGATACCTGCTGATAATGCAGGGTTAAGGTTAAATGTACCACCGTTAGATTCTGTCTCTGTAGTGGTAGTAGTTCCAGCCGTGGTTACTTCATCCGAGGTTTTACCATTTTTAATTGCCGTAAAACCCCATCCAAATTCACCACCTAGGTATACTTTTTCTACGAAATAGTATTCTGCACCGGCTACTGCTCTTAATCCAAAACCAAAAGAACCATTATCTCCGTTGCTATTTGCTCCTTTTAATGTTCTTTCGTAGTCATTATTAAAACCTGTACCATCATATTTCTCCCATTTCTCAGATGCACCGGCAAAACGTAATAGTAAGTCTGCCCCTGCATAAGTGGATAATCTGTTTGTTCCGGCTAAATGTTTTTCAATACCTAAATTCAATCCGAATACAGAGCTATTAATTTTTTGAGTACCTTCATCCGATGAAGAAGCACCGTAAAACTTATTTGTCTCTGTGAATTTAGAATAATTAAAACCTAATCTTACTGCCATCTTATCTTGTAAGAAATAGCGAAAACGCAAATTTGGAGTTCCGGCAAAACCGCTATTAGGCAAAGTTAAAGAGGTATTCCCTATAGCCCCTACTAAACCTAATTCGGCCGTTACATTTCCTGCAACAGGTTTGTAATCTTGTGCGAATGCACCAAAAGACGCTGCTAGCATAGAAGCAGCTACAACAAGTTTTTTCATGGTTTTTGTTTTGTTAAAAAGTTAACGGTTAAATAATTCCCTAATGTTATGTTTTCAAACTAAAAATCAAAACCTTTTGTCGAAGAATTATATTTTTCTTAAAAAAAGAAAACGTTGGAGACTATTTTTACGTTTAATATTTTTCTTTTAAAATTTCTTGGATTCGAATCATTTCATCTCGATAACGGGCTGCTTCCATAAAATCTAAGTCTTTAGCGGCTCTTTCCATCGCACGTTTTGTTTTATCTAATTCTTTTTCAAGTTGGTCTTTAGATAATACATTTAATACAGGATCTGCGGCTCTGATTATATTAGCTTCCGGCTCGGTGTACATTTTAGAGACCCTAGATGCGTCAGCTACTTTTGTCTGACCTAATATCTCCTCTTTCGATTTACGAACGGTAGTCGGTGTAATTCCATTTTTTAAATTGTATTCTGTTTGCACTAAACGTCTCCGACTGGTTTCGTCTATGGCGTCTTGCATCGACGGTGTTACTTTATCGGCATACATTAAAACTTTACCATTGCTATTCCGTGCTGCTCTTCCGATTGTTTGAACGAGTGATCGAACATTACGTAAGAATCCTTCTTTATCCGCATCCATAATGGCTACCAACGATACTTCTGGCAAGTCTAAACCTTCTCGTAATAAATTCACCCCTACCAAAACATCAAACATACCTAGTCTTAACTCTCTTAATATTTCAACACGGTCCAATGTCTTCACTTCTGAATGTATATAGCGTGTTTTTATTCCCAATCGATCTAAATAACGAGTTAATTCTTCTGCCATACGTTTCGTTAGAGTCGTAATCAAGACTCTATCTCCCATTTCTATCCTAGCTTGAATTTCATCTAACAAATCATCAATTTGATTCACAGTAGGACGAACTTCTATTATTGGGTCTAAAAGACCGGTTGGACGAATAATTTGTTCCACAACCGAACCTTCTGTTTGTTGTAATTCATAATCACCTGGTGTGGCACTAACATAGATCAATTGAGGAACGATAGATTCAAATTCGTTAAATGTTAAGGGGCGATTATCTAAAGCAGATGGTAATCGAAATCCAAAGTCCACTAGATTAACTTTACGGGATCTATCTCCTCCCCACATAGCTCGAATCTGTGGAACTGTCACATGACTTTCATCGATTACCATTAAAAAATCATCCGGAAAATAGTCCATTAAGCAAAAAGGGCGTTGACCCGGATCCCTTCGGTCAAAATACCTGGAATAATTTTCCACTCCCGAACAATACCCTAGTTCTCGCATCATTTCTATATCAAACTCTGTACGTTCTTGTATACGTTTTGCCTCTAAAAATCTTCGTTCTTGTTCGAAGTAATGTACTTGTTTGACTAAATCATCTTGTATTTCATGTATGGCTTGTTGTAATGTTTCTTTTCCCGTTACAAATAAATTGGCCGGATACAATGTAATGGCAGATTGTTCACTTATCTTCTTACCTGTTGAGGGGTCAATCCATTGTATAGATTCAATTTCATCGCCCCATAAAACAATACGAAAAGCCTGATCTGCGTATGCTGGGAACACGTCAATAGTATCTCCGCTTACTCTAAACGTTCCCCGTTTAAACTCCCCTGTTGTTCTATTATATAATATTTGAACAAAAGAATACAACAGCTGATTTCTGGATACAACTTGCCCTCTTTTAATTACTACAATATTCTTTTGAAACTCATCCGGATTTCCGATACCATATATACAGGATACCGATGCTACGACGATAACATCTCTTCTACCGGACATAAGAGCAGATGTAGCACTTAGTCGTAACTTCTCTATTTCTGCGTTTATGGATAAGTCTTTTTCGATATACAATCCGGAAGTTGGAATGTATGCTTCCGGTTGGTAGTAATCGTAGTACGAAATAAAATATTCGACTAAATTATTTGGAAAAAAATGCTTGAATTCGCCATACAATTGAGCCGCCAACGTTTTGTTGTGACTTAAAATCAATGTGGGCTTTTTTACTTCTTGTATAACATTCGCTATAGTAAACGTCTTACCGGAACCGGTCACGCCTAATAGGATTTGACTGGGCTCTTTTTCTAGAACGCCTTTGACTAATTGACGAATCGCTTGAGGTTGATCAGCGGTAGGTTGATATTGAGAAGTTAAATCAAATTCCATTTTGGTACAGTATGCTTTCCATATCAACTCCCCTGTTTAATTATTAAAATCTTACTGGGTTTTAATTCGATTATTAAACCGCTTTACTTTTTATCTATTATTTTATATAAAATTAAATCAATTAGATTTACCCTCTTTACTTCATCCCATTTCATTCCAAATCTCCCAAGCCTTTTCTGCTTGTCCTACCAACATGGGTAATCCATTCATCACTTGAGCGCCTTGACTTTTACCTTTAGACATAAACTGGGTAATCTCCGGATTATAAACCAAATCATATAAAAAATGTTCACCCGTCAACGCGTTGTAAGGTAGATCCGGGTAAGTATCTACCTTGGGGTACATTCCTAAAGGTGACGTATTCACAATTAATTTGGATTTTGAGATGTACGATGTATTTAAATCTTCATACGCTATCTTATTGGTGTCCGAGACACGGGAAACTAAAGTGTGAGAAATCCCTATATCTTCTAGAGCACAGACCACCGCTTTTGAGGCTCCACCGGTTCCTAACACCAGCGCGTGGGAAGGTTGATTTCCACGTAAAAAATGGACTAAACTATCTTTAAAACCATAATAATCGGAGTTGTATCCTTTTAAACGACCATCCGGCATTTTTTTAATCACGTTTACAGCTCCTATACGACATGCGGCATCATCCAAAAGGTCTAGATAAGGTATTACTTGCTCTTTGTAAGGTATAGTTACGTTTAAGCCAACTAATGATGTTTGGTCTTGCCAAAGTTTTGGGAAATATTCAATTGATTCAATTGGGAAGTTTTCATAGACCACATCCATAATATTCTCCCTAGAAAACTTATCTGTAAAATATTTTTTCGAAAAGGAGTGAGTTAATGGATACCCTATCAAACCAAAGGTGCGCATAAATAAGGATGTATTAGAACTCAAAATACAAAAGCCCTTCCATAATTGAAAGGGCTTTAATAAATGATTATCGGTAATAATTTATTTAGATGTAGTTTTGAAAATATTTAATTGACGTAAATATTCCCATACAATAGGTAACACGGAAATGCCTACGATAAGTAAAATAACTTTTTCAAGATTTTTTTTCACCCATTCTATTTCACCAAGAAAATATCCTGCTATTAAGATTCCTAAAACCCAAATAAGGGCACCTATTATATTGTAAATTACAAACTTTCTATAGTTCATAGTACCAATCCCGGCTACAAATGGAGCAAAGGTTCGAACAATCGGAACAAACCGAGCCATTATGATAGTTTGAGGTCCATGTTTTTCATAAAAGGATTGTGCCTTTAATAAGTGTTGTTTTTTAAAAAAACGACTATTACTGGAAAACGCTTTTGGACCAATGAATTTACCTACATGATAATTTACAGTATCTCCAAGAATGGCTGCTAATAATAAAACACAGAAAGTAATTGGGAAACTAAGTAGGCCTATGGCAGTAAACATCCCAATAACAAAAAGCAACGAGTCGCCGGGCAAGAATGGTGTTACCACTAAACCTGTTTCTGCGAATATGATAGCAAACAGTAATACATAAATCCAAGGACCTAACATGTCAATAAAGGCTTGTAATGTCCCCTGTAAGTTGGTAAACAAGCCAACAAAAAGATCAACGTATTCCATTACAATTTATTTAAAAAATGATGAAAGGTATCACTTCGCAAGCCCAAACGTACCGTCTCTAAAGGTATAATTTCATGAGGCGCTATGTTACCTAAATTAACGTTAGCACCACAAAGTTTTACAAAAAATACTTGTTGTTCTTTTTGAGGAGCTTCCCATATAATTTTTTCAACCGGAACAGAGCTGATAATGTCTTCCACTAAACCGGAGCGTACTTCACCGGTTGAACGGAACAATCCTACATTTCCGGATTCACGCGCCTCGCCAATCACTTTCCATGAACCTGCTTGTAATTCCGCTTGCATTAATTTCACCCATTTAGAGGGCGGAATGATTTTTTCGGCATCTTTTGATCCTACTTCAGACAAAACGGTTACTTGTTGAGCCAACGCTGCAATGTAATTACATTTTTCATCGTGGTTCAATTCAATCGATCCATCGGACACCTCCGCATGCTGTAGATTATATTTATCTAATAATTTACGGTAGTCGTCAAATTGATTCCGAACGATGAAAGCTTCAAATAACGTTCCTCCTAAATAACAAGGAATACCGGCGGAACGGTAAATCTCAATTTTTTCTTTTAGTTTGGCTGTGACAAAAGATGTTGCCCAACCTAATTTTACAATGTCAATAAAATTCCCGCCACGTTCGATTAAGTCTTCTACTTCTCTACAACTTAATCCTTTATCCATCACCATGGTAAAACCGGACTCTCTTGGCTTTTGTGTTCTTTCCGGAACTTTTGTTAAGGTAAAATTCTGATACATTATTGTTGATTTCGGTACTTATCAATGATTTGATACAACGCTTTCTGTGTTTCCAGTTTTGGGAAGAACTCAAAAAGTACAGTGTGTTTATCAAAGTCCAAAGTTAATGCATTTTCTAAATAAATAAAGGCTTCTTTGTATTGACCGGCTGTAATTAAATAGGCTACGGCTCTATAATATAATTCTGCATTGGCCGGCATTTCTTCAATTCCCGTCATAACCAGATTGATAGCTTTTTCGGTATCTCCCATTTCATAATGGACAAATGACCAATTTTTCCACACATCCGCATTATTGGGCTCCAGTACACACGCTTCTTCAAATGCTTCCAGAGAAGAAATTACATTCCCGATTTTATATTCAGCATTAGCAATAGCCAACCAATAGTCGGAGTTGGCTTGGTCAAGTTTTACAGCTCGTTTGAAGAAATGGATGGACTCATAACTTTTATCTTGTGCTTCCAAGCATTTTCCAATCCCAAAAAAGGCCTCATGAAAAAAAGGATCTTGTTTACTAGCTTTTTTATAAAATTCTATGGCTTTGATATAGTTGCCCAATCGTTCATGACAAAACGCAATATTATAACAAACATCTGCTCCTTTATCATCTAAGGCGATAGTTTGTTCGAAAAACTGTAGCGCTTTATCATATAAGTCTTGATAGATATAACATTCTCCGATATTATAATAAGCAGAAGAATATTGTTCATCAATCGCTATTACATATTCATAAGCTTGTATGGCTTCTTCTAATTTACCTAACTTAAAATACCCTACACCCAGACAAAACCACGCCAAATGAGAATACGGATTGGCATCGATTAACACTTGATAATAGCTAATGCTCTCCTCAAGTTTTCCTGTTGCTTCTAAGCTATAAGAGATCTCAAAAACCGCTTCCTCATGGTTTGGATTAAGGCGAATGGTTTCTTTAAAATGTTCTATAGATTGTTCGAATTTACCCCAATCTTGATACACTAATCCTAAATGAAAATGTACTTCATCCGGCTCTTCGCTAATGGGCAGTATTTCTTCTAAGTGTTGAATGGCGCCTTCAAAATCCTCCTGTTGGGCCATTATATTGGCTCTCAATAATTTAGCATCTGTATCATTCGGCTGGTACAATTCAGCTTTTTCTAACCACTCAATAGCTTGGTCGTATTGCCCCATTTGAGATAATACTTGAGCCCGTAACAGCATCATCTCTGTTGAAAACGGATGTTGTTCCATGGCCACTTCGCAGGCTTTATGAGCTTTACGTAGCTTAGATTGTTCTATGTAATAATGAATAATAATTTCGTAGACGTGTACATCTAAAAAAATAGGACTACCCGACTTCACCCCTTCTTCAAACTTCCGGGCCATGTCTCGATCTTCGTTTTGTCGTTTATTTTTTCTGGCCATAATACTACGCTTTTAGAGTAATACGATTTTCTCTTCAATTAAAGCTATTAAATATTACTATAAAAACGTGCCTGGTGTACCTTTTTTTATAAACAAATCAAAAAAATCCTGAAATGCCTGATTAGAGAACAATTTTATTCTTTTTTTCCAAAATAAAGTCTATTGTTTGATCTAAAGAATATCGAGGATAAAGAAAAGTAGATTTAGCTTTTGAAGCATCGTAAATAAAGTTGGAATCGGCTGTTCGAGCGGTTTCTCTTGTGATCAATGGTTCTTTTTGATTAAAAAAACTTTTTATAGATTCCCATCTCCAAACGATTTCTTTCATCCAAGATTTCGCTTCCCACCGAGGTGGTTTTGAATGTGTCTTGTGTGCCAATACATCAAAAAAAGATTTATAGGATATGGAGTCGGTATTCAGAATATATCGTTCACCAGTAGCGAGTTGTTTCGTCAAACATTCTAGGACTACAGCTGAAACATCTCGAACATCCACAAAATGAAGTTTACCATTGGTATAAAATAATGGTGACTGAGACGCATAGTTTATGAATCGAACACTGGCAGAGGACTTTTCACCTTTGCCCAACAGTATCGATGGATTCAAGATTACACCTTTAATACCTTCCTCAAACCCTCTAAACACCTCTAATTCTGCCAGATGTTTGGATATGGCATATTGAGAGTTTTGATCAGAAGACTCCCAAGTTATTTCCTCTGTAATTATGGGTGTTATTTTGTTTCTACCTATAGCTGCTATGGAACTGATATGAATTAAATAAGGTACTTGATGAAACAGCATGGCATCAATTAGATTTCTTGTTCCTTCTACATTCACTTCCATTAAGGACATAAATTTTTTAGGCCAAAAGCTTATGAGTGCAGCACAATGTATTACGGCTGTGCAACCTTTCACTGATTCTAAAACGAAGGTGCTGTCGGTTATAGAACCAGTTACTACTTCAACTGTAGGATTTGAAATAGTTTGCGAATGTACCATTAAGCGTACGGAATAGCCATGTTGGACTAACTCTTGTACAATTGTTTTACCTAATAATCCGGACGCACCGGTCACTAATATCTTCATAAAGTAGCGTTCATCAGAGGTAAAGACAGTAACTTGGAATAATACTTAGATTGCCGAGCTATTGTTAATGCCTCAATATGTTTAGGAGCGTGGCAATCTGTTCCGGCAAAATGAACCCATTTTTTATCGATTAAATACTCAGCCATATGTTTCGCTCCCTTAGAATAATATCCAGATAGAGAATTTATATTTAACTGGAATAAAGTACCCATTTCTAAAAACTGTTCATATTCCTCTTTAGCTGCATACATGTACGTGTAGCGTTCGGGGTGTGCCATGACCGGTTGATATCCTCTAGATTTCATTAAAAAAATAGCTTGATGTAACTGAGAGGGCTTATTAATATAAGATGTTTCAAATAATACATAATTGGAAGTTCCAAGCGTTAACAATGGCTTGTCCTTCTCTAAAGAATCCATAAACCATTCATCCAAATAATATTCTGCTGCTGCATCAAGAGAAAACTCTATATTCTTTTCTATTAATGACTGTTGGACCAATTTTAGTGCAGTATGTATCGTATCCGACGTATTTTTAAAAAAATCACCCATGATATGAGGTGTTGTAATCGCTTTAGTATAGCCTAGTAGTTGTAGCGACTGTATTAAACGTATACTTGTTTCTACATTATCGGCCCCATCATCCAAACCGGGAAGGAGATGGCTATGCATATCACAGGAAATGGCAACAGGTAAAGGATTACGTTGATTGGATGAAGATACTTTATTCCACCAAGCCATCATTTAATTCGAATCTTGTTCATAATATCCATATCCGTATCCATACCCATACCCATACCCATACCCCTTCGTTAATGGTACTGCATTAGCAATAACGGATAAATTTTTGAAATCACCTCTATCGATAGTGCGCTGCATTTCTTTAGACACTGCATAAGATGAATAATTAATTCGAGCTACATAAAGGGGCAAATCGGTTTTACGCATAATCAAAATACCATCTGTAACTAAACCTACCGGAGGCGTATCTATTATGATAACATCATAAAGTTCATGTAGTTCTTTTAATATCCTATCAAAATCCGGTAATAAAACCAGTTCAGAAGGGTTAGGTGGTATTGTGCCAGCACTTATGAAATCCAATGTTGCAATACTTGTTTTTTGTATACACTCTTGCAACTTATGCTTACCGATTAGCAACGTACTCATACCCTTATCATTGTTCGCATTAAATGCTAAATGCACCTTAGGTTTTCGCATATCTAAATCAATCACCACTACTCTCTTATTTGATAAAGCTATAACACCAGCTAAATTTACAGCTACAAACGTTTTACCTTCTCCACTAAGAGTAGAAGTGACAGAAATAATCTTCTTTTCTTTTCCTGGAATTAAAAACTCAATATTAGTTCGAATAGAACGTAAAGCTTCACTAATAGCTGACTTAGGATTTTTGTCTACAAGCAATTGTGAAAATTCCATTTTTTCTTTTTGATACTCAGGTATCGTTCCTATGATAGGAGATGGACTTAAGTTTTCTAATTCTTTAATCGATGTTATGGTATCTAAAAAGATATAACGTAAAATAACTAAAAGCACACTTAATAAAAATCCTACCCCAAAAGCTCCTAAATAAAACAAATTCTTTTTTGGGAAAATTTGTCTTGTATCCAGGGTGGGCGACTGTATAATGATGTGATTGGATGTAACAGCAGATTTTAGAATACTTTGTTCTACATACTTTTCCATTAACAATAAATAAAATTTATCGTACAAATTGTAATGTCGCTTAAGTCTACTCATTTCTGTTTCTTTAGAAGGCAATGACAGTAGTTCATTTTCAATTGAATATAAATTCGAATTTATGTCGTGTAATGTTTTATAGGCGTTTTGTTTTTCAATTTGTACAAGTTCGGAAACTTCTTTTTGTGTGTTTTCTATCAATACTTTTTTAGACTTTACCGCATGGGTTGATTCGCTTTGCGACAATAATAGCCGATTATATTCTTGTTGAAGATTATTCAACAGCGTTATCTCTTCATTTAGCTGTTCATTTAATAAACTAGGTAAAGCAGGAATTAAATCATCAAAACTATCTTTAGACAAAATTCTTTTTTCTAGTTGTTCAATTAAATCGATTTGTTGCTTGGTGTTAAATTTTTCTTTTTGAAGTTCATCTATCTTGGTTGTAAATCTGCCAAAATCGGATTTAACATCCATTGATTTAGAACGTTTCATAAAGTCCTCAAAATCATTCTCGGCCATCATTAAATCTTTTTCTGCCTTTTCAATACTGCTACTTAAGAAATCTAGGGCTTGATCATGTGTTTTGTTTTTATTATAAACCGTTTCTATAATGTATAAAGAATCTAATGTTCGAATAATATCAAATGCTTTATGTGGTGAATAATCTTTAAAGGATATTGATACAGTATTAGAATTAATATTAAGAATTTCTACCAGTAGATTTTTATAAATATAATTTTCTGCATCCACATCATTAGATAGTAGAATATACATTTTAAAATCTTCCGGATAATCGACAAAGTATTCTGTCTTTTTTAATATGAAAGTTGTATTTGTATGGGAACAAAGAGTGTTGTATTTTCCAATATGTTTTTCTCGGGGCTCTTTGGTTAAAAACTCATATTCAAAAGTAGAATCGCTCAATAATGTTATATCTAAAGTGTTTGTTATACTATTATTCTGAGATATTGAATCAATGTAAACTGGAGATTTTTTATACAGTTCAGAATTTAAAATTTTCCCATATCCATAATAACTTATTTTAAGATTAAGAACGGAAATTAATTTTTTTATGATAGGTGTAGATTTAATAATTTCCATTTCCCCCATGAGGTATCTACCTTCATCCATATCTTCTAAACCTGCTGTAGAACGAATGCCGAGTCCTTTCGATTGATTATCGTCTTTTAGTTTAATAATCAAAGACGACTGATATTCCGGTTTGGTATATCTTAAAACGATAAATACTACAAAAAAAGAAGCAACTAAGAGTATTATAAAGTAAAACCAACTTAACTTTAATACTTTTATAAATTTAAACCAATCAAAGTTTTGTTGATACATAATTTATTGAATACTTGAAAACAATATAACTAAAGTAAGTATACTAGTGGTTGCTGAAATTAAAGGCATTATATCAACAATAGTTTCTCTAAATATCCGTCTGGATGGTTCAATATAGATGATGTCACCCGGTACTACATCTAATTGCGCCCTTTTCATTCCCTCTATTGTATTTAAATTGATGACTTGAACATCCGGATTATTTAATTCACCTCTTATTACTTTAATATTGGTAACATTGGCATCTACTTTTACATCTCCATATAATGCCAATACTTCAATTAAATTAATGTTTTCATTAGTTAAAGGAATAATTTTGCCTCCAGATGACCCAAACACAATTACGCGTTTGGAAGTAAATTTAACTTTTACAAAAGCTCCGGTATAGAACTTTTCATATTTAACACTTAAAATACTATCGGCTTGCCCTACTGTATAGCCAACTAAATTTACTTTTCCTATTAATGGCAAATGCACTAAACTGTCCGAAGTGATTAAATATTCAATATCTTGCTTATCCTTTACAGTAGTGGAAGTTTGCCTATTAACGGGAGACAATTCTTGATTTGGATCAATCAAAAGTTCTCCATTGTTTGTATATACTCTAAAGGTAAATTTATCAAAAACATCTAAGGTATAATTACGATCGCTAACGCCTCTTTGGTTATTAATCGAATCGACAACATACGATTGATCTGTTTGGAACAACTTGTATTTATGATAAAATCTAGTACAAGAGGAAACACCTAAAGCCAAAATTAAAACTATATAAAAAAGGAGCCTTCTTTTAAAATGGTAATGCATCGATTTGACTGTTTAATGTCGGTAATAATTGATCCTTTTCTGAGACAATAGGTTCTTTAATACCCCAAGGAAGCCCTAAGGAAGGGTCAGACCAACGTATGCCGCCTTCAGAGGCTTTATGATATACATTCGTACATTTGTATTGCACTTCGCAGGGTTCTAATGTTACAAACCCATGGGCAAAGCCTTCAGGTACATATAAGAATTGCATACTTTTATCGTCTAACACAACCGCTTCCCATTTCAAATACGTAGGGGATGACTTACGTAAATCAACTACTATATCTCGAATGCTTCCTTTGATACATCGAACCAACTTCCCTTGTGTATACGGTGGGCGTTGAAAATGTAAGCCCCTCAGAACATTTTGGTCTGACTTCGAATGATTGTCTTGGACAAACTCAACCGGCAAACCCGCTTTTGTGAATGTTTCTTTATTATAGGATTCCAAAAAAAAACCTCTACTATCTCCGAACACGTCGGGGGTAATTAATATTAAATCTTTTAAAGAAAGCGCTCTAAACTCCATTTTTCATTGAATTAATCGTTGAATTAAAGCAAAATAGTGTTGGATTACAATACTTTCAGAAAAAGAATCTTGAATATGTTTCCTGCCGGCTGCTCCCATTTTCTGCAACACGATAGGGTCTTCCTGTAACGCATTTTCCATAGCTCGAAAAAGTGCTGCCGAATCTTTTGCCGTCACCACCCATCCAGATTTTAAATGGGAAACAATTTCTTCACATCCGGGAACTTGAGTCGTAATGATTGGAATTCCACAAGAGGCCGCCTCTAAAAGTACTTTTGAAGTGCCTTCTCGATAAGAAGGTAATACTACAATATCCGCCTTAGCATACCATTCCAACATATTAGTAGTGTGTGGGATGAGTTGGATGGGTGCATTCTGACACCATAATGCAGAAGACTTTACGGTAAGACCAAATTTTTCATTACTTTCCGGTGCGCCAATAATGTAAAAACAGGCTTGTTGAGGGTATTTTTTATCCAATTCAATAGCTGCATATTTAAACTCTTCTATCCCTTTTTCCCAAAGTAATCGAGCGGGTAAAATAAAGCAAAAACGTCCCCCTTTTGGTGGATACTGTTGGAGTTTAAATCGATTCGTATCAACACCGGATCCCGGTATCAAAAAAGCTTTCGAGGCTTTAACCAAATTAGAAGAAATAAATAATTTCCTATCGGAATCGTTTTGAAATACGATGATTTGCGGGAATTGAAATGCTATTTTGTACAGCCATTTAGCAATCCTGGAGACACTATTTTTTTGAAGGAAAACGGTACCCAAACCGGTAACCGAATTTATGCTACGCGTATTAGCACAGGCGGCAGCTATTGCCCCATAAATATTAGGTTTAATTGTAAAATGCAATGCTAACTGAATATTGTATTTTTTATACAATCGATATAGTTGTAATACAAGAGCTGCATCTTGTATAGGACTTATTCCTTTGGGTGCTATATTTATAGGAACGAATTGTATAGGCCATTTCCGAATCGATTCGCTATATGAATCTTCCGGAGCAAATACAAAAACAGTCCAATTTTGTTTGATGAGTTCATGTATTAAAGCCTCTCTGAAATTATATATATTCCATGAGGTATTCGATACAAGGGCAACGGTAGTAGAATGATACTCGGACATTTTTTCAATATAAGTTTATTCCCTGTGAATTGAAAATTCATTAAAATAGTTTTAGATTTGACTATCCAACACACAATAAAGCACACTATGTACAAAGGAATTTCACATACCCATCTTGCAGTGGTACTTTTATTTTTAGTTTTATATACCGTAAAATTATTCTTATTAATAACGAATAAAACGGCAGCATTAGAGGCATTAAGAGCTAAAACTAAAGTGGCTGATATGATATTAGGTACGCTAATAGTCGGCACAGGGAGTTATTTAGCCTTTGTGCACCCTCAACTTCCTATGGCATACATAGTGAAAATTATAGGAGTGATTCTTTCCATTCCTTTGGGTATTATTGCAATGAAAAAATCGAACAAAGCGTTAGCATTAGTTGTGTTCGTTTTATTCTTATACCTATATGGAGTAGCCGAAACCAAGAGTTTAACTTTTTCAAAAGAAAATAAACTCATAACCACCCTCGATGTAGAACGGGGAGATGCTGTCCAAGGCAAAACGTTATATGAAAATCTTTGTGTAAGTTGTCATGGAATAGATGGGAAACTTGGTGCAGGAGGGGCATATGATTTAAGTGCTTCCGTTTTAAAAAGAGCAGATATAGCTCATGTTATAGCTAATGGCCGGGGATCAATGGTTGGATTTAGTAATCAGTTAAAAGCTTCCGATATTGCTTCTATAGCTGCGTATGTAGAAACGCTTCGTAAATAAATGTCAGATACTCGATCGCATAGCACTGATGTTGTCATTGAAAAGGCCATATTAATTGGCCTTTCTCATTTAAAACAACCATTAGAAAAAACAAAAGAATATTTACAAGAATTAGATTTTTTAGCTCGAACTGCCGGTTTGGAGGTGATGAAAGCGTTTACTCAAAAATTAGATCGACCTGATCCTAAAACGTTTATAGGAAAAGGTAAATTAGAAGAAATAGAGCTTTATTTAAAAGACTCAGGAATCAAAGTGGCTATTTTTGATGATGACTTAAGTCCTTCACAATTAAAAAACCTAGAAAAAGCTTTACAAATAAAAATCTATGATCGAAGTTTATTAATACTGGATATATTTTCATTGCGAGCCAAAACGGTTCAATCCAGAACTCAAGTAGAGTTAGCTCGATTACAATACTTATTACCTCGACTAACCCGGATGTGGACGCACTTAGAACGTCAACGGGGCGGAACAGGTACAAGGGGTGGAGCCGGAGAAAAAGAAATTGAAACAGATCGTCGTATCGTGCGAGATCAAATTGCCTTTCTAAAAGAAAAGCTAAAAAAAATTGACCGACAGAGTGATACCCAAAGAAAATCGAGAGAAGGGATTGTACGGGTTGCATTAGTGGGATATACCAATGTCGGAAAGTCCACCATCATGCGATTGGTCTCCAAATCTGATGTATTTGCAGAGAATAAATTATTTGCAACGGTCGATTCTACTGTACGTAAAGTTGTTTTGGATGGTATTCCCTTTTTATTAACCGATACTGTAGGATTTATTCGTAAGCTTCCCCATTCTTTGATAGAAAGTTTCAAATCCACTTTGGATGAAGTGCGCGAAGCCGATCTATTACTTCATGTAATTGATGTATCACATCCTTCTCATGAAGACCATATTCGTGTTGTTGAGGACACTTTGGCCGAAATACAAGCATCCGACAAACAAGTTATTTGTATTTTCAATAAAATCGATGCACTAGCACAAGATTCAGAAAACGATTCATATTTGACGCTCGATGATATTCAGCAAAACTACCGGATCAAAAATACCGCTCCCATAGTTTTTCTTTCTGCTACAGAAAAAATGAATTTGGACCAATTGCGTGCGTTACTTTCAGTGGAGGTTGCTAAAATTCATTATCGAATATACCCAAATTACACCGTTTAAATTTAATCGGCGCCGTAGTTCAATGGATAGAATAGAAGTTTCCTAAACTTTTGATGCAGGTTCGATTCCTGCCGGGGCCACAATCTGTTACTAATAACGTAAATTTTGTATATAATATAGTATTTCCTATCTTAGATAAGCATTCATGAAAACACATCTAACATTTTTCATTGCTCTTATTTTGTTTTTCACTTCCTACTCCGGAATTTGCCAAAATGCCTATTGGGGATTAAAAGGTGGATTGAATATAAATAAGGTTGGAGGTATTGATTTAGATAACAGTATGTATGCCGGATTTAACCTAGGCATTTTTGGCACGTTTGTGATCAATGACCGAATTTCTTTTAGTCATGAAATCAGTTATTCAAATAGAGGTTTTAATAGTGAACTTCTAAATGGCGAAGCGTATTCTTTTCGTTTGAAATACATCGACATTCCTTGGATGCTCAACTATCATTTTAATCCGGCAATATTTGCTCAAATAGGCGTTCAGCCTTCTGTATATGCGTTCTTCAAGCCGGCTCAATATGACTCTATCCCCTATACAAAATACAATGCCAATCCATTTGATTTTAGTGGTTTTATAGGAGCAGGAGTAATTCTAAAAAACAATCTGATTTTTGGTGCCCGAATCAATCAATCTATTTCTAAGACATTCAATATATCCGAGGCAGGTGGCAAACAATTAACCATGCAATTTTACATTGGTTATGCCATCAACCGTAAGATTCGAAGACGGTATAATTTTGGCAGTTCAGGTAGCAGATAAGAAATACTTATTCTACCGTAACACTCTTTGCCAAATTTCTAGGCTGATCTACATTACACCCTCTCAAGACAGCTATGTGATAAGACAATAACTGAAGCGGGATAACCGAAACGATAGGCATTAGGGATTCATGCGTGGCAGGAACTTCTATCGTATATTCAGCCATTTTCTTTATGTGTTCATCTCCCTCTGTTACGACAGCGATAACCCTCCCTTTACGAGCGCGAACCTCTTGAATGTTTGACACTATTTTTTCATACGTGTTATCCTGAGTAGCGATAACACATACCGGCATCTCTTCATCTATAAGGGCTATGGGACCGTGTTTCATTTCAGCAGCGGGATACCCTTCTGCATGGATATAAGAAATCTCTTTTAACTTTAATGCTCCTTCTAATGCTACCGGGAAGTTATAGCCTCTGCCTAAATACAAAAAGTTTTTGGCGTCTTTAAACCGTTCTGCTATCTCTAAAATAATAGCATTGTTTTTAAGCGCTTGCTCTACTTTTGCAGGAATGTTTTCTAACTCAAACAAAAGACTATGGTATACGCTGTCAGTAATGGTACCTTTTTTATTCCCAACGATAATAGCCATCATAGCTAAAACGGTAACCTGACCGGTAAAGGCTTTGGTACTGGCTACGCCTATTTCCGGGCCTGCGTGCAAATAGGCCCCTTCGTGGGAGGCTCGAGCTATAGAAGAACCAACAACATTACAAACACCAAAGATAATAGCCCCTTTGGATTTTGCTAATTCAATAGCGGCAAGTGTATCAGCTGTTTCTCCGGATTGAGAAATTGCGATTACAACATCCCCTTCCCTAATAATTGGGTTTCTATATCTAAATTCAGAGGCGTATTCTACTTCAACCGGGATACGAGCAAAATCTTCAAATAAATATTCTGCTACTAAACCGGCGTGCCAAGATGTGCCGCATGCTACTATGATGATACGTTCTGCTTGAACTAATTTATTAGCATACTGTCGAATGCCACCTAGTTGTAAGTGTCCATTTGCGGCTATTACTCTTCCTCTTAAGCAATCGGTAATGGATTTAGGTTGTTCAAAAATTTCCTTCAACATAAAATGAGGGAACCCCCCTTTTTCAATTTGGTCTAACTCCAAATCTAATTTCTGTATGTAAGGTGTTTGCTTCGTCGCATGAATGTTGGTAATTGATAGTTCCCCTTTTTTTATGGTAGCTATTTCATGGTCATTTAAGTAAACGACTTCGCTGGTATATTCAATTATTGGGGTAGCATCCGATGCTAAAAAAAACTCTCCTTTCCCTATACCAATAACCAAAGGGCTTCCTTTTCTAGCGGCAATTAACATGTCTTTATCGTGTTTGCTGATAACGACAATAGCATAAGCACCAACTACCATAGATAAGGCTAATCGTACCGCTTCCTCTAGTGAGCAATCGTTGTTCGATTGAACATCTTCAATCAAATGAATAAACACTTCCGAATCAGTTTCACTTAAAAATTGATGTCCTCTTGCTTGTAATTCAGTTTTTAATGATGCGTAGTTTTCTATAATTCCATTATGAATAATAGCCAGTTCTTTATTAGAGCTGTAGTGCGGATGTGCATTTACATCGTTTGGCTCCCCATGTGTTGCCCATCGGGTATGACCTATACCTATTGTACTATTTACTTGTAAATGCTCTAGTACTTTTTCCAGTTCTGAAACCTTGCCTTTTTTCTTATAAATATTCAAATCGCCATTTAACAGAGCTACACCGGCACTATCATATCCTCTATATTCTAATCGCTTCAATCCTTTTATAATAATAGGACAAGCGTTTCGATGGCCTACATAAGCAACGATTCCACACATAACTTAAAACTTTTTTACAACCGTGTAATACACATCTAGCCTAACAGGTTTGGGCCCGAAGGTTGGGGTATAGGTATAATTTACAAAAAAACTATTTACGGATGGTATCAACGCAATACCATCAGAACTAATTTCATTAAACATTAGTGCTTGAACGTAATCTGTAATTTCAGCAGTATAACTACCGGATGAATTATCATAAGACATACTGACCGGAAAACCTGTTCCTGTTTGTGGTCTACCACTCACCTGAACTAACGATGGAATCGTACTTTTAAATTTAACTTCATTGGAAGGCAATAGTTCGGCTAATACAAAAGTAGGTACCGGAGGATTGTTGGGAAAATCTGTTGTATCTGGATTCATACGTAAAACCGCTCTATTGATCACTATCACTGAATCCACGTTTGATTTCCATTGATTCAGGGATGGAAATCTAAGCTTTATGAATGTACCTGTTCCGGATTGTGCTAATACATAATTACCGGTCATAGCGGACGAAACCTCATCGCCTTTATTAAGCAGACCTGAAAATAGCGTTGCCGATTTATCCGCTTGAATTTTATTAAAGGAAGTTAATCCTGCTGGAAAATAAAACACCTGTGTTTTCGAAACGCCGCTTTGTTTAAACCAAACTTGAAGGTAGGATGATTGAGCAAAGACGGTATTATCTGAAGAAGAGGAAGAACGGTTCGCAGTAATGACAGAAGCAATGTTTGTTCCTTGTATCATAATACCGTTGAAATTAGATTGAAACTCATCCGAAGTAGCATCGTCTAAGGCAGAGAGCAAAGTTTGACCAAAGGTATTGCTGAGGGTAAATCGAATAACATCCTTTGATTTAGGTCGAGGTTTAAAGGTAACCGTTCCGACCGGTGTCGTATTAAACGTTACGAAATCAGTGTTGGCTCTGTATTGGAAATTAGGATCTAAAGCGGTTGTTAGTTCATGAACGGATAACGTATTATCTAACATCGTATCTCCTACAACGTAATTATAATCAAAAATTAATTTTACAGAATCCACTATTGCGCCGGTAAAATCTACACGAGAAGCAGCTAAAGCTCTTGGTATTAATCGAAGATATGCGGCAGCTTGAGTAGTTCCGCCGGCGGAATGGTTCACTTGGCCAAACGTAAAAAAAGTGGGCTGGTTAGTGATAATCGAATCGTCCAACAACAAGGTCGAACTTATAACGACTGCCGTATCGGTAAACTTTGTATAAATACTTCCATCTCCGGGCAACTGTTGTAAATTAAATTCCTTTGCTTCTTTCTTACAAGCCTGAATACTTAAAACAGAGAAACAAAAAAGTACCTTTATAACTAGGCTTGAATTAGCCCACCAATTGGTTATAGAAGTTGTAATATTTTTCCTCATCTAAATTTTCTGATTGTGTGGGCATCAACTCCAACTTCTTCAGCTTTTCTACATCTGAAAACAATTTACTGATACTATCAGTGTAGTCTGTTTCCGTGCGAATCACTGCATCTGAATATTCCATCCCAATTTTAACAAAACCTTCGTAATCTGCATTTTTCAAATGAGACAACATATTGTCTTCTATGTCTAACATTTTAACTTTATGCAATAAATCCTTACCAAACTTAAATTTAAGCGGATTATTGTATACAGTAAAAACGGATTTAGCACCTTTAAATACAGGATCTAGTTTATAACGTGTTTTTAAGTACAATGGTATTAAACTCGTCATCCAATCATTACAATGAATGATATCCGGAGACCAACCTAGTTTTTTTACCGTTTCCATAACGCCTTTACAGAAAAAGACTGTTCGTTCGTCGTTATCGTCGTAAAAATTGTTGGCTTTATCGTGAAAAACGTATTTACGTTGAAAATAATCATCATTGTCGATGAAATAGACTTGTAACTTAGCATTTGGAATAGAGGCCACTTTAATAATAAGCGGTTTTTCCTCATCCCCTACGGATATATTAATGCCGGACAAACGAACCACCTCATGTAATCTATTTTTACGCTCGTTAATCAATCCAAAGCGGGGAATTAATATACGAACCTCAAAACCACGTTCTTGCATGGCTTGAGGTAGTTTTCTTAACATTTGACCTACTTCGGAGTATTGTAAAAAAGGATTGATTTCGCTGGCTACGTAAAGGATGCGTAATTTAGACATGTGCCTTGGGTTTGGAGTTTACAGTTTTTACAACTAAAACGCTACAAAAGTACAAAAAAAATGTTGCATTATCAATGTTCGGCTGGAACGCCCTTGTTTATTCGAGGAAATTCGACAGTTTTGCAGCCAAATGATCGTGCTGCACACCCTTTCAGAATACCGAAATTTAAGGCGAAATTTCAGTTCAGAGGAACAAACCGTAGGGTTTGTTCCTACAATGGGCGCTTTGCATGAAGGGCATTTAAGTCTAGTTGAACAATCTAAGAGAGAGAATGATCGAACGGTAGTGAGTATTTTTGTAAATCCTTTACAATTTAATAATGCAGAGGACTACGAAAAATATCCCTTAACCCTAAAAAAAGACATTCAATTATTGGAATCTGTAGGATGCGACATTTTATTTGCTCCTTCAAAAGACGCTATGTATCCTCGTCCGGTAGAGTTGCAAATGGAATTTGGGGCTATCACATCCGCGATGGAAGGAGCATCCAGACCCGGTCATTTTTCCGGAGTAGGGGTAGTAGTCAGTAAATTATTCAATATTATTCAACCTACACGAGCTTATTTCGGTCAGAAAGACATTCAACAACTTTGTGTCATTCGACAATTAGTTGAAGACTTAAATTTCCCAATTCAAATCGTTTCTTGTCCGATAGCTCGAAATGAGAAGGGACTTGCATTATCATCAAGAAATCAACGGTTAAGTCCTGAAGGTTTAGAACTTGCTTCCCAATTATACCGTACTCTTATTATAACCGCCGAACAATCGACTCTTACAACGCCACAGCAGGCCATATCAGTCGGCCTTCAGTATCTTAAGAACTACCCGGATATTCGCTTAGACTATCTGGAAATAGTAGATACCATACAATTAAAATCCTTATCTTCGTTTACTGTACGAGAACCTTTCGTTATATGCATAGCCGCGTATGTGGAAGGTGTTCGACTTATAGATAATCTAATTATTCAAGCATAAACCTGTAGACATGCAGATTCAACTCTTAAAATCAAAAATTCACCGCGTTAAAGTTACTCAAGCCGAATTACATTATGTCGGCAGTATTACCATAGATGAGGCCTTATTAGAGGCTGCCAATATTATAGAAAATGAAAAAGTACAAGTAGTGAATCTGAATAATGGAGAACGCTTAGAGACATATGTGATCAAAGGGGAGCGGAATAGTGGCGTTATTTGCATGAATGGCCCTGCCGCTCGGAAAGTACAAGTTGGAGACATTGTTATTATTATCTCTTATTGTTCTATGGATTTTGAAGCTGCTAAAAAATATACCCCCACTCTCCTTTTTCCCGGGGAAAACAATACACTATAATGCCTTCTTACTTTTCTAAAAGCGTTCAATACATCCTTATGCTGGGCATAGGTGTGTTTTTAATGTGGTTGGTATTTAAAGATGTAGACACTGCGCTAATTTGGAAGGGGTTTTCAGAAGCGCGCTACGAATGGATTGCATTAGCACTGGGTGTGTCCTTGGCGGCGCATTACAGTAGGGCTGTACGTTGGAAATTATTAATGGAACCTCTTGGTTATTCCCCCTCTAATTTTCGAACGTTTTTAGCCGTTATGACGGGCTATTTCGCGAATTCATTACTCCCAAGAGCCGGAGAAGTGAGTCGATGTTATGTTTTAAAAAGAACCGACCATGTTCCGTTTAACATTGCCTTTGGCTCGGTCGTAGCCGAACGTGTAATCGATGTTGTTTGTCTATTCCTTATGACCGGTTTAGCATTTGTTGTGGAGTTCGATTTCATTTCATCGTTTGTACAAACACATATCTTTAAAACCTCCTCTTCAGGATCTACACAACAGTATTTTCCTATTTTAGTCGGCTTTAGTGCTCTCGGTATCCTGTTCCTCTTATTGTTTCGATTTAGGAAGGCATTACTGCGATTCTCTATTATTCAAAAAATATGGTCCTTTGTGTTGGGGCTATGGGATGGAATGACCAGTGTTGTACAACTAAAACGTCGTTGGGAGTTTCTCTTTCATACCGTATTTATTTGGTTTTGCTATTTTTTAATGATGTACATTATATTCTATAGTTTACCCTCAACTGCCGGTTTGGGGTTAAAAGCCGCATTAGTCGTGATGGTAGTCGGTGGTTTTGGCATGTCTGCTCCTGTTACTGCGGGAATGGGGGCCTATCATTTTATGGTAGCAGCGGCTTTGCACATCTATGGTGTAAGTACGGAGCAAGGCAAAATTTTTGCTATTATCAGCCACTCTTCCCAAACCTTATCCCTACTTCTGATAGGCGGTATTTGCGCATTGATATCCTTTGGCATTACCGTCACCCCTAAACCCATAACCTCCCCGACCAATGAATAGTAGTACAAAAATAATAACTCGCTCGGAGGCACAGGAGCAGATAGGCCAATGGAAAGATAACGGCGAAGAGGTGGTCTTCACGAATGGTTGCTTTGACATTTTACACTTGGGTCATGTCGATTATCTAGAAAAATCCAGGGCACTAGGTACCAAACTAGTGGTCGGCATTAACACGGATGCGAGTGTTCGTCGACTAAAAGGACCGGATCGACCTATGAACAATGAAATAGCTCGAGCCCGAATTCTTGCAGCGTTAGCTTGTGTCGATGCTGTCATATTGTTCGAAGAAGACACTCCATTGGAACTCATTTCTGACATTTTGCCCGATATTTTAGTAAAAGGAAGCGATTACACAGTAGATAAAATAGTTGGAGCAGATATTGTTTTAGAACATGGAGGTTCGGTAAAAACAATTAATTTAGTAGATGGTTATTCTACTACCGGATTGATTAATAAAATAAAGACTAAATCTTAATACTTATGATGATTATAATTATTTCTGTTGTGACCATAGCTATCAGTTGGTATGTAAGTCATAAATTAAAATCAAAATTTAAAGAGTATTCCCAGTTCACTTTACTCTCCGGAATGAGTGGAAAAGAAGTAGCGGAAAAAATGTTACGGGATAATGGGATTTACGATGTGCGAGTGATATGTGTTGAAGGGCAACTGACGGACCACTATAATCCGGCTGAGAAAACAGTGAATTTAAGTCAAGAGGTATACCATGGTCGGAGTGCCGCTTCTGCAGCCGTGTCGGCACATGAATGTGGACATGCGGTTCAACATGCTACACAGTATTCTATGTTAACGATGCGCACTACTCTTGTTCCCATTCAAAATGTGAGCGCAACGATTATGAATGTCATCATGATGGCACTTATGTTTGGAGGTATATTTATGGGTGGAGTGGGCCTCTTGCCTCAAATGTTACTAATTATAGTAGCGTGTAATTTAGTATTTACATTGTTTGCTTTTATTACCTTACCTGTTGAGTTTGATGCCAGTAAACGAGCCTTAGCTTGGATAGAATCTACCGGGGTCACAAACAACGCTGAACACGCTATGGCAAAAGATGCATTGAAATGGGCCGCTATGACGTATGTAGTAGCAGCTCTAGGAGCGTTAGCTCAATTGGTATATTACGCCTCTTTGTTATTAGGTTCTCGAGACGAATAATTATTACTAGTTGAATAAAAAAAGAGGGAGATCATACTCCCTCTTTTTTTTTAACCCCCGGACGGTTTTTACGTATAGATTTAAAATTTACATCCTATGGAAATCAGACTTTCGGAAGAACAAGTGGCGGTTCAGCAGGCAGCAAAAGATTTTGCAAGACACGAACTTTTACCCGGAGTAATCGAGCGGGATGAAGCGCAACAGTTTGCCGTCGGTCCGGTTCAAGCTTTAGGTCAATTAGGTTTTATGGGTATGATGACGGATCCTTCTTTTGGAGGCTCCGGAATGGATACCCTTTCATATGTTTTGGCTATAGAAGAAATTTCTAAAATAGATGCTTCTGTGGCGGTCTGTATGTCTGTTAACAATAGTTTAGTTTGTTGGGGATTAGAAAAATACGGTAGTGAAGAACAAAAAAAGAAGTATTTAACCCCTTTAGCTTCCGGCGAGAAAATAGGTGCGTTTTGTTTATCCGAACCCGAAGCCGGTTCCGATGCCACTTCCCAACATACAATAGCAGAAGATAAAGGCGATTATTACCTTTTAAATGGAACAAAAAACTGGATAACCAATGGAAATTCAGCTTCGATATATTTAGTCATTGCACAAACGGACAAAGACAAAAAACATAAAGGGATTAATGTATTCATTGTAGAGCGGGAGATGCCGGGCTTTACGGTTGGTAAAAAAGAAAATAAAATGGGAATTCGTTCCTCCGATACACATGCCTTAATGTTTCAAGACGTCCGCGTTCCTAAAGCCAATCGAATCGGTCCGGATGGATTTGGATTTACATTTGCTATGCAAACCTTGAATGGAGGGCGCATTGGGATAGCGGCACAAGCTTTAGGTATAGCGGCCGGAGCCTACGATTTAGCCCTACAGTATGCTCGAGAACGCAAAGCTTTTGGAGTACCGATAATAGAACACCAAGCCATACAATTTAAATTAGCAGAAATGGCGACCAAAATAGAAGCGGCTCGACTTTTAGTATACAAAGCCGCAACGATTAAAGATGCCGACCAAGATTATACCCAATCAGCAGCTATGGCAAAGTTATATGCCTCGACCATTGCTATGGAAGTGACAACGGAAGCCGTTCAAATTCACGGAGGATATGGATACGTTAAAGAATTTCATGTAGAGCGCTTCATGCGTGATGCCAAGATTACACAAATTTATGAGGGCACTTCTGAAATTCAAAAATTGGTATTAGCTCGTGAGCTTTTCCAAAAAGCATAGGAAGTTCAATATTTCATAGATGAATGGACTTAGATAAGAAAAACCACATTCCCTAATGGTGTTAAAAAAGTACAAAAACTTTCTTTTGTTTAATTTTAGGTATAGTTTTTCCCAATAATTTTTGACATTGTTCGTCTATTACATTAGATTTGTACAAATCACATAACCCTATTAGAGTTGTTTTTTCTTGTAAAATTACAAATACCGGTTAGACATGGAAGATTATAATAAAATCATCGAGTCCCTCGGAGTTCGTTTTATCAAATCAAAATCGATAAAAATTATTCACTCCCTTACAGTAGACAATTATTATGATGTAAGCAATACAATATTGTTATTACACAAAGGTGAAATTACCTTTGGAGAAGAGCGTTCCAAAGTTAAAGAAGGTGATTTATTGTTTATTCCCGGTGGAAAATCTGCCAGCGTTACATACGGTGGCGGGAATACCGTAAAATTGACAAATGAAGAATTACTGACCAACAGAGAAAAGTTTTTAAGTTCTGTTGTAGACCCTGCATTGATTGGTACAGATCCTAGTTCCTTTAGTTATGTATCCTTTGAGGCTAAAGTGTTTGACTCTGTAAACTTTTTTGCATCATTAGATATTTCTCCTTTCGTTATTTCTCACAACCCGATTATCTCTTCCTATATATTAGATACGGTATCAGAAGATTTAAAAGCAGAACCGGGACGTGATCGAGTAATCAATTTAAATACAGATAGAATTGTAGTTGAAATAATACGATACATTTTGCGTCAAAATCTATTTGTAGAAAAACTGGCGACCAACAGTACCTACTTCAAAGATCCAAGACTGTTAGATATTTTTGCATACATCAAACAAAATATCAGTGGAGATTTATCCAACAAAGTGTTAGCCGGTGTAGCCAATGTTTCAGAAGACTATGTAGGTCAATACTTCAAAATGTTGACCGGCATCAATCCCCAAGATTACATTGAATACCAACGGATGGAGAAAGCGGTTGACTTATTGCGTACATCAAAGAAAAGTATTCGCGAGATCGGAACAGATGTAGGGTATAAAGATACAGCCTATTTTTGTCGCCGTTTCAAAATGATGTTTGGAATACCGGCCGGAAAAATGCGAAGAAGAGAATCGTTGATGAATATATAAAATGATAGGGAGCCAACTATTACAAGAATTGTTGCCTCCCTTTTATTTTATAATTTTTAGAATAAATTATGAAATTATCAAACGCTTTGACGTTTTTCCTCTATCTGTTTCTATTTGTATAAGATATACACCGGGTGAAAATCTCTCGGTTAGTAGGGTGGTTGAATTAGTATAGGAAGTAGCCTCTAGTAATACTTTACCTTCAGATGATATAAGTTTAATTTTAGCATATGACATTTCCGGAACTTGTATTGTAACAAAATCAACAGAAGGATTGGGGTATACAGTTGCGTCTATTTCCGGAGTGACATGCTGGGTAGAGGTAGGCAAAGTAGGTAAACAATCACAATCATTTGTATAAACTTCAAATTCTAAGAGGCGGTAGTACAATGTATTTAATTGTGTTAAATTCAATCTAACATACCGTGCTTTTACATTTGCTAAATGGTCGTATAAATCAACAGCACCATTCGATCCGGTTATGGTAGTTAAAACTGTAAAATTTACATTATCTGTAGATGTTTCAATTGAGTAGTTTTTAGCATAAAACACCCAATCCCAATGAAGTTTAATGGCAGATATCACCTTAGGTTGTATTAAATCTACAGTAATTGTTGCATTTTGACTACCTAATGGAGAGCCCCATGCGGAGTTTAAATTACCATCGATTACATTCTGTGCAGCGTTCCCCGCAGTTGCATCAGCAGTACCGGATGATGTGACAGCACCAAATTTTGATTCAGACAAACCTATTGTAGTAGGGTCAGCATTTACCCATACGGGAACATTTTCAGCACTTACATTCGAACCTATAGCCTCAAATTGTGCTTTGGTCATAAAATGTATTTTAGGGAGATAACATTTCATAAATCCATTGCGCCAATTTTGTCCAACGAGTGTTTTATCATATAGTGTAGCAGAAAAATCAGAATGTGCAAAATCTAAATTATGTTCATGAGGTGCTAAGGGAAATCTCCAATCAGGAGCAACACATAACCAGCGAATGAGAAGCCCTAGCTCGCTTTGAGTGCCCCAATCTACCCACGAAACACCATTTGTAATGGTAGCATTGGACGGTCGATCTGTTGGTCTTGAATAGGCTATCACATAATTTCTATTATTATCGAGTGCTACATCATCATCCGATATAGCATGGACTGTGGTAGCCGGTAAGGGGGAGAACGGATCCTGATCAATACCACAAATACTCCAATAGCGTAATTCAGCGGCAGTCATTGTAGCCTCTCCATTACGTGTAGAGGGAAATGTGGGAAGTTTTCCCGTAAGAACAGCTACCATTCCCGGTGGAACCGTTACCGTTCTTCCCATATAACTAACATAATTATTTGTAGTAGCATGAGGTTCAATGTTACCCGGAGCAGGTTGATTTTCTCCACGTCCAGTCCAACCAAGATCTATTGCACGAACTCGAGCAGCGCTATCGGTCCAATTATTTGTTATACATATCCCATTCAATATACTTCTAGAAATACTCCAAGACTTAAACCAACCAACAGAAGGACCAATATTCTGATTGGGTTGCGTTATCACTACTCGGTTTTTAATAGTAGCGTTGGCTCGTTTTGTCAAATTTGAAAAGTCAGAGCCAATAAAATATTTTTGTCCATTAGGTAATTCGAAATATACTTTAGGCATAGGCACTCCTCCTAATGCATTGACATTATTATCCGGTTCATAAATGCGAATCCATACATTGCCTAAGTCCCATGGACCTTGAAGCGAATCCGGCAATGCGTTTCCGGTAATGTATTGAAAACCTAATGGTCCCTGATATGTTAACAACGCTCCCTTGATAGAATTATTCGTTCTATATGGATACGTATGGGCTGTCCCATTTAGTGTTGTAGGATTACCTGTAGTTAAATCTACTTCAACTTTGTATTTTCTATTAGTAGCATTTCTATTGGCACCTACACGAAAGGGATTTGTATGTCCGGGTAAAGGTTGAATATCAGCATCTACTAACGATACTTCTGCTGAGCCAAATTGACGTTGAGCATAGTACTCAGAACCGTTTAAAGGTGGAGTCACTTGAATGGAGAAAAAACGACAATGTGGGAATTCTCCTTCAATAATTAATTTACTTCCAAAGGGTGCTAATGAGGTGCCCAGGAGCAAATAGGTTATCTTAGGGTCCGGAATTCCTGCATACAAGGAGTCTTTGTTTATGGGTTTTGCAAAACGAGTAGCCCATGTTTCCTCCGGTGTTACATCATCCGGATGTTTTAAATAAAAGTTTTTAGAATCCGAAATACCATCCGGTATTAGTCGGGCAGGAATTTGTGCCGGGACTTTACCTTCTGTCCATAGTACGATATATTTTTCAAGTGAATCGGATAATTTTATTGCTTCGTTCACTACATCTTGTGGCGGGCGATGAGGATATGGATTAGATGGAGGTAAACAGGCATTTAAAAGTAATAATGCTGACCATACACATATACGAACAATTAGTAGTGGGTGATACATAGTTTTTTTTACATAGGTAATTAAAATAATAATGGCGTATACGAATACTGAACAAAAGCAGTTTTTTTATGAACGATAGTTCATGATTTCTATAAATGGAATTTGCTGTGTTTTCACTATTATGTTCATTCAAGAAAATGCGCTCTTAGTTCAAAATATAGACAAGATAGTATAATAGGTGCTATACTTACACCCAGTATGAATGCATACGTATTTTCTATCTCATCCTTAACCCATAAGCATTATGTTAAAAAATTTATTCACTTTCATTATTAGTTGTTCCTTACACTACATCAGTATAGCTCAAATCAACACAGGTGTTCGATTAGGGAGTAATTTTATGCAAATTAAAAATGAAAATTCGAACGCATCTGTTATTGAATTAAATACAGAAGCTGCAGTTGGATTACAAGCCGGATTTTTACTAGACATTAAATTAAACGACTACTTACGGATACGTCCGGAAATAGTATATAATTTATATCGATCTAAAACTCCAACTTTAGATTTTTTTGGGGTTAGTACTATAGGAAAATTTTCGTACCATTATATTTCCATTCCTTTAAACATGGTTGGTACAATACCTTTAGGAAGTTCGTCCCTACAACTATTTTTCGGACCACAACTAAGTGCGGCTCTAGGGGCTACAACTACAGTTGAAACTACTATACTGGGAAATACAACCGTTGATAAACAGCAATCCATACCCGGAAAAGAAGATGATATAAGTGATGACGATACATATGTAAATCCTATTATGACCGGGATGAATATAGGTGCTGCCTATCAATATAAAAGGGTTTTAATTAATCTAAGTTACTTCCATGGATTGTCGAACCTAACGGCATTTTACACGGACGATACTTTAAATGATTCTAGAAAAAATTCTTCCTTCACCTTTAATGGAGTCAATCTTGGAATAGCGTATCTTTTTGGAGGAAAATAATATTTTATTTCATACATAAAGCGGGCATTTCATAATATGTTGAAATGTCCGCTTTATAAATAAGGTTCATATCGTTTTTTTTGCCTGTTGTATTTGAAAAAAATAGTCGCTTACCTCTTCCACAATACAGGTGCATCGTTCGCTCTCCATGTGACTTCTGCTCCACCATCAATAACAATATATTGACCGATCATAAATCGAGCATTATCTACCAATAAAAATTTAACTAAATCCGCAATATCTTCCGGTAGCGCATGAGCCCCTAAAGGCTTGGGTAAGCTATTGATTCCTGCCGCTTTTCTTGGGTCTTGCATATCTTTCTCCAGCAGGGCTGTCAGCACAACACCCGGTGCTATAGCATTCATTGATATGCCACTTCCTGCCCAATTGGGCATTCCGGCTTGCTGTCGCATCCACTTCGTAATGGCTGTTTTACTTACTTGATACGTATATTCCGGACACTCTCTGATATGATTTAATGCCCCGTTTACATCATTGTTTAAGAGTGCGTCAACAGGAGCTGTAGGAATATTAGGTGTTATCACAACTGAATTCGAAGCATTGATCACTACTCGAGCGTGTTTTGATTTTTTTAGTAAAGGCTGTAACCCTTCTAATAATTGAACTATACCAAAATAATTCAGCCCGAAGACCAGTCGAGCATTTTCACTATCAACACCAGCATTCGCAAAGACCCCATCAATAGAGCCTTCCGATATTATAGTAATCTGCTCGATAGCGAAACGAACCCCTTCTTCCGTCGATAAATCGGCTTCGATTTCGGCATCCGGAGTATTGCTCACCCCTATCACTCGAATACCTATTGACTCCAGCAATTTTCGAGTACTTAGTCCCATACCCGTTTGGGACCCTGTGATTACAATAGTTCTATTATTCATATCTATTTATTTTTTATTTTAATACCCATACAACTGCAAAGGCTATAAGTGGCCCTAGAGTTGCCATTACGAATCCAGTATAAAGAAAATCTTTTTGTTTTAATACGCCTGTACTATAGGCGATAGCATTGGAAGGAGAGGACACCGGTAACAATAAAGAAGTAGAAGAAGCTATCGCTATGATGGCAGCTACTTCTTTTTCCATCCCAGGCAGTACAGTCATCACTAATGGTATCATTAGACTACTCGCGGCTGTATTACTCATTATATTGGAGACTAACATGGATACATAACAAAAAATCAATAGCATACTTATTGGGCTAATGGGTAGTAATAATAGTTTATCTGAATAATAGCGTAATAAATTCGTCTCTTCCAATGCCAATCCTAAAGACAATCCACCCGCTACCAAAAATAAAGTATCCCAAGGTAATTGCTTAATATCTTTCGCAACTAAAACACCACTCAGTGGCAACAGTAGAATAGGAAACGCACTGATAGCGGCCACTGATACGTGATGAATAGAAGTCGTCAACCAAAACAACACAGTTAATACGACAATCACGATAACCATCGTTTTGTGAGAACGGGGTACTTCTTCCGCTTGACTCCCTCCCATTCCATTTAAATCGATAGTCGGAACCCCTCGTAAAAAAAAGTAATACAAAGTACCGGCATTGAGTACTAAAAACAATAGCATAATAGGAACACCAAAAACCATCCAATCAACAAAACTCATAGTTATATTTTGTTTGGTTAATAAACTTGAAGCTATAGAGTTTGGAGGCGAACCTATAATCGTAGCCATACCTCCTATAGTAGAAGCAACCGGTATACCCACTACTAACGCTTTTGCCAATCCATTTTCTTTACCCAAGTGAAGGAGTAAAGGTCCTACGGCGGCAATCAACATGGCGGTGGTGGCGGTGTTGGACATCAACATGGATAATACCATCGTTAAGATTAAAATAGAAAAAAGAATTTTTACCGGACTATTCCCCGATATTCTTAATGCCCATTGAAAAATATCTTTATCTAGTGTTGTTTTAGTCATGGCGGAAGCAATAAAAAAACCTCCCATAATGAGCCAAATACCGGTACTTGAAAAGGTGTTCACGTAGGGTAATACATCCCTTGGTTCCGGATTTAAATAATCATTACCTAATGTAAATACTAGATAGGCCATAATCAGAATGCTTACAACATAGGCCGGAATAGCTTCCGAGAGCCATAGAGCAATGGAGAAGAATAAGAGAAATAGTACATAGGTTTGCGACCGATTGAATTCCGGTTCTTGAACAAACCATAAAAGGACAAAAGCAATAAGACCGGAAAGAATAATCTTACCGGTCTTAGAAGTGATACTATATTTCATTTGATTCATTCTTAATTAAAATATACCTAAAGGTGTTACAAATCCTACCGTTACCCTTCCGGTCGAATAATCATCTGCAAAACCTCGACCCTCTGCATAATTGGAATAATTGTATACACGACCAACATAATTGACATAAAAGCGCAAATTCAAATCTTCAAAGGGATAATATTCGACGGTAGGAATAAATCCCCAAGCTGTTCGGATTAGGTCAGTATCCTTAGCAGGGTCCGGATCATTTTTCCATTTTGCTATATCCATCATGGCAAACAGAGCAAAATTCCATTTCTTATTTAGTCGATAATGAATATGAGTCCAATGTCCAATATACTCTGTATTCTTCAACGCAAACGCATATAAACTATCTGGAATCGTTTCGCTGGCTACACCTGTTCTATCCAGTTGTTCATTACTAATCTTTAAGTCATACGCCACAACCAATTTGCCTAGATTTAATTGATTACCGAAAGCAAAATAATTCATATATAAACCTTGCGCTTCAGTAAATAAAGAATAGGACCAAATAGTTTGAAATTTACCGCCAAATAAGTTACCTCTCCAATTGGAAACGAACGCTAAAGGAGCTTTTGCTTCAATTGCATTCGGTTGAGCTCCGTATAATTCTTGGAAGGATTTAGTTCTGGAATTTAAGGCTTGAAAGGAGAAACTATGGTTTTTATGGGCAGCATATCCTACCCCTACACCGGTTAAGAAATTATCTGCATACTCAATTATATCTGAATACTCATAAATGTCAATCGGATTATAATCGAACTCAAAACCACCCCAATCGGCACACATTTTTCCGGCGCTAAAATTAAGCCGTTTGGAAGCATCGATTCGTATGTACGCTAAGTCCGTAGATCTGCTGATGTTATCTATAGATTCAGATGTTTGAGCACGTGTATACCGATCTCTAAAACGGAAATAGACCCGACGGTGAACCATCCCTCTGAATTCTAACCTAAACTGTTCATTTCTAAAACGCGATTGAATGTAGGTGCCATCCATGAATTCATTTCGAAAAGCAAAATTCATATTGGCTATCATACTCATGTTCTTGAGTAACCCTTGTTTTTCCTCCGGAATCAACGTCTTGTAATAAGTAGTATCACCTGTTTGCCGCTCCTGGCGCTGTGCAACAGCTATACTAGTCCCTATCATTAAACCTATACATACCAATATGTAACGTCTCATACCCATAAACGATATCTTAAAAAAATTAATATTGAATGAAAAGCTGTTGTAATTCTTCTCTGCTTCTATCTTTCAAGAGCGCTAACATTAATAAGATACGGGCTTTTTGAGGATTTAAATCATCGGAGGAAATACATCCATACGTTTTATCATCAATTTCCCCTTCTATCAATACCGCACCAATAGGAATACGAGTGGCTCGTACCACGTGTACCCCTTTTGCTGTAGCTCTTTTTACTGCTTTCAACATATCTTCTGTCATATTACCATCCCCAACGCCTGCTATAACAATTCCTTTAGAGCCGGATTTAACAAGGTAATCAATCATATCACCGGAGGCGTCTGCATAACAATATACGATATCAACTTTCGGTAAATCTTTTATGCCATTCGTAGAAAATTCACTGGAAGTGGTATGCAAGCCGGATGGGCCATGAAAGAATTTTACTTGACCAAAAATTACTGTTCCTAATAGACCTTCTTGAGGTGATTGGAATGTGTGGACCGGAGTTGATATCATTTTCTTCACATCATGAGCAGAATGTATTTCATCGTTCAACACTACTAACACACCTTTTCCTTTCGACTCTGCATGTGCTGCTACTGCTACTGCATTGTATAAATTCAATGGACCATCTGCACTCAAGGCAGTAGAAGGGCGCATAGAGCCTGTCAATACTACGGGCTTATTACTTTTAATTACTAAGTTTAAGAAATACGCCGTTTCTTCCTGTGTATCTGTACCATGTGTAATAACAATACCATCTACATCGGATGATGCGAGTAATTCATTGATACGTGTGGCTAAATCCAACCAAATCTTTATGCTCATGTCTTGAGAGCCTACATTCGATACTTGTTCACCTTTTAGATTAGCCAGTTTTCGAATATTAGGTACCGAGCTAATCATGGTGTCTATAGATATTTTACCGGAAGTATACGCCGATCCGGTAGCGCTGGCGCCGGCACCGGCTATTGTTCCCCCGGTAGCAAGTACGCGTACATTTGGTAGTTTTTGTTGTGCTACGGCAGCTATTTGTAAACAGACTGCCAATAATGTTATCGTTAAATAGTGAAGAGGTGTTTTTGTTTCCATAGGTCCATGCCTTTAAGTGTAAAAGATAGTTAAGTATTATTGTCCTGTAACCGATTTAGGGTCTAGTAATTGTTTGATTTGTTCCTCGGTTAATAATTTTTTCTCCCGAATGAGTTCCAGTATCCCTTTATTAGTTTCTAATGCTTCTTTGGCCAACTCTGTTGTTTTTTCATATCCTAAAATTGGATTCAATGCGGTTACAATACCTACGCTTCTATCGATATAACGCTGAACCGTTGCCGTATTAACAGTAATACCGTCGATACAGTTTTTTGCAAACAACGCAACCGTATTCGTTAGCAATAGTTGCGATTCAAATAATGAGACAGCAACGACCGGTTCGTAAGCATTTAATTGTAGCAACCCGTCTTGAGAAGCTAGTGTTACCGTAACATCGTTTCCGATTACTGTAAAACAAATTTGATTCATCAATTCC
Source organism: Cytophagaceae bacterium (assembly GCA_025455005.1). Classification (GTDB taxonomy): domain Bacteria; phylum Bacteroidota; class Bacteroidia; order Cytophagales; family Cytophagaceae; genus JALONH01. Next base: position 93,636 of record JALONH010000006.1, read on the forward strand.
GGCATTACTGGATTTACTTTGCCGGGCATAATAGAAGATCCGGGTTGTAACGCAGGTAAATTAATTTCGAACAATCCGGTTCTAGGACCGGATGCAAGAATAATTAAATCGGAACTAATTTTAGATAAAGTAACGGCTACATTTTTTAAGGCAGCAGAATATAAAACAAAGCCTTGCATATTGGTCGTGGCGGCTACAAGGTCTTTGCTTAATACGATAGGTTTATTTACAATTTTAGCTAAATGCGCAGCACACTTTGGAGCATAACCCGGAGCAGCCGTAATACCGGTACCTATGGCGGTAGCCCCCATGTTGATTTCATATAAGTAAACCTCCGATTGTTTCAATGCTGCAATCGCTGCATCCAGTTGATTACCGAAAGCATGAAACTCTTGACCTACAGTCATTGGAACAGCATCTTGTCCTTCCGTACGACCCATCTTTAAGATGTCTTTAAATGCTTCTCCTTTAGCATGAAAGGACTGTGATAATTGTTCTAAAGCAGCCACTACTTTAGCATTGTGAAGGATTAAAGCGACTTTGATTGTCGTAGGGTAAGCATCATTTGTAGACTGACCACTGTTTAAATCATCGTGTGGTTCTATAATGTGGTACTCCCCTTTTTTATGACCACTTAATTCCAATGCAATATTGGCTAAGGTTTCGTTAGCGTTCATATTGGCAGATGTGCCGGCTCCCCCTTGGTACATATCTACTAAAAACTGATCGTGGTATTTACCTTCCATTACTGCTAGGCAAGCCTTTTCTATAGCCGCTAATTTTTCGATACTTAAACGACCTACTTCCACGTTAGCCCGAGCAGCCGCTAGTTTCACCATGGCAAAAGCTCGTACATAATCAGGAAAGTCAAACGTATGTTGGTTGCTTATAGTAAAATTTTCCAATGCTCGAGCTGTCTGAACTCCGTAGTAGGCAGAAGTCGGTAATTCTTTTGTTCCTAATAAATCTTTCTCTTGACGTGTAGTAGGCACGGATGGAGGCGTTGCTTTTTTCTTTTGTGCAAAGGAAGGGGAAGCAGAAAGAATACACCCTACCATACAGCCATAAATAAAGATTCGTTTCATAGTCATTAAATAGTTTATTGTAAAAGTAAATAAATGGATATTACTTAATAGTTAAGTCTTAAATTGTCTACCTGTAATACACTTCCTACTCCCCCTTTAAAGAAGAAGCCTTGGGCGGAAGAGGTAGCCACAAATGTAATATGTGTTGGAGTGTCGGTTGCGGAACCATATAAATTGTTAGATGGAAACATATTAGAATAATAATTATTCGGGAGTGCACCATAGATTAAATCAACCGTAGTGCTTGTCCATGTAGTTACAGTAGCTCCCGTTCTAAAATTAGCTGTTGCAATTCGTTTGATCGAGTTAGGATTCGACCTGTCTTCCAATAATAAATAAATATCACAAGAATCAAGCCCGCCGGCGATAGTGTTCCCTTGACCATCTTTATATGGAGTACCTGGTGCATACTTATAATCAATGGTAAAGGATATCGGTTTTTTGGTGTATTCAATTCCAAAAACAGGAGAAGCTGTAGGATTGGCAATATTTAACACAAAATCCCCGGTGAATATAGAACCGGCTGCCATACGAGTTCCGGCTATGGCAGCAAGAGACCCTAAGTCTTTTGTTTCTAAGCGAACCGCATAGTTAGCATTACCTAAGTTTTCCGGACTGGTATTCGCCAGAGAAAAAGTCAACACCCCTTCATTACCGGACGCCCAAATGGTGGAAGTCGCACTAGAACCGAGTTCTTGACAAGTCCCGGAAGAATAGTTGGCAGTATACCAAGTGTTAAAATCTGAATGAATAAGTTGGGGTGTACTACTTTCCACTTCTACTAATATAGTGTACGTTTTTTTACTTCCATCCTCAGCTAGTACATCATAGGTGAGGGTATCGCTAAAGTCTCTTGCTAAGGTACTATCCGGTGATAATCGAGCGAAATTGGATACTTGAATTCGTTCCGGTCGCAGATTAAAATTGACAGTATTGCCCGGCATGGTAATTCGAATGAGTGCACTGTCCTCCAATATCAAGCTGGAACCAATTTGACCGGGTAACTGAAAAGACAGCAACTGTTTGAAAGAGGACAAGCCGAACCTGTCTTCTTTTATACAAGAGAATACACTACAACATAAGAGTAAGGACCAGAATGTTTTCATTTTAAAAATACGCACTAACGCCAATATTGATGCGTGCAAGATTTAGTTTAAGTTGAACGTCACCATCTCTGGATTTTGCTGAATCATCCCCATTAACTGATTTGGTGGTAGATACATGGCTTATATTAAATACATTGATGGACAAGTCCAGTGCTACATTATCGATAATGAAAAACGTCATGCCGGCATCTGTCGCCAATCGAAATTCTTGTATTGTTTTCAGTTCTCTATTTAAATCGACAGCTGTGGTAGTCGCCTTGAGTACTTGTTTGTTCTCATACCCTAAAAAGGGTTTGAAATAAATATAATATCGGTTATTATGCGATAAAGGAATATACGTTTTAATAAAGGAAGTAAAGGAAAATCCTTGACCAAATTGCTGCACAAGATAACGTTCATTCTGTAAGCTGTAGGATTCTTTCAATTGTGAAAATTCGTAGGCTATCCCTAATCCTAAGGCAACATTTTCTCTATAAAAAAACCGGATTCCACTTTTAGGTTGGCTGCATTTCGTCTCCCGTTGACATCGGTCCGCAACAAATCAAAATTCTCTATATCTTTAGAACGTTTGAGGTCAATACTGAAAGATATAAATTTACGCCCTTTGTAGAGAGGCGTAAATTTATAATCAATTTCTGTAATTTGTTTGTTGAGTTGAGAACTGTCTTTGCTCCCTTGTGCATACACGTATAAAACGGAATGAAATATCAACCCGGCAAAAAAATAGCGTAAGGCTCTGGAGAGAAACATTTATTTTTTTAGAACATCAATCACAAATAAATTTACTAAGGCTCCGCTTTCCGAAATATAGGTTTGACTTCTGCCGTTATGGATTATAGTATCCATTGGAATACCATATTTTACAAAGGCATTGGGATCGGCTTTTTTAATAGCTTTTTCGTAAACTCCTTTGGAATTTTTTATAAGTAAAGGAGCTATGAAACGATTATTTTCCACACGTATCATTCCCTCTCTACAAACACGAGTGATGGAACTATCTTCTCTGTAGCGGACAGTCATAATAATTTTATGCATGCCATTTGTCATGTTATAAACCCCTTTGGCTGTAAATAAGGAGTCATAATATTTGTAACACTTTGCCGTATCTGTAGCAATCTGAGCATTGGAGTAAAGTGCAAGGGAGAAGAAAACAATAAGGAATGAAAATTTCATATGAAAGATTTAAAATGTTGAAACATAAGGTGCAGGGACTAGTCTTAGTCCCTGTTTTTAGAATCTTTTTTTGCTTTTTTTTCGGCTCTCTTTTCTTTTAGTGATTTAGTAGACTCTTTTTTAGTCTCCTTCTTCATGTTGGTTCCTTTAGACATAGAATGAATAATTTAATTTTTTGAATTCACTATAATTATAAGTAAAATAATTAATATAAGGAAAGTCAACTAATAAAAATCTATCATTGGAGTTTATTTTATAACATCTAGCTCGTAAAAGTATTATAACTTAAACATATATTTATAAAAAGTTTAATCCCTATATGAAAAAACTTTTACTTCTTATTATTCTTTCCTATTTCTGTTATACGGCATCTGCCGAATATTTTCTCATGAAAATAATACCAAGTAATAGAAGCGAAAATTAAATATCGGTCTATTTATATGATTAGGTGGAACGCAATCAACTTATTGGCCCAGTTTAGATGCACGTTATTACAATACGAACGTACGATTATCCATTACTCCCAAAGCCTTTGGGTTTGGAGTGATACAAGAATTTGCTGTATTTAGTCACAACATCAATATTATCGGCACCCTTGCTTATTTAAGAGGTAAAGAAAGTATTTACTTGAATGATATCACTACCTACAACATGTATGCGGCATTAACAGGTATTAAAATTTATATGGGCAGTCATTTTTATTCGGAGTTTCAACTTGGAGGGGCCTATGTAAACAATGAAACACCTAACAAAGCAGATGATAATTACTTTAAATTTTATGGTTCATTTGGTTTAGGATATAAAATTTTCAAAAACTTTCAATAACCCTTTAACAATAAAATAGTCGCATTAAGCGACTATTTTATTTTATAAATAGGTAGTGCACTCGGATCCTGCTTTATATATAATTTTTCAAAATCTTCTTTTCTCATATAATGTCCTTTTGGAAGATAAGGACCCAGAAAACCCTCATGTGAATTCTTGCCTATCAGCTGAATGTTATATTGTTTACCCGCCCAATCGGATTGCCCCCAAGGTAAATTGGTCTCATTAGGTGCTATAGGCATTACCCATTCCGGACCAACAGAAATCCAACGAAGGGTAAACGATTGAATCGATGTTTCATTCCAATTCACCCACGTAACCCCATTATCTTTTGTTGCATTAGTGGGTTTGTCTCCCGGTCGGGAGTAAACGATTACATAATCTCTAGTTGAAGTCAGTTCTACCTCATCGTCCATTACACTTGTCACCTCAACGCCGGCTAATTTGGTAAACGGGAAGCTGGCATCATAGCTGGTAATAGACCAATAGCGGCATTGAGCGGTATCCAATGTTGCAGCGCCCATCCGTGTATGGGGAAATGTAGGCATACGACCGGTTAATACATATACATATCCTTTTTTAATGGATGTTCCTGTTGTCAAGTAGCCGGTATAATTACAGCCGGTAGCATGCGGTTCGTAAGACGCCGGTGCCGGTTGGTCTTGTCCTCTTCCGGTTACTCCTAAGTCCAACTGTCGGACATATTCTTTATGCTTTTCCCGAACGCGGTCTTTGTATAATGCAACCGTTAGTCCTTGCGCAATAATGCGGAAAATACCAAATTGTTTGTACCAGCCTACATGAGGATTATGAAAGCTTAAGGGATGACTATTTCCTATTGCTCTAACTTTTAACCTTTGTTCGGAATGTTTTTCAAAGGCAGAAAAATCGCACTGTATATAAAACTTTTCTCCGGTAGGCAATTCATAATGTACTTTCGGAAAACCAACACCGGCAGAAGGGAACTTGTCATGATCGATACCATAATAACGAATCCATATGTCACCAAAATCAAAGGGTCCTCTACCATGTGCTCCTATTCCCTTCTTTTCTCCCCACGGACCTTGTGGTTGTATGCCCGATCCATAGCGAATCGTACCGGGAGCTCGATAAAAAGGGGGGCGGTGTGATGGGTCAAGTGCGGAAGGATTACCCATTGCCATTCGATATTCCACTTTATAGGATCGCTTTTTCCCAAGCCTATATCCATTCGGAAGGAATGGATTGGTATGACCGGAATCCGGAATAATATCCGTGTCAACAATACCCACTTCCCCTTTTCCCGCCCATTTGTCGTATCGATATTCCAAAGGGTCAAAAGGAGGTGACATTTGTATATTAAAGAATCGACAATACGGAAACGCTCCTTCTATCACAACTTTTGATCCAAAGGGAGCATATACAACCGGCATCAACAAGTAGGTACAATGTGGATCCGGAAAACTTCCCATCAACCGATCAAAGTCGATGGCATGTGCATTTCGAGAGACCCACTGTGTTTCCCAACGAATAGAATCGTATTTAACCAATCGGAAAGAATGAAACAGTGCCGGATTATATCCTTTGGGTAATAAAGAGTCCGGTAATTCAGCGCGTGCTTTGCCGGCGTACCACAATCGTATATACTGCTCCAGTCGATTCGAAAGTTGTAAAGCTTCGCGAGTTAATTCTTCCGCCGGTCTATAAGGATATTGTGGAGGCTTAGGAAGACAAGCCATTACCAATAGAAAAAAGAAAAATCGATAAGAGACGCTTTTTTTCATATCATTTTTTATTACTATAGAAATATAGGAATTTGAAAGGGATAAGGGAATCGTATTGTCCATTTTCTGAACCAACCGCTCTATTTTCTGAATCAACCTTGAGTCTTCTGTTATGGTTACTAATAAAATAATATGATATTTGGTAAATGAATCGATGGCTCTTTCAACGAATCTTATTACATACAATACTTTGGCTTTTATTCATAAGTGTCAGTATGTATTATTTTTCATTTTGGTTGCCCGAAGCCGGAATTGATGCGGGGTTGTTAAAAATATTACTATACGTACTTTCTTGGACCTTTTATTTGATGATACTCCCCTATTTGGATTATTATGTATTAGTTCCTACGTTATTATTTAAAAAGAAATATATAGCCTTTATTAGTCTCAATTTTTCACTTATTGTATTGTTTAGTTATGTTAAAATGTTTGTAGATGCCTTGTTTCTGGAAACAGAACCTAAATGGCTCTTTTCATTTTTACATTTTGTGTCAGCTATGCCCTATCTTTTTATATTTAGTTTAGCCACCTGCCTGTTAAGACTTGCGGAAGAATGGCTAAACCGATTGAGTATACAAGAAGCCTTAATAAAAGACAAAATAGAAGCTGAATTAAAATTCTTAAAAGCTCAAATAAATCCTCATTTTTTATTTAATACGTTAAATAATATTTATTCCCTAACGTATACCCAATCACCTAAGGCAGCCCCGGCTCTATTGAAGTTATCAGAAATGTTACGCTACATGTTGTATGATTCGAATCAACAGGAGGTGACGATACAACAAGAAGTAACTTTTTTGAATAACTATATAGAATTTATGACCTTAAAAGAACGCTGGAAAAACAAAGTGCATATATCCATATCCATCGAACATGAGAGTATTCGCCTACCTCCTTTATTGTTCATCAATTTTATCGAAAACGCCTTTAAACACGGTAATTTAGAGGCTGAACATTCTTTTATTGGTATATATTTAACGGCACAATTAGATCAAATTTCTTTCAAGGTAGAAAATACGTTTAATGAATCTTGGAGTAAAGATCATACTTCTGGTATAGGAATTAAAAATGTTTTTGCACGTTTAGAGCGATTATATCCCGGGAAATATAGTTTGATAGAACACATCGAAAATAATGTATATACCATACATCTAAACTTATTACTATCATGAGCCCCTTAAACATTGTAGTGATCGATGATGAAGATTTAGCCGTTCAATTGGTAGAAACGTATTTAAAACAACGCCAAGAAGACACTAACATAAAAACGTTTTTTTCTGCTTCTGAGGCTTCTACTTTTTTACTTCGTAATAGACCCGATATTTTAATTACTGATATTCAAATGCCCGAAATGAGCGGATTAGAAATTATATCAGAACACGTTTCTAAAAAAACTAAAGTTATTATTATATCTGCTTATCCAAGTTATGCCATTAATGCCTATGACCTAGATGTTATAGATTTTATTGTCAAACCGGCTGCCCCTGAAAGATTTCAAAAAGCAATAGATAAAGCTATCTCGGCACTTCTTACGGATACAAAATCGTCAACGGTATACTTACAGTTTAAGTATGATTATAAAAATATTCAAATTCTTCAATCTTCCATCTTATATATCGAAGGCTTTAAGCAGTATATTAAAATACATACAGAAGGGAAAGTTTATATTTTACTCGCCCGACTAAAAAATATTATAGATGATTTAGATTCGGATTTATTTATAAAGTCACATAAATCGTATATTATCAATATTCAACATATTGAGAAATTTAATACAAAGTCTGTTTGGATTAAAGGCCAAGAGATTCCCTTGTCTAAAGGAGTATCTACGGTGTTGCAACAGAAAGTATAAACAACTCTTTTAAAGTATAGGATTTACCTAAAGTCGTTATATGGTCTGTAATTTTTTGTTTGAAGGCATGAACGGTCGCTTTTCGCAAATCCAATTTAATTGACAATTGCTCGTAACTATATGGCGACTGATGTACAGTAAAAAATAAAATCTTAAACGCCTTATCTAACGGTATTTTACTTCCTTGAAAAATAGTATGTTGTTTAATAAGCGCTTTGTGACCACATGTGTTACATATTCTAGCGTGTTGACTCCAATCGATTGCCGTATCTGAACTATCACACGAGTTACATCGATATTGACTTTCTTCATTTTTTAACCGATCTAAAAAAAGGTAACACTCTTCTTCCTTACGAAACAGTTGATCAAAAGTAGACTCTGTAATAACATGGAAAATTCTATTCCAACGCTCAGATAGAATTAACTTATCCTTATCATACACTATTTTATCTAAGGCTGAATTTATCTTTTGAATTTCAATCGTTCGTTCTGCCACTTTATCATTTAACTCTCTATTGACACGTTGTGAAATCCATTCTTTCTCTTGTAGTTCTTGTATCAATTGTTGTTGTAATTCTTGATTGGCTTGAAGACTGACAATGACTTCCTGCTTGGCTGCTAATCGTGCATTGCGTTCGATTCTCCATTGATCTCCAAACGCAAGAATTTGACAAAACATTTCTACTATCACCCCTAACTGCGATGCATACACAGTAAACATTGAATTAGGAATCCAATGAATACTTTCTAAACTATGAATTAAAAAACCCATAAAAAAAACAATATACCCTATTGCTATCAAACGAACCTCTTCAACACCCTTTACCCATAGATATACAGAAGACACACAAGCAGGTAATAACAAAAAGGTGTCGAATACAATGAGCGTTAAACCTTCCTGGAAGAAAAACCAACTAAATAAAAAAAATAAAACTCGTAGAACGATTAAACTACTATGTACTTTATATAAAAGGGGCGTCCTATCCTTCACTTGCATAAACTGCATATAATAAATGGATTGTGCTGCTAGTGCAACCAAAGATAAAAGAGCATACAAATAGTCATTGGAAACCGAAACAATAGGATATACATACAATTGGGACCAACCATCCTGCGTTGCAGAAAACAAGCTAAATGCAATCATGTATACGGCATACCATATATGTACCACTCTTCTGGTATACAGAAATAAAGCCGTGTTTAATAAAAACATAATGAAAACAAATCCATAAAAAATACCTAACAGTGTGGCTTCTTGTGTAGCGTATTCAATCCAATCGGTATACTCTTTTATATTACAAAATAAGGCGTGTCCTACTGCCGATTGTATTTTAAATATATAGTATCTGCTTCGGGTAAAGAGGTTACAGTGTTTTTGTTAAATAAAAAATCAGCATTCGCCGACCTCCAATTTCCCGCTTGTAGATACTTCCATTCTCCTTTCGATGAAGTAGCATACCAAATATCTATTGAATTTAGTCGATGGTCAGGGAACTCCAAGACATAGTGAGAAGGCGGTAAAACGAGCACGGTATAGGTATAATAAGCCCCGGTATCGGCAATAAAAATAGGTCCTCCTTCCTGAATGTACTGCCCCACTTTTTGGGGTTGGGCAAAAAATGAATCGGTTGGGTTTACTTCACAAGAATAATAATATACGGGACCGGAAAAATAGACGGAATCGTTTATGTACACCCGAATGGGAGTAAGCGCCTTCGATTGAAAAGGCAAAACGCTGATAGCCATCAATATGATGCAGAATAGCAGAAAAGTATGCCGTTGAGCCATCGAGCCTGATAAATAAATAGTATAAGTACCCCGTTGAGGTGGTATTTTAATAACTACCAACTCAAGCGTAATGCAAATCTATAAAATTTACTTAAAATACAGATAATCAATTATTAAAATAAAAAACAGATGCGTAATAAACGATCAAAAAAGTTCCCTTTTTGTCCCATCCAAAACCAATTAAACCTACAATTCCGGCTGTTGCGATAGGGATGTCTGTATCTTTGTATAGTAGTCAGACGGATCTACCTTCTTAGTTTATCAATAGATTTGCTAAAAAATTGATAATCAATTAAAACCGAACACAGAGCCTTAACCTTCTCTCTGCCCCAACATATGATGAAGCCCTAAAAATTAAGGCTCTGTGATTTCGGTAATTTCTCCTTGAATAAATTCCCCATACCACCTTCCGGATTCTTTTAATACTCTTTTTTGGGTTTTTCGATCAGTTTTAACCAATCCAAACTTAGGAATATAGCCTTCCGCCCATTCAAAGTTATCTGTCCAAGTCCAAACAAAATACCCCTTAACCGGAAACCCTTCCGCTTTTGCTCGGAACAATTGGGCTATATGTTGTTGTAGATACTCTTTTCGATGATAGTCAAGGATTAATTCCGGATGATCGGGGTCCTCAAATGCCGCACCATTTTCAGTTATGTAAATATCCGGAATGCCTTTATACGAGCTAAACTGTTTAATCATTTCGTACAAGGCATCCGGGAAAACTTCCCAATTCATTTGTGTATAGGGTACCTTTCGATGAGCGGGACTTACTAATTTGGCTTGTAAATAAGGTGTCCACCAACTGTGGCGAACGATTTCTCTTGTATAGTTTTGTATGCCTATAAAATCAAATGGAAAAGCCATCCGCGATTCATCTCCGGGCTTCATATACGATTTTATATCTTGTAACGGTTTTAAATCTGCCGTTGGGTATCCTAAACCAAGGATGGGTTCTAAGAATATACGATTTAATAAGGTGTCTACTTTTTGAGCTGCACGAACATCGCGCTCGGATGATCGATAGGGTTCTATATAGGAACAAGAAAATGTAGTGCCTATCGTAGCTTCCGGATCTAAACGTCGCAGTATACGACCTCCCTCTGCCATACACAAAACCGCATGATGTATTGCAGGTAAAAAATTTTTCATACCCATACGCCCCGGAGCGTGTACGCCTAAAAAATATCCTGCACCCACAAAAACCATCGGTTCGTTTAATACCATCCAATGTTTTACTCGATCACCAAATGCCTTCCAGCAAACCTGAACATAGTGGGCAAACCATTCTACAATGGCGCGGTTTGTCCATCCACCTTGTTGTTCCAAAGCATAAGGAAGATCCCAATGATATAAAGTAACCCATGGGGTTATACCTTGAGCTAAACAGTAATCAATTACCCGATTATAATAGTCGATACCTTTCGTATTAATGTCACCTGTACCTTGAGGCAGAATGCGAGGCCAAGAAAGAGAAAAGCGAAAATGTGGTATTCCGGTTTGTTTTAACAGACGGATATCTTCTTCGTATCGGTTATAAAAATCGCAGGCGATAACGGCCGAAGATCGGTCTTTGATTTTACGTTGTTGTGTTTCTGTGAAAACATCCCAAATGGATAAGCCTTTACCATCTGTTAAATGCGCGCCTTCGGTTTGATAGGCTGAAGAAGAAACACCCCATATAAAGTCGTCGCCCAGCAACGACGGGTCTAATATCCTATTCATTATAGTGAAACACTTAATTCATCTTCCCATAATTTGGATAAGTGAGAAGAAGATACGCCGGCGTGTTTTTTTAATATTTGATCTATGATTTTTTCTGTAATGTCCGGATAATCTACCGGAATTACTTTCCCATAGGTTAACCAATCTTCTATTCGATCTAATTTGTTCTTTTTTAAATTTTTCAATACAGTTACGCCCATATCACTTAACGCTGCTGCATTACAATGTTGTTCATACTGCCCTTTCATTGGAATCACCAAAAGTTTTTTCTTTAAAAACAAAGCCTCTGCCGGCGTTTCAAATCCCGCGCCACACATGACACCGGAGCTGCTCGCCATACTTTGAACAAAGGCTTCGTTTCGAATTGGGAAAACAGACACATTTTTACTCTGATAAGATTTTTTTGTATGTTTCGAAAATACATGCCACTCCACCGACTCAAAATGATGAAAACGTTTTATTAATTTTTCTTCTTCAAAAGCGGGTAAATAAACTGTAATATGACCGAGATTCGTTACAAGAGCTTGTCGAATTTGTTGACGTATAACCGGCGTATAGGTAAAACGATCGTACCGTTCAAAGTGGAAGCCATATTTAACAGTAGAAGGCGCATAAATGCGCAGGATGGTCTGTCCTAACAAATCAATCTTCGATGGTTTCGGCGCGTAGGACGATAGTACAGACGATTGATGACTTAAGCTGATGCACGGTTTGTTGGCCGCATAAGCTGCCCAAGCGGACACCGGTTCAAAATCATTGATAATTAAATCGTATTCGTGAATGGGTAGGGTTTTAATTTCATCATACAAGCGTTTTGATTTTAATTGAATAAACGTTTGCAACATATCCACGCCCCCATTCTTACCAAATATAAAACTTAGCCCTTTGTATTTATATTTAACAGGGAATGGCAATTCGATATCCGATTGAATACCGCTAATTAAAACATCGGTTGTTACTTTTTTTTGTAATAACGGCACTATATCCAAGGCTCTACTCACATGACCGTTACCCGTGCCTTGAATCGCGTAAAGTATTTTCATATTCGAGTACTTAAAGATCTACTTGGAAAGTAAAACTGTGTCCACCGAGCTATTACATACCGTTCGATTTTGGTTTGGATCCATTTCCATAGTTGCTGTATCATATCTTTTCACATGATTTGGTTTACATAAAAATAGGTACAGCGTATTAGTAGAACGTCTTGCTAATGTTAAGGGAAGTTTAAGAATTCGTGACCGAATGTGCAAATCAACCAAAAGTTTAACGTTAACTTAAAATTGCCTTTACGTAAGCGGCATATTAAAGCGGTTACTTTGTAAAAACCCCGCATGAAAACACATTACCGCACCATCGTTTTATCGGACATACATTTAGGTACTTCAGGCTCTAAAGCACGCGAAGTTACTTCCTTTTTAAAAGATCACACTTGTGACACCCTTATTCTTAATGGAGATATAATCGATGGTTGGCAACTTCAGAAATATGGCAAATGGAAAAAAGCCCATACTAAATTTTTTAAACGGGTCATTAAGATGGCGGAGCAACAAAAAACGAATGTCATATATTTACGCGGTAACCATGATGATTTTTTAGATCAAGTATTGCCGATGAAATGGGGTAATGTATCCGTTATTCGAGATATGATTTATGAAGATGCGCAAGGGCGTAGAATGTTAGTGTTACACGGTGATGTATTTGATACCATAACAACGAATTTAAAATGGATTGCGCAGTTAGGAGACATTGGTTATACCTTTTTATTATGGTTAAATAAACACTATAATAATTACAGAAAAAAAAGAGGCTTACCTTATTACTCTTTGTCTCAAGCTGTAAAACATAAAGTAAAAGGAGCTGTTTCCTATATCTCGAAATATGAAGAACAGTTGGCCGAATTAGCCAAAGCAAAGAAATGCCAAGGAGTAATTTGCGGCCATATACACCAACCGGCTATCAAACAATACGGTGAAATATTATATTTGAATAGCGGGGATTGGGTAGAGTCGTTAACCGGTTTGATTGAAACCACTTCCGGAGAATGGAAATTGGTGTACTTCAATGAACAATTCGAAAACAAAGAAACCGAAACGGAAGAAGTAGAAGAAGATTCTTTAATCATTCAACGGTTAATGGCGCATAAAGATGTAATAGTCTTAAATCCCAGGTTAATCGCCATGAACGGCAAGGATGATAACCTGTTAAATGCATAATGTATGAATACCTCTGTAGTATCCTTTATCCAAGATTTACTTCAAAAACAAGTACTAAAACGCTACCCTATTCCGGTGAATGTAGTACTAAACAATGGTAATATAGAGTTGAAAGGATTTCGGATTTACGACTTCAATGATGAAACAAAAATAGTGAAAGGCATGACCTTACAAGAAGAATATGCATCTGTAAGAGAGAATCGCAAGCCTGTTTTTGCCTTTTTTACATTGGATGATATTAAATCGGTTGAAAATTCTACCGCAGGGTATATGTTTGTAGATAATTACGAACAGATGGATCAATTACGCTCAGTATAATGTAAAGCGTTCTTCTTTTAATTTTTCATTTAAATAAGAAATGGTTAGACGGTAAGTCCCTTTTAAAAGTCCGGATACATCTAATTTCAAACAGTTTTTCCCTTCTGTCAACTCTTTCCATGTTGACATTTTAACTTCCCCTACAATATTAAAAATTTTAATTTGTACCCGTTGATCGGAATGCGCTTCCAAGTTAAGTTCTAAAATTTGATTAATTGTATGCATTTACAAAAGCAGAGCCTATTTGTTACCTGAATGTTATTTTAATGGATTACTAAAAGCTAGATTTCTGTTTCTAATGTTAAGAAATTATAAACAACAAAATATAGTATACTGTCTGATTTAATGGATGTTGTATTATTTTCAAATAGTTGTATTTAACCTAATTGTTAAGTAAACATCAACGGTACGTTAATAATTTAAAATCGGTTAGAAACTATAAATACTTTGAACATTTTTGCAGCGCTTTGTTTTCAAAAATATGTTAAAATTAGTGACTAAAGGTCTGTTAGCAGGTCTTTTATTGTCTACTATTGGGAGAGTAGTAGGACAAGTAGATTCCACAAAATCAGCTGTGCCAACCGTTGTTGATAGTCCAAAACCAGTTGTTAAAAAACAACCTGTCTGGAGTTTTAAAAGTGGCATTGGAATAACCGCACCGGATAGTTTATTTTCAGTAAATTTTCGGTTTCGTATGCAAAACCGCTTTTCGTACTTAACAAGATCAGCAGAAGACTGGAGTGCGGATGAGATTGAAGCTAGAGTTAGACGTTTACGTTTGAGATTAGATGGCTTTGTAGTGAATCCTAAATTAACATACTACATTCAATTATCATTTTCTAGAGGCGACATGGACTGGACTGTTAGAGAGAATAATAAGATTAATTCTAGTCCTAATATCGTTCGAGATGCCGTTATATTTTATAAACCAAATCATCATTGGACTTTCGCTTTTGGACAAACAAAATTACCTGGCAATAGACAACGTGTTGTTTCCTCAGGTGAATTGCAGTTTGCTGATAGATCCATTGTTAACTCTACGTTTAACATTGATCGTGATTTTGGATTCTTTGCTACATATGAAAGTAAAATAGGAAAATCTGTTTATTTATTAAAAGGGGCTTTAACAAGTGGTGAGGGGAGAAATTCAGTGATTTCGAATCAAGGTATGGCTTACACGGGCCGTTTTGAATTTTTACCTTTTGGGAAATTCAATAATAGAGGTGATTATTATGAAGGCGATTTAGAGAGAGAGCAAAAGCCAAAAGTTTCCTTAGCCGCTGGATACCACCTAAACGAAAGTGCCGCTCGTCAATTTGGCACTTTGGGTAAAGACTTGTACGCCAATAGAACCATGACTGCCTTTATTGCTGACGCTTTATTTAAGTATAAGGGATTTGCATTATATACAGAGTATATAAATCGCAATGCTTCAAATCCGGTAACTTATAATAGTTCAAAAACGGATAGTCTGGTTATATATACTGGTTATGGCATGATGGCGCAAGCTAGTTTCATATTCAAAAACAATGTAGAAATAGCAGGAAGAGTAGCGCAAGTAACTCCTTACAAAAGCGTCCAAACGAGTCAATTACAATTAAGAACATATACCTTAGGTGTTACAAAATATTTAAATAAACATAGAGTAAAACTTCAAGGCAATATTTCTTACGAAACAGATTATTCCTATACTACGAATCAATCCAAAAATGCCTGGCTAACAACATTCCAAATAGAACTCGGAATTTAAAACACTTATAGTCAAATAGATGATTATAATAACTAAATAAAACACAATTAATTAATATAGAACAAATAAATCTTAATAAATAACTCGTTAATTTCGCAACCATAAGTATAATATGAAAAAATCAATCGTATTTCTAATTTCTGCTGCATTACTTTGGTCTTGTGGCGGTTCTGAAAAAACTAAATCAACCGATTCTACAGCCATCGTTGGTGGAGATATCAAAATAGACGGTTCTAGTACTGTTTATCCAATTTCAGAAGCATTTGCTGAAGAATTCCAAAAAGAAAACAATGAAGTAAAAGTTACAGTAGCTGTATCCGGTACAGGTGGTGGTTTCAAGAAGTTTATCCGTAAAGAAATCGATGTAACCGGTGCTTCACGTCCTATTAAAAAATCAGAAAATGAGGATGCCGTAAAAGCCGGAATTGAATACTATGAGATCCCTGTTGCTTATGATGGTTTAGCAGTTGTAATTAACCCTCAAAATACATGGGTGGATTTTTTAACAGTTGAAGAGTTAAAAAAAATATGGGAGCCTGCAGCACAAGGTAAAATTGTGAAATGGAATCAGATACGCCCTAACTGGCCAAACGAGGAAATTCATTTATTCGGTGCTGGCACAGAATCAGGGACATTTGATTATTTCACTGAAGCCATAGTAGGTGAATCCAAGGCTTGTCGGGGTGATTATACCGCATCTGAAGACGATAACGTATTAGTTCAAGGTGTAGCTGGAGATAAATTAGCTTTGGCGTTTTTTGGCTATGCTTATTACAAAGAAAACGCTCCTAAGTTAAAGATAGTACCCATTGATGATAAAAATGATACTAATGGTAAAGGCGCAATAGCTCCAAATGAATCTTCTATTATAGATGGTTCCTATCAGCCTCTTTCTAGACCATTATTCATATACGTTAATAAGGCTTCTGCTGATCGTACTGAGGTAAGTGCTTTTGTTAACTATGCCTTACAAAATGCCTCCATATTGGTTCCGGAGACAGGATATGTTCCTTTAACTTCCGCTACATATGTTTTAGCTAAAAAAAGATTTGATACTAAAAAAACCGGCTCTGTGTTCCTACAACTTGAATCTACAGTAGGTGTAAAATTAGAGGATGTTTTAAAAGTCGAATAATGACTACATGAAATTAAAAGAAAAAATTATTGAGGGATTCCTTCTATCCTGTAGTTTGTTAACTATACTCACTACGGTTGGTATAATTGGAGTCCTGATTGTTGAAACCTTTGGTTTTTTTCAAGAAGTTTCTTTTTGGGAGTTCATTTCTGATAAAGAATGGACTCCCTTATTTGCTGATAAACATTTCGGTATATTACCATTACTTACCGGGACCCTTTTAACAACATTAATTGCTATTATTGTAGCTGTCCCTTTAGGAATTACGATTGCAATTTATTTAAGTGAATACGCCCATCCTAGCATTCGTACATTTATAAAACCATCTTTAGAAATTCTAGCAGCTATCCCAACCGTGGTATATGGATATTTTGCATTAGTTTATGTTACTCCAATGTTACAATATTTCATCCCATCGTTATCCGGTTTCAATGCTCTTTCTCCTGGTATTGTTATGGGAGTTATGATTCTTCCACTAGTATCCTCTCTCAGTGAGGATGCTCTATACTCTGTACCTAAAACCTTACGAGAAGGCTCATTAGCAATGGGCGCTACAAAATTCCAAACTGCGTTCAGAGTTGTAGTGCCCGCAGCCTTTTCCGGTATTGCTGTTTCTATCATACTTTCCGTATCCAGAGCCATAGGAGAAACGATGATTGTGGCAATTGCCGCCGGTCAACAGCCTCGACTAACTTTTAATCCTCTCGTGCCGATTGAAACCGCCACTACCTATATTGTACAAGTGTCGCAAGGTGACTTACCTCAAGATTCCATTGAATATAAAACGATTTATGCTGTAGGGATGAGTTTGTTTGTTATAACATTGTTGTTGAATAATATCAGTTTTTGGTTAAAGAAAAAATACCACCAAGCTTACAAATAAGATATGGCAAAGAAGTTACGCAAACGCATGAGTCATAAGCATACCAAACGGCTTAAATTTTATGAGACTCAAGATAGTATATTTAAATACGTTGCGATGTCTTTTACAGGTATAGGGATTATCGTACTTGGATTATTATTATTTAATGTTTTCAGTAGCGGACTCAGTAGAATTGATTGGGATTTCCTTACCTCTTTCCCATCTCGAAGAGCGTCATCGGCCGGTATTTTTGCTGCCTGGACCGGAACCTTATGGATTATGGTTTTGACTACTTTAATTGCCTTTCCTATTGGTGTTTCAGCCGGTATTTATATGGAAGAATATAACAATAAAAGTAAATTATCGAATATCATAGAAATTAATATTTCCAACCTAGCCGGCGTACCATCAATTATCTATGGCCTATTAGGTTTAGAAATATTTGCTCGGGCTATGGGTTTGGGTGGCTCCATACTTACCGGCGCCTTAACCTTATCGTTACTGATACTTCCGATTATAATCGTTTCTACACGAGAATCGCTTAAAACTGTTCCATATTCCATTCGTGAGGCTTCCTATGCTCTTGGCGCATCTAAATGGCAAACCATTTGGGCGCAGGTTCTCCCGGCCTCTCTACCCGGAATTGTTACGGGTGTTATTCTGGCCATCTCCCGAGCGATAGGAGAAACGGCACCACTCGTTGTAATTGGCGCCCTAACCTTTGTTTCCTTCATTCCTACAAGTTTTACAGATGAATTCACGGTTTTACCTATTCAGATTTTCAATTGGGTTTCTAGACCACAAATTGAATTTACTCAAAATGCAGCAGCAGCCATTATTATCTTATTATCTATTACTTTTATTATGAATGGTATTGCTGTATACTTACGCTACCGTTGGCAGAAAAAAGTAAAGTGGTAAGACCTACAAAAGATTTCGAATTAATATGAAAATAGAAGCAAAAGACGTACACGTGTATTATGGCATGGACCACACTTTAAAAGGTGTATCCATGAGCATCAAAAAAAATACCGTTACGGCACTCATAGGACCGTCCGGTTGTGGTAAATCTACCTTTCTACGTTGTATGAACCGGATGAATGATTTAATTGACCATTGTAAAGTACAAGGTTCTATCACGGTAGACGGCGTTGATATATATGGTGATGGAGTTAACGTTAACGAATTGCGTAAAGCGGTAGGAATGGTTTTTCAAAAGCCTAATCCATTTCCAAAATCCATATTCGAAAATGTAGCCTACGGTTTACGCGTGAATGGTGAATCCAACAAAGAATACATTCAAGACAAAGTAGAATGGGCATTAAAACAAGCTGCCCTTTGGGATGAAGTACGAGATAAAACAAAAAAATCAGCTCTCGCTCTTTCGGGTGGACAACAACAACGTCTTTGTATCGCCCGAGCATTGGCAGTAGAACCTTCGATTTTATTAATGGATGAACCGGCTTCCGCTCTTGACCCCATTTCTACTGCAAAAATAGAAGAACTCATCTATAATCTAAAAGCAGAATATACGATCTTAATCGTAACGCATAACATGCAACAAGCAACGCGTACCAGCGACAAAACAGCCTTTTTCTATATGGGCGAATTAGTCGAATTTGATGATACCCGCACCTTGTTTACCAACCCTAAAAAAGAACGTACACAAAACTACATCACCGGACGTTTCGGTTGATTCAACTTTTTATACCACTCCACGTATACAAGAACACTATTAACTTTATACTATTATGAATCTTCTGGAAACCGAATTAGGAGAATTAAAAAGCGAACTAGTAGACATGACGCTCTTAGCCAAAAGTCAAATGGAGAGAGCGGTAACCGCTTTTTACACACATGACCATGATTTGGCCAAAGAGGTTATTTTAAATGAAAAACGTGTCAATGGGAGCGAATTAAAAATTGATAGTCGCTGCGAGCATATTCTAGCATTGTTTAATCCGGTTGCGATTGACTTACGTTTTGTAGTGGCATCGCTCAAAATGGTGTCCGACTTGGAACGGATAGGCGACAACGCGGAAGGAATATCGAATTATATCATTCGATATGAAAAACCGTTTGATCCGGAATTGATAGAAAAATTACGATTCAAAGAGATGACCAACATCGCCTTAGAAATGTTAACTATTTTATGCGAATCATTTGAAACCGATAATACTAAATTAGCGCGTACCGTTTTTTCCAAAGATGATGTTTTAGATGAAATCAACATGGCATCGAATCAAGTTGTTACGGATTACATTCGTCAACATGCAGGAAATGAAGAAAAAATTAAACAAGCGATTTACTTACTTTCTATTATCCGTAAAATGGAGCGTGTAGGAGATTATGTAACTAATATTGCGGAAGAAATAATTTTTTATGTGAAAGCAAAAGTGTTAAAACATAAGAAAAACAAAGAATAATACTGTGCCTTCCCTAGCACCCGTATCTATTGTCCTTCGCCTCTTCTGCATACTCCTATATGTATGCTCATTCTCTACTTTAGGACAAACTACCTCAGATGATCAAGCTGTAGTACGATCGAATGATGGTATTTTTCAGACATCACATCGAATGGCATTTACCGTTCCGGATGAGCGATCCACTTTTGAAATGACCTTTACACCAAATTGGAACCAAGAATACCCGGGACTTATCGCTACCGATAGAGCTCGATTCACAGCTCAACTTGGCTACCATCGTTTGATTGAATCCGCCTGGGGATATGGAATGCAGAGCCGACTCCACTGGGTATACAATAACAACGGCAATGGTATCCAGTATGCTCTTTTACAAAATCAATGGTATGGTCAACATATTAGTTATATAGGGAAGTTTAACTTATACAAACAAGCATACATCGTTCATCAGTACTTTGGTAAGAATACACTAAATGGCTCTACCCGTAGACCGGCAGAGGGGAAATTCATGTTACGTATTGTATTAACTCGATCGTTTTCATTAAGCCGCTCTTTGGGTCTTATCACTCAAGCCAACACGTATTTCGCTTGGCAAATCAACTGGAATCAAGATAATGCATTGTATAATTATAAAAATCGATTTATTGACCAAACACAATGGCAGCTTCAATGTGGTGTCATGTGGAAACAACAACTTTACATTGGCGTGTATGGCTCCATCACGACCAATTATATTAAAACTGCAGCTGCAGTAGACCCTATAACCAACACTAGAAATCCATTTTTTGGAATTACTACGCTGTTCTATTTCTCCTCGGATAAAATAGAAAAACTTAACATTCACCCAATTACCTATTGGTAAAGTGGGAATATTTGTACAACACCTACTTTCCCAGTATATTAGTATATGTTAAAATTATTCTTTCAACTTTGGAAAGCAGGTGCCTTGTCGGATGCTATGCAAATAGTGTTTCAAGGAAAAGTGAACGAATGGAAAGTTCGTTTTTTCAAAAAACTAGCTCATGTATTTGCCAGTGTCATCATGCTCATCATAGTGTCCTTTGTGTTTCTGATGATGTTCTTGTTCCTTGGTTTGGGAGTGAGTATATGGTTGAATGGTTTATTAGAAAGTAATTATCAAGGTTTCCTAATAGTAGGAGGCGTTTTCTTTATCTGTGCTCTTCTATTATCGATGTCCATACGAAGAGGAACCCTACAACGCCGTTTGTTTGAAACAATGATGCGTATATTAGAAAAAGATACGTCGCCTGAATAGTTGATTGGATATGGGTAAACATATTTTACAGCGATTAGAAAGTAATATAGAGAAGGGTATTAAATCCTTTGCTGTGTTACTAGATCCGGACAAATTAGATCAAGTGACCTTACTAAAAACGATTCAACTGGCTGTTGAATGCCAGGTAGATTTTTTCTTTTTGGGAGGTAGTTTATTAACGCGATATCAATTACCCAATATCGTTCGTACAATAAAGGATCATTCGTCTATTCCGGTGATATTATTTCCGGGAAGCAACTTACAAATTGAACCAACGGCAGATGCCTTATTATTTTTATCCTTGATATCCGGTAGAAACCCGGAGTTCCTAATAGGACAACATGTGATTTCTGCACCTATAGTGCGCAAAAGTAATTTAGAAGTATTGCCTACAGGGTATATCTTAATTGATTGCGGCAAACCCACCACTGTATCGTATGTATCCAACACTACACCCATTCCATATGATAAACCGGCTATAGCAGCCTGTACTGCGATGGCAGGGGAAATGTTGGGATTAAAAATGATGTACTTGGATGGCGGTAGTGGAGCACAACAACCTGTAAGTCGTAAGATGATCGCTACTGTTCGGAAATCCGTACAAGTTCCAATAATTGTGGGTGGCGGACTGAACACACCGGATAAAGCCGTGGATGCGTTACAGGCCGGAGCCGACGTCGTTGTAGTAGGTAATAGTATAGAAGACGATCCAAGTTTAATGATCGAAATGGCAGAGCGGATTCGAGAATATAATCTGGAACATAAAAAATAAAAGTCGAATCATTTTTTACAAAAGTACATCCCCACATAGTCGCGTGCTAGACAAGGTTATGAATAGATGATTGTAAAAATAGCGTGTCGCTAAAGTTCGATTAGGGCAAGGGCTATATACGATATAATACATCCATTAGTATTATATCGTATATAAAAATAACTAGTAATAAATTATCATGTTACGTTTAAAATTAACATTACTATATTTTCTTTTTTATTCATTATTATCTTGCGATAACAATTCAGGAACAATAAAAGAATATTCACCTAATGATAGTACTAGAATAATATATAAAGCCACAAACGACACTTGTGGATTTAATTATATTTACAATAAAGATTAAATATTGTTAAATAAACAATATTTAATTAATGGTAAAATACATGGGCCTTATTTAACTTATTATGAAAATGGCAATGTTATGGACTCGGCTATTATTATTAATAATAAAATATTGAGTCATTATTATTATACTTCTGACATGAAGTTAAATCGAACAGGTGTTGGGAATTGTTTTTGTTATTATCAATATTACACTAGTGGAGATTTATTTGAAAAATTTTGTGTAAGTGAATATAAAATCAACAATCGGACAGACTATGTAAGAGACTCTAGTATAATATATAAAAACGAGGAAGAGGTATTTAAACTTATATATTATAATGATAGTGTATATTTCTATAGTAAGAATAAACTATACGATACTAAAACTAAAATAAATAGTTATTATTATTACAAGTTAGAAATAAAAAATAAAATTGGTATTGACACAATACTAGTTCCATGGTTGTTCAATTAAATTTCAACAATCAATTTAACAATGTATATAAATTATTTACGATCTAATAAAGACAACAATGTTATTGACAGTGTTATATTACTTATATTAATATTGTTTATCGTAATAGGATTTATAATAAATATAATCATTGGGATTATATTTATTATTATTCTTATTTCTCAATTTACTATCTGTAAAGGGTCTATTATTGACTTTAACAATAAATCTATCTTTGTATTTCGAGAAATACTTTGGTTTAAAATTAAAAAATCTATAAATATTAACGATTACAATGCGTATCGAGTTAAGAAAATTATAATTGGCTCAAGTTATAGCTCAAGATCGTCAAATAGTACTGTTGTTAAACGATATTATTCATTAGAAATTTTTAATACTAATAATGGATTAAAACTAGAAATAGCTACTGATGATAAGAAGTATATAAATGAAATAAGTACAAAACTTGAAAATATTTTTAATTACGCTAATCAATCCAACTAGTACCTTAAGCAGCCTAGTCAAATTTCCTCCGCTGTTAGCGCAGTTCTTTTGTTCCCTAATCGCCGCGGTATCCGCTGTTGTGTCAATCGACCAACAGCCCACTATAGTTAAAATGTAATAAAGTGTTTGTTATTACTTAGCTATGTAAATAATAAAAAATAATTAACTTAGGTAGGTGGTCGGTGCTCTTGAGGAGCACACAACCACGGAAGCGTTAGAGATAAGGAAACAATATAGGAACGCCAACAGGGGAGAAAGAATTTCGAATTAACTCAAATCATTTGGTTTACCAAAAAAAGTTAAAACAATGCTAATATCTAATAAATATCGACTTTGGTTGTTTGCTATAATATTTAGCTCAATGTTAATTTCAATATCTTCAATTCATATAATTTTACCCTTATTTATAATTGAATATGTTCTTCTTATAGAAATATTTAATATGAAAATTAATAATGATTTCATTTTAATATTGTTGTTGTTATTTTACTCAACTATTTTTCAAATTTTAGTGCTAGCTCAATTTATTTTAGATAAGAATAGAAAAGTCAGTGATATCGGAATAATCATGATTACTCTCCTAATATTATTTATTATTATATATGATTGGGTTAACAACAAGGAATATTTGGTTGTATTCACATCAATTCCCTATAACATCCTTGTGGTTATATATTTTATTTATAGAAAAAAACAAAGTTTTAGAAAATAAAGCCCCCTCCCTCCCGCCTTGGTCGGTGTTCCCAAGGTTCAGTGAGGTAAAAAAGAAGGAAGTCATTAATTCACATGGGGCACCGACCAATGTTTTAATATGGTATAGAATTGTTTGTGACGCGGTAAAAATTAGTAGAGAAAGTTGTAAGAGTATTTTACCGCTAAACACAAACAAAGGCGTGGTGGAGTGTACCGCTAAACAATAACAACGGCAAAAGTACATTAATAAAAAAAGAGCTACTTAGACAAGTAGCTCTTTTTTTTATTCTTATTTAAAATCTATTAATACACGGTGGCAAGTGTACCCATATCTTTCGACTCAAGAGTACTTACACCCATTAAATATTCATCTACTTTACGAGCGGCTTCACGGCCTTCTGAAATAGCCCAAACAACTAAGGATTGTCCTCTACGCATATCACCGGCAACAAACACTTTATCTACATTTGTTTTATACGATGCATCTGCTTTAACATTTCCTCGTTCGTCCACCTCAACCCCTAAATCAGAAATCAATCCATTGCGTTGCGGGTGTACAAAGCCCATAGCTAATAAAGCTAATTCACATGGAATGTCCCGTTCCGTCCCAGGTAATTCTTGGTATTTAGGAAGTTTAGTTTCAGGTGCTGTCACCCATCCCATCTCCGCTATACGCAATGCTTTTAGATTACCTTGACCATCCCCTACAAATTCTTTTGTAGTAATAGACCATAAACGATCACATCCTTCTTCATGTGAAGTAGAGGTACGTAAAATCATTGGCCAATTCGGCCAAGGTGTTTGTTCGTTTTTATTTTCAGGTGGTTTCGGCATTAATTCAAATTGTAAAACCCCTTTAGCACCATGACGATTGGACGTACCTACACAATCTGAACCGGTATCTCCCCCACCAATCACTACTACGTTTTTATCTTTTGCCGATAAAGAACCGTTTTTATAGGCAGAACCGGTATGATCTACTTTTAGATCGATATTGGCTACACGTTTATTCTGTTGACTTAAAAATTCCATTGCAAAATGAACTCCTTTTAAGTCTCTACCCGGAATATTTAAATCTCTGGGAACGGTTGAACCGCCGGTTAAAACGATAGCATCGAAGTTCGCTACTAATTCTTTAGCCGTTATATCAACCCCTACATTTACATTGGTTTTGAAGATAACGCCTTCCTCTTCCATGAACTTAACACGACGTTCTACTACCCATTTCTCCAGTTTAAAATCCGGAATACCATATCGTAATAGCCCACCTATTTGATCAGCACGCTCAAACAACGTGACCGTATGTCCGGCACTGTTTAACTGAGCTGATGCGGCTAGACCGGCAGGACCGGAACCCACTACAGCAATTTTCTTACCGGTGCGTTGTTTCGGTTGTTTCGGTTGAATTATACCTTTTGCAAAAGCCGTCTCTGCAATGGATTTTTCTATATTTTCAATCGTAACCGGTGGTTTATTAATCCCTAATACGCAAGAAGCTTCACAAGGGGCCGGACAAATTCTTCCGGTAAATTCCGGAAAATTGTTGGTTGAAAATAATATTTCAGCGGCCTCTTCCCAATCTTGACGATAAACGGCATCATTAAACTCGGGAATAATATTACCGAGTGGACAACCACTGTGACAAAACGGAACTCCGCAGTTCATGCAGCGCGCCGCTTGGTTTTTAATTTGTCCGTCGGAGAAATCGAGGTATAACTCTTTATAATCCGACAATCTTTTTTTAGGATCTCTCTTGGCCGGCAACTCTCTGCCGAACTCCATGAAACCGGTAGGCTTACCCATTAATTACAACCTCCTTATTTCCTTGATTTTGTTTTCTTTTTAATAATACAGCTTTATAATCGGTTGGCATAACTTTAACAAAGTCTTTCACTGCCTTATCCCATTGTTTTAATATGGCTTCCGCAACATCACTCTTAGTGTATTTGAAATGATTTTCGATTAGGGTGCGTAAGGTTTGAATATCTTCTGCATCGATCGTATCAAACTCAATCATCTCCATATTACAACGTGCCGGGAATTTCTTTGTTTTATCGTATACGTAAGCAATCCCGCCGCTCATACCGGCAGCAAAGTTACGTCCGGTTTCACCTAATATAACAGCGATACCTCCGGTCATATATTCGCAACCGTGATCACCAACACCCTCTACTACTGCTTTTGCGCCTGAATTTCGAACGCAGAATCGTTCACCGGCCATACCTCTTATGTACGCATCTCCGGATGTAGCACCATAAAAGGCAACATTGCCCACAATGATATTTTCGCTAGGTACAAATGTCGCTGTTGCAGGCGGATATAAAGCCAAACGTCCACCTGAAAGTCCTTTTCCAAAGTAATCGTTCGATTCACCTTCCACTTCTAAGAATAAGCCCGGTGCAGCAAAAGCGCCGAAGCTTTGGCCGGCTGAACCTAAAAACTTATAATGAATGGTTTCTTCCGGTAATCCATTGCCTTTGTATTTAGAGGAAACTTCATACGACAACATAGCTCCAACCGAGCGATCAATATTTTCAATTCTATATTCTTTGGAAACTTTCGTTCCTTTTTCTAGAGCTGCAGCAGCGTCTTTAATCATGCTACGATCCAAAACAGTATCGATACCATGGTCTTGTGCTTCTGACTTGAATAACCCTACTTCAGGACCCGCATTTTCTTGGTATAATACAGCGCTTAGGTCTAACTCTTTATACTTCCAATGTTGAATATCAGCACGCTTCTCTAATAATTGCGACTGCCCAACCATTTCATTAATAGAACGGAAGCCCAACTCTGCCATGATTTCTCTTAGCTCTTGCGCCATGAACGTAAACATATTCACAACATGTTCCGGCTTACCACTGAATAACTCTCTTAACTCTTTGTTTTGAGTAGCTACACCAACCGGACAAGTATTCAAGTGACATTTACGCATCATAATACAACCGACAGAAACCAATGCTGCTGTTGCTACACCAAATTCTTCTGCACCTAAAAGTATGGCTACTGCTATATCTTTACCGGTACGTATTTGTCCGTCAGCTTGTACCGTAATACGGCTTCTTAATTTATTACGAACCAAGGTTTGATGTGTTTCGGCTAAGCCTAACTCCCAAGGTAATCCGGCATGTCGAATAGAACTGATAGGAGATGCTCCGGTTCCGCCATCATGTCCGGCAATCAATACCACATCTGCATGTGCTTTACAAACACCGGCTGCAATCGTACCTACTCCGGCTTCGGATACCAATTTCACGCTAACGCGAGAGTTGGGATTGGAATTTTTTAAATCAAATATTAATTGAGCTAAATCTTCAATGGAATAGATATCATGATGTGGAGGTGGAGAAATCAACCCGACACCCGGAGTGGAGTGGCGAACTCGTCCTATCCAATCGTCCACTTTATGTCCGGGCAATTGTCCCCCTTCACCGGGCTTAGCCCCTTGAGCCATTTTAATTTGTAACTCATCGGCATTTGCCAAATAATAACTGGTTACACCGAAACGTCCGGAGGCTACTTGTTTGATAGCAGAACGTTCCCAATCTCCGTTCGGCTTCCGTTCGAAGCGAATTTCATCTTCGCCGCCTTCACCTGAATTAGACTTGCCACCGATACGGTTCATCGCTATCGCCAGTGTAGAATGGGCTTCATGAGATATCGAACCAAAAGACATGGCGCCTGTAGCAAAGCGACGGAATATCGCTTCTACCGGTTCTACTTCATCTATGGATATAGGTGTTCTATTCTTTTTGAATTGTAACAAGCCTCTAAGCGTTAGCGCTTTTTCTGTTTGTTCATTGATTAAACCGGCGTATTTTTTATATACACTGTAATCACCGCTTCTGCAAGACTGTTGTAATAAGTGAATGGTTTGAGGATTGAACATATGGTGTTCGCCTCGACGCTTCCACTGATAAATACCTCCTACTTCTAATTTTGGACGTGCTACCGGAACCGGTGGATAGGCTTGACGTAATTTGGTAACGCCTTCTTTTGCGATACCATCTAAAGACAATCCACCTATACGTGAAACAGTTCCCGTAAAGTATTTATCTACTACTTCTTTTCGGATACCAAGCGCTTCGAAAATTTGAGCGCCTTGGTAAGATTGAAGAGTAGAGATACCCATTTTAGAAAATACTTTCAATAAGCCGCCATTGACTGCCTTAATAAAATTGTAGGATAATTTTTCTTCCGATAATTCGGTTTGTAATTCTCCACTGCGTTTCATTCCGATAACCGTTTCAAACGCCAGGTACGGGTTTACAGCTGAAGCGCCATACCCGATTAGAGTCGCAAAATGGTGTACTTCCCATGCATCACCACATTCCACAACGATACCAACTTTACCGCGTAATCCTTCTTTAATTAAATGATGGTGTACAGCTGCTGTAGCTAATAACGATGGGATAGGTGCATGATCGGAATCTACTTTTCTATCCGATAATAAAATAATCGAATAACCGTCGTTAACGGCATCGGTTGCATATTTACAAACGCGGTTTAATGCTTTCTCTAAAGCACCTGCAGAACCATCTGCTTTATAATTGATCTCAATCGTTTTGGATTGGAAATTTTTATCATCCAATTGACGCAACTTTTCCAATTCTTTGTTGGTCAACACCGGTTGATGCAATTCCACCATACGACAATGGGATGGTGATTCTTCCAACAAGTTTAAAGATCCACCTACATAGGACACCAATGACATAACCATGCGCTCACGAATAGGATCTATCGGAGGATTGGTAACTTGTGCAAAGAGTTGTTTAAAATAGTTGGAGAGATGTAAGGCTTGTTCGGATAAAATGGCTAATGGGGCATCGTTCCCCATAGAACCTATGGGTTCGTAACCGGTGGTCACCATATCCGTGATGATCATTCGCAAGTCTTCGGATGTATACCCGAAAACTTGTTGTTTTTTTAATAAAGCAGCATCATCCGGTTGTTGATAAGCCATTTGAGGCTCCGGTTGCTCGGATAATTTAATTTTATTTTTTAACCATTCTTTGTAAGGTTGACGAGAACAAATATCATTCTTTAATTCTTCATCTGATATGATGCGTCCTTGTTCAAGATCGGCTACAAACATTTTTCCTGGTTGTAAACGCCCTTTAGAAACGATTTTAGCCGGATCTACTTCCAATACACCGGCTTCGGATGCCATAATTACCATGTCATCGTCTGTTACGCAGTAACGGGAAGGACGTAAACCATTACGGTCTAATGTAGCACCTACAATTTTCCCATCCGTAAAGGATATGGAAGCAGGACCATCCCATGGTTCCATGAGTGTAGCGTGGTATTCGTAAAATGCCTTTTTTACTTCAGACATAGACTCATTACCATCCCAAGCTTCCGGAACCAACATCATCATCACATGAGGAAGGGAACGACCACTTAACACCAAAAGCTCTATTACATTATCTAAGTTGGCCGAATCCGAATTACCCGGATCGCAAATCGGCAACAACATTTCAATTTCTTCTTTGGTAAATAAACTAGAAGTTAACAACGACTCTTGAGCTCGCATCCAATTGACATTCCCTTTTACCGTGTTAATTTCTCCATTGTGAGCGATGTAACGAAACGGTTGTGCTAATTTAAACGATGGAAACGTGTTGGTAGAAAAACGAGAGTGTACAACCGCTAAGGCAGATACTACTTCTTTTTTACGTAAATCAGAGTAAAAAGCTTTTACTTGCGCAGTGGTTAACTGACCTTTATAAATTATCGTTTTTGAAGAAAGGGAAGTAAAGTAGAAACGTTCTGTAACCGCAGGGTGGTTCAACGTTTCTCGAACAATACGAGTAGAATAGTTTCGCAGAACATATAATTTACGTTCAAACGTTTCCGTGTCTTTTACAGACTCCGGACGTTTTATAAATACCTGTTCTACATCCGGCTCGACATCTTTTGCGCTTTGACCAATCATATGGTCTTCCACCGGAACAGAGCGATACCCTAAAACCTGTAATCCTAATTTTTCAGCTTGTCGATTAAAAATGGTTCGACATTCTTCCTTCAGCTTTTGATCTTTAGGAAAAAACATCATACCTACACCATAGTCACCGAAGGCAGGAAGCTTAATGCCAATCTTGACACACTCGTCCACGAAGAACTCATGTGGTAATTGAATTAATATACCTGCACCGTCGCCCGTATTGGTTTCACAACCACAGGCGCCACGGTGTTCCATGCGCTCTAACATATGTAAAGCGTTGGCTACGATCTCATGAGATTTTCTACCTTTTAAATTAGCTACAAAGCCAATACCACAGGAGTCATGCTCAAAACTTGGATCGTAAAGACCGGTTGGATTGTTCTCTCTCATTCTTAACTTCTCTATCTGATTAATTATAAAGGACTTTAATCTGCGGATTTCCTTCTGCGGGAAAACCCTTCCCTACGGAATAGATATCCTGTTTTGAGGGCAAGTCTTCCAAAGTTACCTCAAAATCACTATTTAAGGAATGGAACTAAGCCATTATTCTTACATAACTCTATTATTTCTTAGAAATATCCTATAAGAGTATGTTTTAACCCAATTTATCTACTGTGGGAACTTTAAAAATACATATAAAAATAAAAAACTCAAAATTGGATTCTAATAAGATGAATGAATTGTGCAATTTCGAAGTAGAATTTCAATGTGAACCCTTAACCCCCTTTTGAACGATGAAATCCTATTTTCGCACGCTTTTGTATTTCTTCATGGGTATATTCTTTTTGGCTACGCTTCCGGTGAGAGCTCAGCTACCGAATTTAAATGGTATTCCTAAACCAAATTTAGGTTCTCCTATTTTAAAACAAACAGCGCGAACCGTAGCTGTTAGTCAATTGGAAAAAAGTCGTTCGGAATACGACACGACTGCATTAAACTATGCCCTATCGCTAAGCGACAATGCCGGACTTTATGAGAATGAAGAAAAATGGCAAAAAAATCAAAAGATGTTGTTGGAATTTTTACAACGTACAGATGGTGTAGAAAACGATTGGGAATCCAATGCGAACAGTTTAAACGAAGTAGGAGAAATGATGTATGCGTCAAATAAATTTAAATCTGCTGATACTGCATTTCAACAAAGTCGTCGATTGTATGAATTCCATAGTGCTACGGATAAAGAGGAATATGCTCGTGTCATCGCCAATTTAGGCTTACTCTACCACACCATGGGTAGGTATAGTGCTGCTGAAAAATATACACTTAAAGCTATAGCGTGGAGAGAATCCAATGATAAGACCGGTTCATTAGGATACGCTGTGTTGTTAAATAATCTAGGTGTATTGTACAAAGAGATGGGTAAATACTCTGAATCTGAATTGTATTTACAGAAAGCATTAGATTTACAAGCGGCACGAACCGGAAAAGAGTCGGCTACCTATGCTATAGTACTAAACAACGTAGCCATGATGGAAGAAGAAATGGGTCGA
Source organism: Cytophagaceae bacterium (assembly GCA_025455005.1). GTDB lineage: Bacteria > Bacteroidota > Bacteroidia > Cytophagales > Cytophagaceae > JALONH01. Next base: position 125,117 of record JALONH010000006.1, read on the forward strand.
TACGATATAGCTATTAAACATCTGTTGGAAAGTCAACGCATAGCGCTTCAAAAAATGTCTGAAAAATCAACGACCTACCAACGCATGTTGATTAATTCCGCACTCGTTTATCAAGAAACAAAACAGTATACAAAAGCTGATGAGATTTATCTTAGAGCCATTAAAATAAAAGAGGCACGCTTAGGAACCGCTCATCCGGATTATGCTCATATTTTAAATTTACAAGGAGAACTGTATGTCTCCATGAAAAAATATTCAGAAGCAGAAGTCTTATTTAAAAAAGCATCTGACATCTATTTGAAAAAATTTGGCAGTGAACACCCTTCGTATGCATCTGCTCTATACAACTTAGGAACGTTATATAGAATTCAGGGAAAAATTAATGATGCTGCAACACCTTTAAGCAAAGCATTAGGTATTCGAAAAAATGTTCTATCCGACAAACATCCGGATGTGTTATTAAGCATGGAAAGTATGGCCTTATTACTTTGGCAACAAGGTATAGCAGTAGAAACAAACAAATTATATGTTGACATTTTAAATAAAAATATAGCACTGATCCACGAATATTTTGCTCCATTAAGTGAAGCAGAAAAATCTCGGTTTTGGGATAAGATGGCGCCACAGTTTAATCACTATGCTTCATTCGTAGCGCAATACGGAAAAGAAGTTCCGGAGGCATGTTCTAATCTTTACAACTATACTTTAGCAACTAAAGCCATACTATTAAATGCCGGAACACGTATCCGAACACAAATTTTACAGAGCGGTGATGTAGAATTAATTTCCTCTTACCAAAAATGGGTAGATACGAAAGAGAATTTAGCTCGTTTGTATACACTTAGTAAAACTGATATTCAACAACAAAAAATAAACATAGATTCTATCGAACAAGTAGCCAATAAAATGGAAAAAGAACTTTCCGGAAGATCTAAATTGTTTCAATCGGGATACAACATGACGTCTATCGATTGGAAGCAAATTCAAACAGCTCTCGGCGCAACCGACGCGGCAGTCGAAATCATTCATATCCGTCACATCAATAAATTACCTACCGATACCATATATTATCTTGCATTGGTAGTAGATAAAACAAGCTCCACCCCAAAACCTATCGTATTGACTAATGGAAATAATCTGGAACGAAAGTATTTAATTTATTATCGGAATTGTATTAAAAATCAACTGGACGATTCACAATCGTATTCTAACTATTGGAAATCGATTGAATCCGCTTCTCCTGCTACTACCTGGTACGTTTCGTTAGATGGGGTGTACAATCAAATCAACATTAATTCTCTTAAATATCCCGATGGCACTTATGTAGTTGATAAAAAAAATATAATACTTATAACGAATACAAAAGATGTGTTAGAATTGAAAGCGCCGAAACCCTATGCGTATGCAAAAACGGCCTATTCTATTGGATTTCCTGCTTATGGAACTCAAGGTACAGTCTCCGCATTGCCGGGTACTAAAGTAGAATTAGAAGCCTGTAAAAATTTATTATTAGCCGGAGGGTACAAAGTAACCTTACAAATGCAACAAGACGCCACCGAACAGAACGCTCGAAAAATTTCTAATGCAACCATAGTACATTTTGCCACCCATGGATTTTTTGTAAAAGAGGATACCACAGCTAATTTCTCCATGGGCGTAGAAAGTTCCCGTTCAGCACAAAACCCTATGTTAAGAAGCGGCTTACTCTTAGCAGATGCAGAAAATGCTATCACGGGGGCGGCATCTTATGGAGTCTTAAATGCTTATGAGGTCATGACCATCGATTTAACCAAAACCGATGTCGCTATTCTTAGTGCTTGTGAAACTGGTCTGGGAGATGTAAAAAACGGAGAAGGAGTATATGGATTGCAACGAGCATTTCAAGTAGCGGGTTGCCAGGCTATCATCATGAGTTTATGGAAAGTAAATGATGAGGTCACTCAAAAATTAATAACCACTTTCTTAAAAAATTATCTTCTCTATAAAGATAAAGAAAAGGCGTTTAAGCTGGCCATGATTGAAATTAAAAAAGTATACAAAGAACCTTATTATTGGGCTGCTTTTGTGTTGGTAGAATAATTCATGCGACTCGATCAATATTTAGTACAGCATTTAGGTATAGAGTCTAGAACAAAAGCGCAACGACTCATTGTTTCCGGTGGCGTAGAATGTGATGGCGTTATTGTAATGAAATCATCATACGATACGTCTGAAACTACATACATCCGTTTGTTGCCTTCCAAGGAACTACGTTATGTGAGTATAGGTGGTTTAAAACTGGAAAAAGCCCTCCGGCACTTTCAACTTGATTTAACTCATGCGCATGTTCTCGATATAGGTGCTTCAACCGGCGGCTTTACCGATTGTGCATTACAACATGGTGCAGCCTTTGTATGCGCAGTAGACATCGGTCATGGTCAGTTGCACCCCTCCTTACAACAGCATCCAAACATACTCTCTCTGGAAGGATGCGATATTCGAACTTGTACATTGCCGGATATTACTTTTGATTGTATAGTGGTTGATGTTTCTTTTATTCGTCTAGAACACATATTGCCCGTTCTAAAAAAAAATAGTCAAAAAGAAACGAAAATTATTCTTTTAGTAAAACCTCAATTCGAACAGACTACTCCTACCTTTCATAAAGGAGGCATTATAAAAGAAGAACGGTTACGCTTATCTATCCTTCAGTCCGTGCTTCAGCAATTATCCCTCCAAGGTTTTACGTGTCAGGGCTATACGCCCACAGATGCGGATGGCAAAGAAAAAAATATAGAATATTTACTGAATGTCACACTACAATAACATAATATAACACCCCCTTTCATAACGTAAATTTAATTTTACGCTTACAAAAAGTATATTCTAAATTCTGTAGATTGCACTATCTATGCCGGTACGCCACCTCTCCTATCCCTTCTTATTTTACAGTTTTTTAATCCTTATCGGATTCCTCTATATCTATAATGTAGATATTATGCCCCTTATAGCAGATGAACCTACAAGAGGTATTGTTACATTAGAGATGTCATTAACCCAACATTATTTTCAACCCAGTATCAATGGAGAGCCGTATTTAAACAAACCCCCTTTATTCCAATGGTGGATGTTGGGATGGATGCAATTAGGAGACCTCAACCCCTTTTTGCTTCGCCTTCAAGCAGTAATCATTTTTATCCTTACCTCGATTTTGATTTTTGAATGGGTCCGTCGACGACTCAATACCGGAAATGCTTTTGTTTCTGCCATGGCCTATTTAACGTGTGGAAGAATTCTATTGTATGATTCGACATTAGGTTATATCGATCCGCTATTTTCACTCCTTATTTTAATTCAGTTTTTTTTCAGTATAGATGCTGCGATCCAACAGCGTCAGTCTACTTTTTGGATTGTCCTATCGAGTACAACATTACTCGCCTTTTTTTTAAAAGGCTTACCGGCGATAGCATTTGGTAGTATTACGTCACTGGTATTGCTATATCAATTTAACTTTTGGAAAGCCCTTCGTTCCCCGGTATTATTTTTAAGTATACTCTTTTCCATATCCGCAATTGCCGGTTATTATTTTCTATCTCAAGTTAACTTGGATAATCAAAGTGCTACCTTAATAGATCAATCCTGGAAGCGCACCTTATTTCATTTCAATTGGTGGGAAACGATAGTGTATATAATAACCTTCCCCGTTCAATTTATACTTCATTTTCTTCCTTGGGGATTGTTTCTATTACCTATACTTTGGTCGGTATATCAACGACGTTTTTCTACCAACGTATATTTAAAAACATTCTTAATCCTTCTATTCTTTAATAGTATAGTGTATTGGCTTTCTCCGGAAACACGCCCTAGGTATTTATTTCCATTTATACCTTTAGTCGTCGCTTATGGTTATGCTGCTTCCGGCGTTTGGATAAAAGAATGGTTACAGAGATGGAATTACTTAATCCGCGCCGGCTTGTGGTTACTATGCACCGGTACCATCATTATCTATTGGATATTACCCAATATACAAATCTTACCGGCATTCAAACGAGATGGCCTTGTATTAATGGCAGGCACTACTGTATTGTTAGGTATATTATTTTATTATAGAAAAAAATTATTTGTTTGGGTTCCGGCTTTACTACTGCTCTGTTGGTTAAAATTAGTATTACAAACGGTGGTATTGCCCTATAGAAGTTACACTTGTCCGGAAAGTGCTCGAAGACAAGCCGCTTATCACATTGCCGCTTTAACAAAAAATCATCCAATTGCTATTACTCGATTTACACCTTTGTCGCACGACTTATCCTACTACATCGTAGAACAAAAAAGAAAACCCATGTCCATCGTTCCTGTCCAAAACGTTACAGAGGGATATTATTTAACGGATAATATCCTATACATACCATTACCCTTCACTATACTCTATAGACATATTTTAGAATATGATAATAGACCTATGTATCTAATTAAAATAGAAAACTGTTGAACTCTTACAGTAAAATAGCACTAAAAATAATCTTAACCGGAATAATCCTTTATTTCATTTATAATCGATTGAAACAATCGGAAACTGTTTCATTTGATTTACATGGGGAGGTATATTTTTTATTTCCGGCATTGTTGTGTTATATGATGTCTAAATTTTTATCCGCTCTTCGATTGTGGCACCTTCAAAATAAAAAAGGTGTTTCCTTATCCTTTAGCTATCATATCGGGTTGTATCTTTTAGGTATGAGCTACAACACCATATTACCGGGAGGTGTAGGAGGAGATGCTTATAAGGCGTTACAATTAAAAGATCAAACAAGTGTGCCGCTTAAAGGACTTGTCACCCTTCTATTTATTGACCGATGCATTGGATTGGCTTCCTTAGTTTTCCTTTTTATTGTAATATTGATGTTTATACTAAATAGTCCGTTGGTTTACTATTCCATTCTTCCTACACTTTATGGTCTATATGTTATAATCCTACACCGGTTATCCTATTTCGATTCGAAAGTAGAAGTGTTTTCGATTACGAGTCAACTCTTACAGTTGCTTTCTATGGCTTTTGTAGTGTTAACCGTAAGTGGGAGTACTAATTTTTCTTATTATTGGTTAAGTACAATGCTTTCAAATACTATTAGCATGTTTCCGGTATCGATCGGTGGACTAGGAATTAGAGAAGCCGTTATGGCATTTCTTTCACATCACCTACCTATACAACTAGAGGCCGGCGTATTAATGGGATTTATATTCTTTATACTCCATTTCACATCTGCCCTACCCGGTCTTTGGTTTCATTTTATCGGTTTGCCTAAAAATACAGTATATGAGTTCCGTACTTCCTAAAATTTCGATTGTTACTCCGGTGTACAACGAAGAAAAAAACTTGTCCGAATTATGTGTTCGATTGGTATTTGCATTAACTGAATTAGGACATCCCTATGAAATTATTTTCGTTAACGACGGAAGTAGTGATCGTTCTGCCGAAATTATAAAGACATTAGCAAACGTTTATACAGAAGTTGTTGGGATAGATTTAGCGGGCAACTACGGCCAGACCATAGCGCTAAGAGCCGGTATAGAACAAGCAAGTGGAGCTATCATTATTTTAATGGATAGTGATTTGCAACATGATCCGGCAGATATTCCTTTGTTCATACATGAAATTGAAAAAGGCTACGAAGTAGTAGGAGGTAAAAAACTAGACCGTCCGGAAAAAGGTTGGCGCAAATGGATTTCTGAAAAAGCGCATCAAGTGATTAGTTCTATCGCCGGAGTACAACTTTCTTATTTTGGAGCCACCTATAAAGCCTATAAAAGTTATTTGTTAAAAAGCACGAACTTATTGACTGACAACCACCGATTCTTAGGTGCCTTGGTCGTTCGTAAAGGGGTGCGGTATACAGAAATACCGATACGAATTCACCCAAGACTACATGGCGTGAGTAATTATTCTATGAATAAAATAGGGAAAGTTGTTTTAGATATGATTTATCTGAAGTTTTTTATATCGTTCTTAACTAAGCCTTTTCGATTGTTAGGTACTGTAGGTTTGTTTTTATTTGGCACCGGATGTTTACTTACCTTTTGGTTGGTTTTAGGTAATTTTATTTTTCAGTTCCATATCAAAGAAAATTATTTTATAGAGTTTATTTTTGGTGTCTCTTTAATCCTATCCGGATTGTTGTTTTTAAGTATTGGGATTGTAACACAATTAAGTGTTCAACATTATTTTCATCAAAAAAATCATTCCCCTTATATTGTTCGTTCCATTTTACAACACTCCGACAATGAAAAAGATTCGATTTCATGCCGATGATTATGGTTGGGATACCGGTGCTACAGAGGGTATACAACAATGTTTGGAAAACGGATTGTTAGACGGCGTTTCCATAATGTCTACCCACGCAGACAATGCCTCCTTATTTTATTTGCAACGATTCCAGGAAAGTGTTGACTTAGGTTTACACTTTACTTTGTCTAATGCTGCACCAATAGATGTAGCCGATCCCATTTTTTTAGCTGATGATCAACAACTTTTATCGACGCCAAATCTATTGAAGAAGATTATCTTGAATGAAATTTCATTTGCATCGATACAAAAAGAATTTTTATACCAATTACATCGATTACATGATTTTTCGATTTATCCTGTGTATTTAGACAGTCACCATCATGTACATGCATTCCCTCCTCTGTTTAAGCGTGTACAACAATTGATTGAAGGGACCAGCATACAATATATTCGATGTTGCCGACCGTTGCATTGGCACGATACAAGAAGAGTATTATTGCAGCTTTTCCAATGGATGCAGGCTCCATCCAACACCTATCGTTCGGATGTACTTATTACCGATAGTATAAGTGGAGAAACTTCTACAGCGTTTGCGGAAAAGATGGTAAAAGACTTTGCCTGCAGCCGTTGCTCATCTGCGGAGTGGATGTGGCATCCGGGGAGTACAGAGCGTTCGCAATCTATACTACATCGACAAAAAGAATTGCAGCTTTTGTTGCAAACTCCTTGGAAAACGCTATTTGAAAAATATGAAATAGAGTGGAGGAAGTAAAACAAACGTTATTGTAACTACACCCATAGCGTTCTTCCCTACGCGTGAGGGATAGAAGTGGAAATCCCGCCGCTATGATTAGCAAAAATAATGACAGAATGATGGTGCGGCGGATTGCAACGTATAGGTACTGTCTATAATAGCAAGGAATTTTGCAGGATTTTTTTAATTTTACATTACCCAAAGAGAACTCATGGCGATAGCCGATGAATGTTCATCTAG
>JALONH010000036.1 GCA_025455005.1 Cytophagaceae bacterium
ACGAAACAAATTAATACATCGTGTATTTGCCTGTGTACGTGATAATAGAAAATATGAAAATTCTTATATAAATTCTCTTGCATAACTGATAGAAATCAAGGGAAAACGGACTACCTAACCTTTATTAAAATGTGCGCAGCAACCGGAATCGAAAAATGGGAAATCTGTATGGACAAGATGTCCTGTACTTATTATGATAAAGCTGGTAATGAACTATTAGTAGAAAAGATACCACTTTAACAACCTCTGATCAATTAGTAGATAGCTCTAACAGTTAATAAGCTAATATTGGCACAGCAGACAGGTCTTATCTATTGTAATCTATAGTACACTAAACTTTCGTACACTAGTACTTCGTAACGCATACCGATGTATCGCGCTTAGATGAAACAGACTGTTGTTCATAATTCATTATTTACACCATTAACTTACTACACTTTTAAATCCGCAATTTCTTTATAGGTATAAGGTTATTATACTCGACTGTGTAGAGTTTAATTCACTTCATTACCTTATTTATCAGGTATTCCTAAATACTTCTTCTACTTTTAGAAATTTAAGTATCTGACTTTTGTTATTTCGACAACAATTTGTTGTATTTAAACTTTTTTACTTTAATTATAACTAGAGCAATAGTCGAAAGTACAAAAGAAATGGTATTATGGAATAAAGGCTGTAATACTTTCAAAACTATTCTATTTTAGGTTCTAGACTCTTACTTTCTTCTTAGACTTTATAAATGGCTCAAGACTTTTTATAAGACTACGGATCAATTGTATACTAAACGGTTTCGTTATTAAAGGTGTATTGACACGCCTAAAACCAAAAAAATAAAACAAACACACATACTTTGATTGACAATTTATCAACTCCTGCCGGCAATCGATTAGACCGTCTCATAACTCAAATGAAGATGTAATAACCCCAATGTACTTAAATCGATAGAAGTTAATTACCAGATTTACTTCTCCCCTTTTGCTTTTTTATCCTATACTCCTTCCCCCATTCCGCCATTGACAACATAATAGGGGATAATGTAAGCCCAAACTTGGTTAACGTGTATTCTACTCTTGGTGGAATTTCAGCGTAGATTTTTCTGCTGATTAACCCATCTTCTTCTAACTCTCTCAACTGCTGTGTAAGCATAGATTGTGTTATCCCCTTTACACTTCGTTTTAACTCTCCAAACCGTGCAGGTGAAGTATGATAAATAGCATTAATTAAAATGGCTTTCCATTTTCCACCTAAAACTTGCATAGTAGCTGTTACCGGGCAAGATTTTTCATCAAAAACGATTTTTTTATTTTTCTCATTCACTTGATTATCAATATTAGTAGTTTTTTTCATACTTGGTTGTAATAGACGTAGTACTTGTCTTTTTGATTATAACTATAGTCTTTTGTAATACAAAAGTAATTAAAACTATCATAATGAAAAAGGTATATGAAACAGAAGTAACCGCTTGGGCTGGTCGCAACGGTCTCCTAAAATCGGCGGATGGTGTATTAGACTTAAAAGTAAGCTTACCAAAAGAAATGGGTGGAACTGGTAACGCTACAAATCCGGAGCAACTATTCGCTGCCGCTTGGGCTGCTTGTTTTGGAACAAGTGTAACCATAGCGGCAGGTATAGAAAAAATATCAATAGGTGACGTTAACGTAACTGCAAAAGTCGAAGTATTGCATTCTAACGGTAATTATGACCTCGGAGCGCATCTTCAAATAAAAATAGAAGGAGTTGATAGAGATACCGCAAGGAAGCTGGTTGAAAAAAGTAAATCTATTTGCTCGTATTCAAAAGCTACTAAAGGAAATATAGAAACTACATATGAAGTAGCTTAACCATTGGGAATATAAACTACCGATAACATGTTGAAACGATTTCAGCGAATTAAAAAATACAAAAATTAAATAGAACGAAGATGGTACATAATCTAAACTGGTTTGAAATCCCGGCAGCTGATTTCACAAGAGCAAAAGCTTTTTATACTACAATATTAGATGCACCCATTCAGGATGACCCTAATAGACTATACGCATACTTACCATCTGATCCGGCAAAAGGAGGATTCGGCGGTGCTATAGCCTACGGTGAAAACTTCATTCCTTCCATGACCGGTATAACCATTTATCTAGATGGTGGAGATAACCTAGCTGTTCCATTAAGTAGAGTGGAAGGTGCCGGAGGAAATATTATTTTACCTAAAACGGCTATTGGGAACAATGGCTTTATTGCTCTTTTTATAGATACAGAAGGAAACAAAATAGGATTCCATTCTATGGGTTAATTAGATAGGCATCTATCGAGTAAACATCTTACCTATTCTATTCACACCTATTATTAAAAAGCCAATCGTATCCATTATCCTCCATTCCTGTATTACAGTACTGATGAGATGAGCGGATTAATATAAGATATCTTCTACTCTACAACTCTTACACGGTAACTAACACTGAGCTTCATCCATCTTAAACGAACGTTATAACTCTCGTTTTAACACCGCTCGATAAAAGCCGTCTCCACCGGAGGAAGGTAATACATAGGAAGAGTCTACTGTTGTAAATGAACTATGTTGTTGTAAAAAATCTTCCACTTGTGCCTCGTTCTCTTCTTGCAATAGACTACAAGTAGCATAAATTACCATACCGCCGGGTTTCACCATATCGGAATACTCGTGCAATACTTTCTTTTGAAGGGCCTGCAACTCCGATAACCGATTGGGGGTTAACTTCCATTTATCATCGGGCTTACGACGCCAAACACCGGAACCGCTGCATGGAGCATCAATCAATACTACATCTGCCGTCTTACTGTATTTTGATACCGTAAGGTCTGTTATTAATTCGGTTTGTATCTTCCTCGCTTGGGCTCGCTCCGCTCTTCGTTTCAACTCCTCTAATTTTTTTGGCACCACATCGAGCGCTATAATATTCGCTTCATTTTTGGTAATAGAAGCCAACTGCAAAGTCTTACCTCCTGCACCCGCACAAGCATCTATAATCAAACTATTCGATCGAAACGGTATCCCTGAAACAATGTGTTGGGAACCTATATCTTGTATTTCAAACCAGCCGTCTTGATACGTTTTCCATTGATGCACCGGCACTTTTTGCAAACACTTAATGCACGTGGGCTGTACCACTTCAAATGGTATGTTATCCTTCCGTAGTTGTTGGGCCAATTGATCTACTGTACATTTCAAGGTATTCACGCGTAAGTAAATGGCCGCTTCTTGATTTAACGCATGTATTTCCTCTAACCATCTATCCCCCCACTGCGCAACCCCTTTTTCAAATAACCAATCAGGAATGCTTTCTTTTATTGCCGGTATCGCATCTGCCAGTGGTTGACGGGTTTTTATTTTTTCAGACGGTCCATCCGTTTCCAACACTTCATTGGTCAACTCCCAATACACTGCTGCACAGACTTGAAAATCTTCTATTCGCTGTGGCATCGACTCTACATCTGCGATATAGGCATAATACCGTATATACCGCACCATATCATAGATAGAACGTGCTATAAACCGTCGATCTCTACTTCCCCATTTGGGATTTTGAACCAAAACAAGTTTAACGACATCGTCTGCGGGAAATCCTTCTACGAACACCTTCTCCAAACTGCGGACCACCGCCTCTTTCATGCTTTGTGAGATTCTATGCATAGGATAATACTACATAAATAACCAACAAAAACAAAGCGCCATCCCACAGGAACATTTTTTGAAAATACGTTGTGCAGTGTCGAGTGCGCAATAACAGATACAAGCCCCACGTAGTACAAAGTACACCGGCTATTTGTACCATCGTTTGAGCTCCAGTAAGTGCTGTGCACATCCAACCCGCCATTCCTATATAATACCCGTTCACCCGTAAGTTTTCCATTTGCCAACGATTTTCATCGAATTCGGGTACGGCATCTCTATTTTCAAATAACAGAATGATCAAGCCCAGCAATACAATACCACTCCCCAACCAAGCACTTGGAATTGATTGGATATAATGGGAGGGAAAATAAAATAAATAATACGTCCACACTACCCACAATACTATGGGCTTACAGAAGAGCCATCCTCTACTCTTATATTTTTTCCCTGTTAGGGCTTCATAAAAAACCACAAATACACCGGGTAACAATAGAGGTAGTAGCGGCAAGCGCAACGCATACACTGTATACACTCCCACTAGAGCGGCTATACTAATAAGACCACATCCCATAGTTTTATTTTGTACCATAAAACGGTGCACAGGTGTCTGCACACCTCCGGTTTGGATACGAATCCACGTATGTGTATTATACACGACGATTACCCCACAAAACAAACTCATACTATACACCAATCCTGCTTCGCTACCATAGAACAACGCTGACACTGTAAGCCCTACGATAGCCCCCAACCAAAGATGTAGATATACGATTGCTTTCATTGACATAAAAAAAGCGCTCTAGAGAGTAGAGCGCTTTTACATAATTTATTTGTTATCGACTAACTGTTCAACGCTTCTGCGCCACCTACGATTTCTAAAATTTCTTTTGTTATCGCCGCTTGTCTGGAACGGTTGTAGGTTAGTTTTAATTCTTTTAATAATTCTTTAGCGTTATCTGTTGCTTTATCCATTGCCGACATACGAGCTGCATGTTCGGAAGCATTAGACTCTAATAAGAATTTATAAAAAGCTATTTTTAATGACTTAGGAATTAATTCCTCTACTATTGCTTCTTTGCTCGGTTCAAAGATATAATCCAATGAGGTAGTACTTTCACTCGTTACATCCGAAATGGGTATTGGTAGAAATTGTACTGTTTTTGGTATTTGTGTTACCACGTTTTTAAATTCATTGTACAATACGTCCACTTGATCGTATGTCCCTTCTATAAATCCATTCATAATGGTTTCTGCTAAAGGTTTTACACGGTCAAATTTCAACTCGTGAAACAAGGAAACATAATCAGAATTAATCGTGTAGCGTTTCGCTAAAATCTCTGCTCCTTTTTTACCGATACAAATAAAATCTACGTTACCGGCAGCAGCCAAGGCACTGTATTTATCTTGAATCAAAGCGTTGGTAGCTTTCAGTATATTGTTGTTAAACGCACCGGCTAAGCCTCTATCGGAAGTTATCACTACAATTAATACTCGTTTCACCGGACGAACTTCCGCATATACAGAATTAGAATTCTCATCCAAAGATGCGGAAATATTCTGTAAGATACCGTTCAGTTTATCCGCGTACGGACGGATTTTAAGAGCTAAATCTTGCGCTCTTCTCAACTTAGCAGCCGACACCATTTTCATGGCTTTCGTGATCTGCTGAGTAGAGTTGACCGACGTAATTCTATTTCGAACCTCTTTTAAGCTCGGCATAATTAATTGTATTTAGGCGCTACTTCTTTGGCTACTTTTTTCAATACCTCTGTTACAGAGTCATCGATTTTACCTGATTTAATATCTTTCAATGTGTCTTTGTGCGACACTTTTAAAACAGACAAGAAATCTTTTTCAAAGTCTCTAACTTTATTTACGGCTACGTTATCTAATGCACCAATAGTAGAAACATAAATCGTTGCCACTTGTTCTTCAACCGTTACCGGAGAGAACGGTGCTTGTTTTAATATTTCTAAGTTACGACGACCTCTTTCGATTGTTAATTTCGTAGACGCATCTAAGTCAGAACCGAATTTCGCAAACGCTTCTAATTCGCGGAACTGCGCTTGATCTAACTTTAATGTACCGGCTACTTTTTTCATTGACTTAATTTGAGCCGAACCACCAACACGAGATACGGAAATCCCTACGTTGATAGCAGGACGTACACCGGAGTTGAATAGGTTGGACTCTAAGAATATCTGGCCGTCCGTAATGGAGATTACGTTTGTCGGAATATAAGCAGATACGTCACCGGCTTGTGTTTCTATAATCGGTAATGCTGTAAGAGAACCTCCACCTTTAACCATTCCTTTTAAACATTCCGGAAGGTCGTTCATGGCAGCAGCGATAGAATCTGATTTATTAATTTTAGCTGCACGCTCTAATAAGCGGCTGTGTAGGTAGAATACATCTCCCGGATAGGCTTCACGTCCCGGAGGTCTTCTTAATAACAAGGAAACCTCACGGTAGGCAACGGCTTGTTTCGACAAGTCATCGTAAATCACTAAAGCAGGGCGTCCGGTATCACGGAAATACTCTCCAATAGCAGCACCGGTAAACGGTGCAAAGAATTGCATCGGTGCAGAATCGGATGCAGTAGCTGCTACTACAACCGTATATTGCATGGCACCGTAACGCTCAAGCGTACTTACGATGGATGCAACTGTAGAAGCTTTCTGACCACAAGCTACATATATACAGAATACGGGTTCTCCGCGTTCGTAAAATTCTTTTTGATTGATAATCGCATCTAAAGCAACTGTCGTTTTCCCGGTTTGACGATCACCGATGATTAATTCACGTTGACCTCTTCCGATTGGAATCATGGAATCAATCGCTTTGATACCGGTTTGTAAGGGTTCATTTACCGGCTGACGATAGATTACACCTGGTGCCTTTCTTTCCAATGGCATAGGATAAACATCACCACCGATTGGTCCTTTACCGTCAATTGGCTGACCCAAAGTGTTCACAACACGACCTACCATCGCTTCCCCTACGTTAACGAAGGCGATTTGGCCGGTACGTTTCACAGTGGAACCTTCTTTGATTTGACTGTAATCACCCAGTAATACGGCACCTACGTTATCTTCTTCCAGGTTTAACACCATTCCGGTTAATCCATGTTCGAATTCCAATAACTCTCCTGACTGTGCTTTGGACAAACCAAAAACACGAGCCACCCCGTCGCCTACTTGTAATACAGTCCCAACTTCTTCTAGTTGAGCATCGGTAAGTGTGTTGGATAACTGCTGTTTTAAAATCGCAGAAACCTCATCCGGTCTAACGTCTAACATATATTAATACTTAGCTATGTATGTATGATCTAATAAATTCTGTTTTAATTTCGTCAACTTAGAGGCAATCGATTGATCCACTTGTTTGTCTCCTATTTTAAGGATAAAACCACCTACGATCGACGCATTGATTGTTTCCGTTAACTCTACTCTTGTTTGGCCATCGCGACGAACCATTGAAATAAAGTTCTCGCGTTGAGAATCCGTAAGTGGTTCCACGGTTATCACTTCCGCTTGAACGATGCCTACTTTGGCTTGATATAAAAGAATAAACTCTTGTGCGATTTCTTTTACAATGGCTTCCCGTTTTTTACGAGCCATAAGTAAAAGTAAGCGCAAGGAAATGTCTTGTATTCTCCCTTGGAACAACTGGGTCAATATCGCTTGTTTTTTCCCTTCTGCTACGATAGGATTGTGCATCACTGTTACAAATAGAGGTTCTATTGTGCAAATGTGTAACACACCTTTCATGTCTTGGTATACTTGCTCCAGTAGATTATACTCGGCAGCTAGATCCAATAAGGACTTGGCATAACGGGCGGCAACTCTTTGTTCTTTCATAAATGTTGGTAAACGATTAGTTAACGTTTACTTCTTTCATATATTCATCGACCAATTGACGTTGTGCGTCTTGGTTCGCTAATTCTTTCTTGATAATTCTTTCGGCGATTTCTAAAGCTAATGAAGCCGATTGGTTTTTAATTTCTGCAATGGCCGCATTTTTCTCTGTTTGAATCGCTTTTCTGGCATCTTCCAGTACACGTGTAGCTTCTGACGTCGCTTTGGATTTGGCTTCTTCTACTAATACTGCCGCTTGATGGTGCGCCTCTTTAAGTAAGCGCTCGCGTTCTACTTTAGCTTCTTGCAACAACGCCTCATTCGACGCTTTTAGTTGCTCCATGTCTTTCTTAGCTTGCTCCGCTGCATCTAATGCAGACGCTATCGTTTGCTCGCGTTCTTTTATCCCGCTCATAATCGGTGCCCATGCAAATTTGGACAACAAGAATAAAACGATTAGGAATAAAACAGTTTGCCAAAAGAACAAACCAAATGCCGGGGTGATTAAACTTAGAATACTCATTACTATAGAATTAATGTATCTGGATACGAAAGAAGAAATGTATTCTTCTGCCTATTGCAGAAGAATACACTCATTGAGATTGACTTACTTTAAAGCAACTAAAAGACAAACAACCACGCCGAATAGAGCAACACCTTCGATGAAGGCAGATGCAATCAGCATAGCGGTCTGAATTTTACCACTTTCAGAAGGTTGACGTGCGATAGATTCTACCGCGCTTCCACCGATACGACCAATTCCAAGACCTGCGCCTAATGCAGCAATTCCTGCTCCGATGCTCGCACCTAGTAGAGCTGTTCCCATCTCAGCAATTAACATGTTTAACATAGTATATAGAAATTAAAGGTAAACAATTGAATTAATGACCATGATCATGGTCCGGGTGATGTCCGTGGTCTTCCACTGCTGAACCAAAATACATGGCCGACAACAAGGTGAAGATATAGGCTTGAACTATTGCCACAAACAATTCCATAAAGCTCATAAATATCCCAAATGCAATAGACACCGGAGATACCCAGATACTTTTAAAGATGAAGATTAACGCTAAGAAACTTAAGATGATAATGTGGCCTGCCGTAATGTTGGCAAACAAACGAATCATTAAAGAAAATGGCTTTGTAAACATCCCTACAATCTCAATCGGTACAATGATGATTAACATAACCGGCGGTACACCCGGTGTAGCAAAGATATGCTGCCAATAATATTTATTCGCAACAAAAGAGGTAATGATAAATGTAATGAATGCCAAACAAAGGGTAACCGCGATGTTTCCGGTAAGATTAGCGCCACCCGGCATTAACCCAAGTAAGTTGTTAAACCAAATAAAGAAGAATACGGTCAATAAATACGGCATAAATTTTTCATACCGTTCCCCGATCATGTTTTTACCTATATCATCTCGAATAAATACTATAATCGGTTCAAAGAAAGACTGAATACCGGATGGTGCTTTACCTTTATTTGTTTGGTATCCTTTTGCTACTTGTAAGAACACAAACAATAATAAAGTAATACTTACTATTAACGACGCTACGTTTTTGGTAATGGAGAAATCATAAACATCGATTCCGGATACTTCCATCCCATTGTCATCCACCGCTACAATATGCTCGTGTACATTTTTGTACCCATTGTACGCTACTGCACCGTGCTCAAAGCGAGATGAAGAAAAGATAGTCAAACCCCTTTGAGGAGAATAAATAATAACCGGTAAAGGTAGGGTAGCATGAAAGCTTCCAATGTCAAAAAAATGCCAATCATGTGCATCTTGTATGTGATGCATAATCAACGAACCCGGATTAAAGTCTTCCGAATCCGCTTCCGAACTTCCGGCAAAACCAAAGCCGGCAGCCAATAGCAAGGAAAATGTAAGTAGAAATTTATTGATTAATGTGCCCATCTCTTTCAGAATCGGGGCGCAAGTTACGTATTAAGTGATAAATTTCAAATGAAGTATACAGTATGTATATAACAAAAAAGTTCAATACGTAAGGTACACGCCCAACATCTATTAAAATAGCACTTAATACGATGAAAAACAAGGAAATAAAGAATCTTATTCCCATCGATACGTAATAATAAAAATGAAAATCTTGTCTGTTTTTAATTCCAATTTGGGAAACCATATGTGTAATCAATGAAATAAGACTAAAAAATCCCAAAATAACCCAATACAATGGACTTACCCATTCACTTTTCCAGTATTGAATCAACTGTATAGCCCCTACTATAAATAGAGTAAAAACGATAAACTCAAGCCAAAATCTATTTTTTTGCATTTTCTTCTCTTTTTTGATCCCGTAACGCATCCGCTATTAATTTGACTATACTGCCAATCACCCCAAACACCAATCCAATGGCTAATCCAAAGTGATGATCCGGAAACCATTTTTTATCGATCCACCAGCCAATTGATCCAAACACTAATATAGTTCCAATCATTTGAAAACCCATTGAGGTATATTTTAAGGATTTTGACACCGGTTCTTGCATGGTCAAAAGTAAATATAAAATCCGGCTTCTACACTTTTTATCCCTTCTATATCGTTGTTTGTTTAGAATGTTCTATAAAAAAGATTACCGTTCTTTTTTCTATCTTTGAATACATGTTGTCCAATCGTATTATCTCCTTTTGCACCTCTCGTATTACTCTTTTTTTGAGTATACTCCCATTAACATTGTTCGTTCAATCCTGTTCGCAAGAAAGTAATTCTGTTATCGCTAAAGGCTATCATAACTTAACTGCTCGGGACAACGCTTTTTTCCTGGCACGGGAACGGATGAAAGAAGTAGAAATGAAAGTGTATGAACAACGACAAGATGACTACAACGGTATTCTGCATCCATTAGCAGTTTATGATACCAATAAGACGAAAGGTTTAAATTCAAACACGGATGACATCATCAAAAAAGCATCCATGCCTATCCGCCGTCATAAAAACAGTAAATGGGTGGATGAATCGTATTTATTAGTTGGCAGATGTAGAATGTATCGAGGTGAATTTAAATTAGGTATCGAAACATTTAAATTTGTCAATACCACTTCTGAAGAAAAAAATACCCGTCAAGAAGCTCTTGTACATCTGATGCGGGCCTACATGGCCTCTGACCAATGGGACAACGCTGAAGTTGTAATGAAAACATTAGACAAGGACACACTGGACCCGATGGTCTTACCTTATTATAATTTAACAAAAGCGGATTTTTTATGGAAAAATGAAAAGTATGAGGAGATGCTGCCCTTATTGGAAGCTGCAGCGCATCATGTAAAACCTAGAGACCTAAAATCTAGAACCTATTTTATTATTGGCCAATTGCACCAAATGGCAGGCCACAAAGAAGAAGCTCGTAAAGCGTATAAAAAAACAACACACCTTTACCCTCCTTATGAACTCTTATTTTATTCTAAATTATATATGGCACAATGCACCGATGGTACAAGTGACAAAGAATACGACAAACAAATTAAATACTTCAATAAACTACTGACGGATTTAAAAAACACGGAATACAAAGATAAAATATACTACGAAATGGGAACGTATGAATACGCTCTTGGACACCAAAAGGAGGCGATTCAATACTACAAAAAATCGACACAGGCCAGTAAAGGTGGGGCTCAAAAGAGTTTATCGTTTTTAAAGTTGGCAGAAATCCATTATGATGAATTAGAAGATTATGTCAATGCTCAAGCGTATTACGATTCTTGTGCTACCTTATTCAATAAAAAAGACAAACGTTACCCCTTGATTGATAAACGTCAACGGGTTTTAGATGAATTTGTAAAACATTATCGCGTGTTTAAAAGGGAAGATAGTTTGATGAAGGTCGCAGCCATGGATACTGCTTCATATCGAAAACTTATTGATACGCTCGTAGCTCGAGAACAAGCAGATTATATGCGCAAGCAATTGGAGGCTCGTCGACTAGCCAAGAAACAAGAAGAAATAGTTTTTAATCAAGAAAAATTTTCCAACCTGGACCCGAATAATCCCAGTTGGTATTTTGGAAACCCTACCGCTATTCGGAATGGTATAGCGGAATTTGAACGAAAATGGGGAAAACGAAAATTAGAAGACCATTGGCGAAGAGCGAAGAAAGAATTACAAGTAGACTTTACTGCAACGAAAGATTCCAGTGGTAAGCCAATCAGTACGCCGGTAGCATCTTCTTCTAATAAGGATGATATTCCCCCTCTTGTCGTAGATCGAAGTAAATATGAAAAAGATGTACCGTTTACTCCGGAACAAAAAGACTCATCTCTTCGACGCATTGAAGTGGCACTCTATCATATTGGCTCTATCTACAACCATAAATTAGACGAAAACGACCGTGCGGTTAAAACATACGAGAACTTTTTAGAGCGGTATTCACAATCAGAATATGAAGCTGAAGTGTATTATAATTTGTATTTAATCTATAAAGAGAAAAATGCTACAGCCTTGATAGAGAAATACAAAAATAAATTATTAGAAGAGCACCCTCAATCCATTTATGCTAAACTCATTCGGAACCCTAATTATTTTAAAGATAGTAAAGTAGCCAATGAAGCAGCTGAAAAACTATATGCCACTGTTTTTACTGCATATAAAAATGGACAATATCAAACGTCTGATTCCTTGGCTGCGGAATTGCTCCAACAATATCCCGAAACTACCATTGAAGATAAGATTACTTATGTGCGGCTTTTGTGTCAATTAAAGAAAAGTGGTCCATCTCCGGCATTATTGGAACAAGTAAATGCTTTCATCACCACGTATACAGAATCGGATTTAATCTCCAATGCAAAACAACTTCAACAAACGATTCAAAAAACATTACCTAAAAATCTGCCGGATGAAATCGAAACCTCCACTCCCTAAATTAACTCTTTAAATGAAGAAAATCTTTACTTATAGTGTGTATGGGCTTTGGCTTACTTTTATTGTAGGTTCTGGGTTTGCTTATTTATGGTTTTCCATGGTGTCGACAAATACGATGGGGTGGTTCGGCGCTATGCCGGAAACGGAACGTTTAGAAAATCCTAAAAATGTTTTAGCCTCTGAATTGTATAGTGCGGACGGCGTCTTACTGGGTAAATACTTTCGTGAAAACCGAACGCAAATCGAATTAAAAGATATCTCCCCTAATCTAATTCATGCCTTATTAGCTACAGAGGATATCCGATTTGAAGAACATGCCGGTATTGATTTTCTTGGATCAATAGCCATCGTTTGGTATGTATTGAAAGGGGATAAAAGAGGGTCTAGTACGATCACTCAACAATTAGCTAAAAACTTATTTAGTACACGTTCTGCTAAGTATGAGGGAACGCTCGCTAAAAAGAATAGAATGTTACGATTAGCCATAAACAAAACGAAAGAATGGATTATGGCTATCGAATTGGAAAAGTCTTATACCAAACAAGAAATTATGACCATGTACCTAAACACGGTCGACTTTGGCAGTAACTCTTTTGGTATTAAAACAGCAGCCCAGACTTTTTTTTCTACCACTCCCAATGTCTTAACCATTAACCAATCCGCCTTATTAGTTGGGGTATTAAAAGCACCTACGGCATATTCTCCAGTTTTAAACCCGGAAAATTCATTGAACAGACGTAATACGGTTTTAGAACAAATGTATAAATACAATTTTATTGCAAAAGATACTTTACAAACGTTACAAGCAAAACCACTGGAATTAAACTATGTAGTGGAAAACCATAACAAAGGAACTGCAACGTATTTTAGAAGCTATATAACGGATTATTTAATCAACTGGTGTAAAGAACGAGACATTGATTTGTATAATGACGGAATTAAAATTTACACGACTATCGATTCTAAAATACAACAACATGCTGAAGCTGCTATGCAAGAGCATATGAAGTATTTACAACAAAAGTTTTTCAATTATTGGAAAGGCAGAACACCGTGGAGAGATGAACAAATGAAGGAGATTCCTAACTTCATTGAAAATGCTGTAAAAAAATCAGATCGTTGGAAAGTGTCCCGAGAGGTCTACGACAACGATACCGCACGAATGTGGAAGGAAATGCGAACAAAAATCCCGATGCGCATTTTTACTTGGAAAGGCGAGGTCGATACACTAATGAGTCCGTTGGATTCAGTAAAATATTATAAGCATTTTCTACATACCGGCATACTTTCAATGGATCCACACAGTGGATATATAAAAGCTTGGGTGGGGGGTATCGACCATAAACATTTTAAATTTGATCATGTGCGTCAGAGTTACAGACAACCGGGGTCTACGTTTAAACCTTTTGTTTATACAGCAGCGATCGACTTAGGATATAGCCCATGTTATGAAGTGGCGGACCTTCCGGTAACCTTTGCTACGGAAGACGTCAATGGCACCTGGACACCTCAAAACAGTGACGGAAAGTATACAGGTGAACTGTTCACCTTACGGAAAGCAATGGCGAATTCCATCAATAGTGTTACAGCGAATATGTTGAAACGAGTGGGACCCGCCACTGTGGTAGAATATGCACAACGAATGGGCATCACCTCTCCGCTTCAACCGGTACCGGCACTATGCTTAGGAGTATTTGATGTGAATGTGTACGATTTAGTTGGAGCCTATAGCACGTTTAGTAACAAAGGAATTTGGACTGAACCTATTTTTATAACTCGTATCGAGGATAAAAATGGCAACATCATACAAGAGTTCAGTCCTAAAACAAGAGAAGCCTTAAGTGAAGAGACGGCATATATGATGGTGCACATGTTAAAAGGTGCGACAGAAGAAAAAGGAGGAACGGCATTAGGCTTAAATCGATGGGGACTTCTATGGAACGGGGCGGACATAGGGGGTAAAACCGGTACCACACAAAACTATTCCGATGGCTGGTTTGTTGGAATAACAACACAATTAACAACGGGCATATGGGTAGGAGGAGAAGATAGAAGTATTCATTTTCGTTTAATGGACGATGGACAAGGCGCACGAATGGCGATGCCTATATGGGCTATATTTATGAATCGATTATATAGCGATAGCACTACCGGTATAAAAAAAGAACGATTTCCTACGCCGGAAAAACCGTTAAGCATTGAAATCAATTGTAAAAAATTCAAACAAACAGCATCCGGTGATTCCTTATCAAAAGCTACCAAACAAATGATTTACGATTTTTAATGTTAGATTCGGAAGCCATAAAAACCTTATTAAGAGAATTACCCCTTGCTCCCGGTGTGTATCGATACTATAATATATCGAACGAATTGATTTATGTGGGGAAAGCAAAATATTTACGAAAACGGGTAGCCAATTATTTTATTCAACGAAGTAAATTGGATGCAAAGACAAGAACAATGGTTCGCCATATACATCGAGTAGAATATACTTTAGTTAATTCTGAATACGAAGCGCTTCTTTTAGAAAATAATTTAATCAAACAATACCAACCAAAGTATAACATTAATTTAAAAGACGATAAAACATATCCTTATCTCTGCCTAACACATGAACCCTTTCCTAGACTTATTCCCATCCGACGTAAAGATCTATTAAAGGGGGATTACTTTGGTCCCTATACTAGTGTTCGTTCATTACATTCACTAATAGAATCCCTTCGTAAAAGTTTTTTTATTCGAACTTGCTCGTTACAACTTACCGAAAAAAATATTTACTCCGGTAAATTTAAAATTTGTTTAGAATATCATCTTGGAAACTGTAAAGGCCCTTGTGAGGCCCGTCAGACTGCTTTATCATATGATGAAAACATTGTGCAAGTAAAAGAAATTCTAAAGGGAAGATTTCAACCGGTAAAAAAATACTTTCAAGAAAAAATGCAAGATGCAGCGAGCGCACTGCAGTTTGAACAAGCACAGTTCTACAAAGAACGTTTACATTCTGTCCTTCAATTAGAACAGCATAGCGTCATTGTACATCCGGATATTACGAATATAGAAGTTTACGCCCTGGCACGAAAAGATAAACGGGCGGCAATCGGCTATTTTAAAGTAGAATCAGGATCTATAATACAAACAAAAACAGTTGAAATAAAAAGCAAATTAGAAGAGAGCGATAGTCAACTCTTGATACATACGTTATTTCAAATTCACGATTCCGGTTGGGAAGCCCCACCGGAAATATTGATTAATATCGATACGGAACGGTTAAATCGTTTTTGTAAAACTACATTCCCACAACGAGGTGATAAAAAAAAATTGATAGACCTTGCCTATAAAAATGCCTTATATGCTCTACAACGGTATGAAACAATAACTCCTAAAGAATCCAGAACCGATCGGATATTAAAGAAGATTCAATCCGATTTTAATTTGAAGGATTTGCCCATTCATATGGAATGTTTTGATAACTCAAATATTCAAGGTACATCCCCAGTAGCTTCTATGGTTTGTTTTAAACAAGGTAAGCCCTCCAAAAAAGATTACAGGCACTTTAATATTAAAACGGTGGAAGGGCCTAACGACTTTGCTTCTATGTATGAAATAGTAACCCGTCGTTACAAAAGAGTTTTAGAAGAACAACTCCCCCTACCACAACTCATAGTAGTTGATGGTGGGAAAGGACAATTATCTTCTGCTTGCAATGCGTTAATGGATTTAGGGTTGTATGGCAAAGTACCAATTGTTGGTATCGCTAAACGATTAGAAGAAATTTATTTTCCGGGAGATTCAGACCCAATTTACATCGATAAAAAATCGGAATCGTTACGTGTTATACAGCAAATGCGCGACGAAGCACATCGATTTGCTATAACGTTTCATCGCAAACAACGAAGTAAAAATACATTTTCTAAATCTACTTTATCTTCAATTGAAGGTGTTGGACCTGAAACTATCCGTAGACTATTAATCCATTTTAAGAGTGTAAAAAAAATTAAAGATTCAACTTTGGAACAATTGAGTCAGGCAATAGGACAATCAAAGGCTCAATTGGTGTTTGACTATTTTCATACTAGGAGAGAAGAATAGTTTGCCATTCTGCTTCCAATAGGCCACTACCGCCACCAAAATGTTCGATGTATTTCCCTTTATGCTCTAGTACTTTTTGTTTTATACTACGTTCCTCCTCCTGCAGCATGCCGGAACTGCTAACTACTACAAACGGACTTTGTTGTTCTTCAATCCACTGAAGTGCATACTTCATCTCATCGGTTGTGACAACAACCGTCATTGTTTTCTGCTGAAACAAACGTTGCAATACCGAAGTAATCGATTGATTTTTACCTACAATTAAGATCGCATACTTCATGCTAGTTGTTTGCCTTTTGGCCACTGCGTAATCTCGTCTATAGATTTGCGAATTCTAGGGGTTATTTCTCTTGTTTTATAGGGTTCCTCTAAGGCATCGGCTGTGTTTAAGTAACCTAATGCCAAAACGGTTATAGGATCGAATGGAGCTTCAATATGTAAAAAGTCCATTAATGCTTCTTTAGAAAAACCGGCCATCAAGTGTCCAAATAGGTTCATTTCTGTTGCTTGTAATAATAAAAA
>JALONH010000043.1 GCA_025455005.1 Cytophagaceae bacterium
CCATGAGTTCTCTTTGGGTAATGTAAAATTAAAAAAATCCTGCAAAATTCCTTGCTATTATAGACAGTACCTATCCGCTGCAATCCGCCGCTGATACTTTAGTGCGTTGTATTTCTGTTCAAGATGCGGCGGGATTTCCGCTTCTATCCCTCACGTAAATGATACATATACTAAAGTTCCTACGCTACCCCTAAGATTTACACCATCTTTAGTTCTAAGCAACAGCCTATATAACATCATTTACACATCAATCTTTTTTTGATACACCAAACTAACCACTCCCGAATCAAACGATTGACAGTCGTGTAAATCCCATTCAGTAAACGAATGATTGGAAGGAAACAAAGGAATACCGCTACCTAATGTTTTAGGAATAATAGTAAGCAACAATTTATCAATCAATCCCCATTCTAAACAAGATGCGACCAATTGTCCACCACCTACCAGCCAAATATCTTGATTCATTCGATTCTTAGCATCTAAAATAAAAGATGCTACCTCCTCTCCTTTCAAAATAAATGTTTCCGGAGATTGAATGGATAAAGTTGATTGACGCGTGACCACATATGTGGATTTATTTTGATAAGGCCATTCTATACCAAATTGTAGTATAGATTGATAAGTCGATCGCCCCATTAAGATGGTACCTATACTATTTAATACATCAGAATACCCATAATCACCACCATTAGAAGGTGCCGGTGTAGAAGTTAACCAATCTAAATTGCCATCCGAAGCAGCAATATACCCATCTATACTGCTAGCTATATACAGAACAAGTTGCGCCATTTAATGAAAAAGGATATAATGATAAAGTTGTATTCGTTTAAAATAATGAAATGATTTGATAGAGGTCTTAGATATATTAGAATTTAATTTCCTTTTTACTTATTAATCCCATACTTGTTCATTACCCGTATGGCTTTTAAGCTTAGGGCTTAAAGCTTAAGGCTCAAAGTGAGACAAGCACCGGAGTATCGTTTAACTCGGATCTGCTTTGAGCCTTTGGCTTTCAGCAATAAAAAATAAGTGGTTTTGGGAAGAGGTTGGTCGTTGACGCCACCTCGGATACGGTAGAGCTAAAAGTCTCCCATCTTAATACTTAATACTCCGTACTCTTGTCTAATTACTAAAGACTAGCAGCTAGTAGCTAAAGATGAGCGCCGGAGTATGCTTTGACTCCGTCAATTCATCACGTATATTATTGTTTAATAAACTTAACTACTGAAGAGAATTCACTTGTATAAATTGTACAAAAATACACCCCGGGCAGCAAGTTGTCACTCGAAAACTGAACGTCATTCGCCTTAGGAAGATCGTTCCAAGTTTGAACTATTTGTCCGGTTATACTTTGAATCTGTATTTTTTCAATCGCCGGTTTATCAGTATCTATTCTCACATGTACTTCATTGGCTACCGGATTAGGATATAAACCTAATCCAATACTCTGAGAGCTTACCAATGGCTTACTGGGCGAAAACCCCATAGGTAAATCTTGAACTATTAAATAAGAGATTGAAGATAATGGATAATTTGAAACAGTATTATCAGTTTTCTGAATTAACATCTCTCCGGTTGTAGAGAAGGTGATTTTCTTTATCAATGGTGCTAAGGTATTGGTAGCCGTACCATCGGTATTTTTGATAATCACACTTTGAGCATTAAGTTGTCTTATACTAATCAATAAAATGCAAATTAATAAGGTATATATTTTCATACTACAAAATTTAAAACTTTTACTATGGACATGTAGGAAGAATGGAAGTAGAAAAGGCACTAATGGTATGACTTAGTATATATAAATCATTAAAGGATAATCTTCCATACACATATAAGTTGTAAAAGCTATTAGTATTGATACTATTAACCAAAATTCCGTAACGTGATGTCATTGGGTTAATTAAAGTAGCAGTCGAAAGAGGAACTAATATTGGATTGGCTGGAGAATTACTAATGATAAATCCATTACTAGATAAAGCACTAGAATTAAAACAATTAAATGTAATATATATAGAATTAGAGTTTTTACATTCAACGACTATATTAGTAAAAGTATTACTACTTAAGCCAGATAACCAACTAATTGTATACGGGAGACCTTGGATTCTTTGATTATCTATAGTATTTATAATGGGAGTAACACGATTTGCACCAAGTAGGCTGCTATGCTCAACAAAAGAAGATTTTAATGTGACCACTTCATTTCCTGTACTGCAACTAAGTTCCCTTGTAGATATTGGTAATACAGGCGGATTATTTATACCACTTGACAATTCAAATTGATAGGTGTTTCCCGTGTTCCCATTTTCTATAATACTTGATTCAAACATTATTCGATTGGATAAACTTTTAAAGTCAGATGTCATTCCTGAATATTGAGGAATGTAATATGTATTTTGTACTGATGATATCCCCCTAGGTTTTGTTCTAAGTTTTACTTGTTCACTATATACCACTTGGCTTCCGGTATTATAATAAACACGAGCGTAATAAATCTTATCCGTTTGCAAATTTGTTATCGTAACATTTTTACTCCCATTTCCGGACGTACTTGCCACCTTCAAATCATTCACTGTTGGGTAAGGATTCGTGCTATAACACACACCGGAGGCAGTTATATTATTGGTACTTTGAATAACATAGTTAACATTAGCCATGGTATAACCCACACAACTTCGTACTGTAAAATATAAAGAATTATACTGACTAGGGTTTTGAACAGGTCGATAAAATGCTGTATCAAACAAATCAACCGGTAAAATAGTGACCAATTTATTTTTTAAATGTACATACATTGTATCATTATACTCACGAGTAACCGGATTTGAGTAAAACACGATGCTATCAACATCGGTTGTCCTATACTTGGTTAATGTTTTGTTGGTAGATACCAGGTATATTGAATCATTCTGAGCTTTAAGACTAAAAAGAATGACAAAATACAAGAAAATAGAAACAGATAACTTCATAAAAATAATAGTTACATTACAAAGGTAATAAACGGATTTTTAAAAGTAAATACTTAACCATCAAATGTAACATTAGCCTGTCGCCAATGATTAAGATGAGGATTGCGAATTACTTCTCCGTGGCTTTTTAGCTAAGGGCTTAAGGATTAAGGCTTAAAGTTTAAAGTAAGAGGAGCACCGGAGTATCGTTTAACTATACCCCCCTCATAACTCATAACTTGTTAATACAGTAGTGCTAAAAGTCTCCCATCTCTTACTACTTAATACTCCGTACTCCCAGTCTATTCACTTTAAACGTTTAACCTTCAACTTTAAACTATACTAAAACAAAAAACCCCGCCTTAGTGAAAAGACGGGGTTTTGATAATAAGTTGGCAGCAACCTACTCTACCACATGTGACTGCAGTGCCATCGTCGCCAGGCTTACTTATTCTATATTAAATTTAGCAGTGAAGTACAGCTTTCACATAATTTCAATTAATGATGTTACTGACAATTTGCAAACGATTAGTATTTAATAATAATACCCTCAATTTGTTACAACTTCCTACTTGATATTTTATCAAATCTTTAAAGTATCATAAAACAAGAAAATACTGTCTTAATATTTAGAATAATCCGATGCTATATTATAGAAATTTGCAGTGAAAATTTTACTATCACCATTGCTATTATACATTGTGCAAGATAGTTTACCCTTTATTACGAAATAGGTCATCCTATTTATAACCTCGTTACCTGTCCAAGTAATATCTACATAACTGGCTGATTGATTAGCGTTAGTATATTGAGATGACCAAATTTCACCTTGTTCATCTTTGTAACTGATAGTCCAGCCCTCAGAATATCCCATTTTAAGAGTTGCATCTTCTTGTGAAAATAATGTAGACCTACCAAGAAAATATATAGAATTTAAATCATTTAACGTTGGGAAAGAATTAGGTACACTTGTATAGAATTTAGTATAGGTCATACTATATAAAAAACTACCAGATAGAGTACTCAAATTTATCCAAGAATTCCCTTCTAAAAAGTAATAGTTCTCTTCGCCTGTATTACTATCGTAGACTGTCATACTAGAGGAAGTAGTACCATCAAAATTACGATTTTGTCCTTGTTGTATACTAAAGGATGACGTTCCCAATTTACCGTTCACATAATGCGGTTGATTGAGTGTAATATTACTGGGTAAAATTGTTTCATCCTTTTTCTTTGAACAAGCACTCAAGAGTATAAAAGAAATGAAACTAAATGTTTTTAAAAATTTGGATACTTTCATACAAAACTAATTTAGTGAAATCTATAAAAATCAACTCAAAAATATTTAATTAAAATCATTTTACATTAACTTTTTATGAAAAAAAATTTAATGTAAGTGTTTACATACAACTACAATATTTTTAGATTAATTAAATCGTTACCAAAAACAAACTAGAATTTCCAACTCTACTTCGTAATTTTTCGCACTTTTATACTATGAAACACAGAATATATAAAACAATTTTGCGAAATCGGTTAAGTTGAGGATAGATGAGTGCTTCTTCGAATGGCTTTTAGCCTAGGGCAAAAAGCTTAAGGTTCAAAGTGAGACGAGCGCCGGAGAATCGTATAACGCTAATCTACTTTTAGCTATCCACTTTAAACTTTAAACGTTAAACTTTCGACTTTAAACTATACCAAAAGAAAAAACCCCGCCTTAAGGATAAGACGGGGTTTTGATAATAAGTTGGCAGCAACCTACTCTCCCACATGTGACTGCAGTACCATCGGCGCAGCAAGGCTTAACTTCTCTGTTCGGAATG
>JALONH010000019.1 GCA_025455005.1 Cytophagaceae bacterium
GTTGTTACGAATCTCAGTATTTCAAAGAATGAAAGCAAATCACAACATAATGTGTTATTCTTAACAGAACCATTTAGTTGTTACGAATCTCAGTATTTCAAAGAATGAAAGCAAATCACAACTATAGTCAAGCAGGCAGAATAGCATATCTTGTTGTTACGAATCTCAGTATTTCAAAGAATGAAAGCAAATCACAACCTTTGGAAGAAGCTAAAAAGCTTTATCCAAGTTGTTACGAATCTCAGTATTTCAAAGAATGAAAGCAAATCACAACACCGGCATTATCATTGTCAATATCAGCCTGGTTGTTACGAATCTCAGTATTTCAAAGAATGAAAGCAAATCACAACACATCAACTAATTGACCATTTGCAGGATTGGTTGTTACGAATCTCAGTATTTCAAAGAATGAAAGCAAATCACAACATATATAACACCCATGGCAAAAGCAAAAGAAGTTGTTACGAATCTCAGTATTTCAAAGAATGAAAGCAAATCACAACTACGTGAATGGGAACAATCAAGCGGACCTGTTGTTACGAATCTCAGTATTTCAAAGAATGAAAGCAAATCACAACCTGTAGAATCCTCCATGCTGAGCATCTCCAGTTGTTACGAATCTCAGTATTTCAAAGAATGAAAGCAAATCACAACCTTAAAACCAACCACCCTTTAACCCCTTACGTTGTTACGAATCTCAGTATTTCAAAGAATGAAAGCAAATCACAACAATGTCACCTGTCTTTATGTTAGCTAAGTGTTGTTACGAATCTCAGTATTTCAAAGAATGAAAGCAAATCACAACTAATGATCGGTGTAGTGATTCCAAATAACTGTTGTTACGAATCTCAGTATTTCAAAGAATGAAAGCAAATCACAACATACTTCCGGTACGCGATCATTTAATGTGGTTGTTACGAATCTCAGTATTTCAAAGAATGAAAGCAAATCACAACGCAGTTGACGCCGTTAATCCTGATGCCTCGTTGTTACGAATCTCAGTATTTCAAAGAATGAAAGCAAATCACAACGTCATATTTGCAGAGGTAGCCGAACCTTTAGTTGTTACGAATCTCAGTATTTCAAAGAATGAAAGCAAATCACAACTCGGCAAATGACGACAAAACAGATTTCCAAGTTGTTACGAATCTCAGTATTTCAAAGAATGAAAGCAAATCACAACGCAGTTGACGCCGTTAATCCTGATGCCTCAGTTGTTACGAATCTCAGTATTTCAAAGAATGAAAGCAAATCACAACTTTGATTTATATTTAACCACACTCCAATTAGTTGTTACGAATCTCAGTATTTCAAAGAATGAAAGCAAATCACAACGGGTTATGAAAATAGGTAAAAATATAAGCTGTTGTTACGAATCTCAGTATTTCAAAGAATGAAAGCAAATCACAACGGACATGAACGGCACAAGTGTTCCTGCACTGTTGTTACGAATCTCAGTATTTCAAAGAATGAAAGCAAATCACAACGGATGATCGTTTCCCCCTACTATTCATAGGTTGTTACGAATCTCAGTATTTCAAAGAATGAAAGCAAATCACAACCCTACCTCAGCTGTAGCATCATTCCCACCGGTTGTTACGAATCTCAGTATTTCAAAGAATGAAAGCAAATCACAACACTGAAAGTGATCGTTGACGGTGTTACCGTGTTGTTACGAATCTCAGTATTTCAAAGAATGAAAGCAAATCACAACTTACACATCAATATTGTACAATTAAATAGTTGTTACGAATCTCAGTATTTCAAAGAATGAAAGCAAATCACAACAATGGAACAATTGTAACATTAACTAAGTCGTTGTTACGAATCTCAGTATTTCAAAGAATGAAAGCAAATCACAACTTTTGTATTATCCGTTGTATCGAAATAATCGTTGTTACGAATCTCAGTATTTCAAAGAATGAAAGCAAATCACAACACACCAACTATTGAAGTATGGTAAACAATAGTTGTTACGAATCTCAGTATTTCAAAGAATGAAAGCAAATCACAACGCCCATGATGGAACACCACCGTTGGTACCGTTGTTACGAATCTCAGTATTTCAAAGAATGAAAGCAAATCACAACAGCCATTTGTTTACTTCATCAATTGCAACAGTTGTTACGAATCTCAGTATTGTATTTCAAAGAATGAAAGCAAATCA
This sequence comes from Cytophagaceae bacterium, assembly GCA_025455005.1. GTDB lineage: Bacteria > Bacteroidota > Bacteroidia > Cytophagales > Cytophagaceae > JALONH01. The sequence continues at coordinate 2,168 of JALONH010000019.1, forward strand.
CAACGGTAAGGCTATCGACCAAGAAGCCAAAGAAGTTGTTACGAATCTCAGTATTTCAAAGAATGAAAGCAAATCACAACGCCATCATGGAATTTACAAAGTCTGTAGGTGTTGTTACGAATCTCAGTATTTCAAAGAATGAAAGCAAATCACAACTAATTCAAAATCATCTACATCTAAACCGTCGTTGTTACGAATCTCAGTATTTCAAAGAATGAAAGCAAATCACAACTGTAACTAACTGAGTTGCTACAAGCCTTTGGTTGTTACGAATCTCAGTATTTCAAAGAATGAAAGCAAATCACAACTAAGTTAAAGTGGAGAATTAAGGACACGCGTTGTTACGAATCTCAGTATTTCAAAGAATGAAAGCAAATCACAACGAACTGATCAACTTCCGGCGCAAAATTTAAGTTGTTACGAATCTCAGTATTTCAAAGAATGAAAGCAAATCACAACTTACGATCCGCTTTTACCTTTAAGTAAATAGTTGTTACGAATCTCAGTATTTCAAAGAATGAAAGCAAATCACAACCTTGCATATTCATATGCTCAAAGTCATATGGTTGTTACGAATCTCAGTATTTCAAAGAATGAAAGCAAATCACAACTACTCCATAATATTCATAATAGCATGGTGCGTTGTTACGAATCTCAGTATTTCAAAGAATGAAAGCAAATCACAACTAAAAAAAGGGGGTTTCCCCCCTCTATTTAGTTGTTACGAATCTCAGTATTTCAAAGAATGAAAGCAAATCACAACCCATAAGGACTTTGGCTATTATCATCTACAGTTGTTACGAATCTCAGTATTTCAAAGAATGAAAGCAAATCACAACTTAACCTCTTGGGCTACGCTAGTGGCTTTCGTTGTTACGAATCTCAGTATTTCAAAGAATGAAAGCAAATCACAACATGGTGAACATTCGGCCCAAATGGTTCAAGAGTTGTTACGAATCTCAGTATTTCAAAGAATGAAAGCAAATCACAACCATAACTATTCATTTTGTCAGGTTCTAACGTTGTTACGAATCTCAGTATTTCAAAGAATGAAAGCAAATCACAACATATTAGCCATAGCTTGAGCATACTGAATAGTTGTTACGAATCTCAGTATTTCAAAGAATGAAAGCAAATCACAACCCTATCCCAATCGTCACGTTTAGAATCTTGTTGTTACGAATCTCAGTATTTCAAAGAATGAAAGCAAATCACAACATTGAGGGCATCGGAGATTTGTTCCGGGAGGTTGTTACGAAACTCAGTATTTCAAAGAATGAAAGCAAATCACAACGCTCTCAGTACAACGGTTATGATGAAAAAGTTGTTACGAATCTCAGTATTTCAAAGAATGAAAGCAAATCACAACGGTTGGATATCACCAACAGGCATTCCAATAGTTGTTACGAATCTCAGTATTTCAAAGAATGAAAGCAAATCACAACCCTTTAGTGATTTTGTAACCTACTATACGGTTGTTACGAATCTCAGTATTTCAAAGAATGAAAGCAAATCACAACTACTGACTATAACACGTGCTATAAGCAAGTGTTGTTACGAATCTCAGTATTTCAAAGAATGAAAGCAAATCACAACTTTCCAATACCTTTACTACAAAATATTTTGTTGTTACGAATCTCAGTATTTCAAAGAATGAAAGCAAATCACAACTAGCCCCATTTGTTTTTTCAGCCATTCGCCGTTGTTACGAATCTCAGTATTTCAAAGAATGAAAGCAAATCACAACAGCCATTTGTTTACTTCATCAATTGCAACAGTTGTTACGAATCTCAGTATTTAAATTAAAAGAGTTGTTACGAATCTCAGTATTTCAAAGAATGAAAGCAAATCACAACTAAGCCTATAGAGTATTACTCGGCTATCGAGTTGTTACGAATCTCAGTATTTCAAAGAATGAAAGCAAATCACAACTGAACGCATACTACCACTATTAAGAACTTCGTTGTTACGAATCTCAGTATTTCAAAGAATGAAAGCAAATCACAACGTTCAAACGGTTGCATATTTATTTGTTAATGTTGTTACGAATCTCAGTATTTCAAAGAATGAAAGCAAATCACAACTGCGCTATGTCAACGCTTATAAAACCCAACGTTGTTACGAATCTCAGTATTTCAAAGAATGAAAGCAAATCACAACCTTGTAGAAATCTGTTGGTTATCTATAGGGTTGTTACGAATCTCAGTATTTCAAAGAATGAAAGCAAATCACAACCCTGTTGACGTGTCAACTCTTGTAACTTCAGTTGTTACGAATCTCAGTATTTCAAAGAATGAAAGCAAATCACAACGTTGTGCTCAATTGCAAATGCAATTTTCTGTTGTTACGAATCTCAGTATTTCAAAGAATGAAAGCAAATCACAACTAATCAAAAAAAGGTTGCTTGTCTTGTCGGGTTGTTACGAATCTCAGTATTTCAAAGAATGAAAGCAAATCACAACATCTCAGATGTTTGGAATAAATACTGCGTAGTTGTTACGAATCTCAGTATTTCAAAGAATGAAAGCAAATCACAACTTCAAACACAGAAGTTATCTTAGGTGCTACAGTTGTTACGAATCTCAGTATTTCAAAGAATGAAAGCAAATCACAACCACATTGGCAGACTTTTCTAAAGCTTTGTGTTGTTACGAATCTCAGTATTTCAAAGAATGAAAGCAAATCACAACGGTTTTCGACAACGGTAATTGAGCCTGCAAGTTGTTACGAATCTCAGTATTTCAAAGAATGAAAGCAAATCACAACGGTAGGCATTAGATACTGTATATCGTTCTCGTTGTTACGAATCTCAGTATTTCAAAGAATGAAAGCAAATCACAACACATTACATAAAGTAACTCCAAACATGGCGGTTGTTACGAATCTCAGTATTTCAAAGAATGAAAGCAAATCACAACAAGACCATCGAAACGTACACATACAAAGGGGTTGTTACGAATCTCAGTATTTCAAAGAATGAAAGCAAATCACAACCAATTACCGGCTGTTAATTCGAAATCGTAAGTTGTTACGAATCTCAGTATTTCAAAGAATGAAAGCAAATCACAACGAACGGGATGACGTGCCATACGACGATTTAGTTGTTACGAATCTCAGTATTTCAAAGAATGAAAGCAAATCACAACTTCTACGTTACGACATGAACGCATTACATCGTTGTTACGAATCTCAGTATTTCAAAGAATGAAAGCAAATCACAACTACTAAACGCTTTGTCCTTTTAGCATCACCGTTGTTACGAATCTCAGTATTTCAAAGAATGAAAGCAAATCACAACTGCTTAATTGTTCGGCATCTAAGCCTCTAAGGTTGTTACGAATCTCAGTATTTCAAAGAATGAAAGCAAATCACAACCTGTAGATGTGTCTACTCTAGTAACTTCACGTTGTTACGAATCTCAGTATTTCAAAGAATGAAAGCAAATCACAACTTCTATTCGTGCTTGGTGTAGCAATGCTAGGTTGTTACGAATCTCAGTATTTCAAAGAATGAAAGCAAATCACAACCATCTTTCGTTGGTTTAGGATGGTTAGTATGTTGTTACGAATCTCAGTATTTCAAAGTATGAAAGCAAATCACAACCGTCATTCGTTGGCTTAGGATGGTTAGTATGTTGTTACGAATCTCAGTATTTCAAAGTATGAAAGCAAATCAGGAATGGAGGTTCTAAAGCGTCGTTTCTTATATTCTATTTAGCTATTTTATTCAATCGCCTCTTCATTTCAACAGAGAACCCGGAGGAAGGCACAGAGTTTCACCGAGGATTCGTTGAATATTACTTTCGCTCTGTATCTCTTTTTAATACTCTGTGAAACTCTGTGTTTTTCTCTGTGTTACTCTGTGGTTTTTCTTATTAAGCATATAATACATCCGTACATCATTTATTCGTGGTCCATTCCTTTCACCCTGTTTCAGTCTTCTGTTTCTCTTACTGTTTCTGTTTCTCACTATTCTATTCACTTAGTAAAGCGTTAGTGGCACTTGTATTACACAGAGAACCCGGAGGAAGGTACAGAGGTTCACAGAGGGTTCGTTGAATATTACTTTCGCTCTGTATCTCTTTTTAATACTCAGTTTAATTCTGTGATAAATGTACCCTCTATGTTTTTCTCTATACCACTCTCTTCGTTTTGTCCTACTTTTCCCAAAATGGGAAAAAATTGCTAGTAGACGCACTGAAATTTTTATTCTCTATACCCATCCCTTAGTTTCGCAGCATGAAAGGAACCTCCATTTTTCTTCTATACTGTTTTTTATATACGAGTGTGTGGGCGCATGACGTTCTTCCGGATGCGGAAGTGGAACATCTGGCCCACCAACTCGAGCACTTAGAACAACACAATCAAACACAGTCCACACCGCAATGGCTACTGGATACTCGGTCTGCTGCGGTACAAGCGGCCTTTCCCTTAGACGCCAACACCCAACAACAACTTAGACAACGCTTGGCGGTCTTTCAACGGCACCATCCTTCCATTCGCTTATATGTATTAGTCAGTTATATCGTCGTACATACGATTCAAGAAAGTCGCTTATACGATTGGGCGCAAGCAAAAGGACACCCCCTATCCATAGACAATTCCGAAGCGTACACAGCGGATCAAACCCAAGCTATACTCGACCACTGGAAGCCGGCGGAGGAAGATAGGGACGAGGAAGATAAAGTACTGTTGCTGCATTACCAACAGGTTTTGTCGGGAGCGGCTTGTTATTGGAAAGTACACTATGGAGTAGATGTACGCTTTACAAGTGATTTTAATCAACGCTTTAGCAGTTCCTTGCGTTTAGTGGCAGACAATGCCACCATAGCCGTAAATCCTACGAATCATATATATACGAATATCCAACGGGTAGATGCCGCTATTGATAATCCGGCAGCTGCGGCTAGTAAATATAAAATTCAAACCTATATCGGCGATACCTTAATGACCTTGAATAAGGTGTATATACCGACACATATGAACCACGATCCTATTTTTTCTTTTATCCCTACCGACAGTTCAACCGCTTTTGTCAACATTAAATTAAAAATCGTTAGTGCTCAGCATAAATCCGGAGTCTTCTATCCCGCTACAGGCTATTTGAAACTAGATAAGAACAGACGCATAACCCTGGATGTCGACAGCTTGGAAGAAGGGAAATACCAAATTCAATGTGAAGGAAGTAATTCTTGTCTAGTTAATTATTTTTATGTGAGAAAGAAGAAACACGACTTTGCTTGTAAGTTCTGCGGTAGAGATTTAACTATTACAAATTCGTTTATAAAAACTATTAACAGAAATATATTGTTTTTTGAAAACTATCCATTACAACTTTTAGTAATTAATGCTTACTTAAAAAAATATAATTTAAATAGCTGTAAAGGTATTTCACATATTTTATCACAAATAATAGTTGAAACAAAATATCTAAAAGTATTTGAAGAAGATATGACCTATAGTTTACCTAATATGTTAACAACATTCCGAGACAAGTCTACAGTACAGGATATTTTTTTTAAACAAAGTTTTTGGGACAACAAACAGTATCTTCGTTATGTTGCCTCCAGCGAAACCTACATAAAAGTAGATACGAATCGTACTGTAAAAGGACAATATGTTAGTTCCAACAGTAAAAATTATTATTATAAATTCGATAATACTAAATACGTTACCATTTGTGATGCCTTTAATTTTAAAAAGGGGAAAGGGGATTTTAATAAATATAGTTTTAGTACTGGTCAAAAAGAAGAAAATAAAAAACGATTATTTTCATTAGTGTATTCTAATAAATATGGAAATGGCGACACGACAAGTGAAGACGGATATAAATACGCCGGAAAAGGTTTAATCCATTTGACCTGGAAAGAAAATTATATAAAGTATTCCAGACTAGCCAATGCTGAATTTCAAACTTCTTACGATTGGGAAAAACACCCGGAGGAAATTAAAAACAATCCTACAGCAATTGTACATTCCGGATTAGTATTTCTTAAAGACAAATTAAATTTCCCTGAACTACATAACAAGACCTGCGCTGAAGTAAGCCAACTTGTGAACGGAGGTAACAATGGAGCCTCAGAACGTTTAAATTATTTTACAATTATTAATAATCTGCTATTATGTTACAAGTAATACTATTTTTAACTTCAATTTTAAATCAAGAGTCAGATTCTATATGTAATAGAAAGCAATCCGAATCGATTTCTAATATCCTAGCTGACGATACTACTATTTGTTATCCTAAAGGTTATTATTTGAATAATGCTGATTTTTTTGATCCAAATTCAAATGATATAGAAGATATTTTACAAACGTATCGTAAAAATAATTTACAACAAGGGGATACTTTACTATTGGGAATTTATATAAGGGACAATACTAAAAAAATTATAAGTTCTCGTATTTACAATAACGTATACACACCTAGTTTTGACCCATTTAAAGATTATAATTATTATAAATCAATAGGTTTAGATTCCATTTATGAAATTTTTCATGAAGTATATTCCTCTACTTTGATTTATAACGATACTATAACCATAATGATTCAATCAAATGTTGCGGTACATTTAACGTTTGATTTTACGTTTGATAGTACTATCAATGAGTATACGGCTACAGATTACCGCTATATATATGAAGGGTACAAAGGAAAAGTATTACAAGATCGCCGTATCCCATTAGGTCGAACAATGCAGTTACACGAATTCAATATTCTGGAATATTATCTAAAACATACCGGTGATTGAAAATTTAGTTTATACCTACCTCTTCTTCCTCTTCGCCTTACTGATCGTATAATTATCCGGTGTGCCGGTTACTTGTAGATGTAACATCATTTCCTTTTTAGAAGGATCACGGTATTCTAAAGCATCTTCATGATCGGGATCTATACCTTCTTTTGGCTTTCCTTTAAATAACATATCCATTCCAATTTCTGCAATCAACGATAAAGGTACACTAATATGATAATCCATTTGTGTGTTTAGGTTTTGTTTACCCTCTACCTCCATATAACCTAATGTAGAGTTAATCTGCATTCGGTCTATATATAGAGTGTTTTTTTCAAAATGTAAGGTGCTACGTAAAGTATCAAAACGAACACGTCGTATATTTTTATCCTTAAAATAATCCTTCATAGCCAATAGCGGCTCATAATCAATCAACTCTCCCCTATCTAAACGCATCTGTACTTTTGCTTCACTTGCTTCTATTATCGGTACTAAATCGGGGTGCATCCGAACGTTGCTTACAACCTTTCCGGTTAACACGCCTTTGATATTTTTATTTAACACATAATCTTGTCCAAAATTATCAAAACGTAAAAGCAATTCATCCAAATGGATATGATCTACGTCTACTACACTTTTGTAATAAATCTTTTTAGGGTCTGAACCATTAAAATACCCTTTCATATTCATGGCTCCATGGGCAATTTTCATAGACATCGTATCCACATAGAGATAATGATTTTTTTGCATTCGAACCTTGCCTTTTAACAATTCAATAGCGGTGCCATGATACTGTAATTTCTTTACATCCGCTCTAAACACCATATCAGTAAATGGAAGTGTAAAAATATTAAATGCCTCTTCATGTTCCTTGGCCGTTTTAGGGGTTGTAACTTGATAACTCAACAATTCATCCATATTCAACGCATTCGATTGAAGTGTGAAATAATTATCTCTTTTTTTATCGGAAGATTTTTTCCCGGCAAAAAAAGATAAATTAATCTTCCAATCACTTTGACCCATTTTACCTATGAAATCCGTAATTGTTAGGTGTTCCTGCTCATAATGAAAATGCCCTTTCAATTGGTCGATTCTAATTGGATGCATTTTTAATTTTCCGGAGGCATGCTCTAATTCGAGTTCTGCATAGCGTAATATACTATCGTATTCTAATACAATACGTCCATCAATATGTGCGTTTTTAATTTCTTCCTCTTTATATTCTTTGGGCAAATAATTTACTCCATTATATTTCAAGATATCTTTAAAATATAAATGCTTAGAATTGGCCTCTACTGTAAATATACTTCTACCTTTATGTTTAGAGTCAAACCAAACTCTGTAATTATCTACTTTAAAGGTCGATTGTACATCCGCTTTATCAATTAACGCGTTGAATTTTTTACAAACTAAACTTGAATCATTGATGAATACATCCAATTGTACATCGTGTATTGTATGCGGATAGTTTTTTAATTGTGCATAGAAATCGTCCATGATGAATTCACCCATTGGTAAAGCCGGATGGTCTAATAGGTCTTGTACACTTGTTTTAAACCGGCACAACATTCTCAAATCCCGAATCTCCTCTGTAATAGAGTCGGCTAACGTAGGATTGAAACGAAGAAAATCGGCTACTTTGATAAAATTTGAATGAATTCCAAGTTTCAATTCTACCCTTTTTTGATGATGATGAAACAAAGCTGGCAAATCACTTATGGAACCATAGGTAAAGAAATCAGACTTACCCAATTGAAAAGAAATCGTATCTATATCCACAAAACCTTTTCGCATTTGAGCGTGAATGTTCATGTTGCGAACGGGTTCTTTAAAGCCGGGTATTGTAAAATATAAATCTTTAATACGCAAATCACTATCCACTCCTTGTTTTAATCGGACCAAATTATTTTCAGGAACTGTAATATCAATCAATTCATTAAAGCGCATGTCAACATAAACATTACCTTTCAGTTGTTTTAATCCTTCTATCTTAAAAAATTGCCCTATAAACTCCAATTGTAAATCCGAATGGAGATTTATAGCAATAGTAGGATTCTCAAAATTAGCGATGATTAAATCTCCTGAAAAAATGCCTTTATCCGGTCGAGCCGACACATTATTTATTTGTAAAATAGAGGTCCTTAAACAATTATCCGCACCATTGGTGTAATACCCCTTAAATCCAATTCCATGAATTTTTTTATTAATATCTGTATTCATGAAGTAGCCATTTTCACATCCAAAGTCAACATGTACGTGAGGTACCGAATCTTTAGCAATAGATCCATTCACTTTAGCGTGAAAGAAAATAGTGCCCTCGTTTTTATACTGCTTCAAATAAACAGCTACATCATGTGGTGCAAAGGCTGCAAAGGTGGAAAAGTCCGGCTTGTCTCCTTCGATTGATACATCAACCATTCTTCCACTTCCTAGATGAATCGTTCCATAACCTAAAAAGGAGGCCTCTTCTAACTTTATTTTTGAAGGTGAAATAACGATTAAAGAATCTTGTACTCTAAAATCAATGTGTAAGTCCAGCATTAGCGGCTTATTAGAAAAAAAGGTGCTGTCCTGCCCATTCATTAAACTAACTGTAGATTCAACTACTATGTCCGCATGCTGAATCGTATCTAAATATAAAAGTTTTCCTTCTGCTGAATGTATGTCGACTTCTTCATGTGTAGAATCTTTTTTGTAAAAATTAGATAAATGAAAATCCTGAATATCCAAACGGTGAATTTTCCAATATAGAGGAACGCTTGTCTCTGAGGTATCTTCACTTATTTTTTTAGCATTTAAAATATTGATAGTACCATCCAACTCATGAATGATATCTATATACCCCCCATTCACTTCCAAATCTTGAACAGTGTAATTTCCTTGTATTAGTTGTATTATCGAAAACCCTATATATAAATCCCTTATCTCATACAAAGGCTTTTGTTTCGTTGTTTTGTCGGAATAAAACCGGACGCCCTTTAAATCTATGGTAACATGAGGAAAAAAATGAAACAATCGGATTTCGCTTTTATCAATGACTAAGTGTCCTTCGTAGGATGTATTAACATATTGTAAGGCATAGTCTACTAATTTCCGTTGGTAGGAGGTAAGCAATAAATAAAAAGAAAGAAGTACGATTCCTACACTTGATAGTAATCCCCAAAAAATCTTTTTTTTAATCTGCATTGTGCTGATAATTAAGTATACTTGTTTAAGTGAAATCTTTCTTCAAATTACGAATTGCTCCATATAAAAACAATTCGCTCTTGACCTTAGGTTAAAATTATTATTACGTTACTCTTTTATTAACCCTATTATTTATATGAAGAAACGTTCTGAAGTCGAAATGTATTTAGCCGATGTAGATTCGGATAAAAAAGAAGCTTTTGAAAATCTTTTTCATACCATACAAAAACATCTTCCCAAAGGTTTCGAACCCATCATCCAATACAAGATGATTTCTTTTGTAGTTCCGCTTTCTACCTATCCTTCCGGCTACCATTGTACTGCGAATACCCCTTTACCTTTTATCTCTATCGCCGCTCAAAAAAAATACATTTCCCTTTATCATATGGGTCTATATGTTGACACTTCCCTTTACCAATGGTTCACCTCTGAGTACCCAAACTATAGTAAAACCAAACTCGATATGGGAAAAAGCTGTATCCGATTTAAAAAAACGACCGAAATACCTCTAGAGTTAATCGCCCAACTCGTCTCTAAAATGAGCCCCAAAGAATGGATTGCTCTTTACGAAAAACAACACTGATATCCCTTTCCCCTATCCTACCATTATTTTCTTTATATTTGAACTTGACTTTCTTTTTACCACTTATGCTTAGAAAATTATCTCTCTTTCTTCTTTGTATTGCTACCTTATTTACTGCTTGTACAGAAAATACGAAGACCCAAGCGCCGGAAGAAAAGAAACCGAATATACTTTTCATTGTAGCAGACGATATGGGTTTCAGTGATATTGAACCTTATGGTGGGAATATTGCTACACCGAATCTAAATAACCTCGCAAGTCAATCCCTACTTTTTTCGAATTTTTATGTTCAACCTACATGTTCGCCTACTCGCTCCTCTTTGCTCACCGGTGCCGACCATCATATTGCCGGCATCGGCATTATGAGTGAAATGCATTACCCTGCTTTAGATGCATTAAATCTTCCGGAATATAATGGTCATCTCAATACCAATGTCGTTACCATACCGGAACTCTTGAAGGAAAACGGCTATCATACGTATATGACCGGTAAATGGCATTTAGGTGAAGGCAAAGGCTTAGACCCCTATGACCGCGGCTTTGAAGAGACATTTATATTAGGTACCGGTGGCGGTAGTCATTGGAAAGATAAAAAAGCATTGTCCCCCTTGCAACATATGGAGTATACGAGTCAGGGAACAGTAGTAGATCTGCCGAACGATTTTTATTCTTCAAAAAACTATACCGATTCTATGATTCATTTCATAGATAAACATACTGCCGACGGAAAACCTTTCTTTGGTTATCTATCCTACACCGCTGCGCATGATCCTTTGCATGCGCCCAAAGAATACATAGATAAATATAAAGGTAAATTCGATGCCGGTTGGGATAGCCTATGGGCAGAACGATTTGCCAATTTAAAAAAGTTAGGTATACTTCCTAAAAACCTTAAGGCGTCTCCTTCTAATCCTGCCATTCCGAAATGGGAAAAGCTATCGCCGGATCAGCAAAAGCAATTGGCGCGCGATATGGAAGTATATGCAGCCATGATTGAATATATGGATATGTCTATAGGTAAAATCATACAATACTTAAAAGACAAAAATTTATATGACAATACCTTAATTGTTTTCCTATCAGACAATGGGGCTAACGGTGCAGTAGCCAGTACGTATCCCGGAAATGAAGATGGGAAGTATCATAACAGTTTCAACAATAGTATAGATAACAAAGGTCTCATTAACTCCTATGCGGAAGCGGGACCGGGTTGGGCTCAAGCTTCTACTTCTCCTTTCCGATATTTTAAAAGTTTTACCACAGAAGGTGGTATCAAAGCGCCTTTGATAGTTAAATTACCTAAACACAAAGCCTCCAATACAGGCGAATGGAATGCAGGCCTTGTACATGTGACCGATATCATGCCTACTGTATTAGAGATTTCCGGCACTCCTTATCCAGCTACTTTTCGACAACATACGATTCAACCCATTTATGGTAAATCCATTCTTCCGATTCTTACACATGATTCTATTTCGGTGCATACTAGTGATGGATTTGGCTGGGAATTATTTGAAATGAAAGCGTATAGAAAAGAGGACTGGAAAATTGTACGCCTTCCCAAACCCATGGGCTCCGGCGATTGGGAACTCTACCATATAACATCTGATCCTTGTGAATCAGTAAATAGATCATCTGAATTCCCGAAAATAAAAGAGGATTTGATTCAACGTTGGAAAGCCTATGCGATTCAAAATCGAGTGTACGATCACAAAGGTCATTACGATTCCCTTTATTTAAAAAGTTTTACAAAAAAATAATGGGGCTATAGGCCTTTTATTTCTCTTTTATTAGTGTTAACAACACATTTAATTCTCGAACGACCGAGTCCAATTCTTGTGTCGTTTTTTCAATTTGAGTATCTATAAACGCTATCTCTTCCGGGTCTGAGCTAAAGCGTTTCACATGAATTAAACCTTGTATACGAGCTATAGGAGCACGCAAGTGATGCGAATTCATCCAAGAATAGCGTTCAAATTTTTCGTTTGATTCTTCTAATGAAGAAATGTAGGCCTCCAACTGTTGGTTTAATTCCTCTAAATGTATGTTTTTAATAATCAAGTCGTCATTCAGGACTTGTGATCTATTACTTTCTCTTTGGTATAAGATATAATACTTGACAAATAATTGATAATACAACATAAAAAACAGGAACACCAAAATTAAATTCATGGTGTTGATGACTAGAGCATCCCGTGTATTGTGAACGGGTAAGACCATACCCCAATCGCCCATTTTATAGATAAAGTAATCCAATGTTATCATTCCGATACCTAGCACAATGACACTTAAAGACCAACGCCAATTCAAAATAACCAAAGCGATAAACGAAATAATTACATATTGGACGATAGCGATATTATTAATAGCATCGTCGTATTGATAACCTAAAACATAAAATGACTCTAAGAAGAAAAATAAAAAAATGCTGATACGGCTTGTCCAAAAGAAGTCTTTCCTGGAAAAGTAAATAATGCTAGAATTCATGATCAGCATAAATACAGCTGTTTGACCTAAGAACTCAAAATATTCTTTTTGGATACATCCATAAATAAACAATGAAATCGCGTAGGTATATTGAAAAAGTGTATAAACAATGAGTCCTTTGTGTTTAATATTGTCTAAGCCTTCGGTATTGTTTGTAAGCTTGTCAATAATAGATTGTATTTTCCTCATATCCTTGTAATTTATTAATAAATACAAGAAGTCACAATACCCAAAGGATTACTAATCGTTTAATGGCTTTTTTGTATTTTTGAGTATTGAATATTTTCCTTATGACAGTAGCAAATCGTATAGAACTCATGGCGCCGGCGGGCTCCTTCGAAGCCCTTCAAGCAGCTATCGACAATGGAGCAGACTCCATATATTTTGGGGTTGACCAACTTAATATGCGAGCACGGGCGACCATGAATTTTACGTTAGGAGATTTAGCGGAGATAGCCGAAAGGTGTTCCGCTGCAGGAGTGAAGACCTATCTAACCTTGAATACGATTATCTATGATCACGATATTTCGTTAGTAAAAAGAGTTATCGACCAAGCGAAGGCGCATCAAATTTCCGCTATTATTGCATCCGATCAGGCTGTCATCCATTATGCATTTCAGCAAAAAATGCCGGTGCACGCATCTACACAACTTAACATCACCAACATCGATACTGTAAAATTTTATGCCTTGTTTTGTGATGTTATGGTTTTATCCCGTGAATTGAGTTTGCGGCAAGTCAAACACATCACGGAAGCTATTGAGAAAGAGCAAATCAAAGGACCTTCAGGTGCGTTGATTAAAATAGAAATATTTGGTCATGGTGCCTTATGTATGGCAGTATCCGGAAAATGTTATTTAAGCTTACATACCCAGAATGCGTCCGCCAATCGGGGCGCCTGCATACAAAATTGTAGACGAAGTTACAAAGTCATCGATATGGAGGACGGGCATGAACTGGAAATCGATAATGAGTACATCATGTCTCCACAAGACCTATGTACGATAGACTTCTTAGACCAAGTAGTAGCTGCGGGAACAAATGTATTGAAAATAGAAGGACGTGGTAGAGCGCCGGAATACGTAGCAGCCGTAACGCGATGTTATCGAGAAGCAATAGACAGTATTGATGCGGGCACTTATAGTCAAGCGAAAATAGAAGCGTGGATGAGCCAATTGGAAAAGGTATTCAATAGAGGCTTTTGGAGTGGTTATTACTTAGGACTAAAATTAGGAGAATGGACCAATCAGGCCGGATCTTCTGCATCGCAAAAGAAAGTTTATATAGGAAAAGGATTGCATTATTATTCTAAAAGTCAAGTAGGAGAATTTTTAATAGAAGCCCAATCGATTAAAGTAGGCGATCCCATTTTCATTATGGGGCCTACGACCGGTGTAATTGAAACGGAAATTGAGGAAATACGAAAAGACAATATAGTGGTAGAGGAAGCGAAGAAAGGAGATACCATTACGTTTAAAGTAGCGGAGACGGTTCGCGCTTCCGATAAATTATACAAAATAGTTCCGGCTTAATAATCTAACTTCATGGTTATACTATCCCATAACAGAGAAAAATGCATCGGTTGTAATTACTGTGTTGAATTAGCTTTTGATCGATGGCGTATGTCTAAAAAAGATGGTAAGGTCACACTTATCGAAGGAGTGGAAAAAAAGGGGATGTACACGGCACGTGTTTCCGATGAGGAGTACGAAGCGAATGTAAAAGCCGCTCAAGCCTGTCCTATGAATATCATACAAGTAAAAAAAATATAACATGAAATACTGTAAAAATTGTGGAAACGATTTAACAGGAAATTTTTGTTCCTATTGTGGTCAAAAATCCGATGTCGATCGACTCGATTTTAAGTATGTTCAATCACATTTTAGAAAAATCTTCTTTAAATATTTTGATAAAGGTATTATTTATACTTGTAAACAATTAGTAACACGACCCGGTCATACTATTCGAGAGTATTTAGAGGGTAAACGGATAAAGCATTACGATCCAATTACATTATTTATTACACTTGGAGCATTGTATGGTATTTTTAGTCAAATGTATTCCATTGAATTTTTATATAGTATAAAAGACGAAGACTTGGGTCCTTTAACAGATAAGAAATCTCTAAACTTATGGATAGATGCGCATTATTCCATTTTTATGAGTATCAACATACCGATCATTAGTATCGTTATGTATTACGTATACAATATCAAGAATCATAATTTAATAGAAATATTAGTATATAATTTTTTTGTAAGTTCATTAAAAATATTAATTCGATTACTTTTTTTGCCGGTTAATATCTACTATAATTCTAAGGAAGAAATTGCATACTTATACAACTTTTTTCTAATTATAGATTTACTACTATTTATTTTAATTTATGTACAATTTCATTGTTCAGAAAAGGTGATACTCTCTATCAGAAGAGCGATTGCTATTCAACTTATATATATATTATCATTTTCACTACTCCTTTTTCTTTTTTATTATATTTATGCTTTATTGTATAATTTACCTTTTACACTTACTTAATATGAAACCACTAAATAGTAATTTCTACTCTTTTATTTTTTGTGTCTGTACTTTTCTAACAAGCAATCTGCTAACCGCTCAAACAACAGAACAACATATTGGAGAGAGTACCTATCAAATGGTAAAAAAAAGATATGGTATCTATACGAATGACAGTATTCTTTCATTAATCAAAAAGGTAGGTAAGAAACTGGAAAATAATCTTGTTCTAAAAGATTCTATAAAATACTTTTTATTAGATACTCATGAACCAAACGCATTCGCTACAGCCGGTGGTTATGTATATGTAACAAGAGGTCTATTAGCAATACTAGGAACAGAAGATGAATTAGGTTGTATAATGGCGCATGAAATTACACATGTAACGAAACACCACTCTAGAAAAACGTTAGAAGTAAAAATCATTCCTGCTATTTTAGATATTCCGGGGAATATCATAGGAGAGTTAACGGATCCCTTGTACGGTAAATTGATTAACTTAAATATAGATTATCCTGCTGAAACTATTGCAGCAGGATTTTCCAGAAAACACGAACGGGAGGCAGATATAGTAGGTGTTGACTTAGCTGCTAAATCAGGTTTTGATCCATTTGCTTTAGCCAGTGCCCTAAATAGGTTAACAAATTATATTTTATATTTTGATTCTACCTTTATGGAAAAAGATATTTTTAATGACCATCCTATAACTGAAAAACGAATTTCTTATCTGAAACACCACTTAGTGAAGCGAGGATATTTACCTACTCCTTTTACAAAGGGAACAACTTTGCCAACTTTAAATGGTCTCATATATGGAATTAATCCCATATACGGAGTAGTAAATAAAAATCAATACGTGCATCCCAAGCACTTGTTTTCATTTTTAATTCCTGAAAGTTGGCGACCCTCCATTGTTCAAGGTGATGTGACGTATGAGTCGATGGATAAAAGACAGTACATTTTTCAAAGCATAGATACATCAAAAAAATCTATAGATTTATTAATTGAACAAATGAGTAAAAAATTAAATAGTACTAACTTTACTTTAGTAAAAGATACTTTTCACTCTTCTCCATTTTACGTTATAAAAATAAATTCAGCTATTAATGGTTTATTCTATAATATATTTTATCTTCCTATTCCAGGAAAAAAAGATATCATTCGATTAACATATGTATATAGTGTGGAATTAACGCCATTTAAAACGAATGAAATCTTGCAGAAATTAACCTTTTTACAAGAGAAGGATTTAAAAAAATATTATTATCATTCTGTAAAAATTCAACCTATCACTATTGCTAAAAGTGTAGGGGAACTTTCAGATGAACTTAAAATTGCAGATAAGAATAAAGAAATATTTTACTTGATTAACGGATGTACGTCTATTAATGACGTTTTAACACCCAAGGAAGGATTTATGAAATTTATTTCCAATTCTTCTCTAGGTATTTAAGTTAAATATCTTCTTTTCAATGAAAATCACTACGATAACTATGTAATCTTAGATGACATATTATATTGTTAAGGTCAGACAGGATTCAGTCGAATGAAGAATGTTTTGACAGAATTAAACATCGAACCTTCCAATATTCATTTACAAAATAAGGTAACAATATTGTGTGAAGTTATACTAGGAATTCGCTATTAATATTATAGTAAAATGCAGGTAAAAATATCTAATTCCTTTCTACCCACTAAAAATACTACATGATGAAAACATCTATTCTTTGCATTTGCTTATTGATAATAAGTTTAGGGATACACTGCTCTTTTCAAAACAAAACATCCGATATTAAACCATTCGATAATTTGACTGTAAAAGAGGCTCGGAAACTGGCAAAAGAGGCCTACATCTATGCTTATCCAATGGTTGATGGCTATAGAATTCAATATGCTTATTTTGTTGATACATCAAATAAAGAGTACAAAGCTCCTTACAATACCCTTTTTCATACAGCAAGAGTGTATACTCCGGAGGATAAAGCTGTACAAACACCCAACTCCGATACACCCTATTCCTTTGCCGGGCTTGATTTAAGGGCAGGACCAGTAGTTATTAGTATTCCAGAAATAGAAAGTAATCGGTACTTTAGTGTTCAATTAATAGATTATTATACACACAATTTTGCCTACATCGGGAGTCGCACTACCGGTAATAAAGGTGGTCATTATTTAATTGCCGGACCGAAGTGGTCCGGTACTGCTCCGGATTCCATCACTCAAGTTATACGATGTGAAACAGAACTTTTAATTGCGTTGTTTCGCACTCAACTATTTTCATCTGATGACATCGAAAACGTAAAAAAAATTCAACAACAATACCGCTTAACCTCTTTATCTCCGGATAAATCAATAAATAAAATAGACTTTTTACCTCCTGTATCTAAACAAGAGTTGGGTCATTCTTTGCAAGTATTTAACATTCTAAACTTTCAATTGCAATTCTGTCCAACTGATAGTTCAGAGATTTCATTATTGAATCGACTTCAATCAATAGGTATTAGGCCCGGATATAAAATCGATACTACACTTATAGCTGATTCCATAAGATCTGGGCTACACGCCGGAATTCAAGATGCTTGGAAGGAGTATTATTTGGTAAAAGAAAAAGTCGATAAAAAAGAAGTTACATCAGGAAATTTATTTGGAACACGATCTTTCTTAAAGAATAAGTATATCTACAGAATGGCCGGTGCGTTAATTGGTATTTACGGAAACTCTAAAGAAGAAGCCTTATATCCTATTTATACGGTTGATTCATCTAATCTTCCCCTAAGCGGTAAAAATAAATACACCATTACTTTCCCTAAAGATCAATTACCTCCTTCTAACAGCTTTTGGTCTTTAACAATGTATGCCCTGCCCTCGAGTTTATTAGTTGACAATCCTATACATCGCTACTTAATTAACTCCAATATGATGAATCAACTAAAAATGAATGCTGATGGTAGTTATACGTTATATATACAAACGAATGCCCCATCAAATGATAAACTTTCCAATTGGTTACCTGCACCGGAGAATAACTTTATGTTAGTCATGCGACTATACTGGCCTAAACCCTCTGCATTGAACGGAACCTGGCAACAACCTCCTTTAATTCTTACTAAATAATTTCATGCTTTATCTTTTGCAACTATGAGACAGTATTTATTAATAATTATTTTAGGTTGTATAATACTACAGCACTGTACAACAACATCAAATGAAGGTTTCACTCAGCCGAAGACAGACACTACACTTGTTCCCGGGTTGCAACATGGTTTTGAACAATCCCCTATAAACATTATTACAACTGCAACGGAAGAAGGCCACCATACCATTTATTTATATTTTCAAGATTCCATTAAAGCGATAGAAAATAAAGGGCATACGGTACAATTAGATTTTAAAGAAGGCAGTACGTTAATTCAAGATGATACCACTTTTGAGTTTAAACAATGTCACTTCCATACCCCATCTGAACATTTATTGGATGGTAAAGGCTTTCCGCTGGAAATGCACATTGTTAATATCATGCCAAGTACAGACAGTATTCCACAATATTTAGTTATCGGTATATTATTTAAAGAAGGTAAACGAAATGCGTTTATTGATGATTTTTTACAAGCGATACCTAAGCAAGCGCATCAAACGAAGGATCTGGCTCCGGGACAAGTGAGCTTTCAAGACTTAGTTGACTCTATTCCACACGAGTTAAAAGGAAAATTCTATCATTATAGAGGCTCGCTTACTACACCACCGTATACAGAAACAGTTCGTTGGTATGTTGCAAAACATATCTTTGAAGCTTCTAAAGAACAAATCGAAGCGCTACACGCTATTGAAGGAAGTAATGCCCGTCAAGTACAAGGGCTATACGGAAGGAAAATAGATGAAAAATAGAATTAGGTTACTTCTATTGAGTCTACTATGCTTTAGCGGATTGGGAACATTCTTTTTTTGGAAAAGTAAAAAAATAGAAACTACACCACTTACATCTATACCTGCAGGAACTTTTGGAGAAACGGTACTCAATACCCTAGACATACCGAGTCCAAGTAAAAACAATATGGTATTTATACCCGGTGGTGTATTTTATATGGGAACCTTAGCCGCTAATGAATCCCTATGTAGTGTAAAAGGAATAACCAACGATGCTGTACCGATTCATCCCGTCTACGTGGATGCCTTTTGGATGGATACACATGAAGTAACGAATGCAGAATTTGCACGATTTGTTGAAGCAACCGGATATGTGACCATAGCAGAACGACGGTTAGACGAAAAAGAATTTCCTGATTTAAGTGAAGAAGAGCGAAAGCCCGGCTCTGTAGTATTTATGCCCCCCTCCAAGCCCATCTCTTTAGATTCTTATATGCAATGGTGGGCCTTTGTTTATGGAGCCAATTGGAAACACCCTCTAGGTCCTAACTCTTCTATAGAAGGTAAAGAAATGGAACCGGTAGTACATATAGCGTGGGAAGATGCACAAGCCTATGCTCGTTGGGCCGGTAAACGCTTACCGACTGAAGCAGAGTGGGAGTTTGCCGCACGAGCCGGTATATCGGGTTCACTTTATTCGTGGGGCAATGATTTTAATCCTAAAGGGACGTTTGCTGCCAATACCTTTCAAGGTAGTTTCCCCAATGAAGACAATGGTGCCGATGGATTTATCGGTATTGCACCGATACAACAATATCCCGCCAATGCCTTTGGACTATATGATCTTACCGGAAATGTTTGGGAGTGGTGTAGCGATTGGTACCATAGTGGGTATTATGCTACTTTATCTTTAACAGAAGTAAACAAAAACCCTATAGGGCCTCCTAGTTCCTTCGACCCGGCCGAACCGGGAGTAGCCAAAAAAGTACACCGCGGTGGATCCTTTTTATGTACAGAACAATATTGTTCGCGCTATATTTTAGGAACCCGAGGAAAAGGGGATTGGAAAACAGGGACCAATCATTTGGGATTCCGCTGTGTTCAAGACTATATACGATAGTAGTTAGGTTAGAGTATTTAAACATCATCCCTATCTATACTGTAGATAGCGTCCACCAAGGAAAATAAAAAAAGAGCGCTTTTAATCGAAGCGCTCTTTTTTTTATTTTAAGACAGATTAATTATAACAATTCAATTTCTATTTTATCAATTTTACCTTTGAATGCATTTGCTTTACCTACAGGATAAAGTGCACTAACATTCAATGCTTCGTCCATACCTACATCTGCGCCTTCATCTAAGCTGATAATATTAGCGGCGGTATGTTCTATTCTACCTTTTCCAACTTCAACACCATCCACTTTTATAACAGCAGTTCCACCTTTTCCAGTACCACCACCATCATATGTAAAGGTCATCTCAATTACATGTTTACCGGTCGTCAATGGTTTACCGGAGACGTGGTATTGCGCTTTGCCAACCCAATTGTAAGTATAATACGGAACACCTTTATGCAGATATAAACTATATCCACCAAAAGCTCCACCGGCAGCTAATAACACGCCGGAAGCATTAGCCGGTGTTTCAATATATGCTGTCATTTTAAAGCTTCTATTTTTAGTATTAATGAAGGAGTTCTCTTGCATACCTCCCATTCCGGAATAGACAGTCATTTTAGTTCGGCCTCCCATAGCATCCGGTCTGCCCGCTTGCGCCGGATCCAAACGCTCAAGACTTCTATCGTCGAGCGGGAATACATGGAATTTTATGGCTTCTTCTTTAAACAATTCTTGTAGTTCTTTTAGCTTTTCCGGATACTTATCCGCAACGTTGGTACTCATACTAAAGTCCTCCGCAACGTTAAACAATTCCCACTTATCTTGGGCTACAGTGCCCTTTGGTTTAATTTCCCATGGTGCTTTATGTACGGTACGTGCCATCCAACCTTCACTGTAAATTCCTCTATTGGCTATGATTTCAAAGTATTGACGTTTATGAAATTCCGGTGCGGCTGCATTTTTTATACTTTCCACCATAGAGAAGCCTTGAATGGGTTCCTGTTTCACGCCGTTTACACTGGTAGGTTGCGGAACTTTACAAAGTTCTAAAATCGTAGGTGCAATATCAATCACATGTGAGAATTGAGAACGAATAGTCCCCTTATCTTTTTCTGAAATCAATGCGGGATAATCGATAATAACTCCGTTACGTGTACCACCAAAATCTCCGGCAACTTGTTTAGTCCATTTGAATGGCGTATTACCGGCAACAGCCCATCCGGCAGCAAAATGACCATAGGATGCTCGAGTACCAAATTTTGGAAGTTGTTTTTCTAATTCTTCTATCGTTTCCGGAATGGCGTTGAAATAAGTATTCTCATTAAACAACCCATTAGCCGTTCCTTCAGCACTCGTACCATTATCTCCAATGATATATATGAACACCGTTTTTTCTAGTTCGCCTATGGATTCTAGGTACTCGTGTAAGCGTTGGATTTGAGCGTCTGTATGTTCAGCAAAGCCGGCATACACTTCCATCTGACGAGCAAACACTTTTTGCTCTACTGCAGATAACTCATCCCAATCCTTTATGAATGAATCCTTAGGCGCTAAGGTAGTACCTTTAGGAACGATACCCATTGCGATTTGGCGTTCCAATGTTTTTTTACGCATTACGTCCCATCCATCATTGAATTGACCTTTGTATTTATTTACATAAGAAGCCGGAGGATGGTGAGGAGCATGACAAGCACCCGGTGCAAAATACATGTAAAACGGTTTATCAGGTGTCATGGAATGTTGGCTGCTCATCCATTGTATGGCTTTGTCCGTCATATCATTTGTAAAATGATAGTTAGGATCTTCTACCGGTACTTCTACTCGTGAGGTACCATCCCATACACCTGGGTAAAACTGATTGGTTTCTCCACCCATGAATCCGTAAAACTTTTCGAAGCCTTGTCCTGTTGGCCAATTTTCAAAAGAACCACTAGCATGTATCTGCCATGCCGGTGTTTCATGGTTCTTTCCGAATTGAGCAGTATTAAAACCATTTAATTTCAATATCATTGCTGTTTGTGCCATACTTTGCGGACGAACGCCGGTATTACCCGGAAACGCCGTTGCTATTTCTGTAATTCCAGCCATATTATTGCTGTGGTGATTACGACCGGTTAATAAAGCCGTACGGGTTGGCGAACAAAGAGCCGTTGTATGAAAACGATTATAGCGTAAACCTCTTTGAGCTAATTTTTCTGCAAATGGCATTTTAATAGGACCACCAAAAGCACTGCTCATACCAAAACCAATATCATCAATCATTACAATGACTACATTGGGAGCGCCTTCCGGTGCTTTTACCTCCCATGGTGCCGGTCGCTGGGCATTGCGCGCATCTTCCTCTGTAATGCTTACAACAGGAGGAGGGGCTATAGGTAAAATCGTTCGATCTAATACGTACTCCGAACCATTTTCTGATGATGCTGTTTTAGTGTCCGATGAAGGCTGACAGGCAAAGAAAGCGGATAGCAATATTAAACTACTGCCAATTTGAATTTTAGTGAACATAAAGAATTGTAACTAAAAAAGGTTGATTGATGAGAGACGCAATATAGTAAAATGTGTTTATAAATTATACTGAACGCCCCTTACATAAATTTAAAATGTTTATCTTTGATCTACTTAATTAGTATGGTACGTCATTGCTATCTTTTTTTCTTCTTTTTTTCAACTCATGCATTTAGTCAATCGTCTACTTTTCAAGGATGGTTGGAAGCTATGGGCACACATAGTATATCTAATAGAACAGGGCTCGAGCATTGTTTTACCTATTCTACTTTGTATGGTACTCCGAAATGGAGAGCCTATGATTATTCTTTATGTATGGAAAGAACCATGTCAAAACATTGGGACTTGATGGCCCAAGGTGTTCTTTCGTATACCGTACAAACTGAAAATTATAACACTCTGGAACTACGACCAATACTAGGTTGCAGATGGCATATTACAAAAGCTTCCTCACATAGGCTGTACCTACGAATGTTATTAAGAATGGAACAACGGAATCTTAAAAATCTATCCAACGATACATGGGAGGTAAGTGTTCGACCTAGAATACGTTTCGAGTTGCTGTTCCCGATCAGTTCTTCTCGAATGACCGATACAAACTTATGGTATGGAATATGGGATATTGAATTTTTATATTATGATGATCGGGTAACGGAACGCTTTGCCAATAAAAATAGAATGCGGTTAGGCATTGGGTACACACCGGATAAACGTTGGAAATTTGAAACCATCGTGATGTGGCAACAGTCCCGTAATACAATAGAAAGCTCTTTTGAACAAAGTGATATTATTCTTAGATTACGTCTACGGTATTTCTTACCACAGAAAGAAAAAGACAACCTAAATGAAGGAGTAGGAAACTAAATCTATCAATAAAATGGAACATACTATCGAAAAAAGAACATTACGTTGGACTTTGGCGGGTACTTTACTTTTAATGATTTGGAGTATTGGGTTCAGTTTATTTACAGATTCTAATATTATTGAACTCGATGCAGCATCGTATGCTATAAGTGGTATTATAGGTATAGTAACCTTATACGTTTCGGCTATTACACAACGAGAGGCTAATGAAAAGTATCCATTAGGCTTTTATGGATTTGTTCCAATTCTCATTTTATTGCGGAGCTTAATGATTATTCTTATTTGTTTAGATTCCATCGTAGAGTCAATAGAAGCTATCATACATGAGCCGGAAGCAGAGAACAGTTGGTTATTGATTTATTATTCCATTGGAGCTTTTGTTATCAACGCTTTTATTTATTTTATAGTGAAACAAAATCAGAAAAAAGCTGCATCGGAATTATTAAAAGCAGAAGAAACCGAGTGGCGCATTGATTTATTATTTACTGTGTCTATTTTTATTTCATTTGTTGGGATCGCGGTGTTACATCAATACGGCTTTACAAAATTGGCTGCTTATATAGACCCTAGTATTTGTTTACTATTGTCTGTATACATGTGTAAAGAACCCATTTTACTTTTTAAAGAAAACATGGATACCTTATCCGTTACATCCGTTGAAAAGGAATTACAAGATAAAATTATTGAACGAATTGAAAGGGATATTCCCAGATTGAAAGAAATACCTTGTACGTATCGTTTAGTTCGAGTAGCGGGTGTTTTATGGTTGGATTTAGAGATGACCTTAGGGCCTATAGAAGTCATTCAAGGAAAAAATCTTGTTGCCGGTACTCGTTTAGTTGAACAAATAATGCGAGAATATCATCCTAAAGCGAAAGTAACCTATGTTATAATTTAGGTCTATCGGAGGATACTTTTTCTTAATTGCATGATGATACCAAAATGCAATCCCTCGTGGTAATTATTAAATTGTCCAGCTGCATCAAAAGATGTTAATGTAAATCCCGTCACTGTAGTATACGGTTGGTAAGTAGTAAATTTATTTTCCACTACATCTTTTTTCAGCTGGTGTACTTGAGAAGTTAAAAGATCTTCTACATCCCGTATTTGTTCCGGTGTAACGATGGTTTGTGGTATAGAACCTGTTTTAAAAACAAACACTTGTTCTTTTGATACTCCCATTTCTAGATTTGACAGACTATAGAGTAATGCTTGCTGTGTTACGAGAATATGACCAACATGCCAAATGATATTATTTTTACTACCATTGGGAATCGTATTCAATTGTTCAGGAGATAAGTCTTTCATAAAGTCGACATAATTCTGTCGGTTTCTTTCCCAAATGGCAATCCATATATGTTCCATATTATTATAACTACTATCAGTTATTTACTTAGTTCGCAATAGCGTTTAAATTGGTTTAAAATAGAAAGCCAACCTGCTTCTTGTAATTCTATGGAATGAACCGTTTCCGGTTCAAAGATTTCTATAATGTGCGTACTGTGTGCATCTCCTGAAAAAAGAACCTCTACTTTTCTACCATCTAGTATGGTATAAGTTATCTTTTGTAATGGAATAATATCGGTATAGGTGCCCTCGAAATCAAATGCAACACTGCCATCTTTAGCTGCCATAGTGTAAGAAAACGTGGCTCCGATTTCTAAGGGATTTTTTGCAATAGGACAATGCCAATCGTCTGATGCAAAGTTCCAATGGATAACATGGTTAGGTGTTGTCCAATACAACCAAACTATTTCTACAGGAGCTTTTATTTGGGTTTGTATTTTAATAGGTGTCCTTTTTTTATTTTTTTACAATACTAGGGTTTTTCATTCAATAGTACATCAAAGTCGAAAATTTGTACTTTTTCAATAAATACAATGAATATTGAATCGATTATTGTATCTATCTAATAAATATTAAATTATTGATTTTCAATTTACATTTGTACATGCGAATATACAGTTATATACATTAAAAGTATTTTTTACCTTTGTACCACGAATCTTATAAAAAACATGGATAAATATTCTTATGTCGCGAATGCACACGTTTCGTACATCGATGAAATGTACCAAGCGTATCGCTCCAATCCCGAATCTGTAGACCTTACTTGGCAAAAATTCTTTGAAGGATACGAATTCTCTCTTCAAAAATATGGTGAAACGGGTAAACCATCGACAAACGGTTCCGGAAATGGCGTAGCGGCTACAGCCTCTACTCCTGCCTCTACTGTTTCTGAAAAAGAAGTACGGGTACATTATCTGATTCATGCCTACCGTTCTAGAGCACACCTTCGTTCCAAAACGAATCCGGTGCGTACCCGCAAAGACCGCAAAGCGTTATTAGAATTGGCTGATTTTGGATTAAGTGATGCGGACTTAAGCACCACGTTTCTTGCGGGAAACGAATTGGGCATAGGCCCTGCACCGTTGAAAACCATTATCGACACCTTAAAAGCTCGGTACGAAGACACCATTGGTTTCGAATATATGTATATCCGAAACCCGGAAAAGTTAGCTTGGTTGCGCAATAAAATTGAAAAAGAAAGTTTTAATCCCAGTATTGAAGAGAAAAAACGTATTCTTAAAAAACTGAATGAAGCTGTTGTTTTTGAAAACTTTTTGCATACTAAATATGTAGGTCAAAAACGATTTTCCTTAGAAGGCGGGGAAACCACTATACCTGCGTTATACGAGATGATGGACAAACTAGGCGAACAAGGAGCAGAAGAAGTTGTCATCGGTATGGCGCACCGCGGTCGTCTCAACGTTTTGGCCAATATCATGGGCAAAACCTATGAACAAATATTCAATGAATTTGAAGGCAATGTAAAAGCCGATCAAACCATGGGCGACGGAGACGTGAAATACCACATGGGATACTCGTCCGAAGTGGTGATGCCTTCCGGCGCAAAATTAAATTTAAAACTTATTCCTAATCCCTCTCACTTAGAAGCCGTAGATCCGGTTGTGTTAGGTTTTGTTCGGGCTAAAGGTGACCGGTTATATGGATATGATTATCATAAAGTAGTACCGGTTCTCATCCACGGAGATGCGGCTGTTGCGGGACAAGGTATTGTATACGAAATTGTTCAAATGTGTAAACTCAACGGTTTCCAAACCGGTGGAACAATACACTTTGTGATTAACAACCAAGTAGGTTTCACAACCGACTTTGAAGATGCGCGTTCGTCGATATACTGTACGGATATAGCTAAAATAGTAGACGCTCCGGTGTTACACGTTAATGGAGATGATCCGGAAGCAGTAGTATATTGTATGCGTTTAGCGGCAGAGTATCGTCAAAAATTCCAAAGCGATATATTTATCGATATGGTGTGTTACCGTCGCCACGGTCACAACGAATCAGATGAGCCTAAATTCACACAGCCTAAATTATATAACGTCATTTCCAGACATCCTAATCCACGAGAAATTTATAATCAAAAATTAATTGAACGTGGGGATGTAGATGCGCAGATTGCAAAAAATTTAGATAAAGAATTCCGTGATTTACTTCAAGATCGTTTGAATCAAGTGAAACAAACGCCTCTTCCCTATTCTCTTCAAAAGATGGAGAAAGAATGGTTGGAATTACGTCAAGCGAAGAAAGAGGATTTTGAACAATCTCCGGACACCTCCATATCACAAGAGGTAGTTGAACAAGTTGGCAAGGCACTCATTACTACTCCAGAAGGTTTCAAGCCGATAAAACAAATCGAAAAATTATTAAAAGATCGTAAAGAACAAATTTTTGATACTAAACAAGTAACCTGGGCTACAGCAGAGTTAATGGCTTATGGTTCTTTGTTAATGGAAAAGAAAATTGTTCGGATCACCGGACAAGATGTACAACGCGGCACATTCTCTCACCGTCATGCTGTAATCCGTGATGCAGAGACCAATGAACCGTATTTTACATTAAATCATATATCCGATAATCAAAAACGTTTCCGTATATACAACTCTTTATTATCTGAATATGGAGTATTAGGTTTTGAATACGGTTATGCGTTAGCTAATCCTAATGCTCTAATTATATGGGAAGCACAGTTTGGTGATTTTGCGAATGGTACTCAAGTAATGATTGACCAATTTATCTCCTCCGGGGAAACAAAATGGCAACGTCAGAATGGTATCGTGATGTTATTACCACATGGTTATGAGGGACAAGGTCCGGAACACTCTTCCGCGCGTTTAGAGCGTTTCTTAGGTCTTTGTGCCAATTACAACATGATTATAACCAATATTACAACTCCGGCTAATTTCTTCCATGCATTACGCAGACAGGTGAAATGGGAATTTAGAAAACCGATGGTGAACATGGCGCCAAAATCTTTATTGCGTCATCCATTAGTCGTGTCTGATGTTAGCGAACTTACTTCCGGAACATTCCAAGAAGTCTTAGATGACAAGCAGGTAGACGCTAAAAAGGTAAAACGTGTCTTGTTCTGTAGTGGTAAAGTATATTACGATTTATTAGAAGAACAACAAAAATCAAAGCGTACGGATATTGCCATTGTACGGGTTGAACAGTTGTATCCATTCCCGGAAAAACAATTAGACGTTATCTTCCAAAAATATCCTAAAGCCGAAATGGTGTGGGTTCAAGAAGAGCCGTACAACATGGGTGCTTGGGGGTACATCTTACGACGCATGTATTTAGTTGGTAAACAACTGGAAGTAGTGGCCCGCTTAGAAGCATCGTCTCCGGCAGTGGGTTATTTAAAACTACACAACGAAACACAAGCTGATTTAGTAAAACGCTCGTTTGCAGACAAAATTGAAAAAATGAGTGCTCGTTAATATTCAATTTACACAATACGAAATAAAAGCAAAACAATATGGCATTAGAGATAAAAGTTCCTGCAGTAGCAGAATCCATCAACGAAGTAACCATTGGTCGATGGGCAAAAAAAGAGGGTGAAACCGTACAAAAAGACGAATTGATTTGTGAAATCGAATCGGATAAAGCTACTTTCGAATTGATGGCAGAAGCCGGTGGTGTACTACGAATTAAAGTAGCAGAAGGCGCTACCGTTGCCATAGGCACCGTGATATGTGTAATCGAAGAAGGGAATGCTACCGCCGCACCTACAGTGACTCCTACAACGACGGCTGCTCCGACACCTACCGCTAGCGGCACTCCTATAGAGATGAAAATACCGGCAGTAGCAGAATCAATTAACGAAGTTACTATAGGTACGATATCCGTAAAATCCGGGGATAGTATCCAACAAGAGGACTTAATTTTAGAAATTGAATCCGATAAAGCCACATTCGAATTACGAGCAGAAGTAAGTGGTAAAATTGAACTATTGGTACAACAAGGTCAAACCGTTGCTGTTGGTGCCACAGTATGTAAAATCACACCAGGAGCCGCAGGAAGCGCACCGGCTGCAGCACCTTCAGTAGCTGCACCATCGGTAGCAAGCGGAAGTAATTCTAATTATGCCAGTGGGCACGCTTCTCCGGCGGCAGGTAAAATATTAGCTGAAAAAGGAATCGATCCTCAAGCCGTTGCCGGAACCGGCAAAGATGGTCGCATTACGAAAGAGGATGCTGCTAAAGCACAAGCTCAAGCGCCAAAAGCAGCACCGGCCGCAGCTGCAACTGCACCTGTAGCTAAAGCAGCATCGGGAACACGGGAAGATAATCGTCAAAAAATGACGAACCTTAGGAAGACAATATCCCGTCGTTTGGTAGCCGTTAAAAATGAAACAGCCATGTTGACTACGTTTAACGAAGTGGACATGAAGCCGGTCATGGATATGCGGTCAAAATACAAAGATACCTTTAAAGAAAAATACGGAGTAGGTCTTGGCTTTATGTCTTTCTTCACGAAAGCCGTAACGATGGCCTTACAAGAATTCCCTGCTGTCAATGCTTACATAGATGGGGATGATATTGTTTACCACAATTATTGTGATGTTTCGGTTGCCGTATCTACACCAAAAGGCTTAGTAGTTCCTGTGATTCGTAACGCAGAGCAAATGGGCTTCCATGAAATTGAAGCCGAAATCGTACGATTAGCGACACGTGCACGGGATGGCAAATTAAGTATAGATGAAATGTCCGGTGGAACATTTACCATTACAAATGGAGGGATATTCGGTTCGATGTTATCTACCCCTATTATCAATGCGCCACAATCGGCAATTTTAGGGATGCATAACATAGTAGAACGTCCTGTTGCCTTGAATGGCCAAGTTGTTATTCGTCCTATTATGTATGTGGCATTATCTTATGACCACCGCATTATTGACGGTAAAGAATCCGTAGGTTTCTTGGTAAGAGTGAAACAATTATTAGAGGACCCTTCTAGATTACTACTTGGTGTTTAATGTTCAACGTCTAAAGTATGAGAAAAGAAACTTTAGACATGGACATACTTTAAACCTTTAACTATAAACTTTAAACTTTATGCAATACGACGTAGTAGTAATCGGTTCCGGACCCGGAGGTTATGTAGCAGCCATCCGCTGTGCACAATTGGGGATGAAAACCGCATTAATTGAAAAATATTCTACACTGGGGGGGACCTGCTTGAATGTAGGTTGTATCCCTTCGAAAGCGATGTTGGACTCTTCCGAACATTATTACAATGCGACACATACCTTTAAAGAACATGGTATAGATGTCAAAGACGTTCAAGCAAATTTGAAACAAATGATTGCCCGCAAAGCCGGAGTGGTGAAACAAACCTGTGATGGAATAGTGTACTTAATGAAGAAAAACAAAATTGATGTACACACGGGAGTTGGTTCCTTTTTAGATAAAAACACTATCAAAGTAACAGCCGCTGATGGGAGCGTTAAAGAATTAAAAACGACTAAAACCATTATCGCAACGGGTTCAAAACCGTCTACTTTGCCTACTGTTCCGGTAGATAAAAAACGAATCATTACATCAACGGAAGCATTAGAAATGACCGAAATTCCTAAACATATGGTGGTCATTGGCGGTGGGGTTATCGGAATGGAATTAGGATCTGTTTATGCCCGATTAGGATCTAAAATAACTGTTATTGAATATTTTGATTCTTTAATCCCAAGCATGGATAAAGCGTTAGGAAAAGAACTTCAAAAAGTGTTAAAGTCTCATTTAGGATTTGAATTTTTATTCCAGCACAAGGTGACCGGTGCAACCGTAAAAGGAAAAGAAGTCACGGTAACGGCGGAAGACAAAGAAGGGAAAACAGTAGAAGTAAAAGCCGATTATGTATTAGTCTCCACCGGTCGTAAGGCTTACACAGAAGGATTAGGATTAGAAGCATTAGGTATACAAGTAGACGAACGTGGACGTATTCCGGTTGACGCACATTTGCAAACTGCTGTGCCCAATATATTTGCTATAGGGGATGTGGTGCAGGGAGCTATGTTAGCGCATAAAGCAGAAGAAGAAGGCGTTTTTGTAGCTGAATATATGGCCGGACAAAAACCACACATTAACTATAACCTAATACCGGGGGTGGTGTATACATGGCCGGAAGTAGCGGCAGTAGGCTATACAGAAGAACAATTAAAACAACAAGGCGTTGCCTATAAAGTAGGTAACTTCCCTTTCAAAGCCTCCGGTAGAGCCCGTGCCAGTATGGATACCGATGGTTTTGTAAAAGTATTAGCGGACAAAGCCACGGATGAAATCTTAGGCGTTCATATGATTGGACCACGTGTAGCGGATATGATAGCAGAAGCTGTAGTAGCTATGGAATACAGAGCCTCTGCTGAAGACATATCCCGTATGTCCCATGCACACCCTACGTTTACGGAGTCTTTCAAGGAAGCTTGTTTAGCTGCAACTGAAAACCGAGCGATTCATATTTAATACTCGTTTGTTCCAATACTTCCAATGATTCGTTAAGGAAGAATAATCCTTACGTTGTAAACGGTATAGATAATTATGGGTTCTATAAGAAGCCCATTAGTTAATGAACTACCGTAAGGTAGGAGTTAAGAACACGACATAGCATTCTTTTAAAGCCATGATGTTTCCTTCATGGCTTTTTACATTTTTGAGAAGTATAGTTTACAAACTGTATACATCTTTTTTCAATTCTTGTAGTTTTATTACTTAAATCTTACTTTTGTATACTAGGTTAGTTTTTATGAATCTATTTATAGTTGATTTAGATAAAGACTATACTTCGTTACTACAAGCCTTTTTTACCAAGAAACATTCAACTGTCCACTTTTTTGACGATGCCTCCACAGCTATGGATCATCTGCATGAAAAGCCGAATATTCTTATATTAAACGTAGGCATCGTACGAGTATGTCCATTAGAATTTATTCGTGGAGTGCGTGCACTCGTCCCGAATATTTGTATCATCGTATTAATACAAAGCCATCAAGATATGCCCAAAGACCCGGCGTGTATAGAACTGATTGATGACTTTTTATTAAAAGACGAACTCATTTTGTTTCGCTTAGAATTGTTTTGGCGGAATTACATAATTAAAAAAAATCAAGCCGGGCTGAATCAATATTTAGAACAAAAAATTAAAGCTTTTGAAACAGAAGAGCGAATTGCGTTGAACGAGACGGTATTAGAAAACATGGACTTTAATGCAATACAACGCAGTGTTATACGACAATATCTCTCCTACTATGAGAATAATGTAGTAGAAGTAGCTCAAAAGTTAAAAATAGGTAAGTCTACTTTGTATCGATTAATGAAAGAGAAAAAATGGTAATATTTTTGTGTATATTGGTAATATGTATATGCGGTTTTCTACGATTTTCTTTCTTCTATTAATCTCTTACTGGACTCTTGGTCAATCGTGTGCATTGACAGTAATCGTAACCGGTTTTAAAACCAATAGCGGAAAAGCCATGTTGGCCCTTCATCATAAACCAGAAGCGTTCCCAAACAAAGATGCTTCCGCGTATACCCGTATAACGGCTACCATACAAAACAATACTGCTACCTTTGTATTAAGCCAAATACCTTATGGTACTTATGCTATAGCCGTATTTCACGATGAGAATAATAATAATAAACTAGACTTTAGTTTAATCGGGTACCCCTCAGAAAAATTCGGCTTTTCCAATAATGCCAAAGTGACCTTTGCTCCGCCTAAGTGGGATGAAGCTAAAATAATGTTACAAAGCCCTACGCTTCGACATAGTATTGTATTACAGTAAAAAGACTGTAGCGTATTTTTTATTCTTTTGCTAAAGTATGGTAGATTCTTGGTTTCTGTTGAACCGTATCTATTCTTAATCGATCCATTTCAGATTCTTTAAAGTTTAAAATAGAATCTTTATGAATAAAATCTATCGATTTATTAGTATGTATTTTGGTATACTGTTCTAGATTTTTGGGAATAAAACCAAAATAAAGTATATCCGAAAATCGGTGCGTCATACAAGACGCTTCGATTTTTTGTCCATCTTTTATTTGTTTAAAAGAATCCGTAGCATACCATTGATGAAGAGCCTCTATTATCTGCTCCGACTTTCTGATGGAGCGTAATGCATGTTCATTTAGATAATCGTTTACTATAGACACTACAAATAATGTCAGGGACAAAATCAAAACAACAGCACGTTTGATGGATGCCTTAGGTACTACTTCCAATAAAAACAAGAAGAGGATAGCAATGAACGGTACTATGGTTAAATAAGAATAAAACGTGTATACATAATAATTTTCAAATGCACTCCACTCTATGTATTTGGGTGTAATTGAAATTAAACTATTCGGTACAAAGAAATAAAGTATTAATAGTGGAATAACATACTTAAATTTAGAAGTAAAGGATACTTTGTATCGAATGGTTACAGCATATGCAATCCCGGCAATTATGAATGCTTTAATCCACCAAAGTGCTTTTGCATGATATATAATGTACGCTATATTTTGTTTATGCCCTTCCGGCAAAAAGGAGTTGTTGATTAAGTAGCCTCTATCGGTATGAAAAAAGTGTAAAGGAATGGCCGGTTTAGAATACGCCCAAATAGATTTAAAAACAGCGGATATTTCTAAATGAGAAGAAATCTTTGTGCCTCTATAGAGATTATTACTCATAAAAGAAGACCAAACAACATACACTAATACGTATACTATGGTAACAGCAATAAATGGTCGAATAGAAGGGGGTAGTATCCCTCTCCACCAAGACTTATCCATGTCTTTCATCAACAGTAGGTAAAACGGTAGATAGAGAATATTTAATTCACAAAACAATATGAAAGCCGAATACAACACAATTGAAACAAGTAGGAAGGCACTTTTCCTATTTTCTTGATACGAAATAAAACTCAAAAGGGAGAGTAAAAATAAACCAATCGAAAAAGAATAATGAACCGGATAACTGACCATAGGTGAATAATGACCTACAATATTAACCGTTGCAGCAAAAAATAATAAAACGATACAAAATACGGCTTCTTGTTGAAGTATTTTTTTTAGTAGCAGCGCGATAAGTACGACATCTATAGACCAAAGGAATAAATTAAGATAAGAAGCAAATCGAAGGCTATTCAAACCATAGGGTATTAATTTAAAAAACAAAGGGACTATAATCATTTGAAAAAATCGACCTTGGTCAACCGCATTTTGATAGGACGTTTTCCATATATCCGCCAAGTGCGTTTGTTGGTAAAACATAAAGTCATCCTGAACACCGAATGTTTCGGTTACAAGCGACATAAAGGAGAATACCACTAATGCTATCGCAATAAATGCACTATATTTCATATACATATGAATGGAAAACATAAAAAAAGAGTGTAAAACGATGCTTTACACTCTTTACGTAGTAGCGGGAACAGGACTCGAACCTGTGACCTTTGGGTTATGAGCCCAACGAGCTACCAACTGCTCCATCCCGCGCTATAGGAATGCAAACATAGTATTTTTTGTTGATTTTACCAAATTGATTATTTTATATCGAAATGACCTATTTTTTAAACATTATCTTACTCAATATCAGTACAATTACTAGTTAGGATTAACGATGAAATTCATCCTTTAGAATATTTTTAATCAATTTTAATAATAAACGTTGACTACTTTGACTACTTTTATACTCTCTACTACTCAGGTTATCTGCTCAACATTACCTGATATGAATCGTTTAACTTTTCTCTTGGCATTATTTTTTATGCTTTATACCGGTATGCTGTTTTCTCAAACAGCATCAGGACCAATATCTTATTCCGGAAGATCGGATTTGGTTATTGAAGGAAAAGCCTTTGTTGCATCTACTGCAGCTGCATGTATTCAATTAACCAATTGTAGAAACATCAAAATACAAAATTGTACTTTTACAGATATTCCCTCCATGATTGGTGTATCTATAAATGGTAGTACAAATATTGAAATCACTAATTGTCGTTTTTATAGTTTTAGAGGAGGAGTATATGCCATCAATAGCAGTAGTATTAAAGTAACCTGTAATTATTTTGAAACCATTAAAGGTCCTAAACCAAGAGGTCAAATCGTTCAATTTAATTCTGTTACCGGAGGCGGAAATCGAATTAATTATAATCGCTCTGAACACACGTTGGGGGATGGCAATCCGGAGGATATCATTAATCTATATGGCTGTTCCGGTATTGCATCAGACCCTATTCAAATAATCGGAAATCATTTAAGAGGTGGGGGTCCCAGTAGCTCCGGTGGGGGAATAATGGTGGGTGATAATGGTGGTGCATATTTTTTAGTAGCGGATAATGTCTTAGTAAATCCGGGACAATACGGCATAGCGGCTCCGTCGGGTTCATATGTAACCATTCAAAACAACAAAGTATATGCCTCTCAACAAACCTTCACAAATGTTGGCATATACGTTGGCTTGCAATCAGAAATTACCGCAGGATATGCTTGTGTACCTTCTACCATTCGAGTGCTGAACAATCAAGTAAACTGGACGAATCGCGACGGGAGAAAAAATGGTTTTTATAATTGTCCCTGTTGCTCGGGTATAACCAGTACAGGCAATAATTTCAATTCATCCATCAATGCGAGTATTTTACCGGCTGCATTTCCTGCAGGTGTTTGTCCAAATCCAACCTTACCTATAGAGGGAATACATCTTAGCGTGCACCATCAAAACGGAATGGACTTTATTCAATGGTCGGTGTGGGGAGAGATAGATGTTTTGTATTACATTTTAGATAGGAGTACGGATGGTATTTCTTTTGATAGTATTCAAACCATCTCTTCGAGACCTTCGGGCATCGTTCAAACATATACAACAAGCGCTATCTCTACTGGTCAGACACATTATTATCGAATTCGATATGTTAGTATAGATGGAAGTACCGGGTATTCTACAGTACAATCAATTATAACTAATAAAAATCAATTGACTGTTTTTCCATTACCTATGAATGAAATGGGTGCGCAAATCGTGTGTCCGGAACCGATAGTTGCTGTATCGATGT
The DNA here is from genome assembly GCA_025455005.1 of Cytophagaceae bacterium. Taxonomy (GTDB): domain Bacteria; phylum Bacteroidota; class Bacteroidia; order Cytophagales; family Cytophagaceae; genus JALONH01. Next base: position 38,425 of record JALONH010000019.1, read on the forward strand.
ATAAAGTGGATGGGGCACTAATCTCTACTTCAATATCGGATGGAAGTAGTACTACCTACTTTCTGCCCAAACCCTCTACCGGTGGTTACTATATAGTAGAAGTCACCGGAATTACTACCGTTTATCGGGAGAAACTATATGTAGAATAATCTTGTGCTTTATTTCTACATTTGTAGCAAAATAAAAATATTCACTCCCTTTTGATGTCAACATTAGATAAACGTTTCCTATTGGTATTGGGACTTTTGAGTATCGTCTTTCTTTATTTTAAAGGATCTATCCCTCAAGAAGAACATTATCACCAGTTTGCAGACCAACGATACTTAGGCATCCCCAATGCATTCAATGTATGGAGCAATATCCCCTTTTTAATTTGTGGTGTTTGGGGTTTTATACAATCGAAAACTATTTTGTTATCTGGATTTCAAAAAATACAATATGCCGCTTTATTTTTAGGCATAATGCTAACGGCATTCGGTTCCTCCTATTACCATTGGAATCCTAATTCCACTACGCTGGTTTGGGACAGGTTACCAATGACCGTTGTGTTTGCTTCATTCTTTGCCTGCGTTCTTTCTGATACATTTTCTGCAACAAAGGAAAAAGTAGTGTGGACCAGTTTATTACTATTTGGTTTTTTCAGCATTGGGTATTGGGTATTATGGAATGATTTGAGATTCTATGTATTCTTACAGTTCTTCCCTATCCTTTATATTATATGGTGTGTCCTGCGCAACCTATTTCCAAATCGAGTTAAGAAAAGTGTAGTACTGATTATTGGATGTTATGGTATAGCAAAGCTGATGGAGCATTATGATTATAGTATTTATGCGTATCTAGGATCCAATGTAAGTGGTCATAGTTTAAAACATTTGTTTGCTTCCATTTCCACGTTTGGTATTGTTCGGTATAGTTCACTCCGTTTAACTTAATCTTTCGCCTGACATATAGTTGGTATAAAAAAGGCTACATATTGAATATGTAGCCTTTACCTTTTTTAACGTATTTCTTTATTCTTTCACTAAGCGCTTAATTAATTTACCTTGTGCGGTAGCGATTTCAATGAAATAAATACCTGCCGGTAAAGCAGCAGTGTTCAGTGATTGTACACCGGACACAGATCCTATGCGATCTACGGATACCGTAGCACCTGTACTATTCAATACCGTTACCACTACATTGTCATACATTTGATTGAATTCCAAATACGCCAGACCATTGTTTGGATTTGGATATACGTCCACTGCAGCTGCATCCAATGCTCCTAAGGTAGACGTAGCGGTCAATCCCGTTACCGTTACATTAATGACAAAGCTGGCATTGGTTGTGCTGTTCGATGCAATCGTAATAGTACCATTATTAGCACCGACTACACTAGGTGAACCGGTTACATTGAAGGTAACCGTTGCATTTGGAGCAATAGGACCAACCGGTGAGATAGAGGTAGCTCCAAAGATACTACTTGGTGTAATAGACGTTATCGTTAAGTTGGCTGTTCCTGTATTGGTTATGGAGAATGATGTATACGTTACTGTGTTACCTATTACTGCACTTCCTATGTTAATGGCTGGTGTAGCATTATGGTTAATAATAGTAGTACCATTCTTCACTTGTATTTGAGGTGACGTAGCCGTAGTACCGGTTACCGAAACGTTTAAGGTAAACGATGGTCTGGAAGGATCGTTTGTAACTATTGTGATGGTACCTGTATTCGTTCCACTGGCTGCTGGCGTAGCCGTTACACTAAAGGAGGAAACTCCATTAGGAGCAATAGGGCTTGCCGGAGAGAGTGCAGAGACTACAAATCCACTGGATCCTGTAATAGAAGTTACTGTTAAGTTAGCCGTACCAGTATTTGTTATCGAAAAACCGGTGAAGGCAGCAGCAGGAGATCCCACAACGGCAGTTCCAACGGAGATGGCCGGTGTCGCATTATGAGTTAATGAGGTTGTACCATTTCTCACTGTTATTTGTGGTGTTGCCGCAGCAGTTCCGGTTACCGTTACATTCAGGGTAAAAGAAGGAACAGATGGATCATTTGTTGCAATGGTTATGGTACCATTATTTGCGCCAACAGCAGCTGGCGTAGCCGTTACGCTGAAAGAAGAAACGCCATTAGGAGCAATAGGGCTCGCCGGAGAGAGTGCAGAGACTACAAATCCGCTGGATCCTGTAATAGAGGTAACCGTTAAGTTAGCCGTTCCAGTGTTTGTAATGGTAAATCCGGTAAAGGAAGATGCCGGAGAACCTACAATAGCGGAGCCTACGGAGATAGCCGGAGTGGCATTATTTGATACCACTGCTGTACCATTTCTAACGGTGAGTTGAGGAGTAGGTGCTGCTGTTCCGGTTACGGAAAGGTTAACTCTATAAGATGGAGTAGCCGGATCATTCGACGCAATCGTTAAAAACGCTGTATTTGCTCCTATAGCAGCCGGAGTAGCTGTTACGGTGAACGTAGACAAGCTATTTGCAGCGATAGGACTAACCGGTGTAAGCGCGGATACGACGAACGCTGTACTACTAGATGTTACAGAGGTAATACTTAAAGGTCCTGTTCCATTGTTTTTTATGGCCAAAGTATAAGCCGGTGCTGCATTCGATACCACAGCAGAACCGATGTTAATAGCCGGAGCGTTATTATTCGCAATAATAGGTGATGTTGTAATAGAACCATTTAATACTTGAATAACAGGAGCAGTAGCCGTTCCGGTAACGGTAAACGTATAGGACCCTTCGTTTGAATCGTTATTCGGGATGGTAATCGTAGCCGTGCGTATTCCACTTGCAGTTCCGGTAGGTGTGAAAACAATTGTAAACCCGGTTGCACCTAAAGCCCCAACAGTTGTACTGAAAGAGGATGTCGTTGTTACGATAAAATCAGCTGCGTTCGTACCGGATTTTTGAATGGCATTGGGTGTACCCGTTAAGTTTAGCGTTTGCAATCCATTATTTTGAATACTAAAGTTGACAGGAGTTGAAGAAGTGCCGATACCAACAGTGCCCAAATTAATCGTACCTCCTGTTAATACATTCGTTTGTGTAGGACTGGTTAAAGCTCTAACGTTGATTTCCGGTGCAGGTGGTGCGTAACGAATATCGTCAATGTAATACGTGCGTTGCGTAACGGTAGTGGTCGCTCCGGAAGAAGTTCCATCCGGATCCATGATTAATTCTATAAAGGCAACGTTCGTAGCATTTAATACTGCTGAGTGGTCAAATCGAAGGTTTGTCCATGTGTTAGCTGTAGCTACTACTTCTGTAACATCGCTAACCGTAACGCCTGTAGCCGTTTTAAGCGACATTGTTACTTTTACATTGGCTACCGGTGCGTATACTTTTACATCAATTAGTGTATTACCCGGAGCTAAATTTAAGCTGTTTTGACAAGCCGATAATCGTAATGAGGTACCGGTAGTTGTACCTGTATTCCGAACAAACGTCCCAACGGTAGAGCTGGTGTTGATTCCGGTAAGAGATGGGTTTGCAGCGATACTGTTAAAAGTAGACGTTCCCGTAGTTCCAGGGAAAACGACGCCTAAATAACGATTGTCTTCGAAATCGTTTAAGATGTTCGTAGCCGGTATACCGGTCACGCAAGGAAGCGCTGTCTCTAGGCGGATATCATCGAAATAAAATGTACCACCACTGGAAATATCATTCGGGTCAAAGAATATATCGATGGACCGTACAGTAGGTAGTTGTGCTGTTGTAATCGCTGATAAATCAAAATAGATTCTGTGCCACCTGTTGGCAAAGACTGTATTTTGAATATCTGTATCTGCATCATCCGGGAAAGCATCCGCATCCGGACCATCCGGAATTTTTGCACCAATTTGAATCGGTACATTTGCCGCAGGTGCATACACCAACATACTGATGTATTTCTTTGTTGACAAATCGATAAAGTTGTTACAACCATTATAGCGGAAACCATCGTCGTAAGCGGAGGTGTTTACTGTTTTAATAAAGCGACCTACGTTGGTAGATGTGTTAGAACCGGTCATCGATGGATTTGGTACAGGAGCGGTTAAAGCGGTTAACGTATAGTCTAGTGTTACGTTAATGTGATCATTATAATCTTGTAAGATTCCTGAGTTATCACTTAAACATGGATTGATACCATATTTAATTTCATCTATATAGAAGGTACGGGCGGCAATTGCAGCATTTGCAGGAGCACCTGACCATGCCCTTAGTGGGTCAATCTGAATATCTAATGCTCTCATATCACCGGCAACACCGGCACGTATGATATTACCCATGTCAAACGTTAACAATTCCCATTGATTCGCTTTTGTAGTGGTTACAGTAACATTGGATGAATAATCCGCAATAAGAGGAGCCCAAGCGTTTGTTGTACCGGTTGGTTTTTGAGGTGCTACTGTTATTGGAATACCCACTCCCGGTGAATACACTAATATTTGAATCGTAGGGTTGGATGCGTTTACAGCAAAAGGAATATAAGTAGAGTTTGAATGGGCTGATCCCGCAATAGATCCACAGTTATAATATCGAATGATATCGTAATCACCCGTAGTAGCTCTTACATAACTGGCAACTGTTGGACTTAAGTTTGCCGGTGTTACACTTGGATTGTTTGCAGTAGGTGACCAAGTACCGGTTGGATTCCAAGGTTGGATTAAATGTCTATATCCATCATAATCCATTAAAATCTTATTACTTGGATTATTTGAACACGCTGCTGAAGAGGCGGATAAATTAAGTGTTAACGTCGGGGCGTTGGGATCATTGGTTGAAAACGTTACGGTACTGTTTGTAGTAGCGGGAGAAGCAGGTGCGTTAAACCCGATGGTAATAAATGATTTTCCTCCTACCGGTATTACTAATGGTGTAGAAAAGTTTGCCGGCGTAGTCATAGAGAACGCCACATTACCAAAGGTTGCATTGGTGATATTCAACGGTGCATCTCCGGTGTTGGTTATTTTAAACACTTTATACCCTCTGGTTCCACCGGTAAAAGTACCCATCGCTACATTCGATCCGGTAGTAAGGACGTTTACAGTATCAAATACCGTCATTCTTGGAGCTGTTGTATTGGCTGTTCCGGTTCCGGTTATGGTAATCACATAAGGATTTTCATCCGGGTCATTACTTGCTATGGATAGAGTAGCGGTTTTAGTACCGGTAGTAGTGGGGGTAAAGGTAACGTTAAACGTTGTTGTTGCTCCCAATGCTAAAGAAGAAGCAGACGGTTGGGTTAAGGAAAATTGATTGGCATTTGTACCACCTAAAACTACTCGCGTAGTACCGGTTAAATTTAAGCTCGCAAAGCCTAAGTTTTCAATGGTGAAGGTTAACATTTTACCACTGGATGCCGGTGGTGTTGTTTGTTGATTTTGAAAATCAAACGTACCACCATTTGGGATTTGGGTTACACCTTGACGAACATTAATCTCTTGAATTGAGGTTGTACCATACTTCCAAAAGTTACCGGTCATCATAAATAAAGAAATACAACGTAGCGTATTTCCAAAATAACCGGATAAGGTTACGTTTCTAATTTGGTCTTTTGTATTTCTTGTGGCTGTATACATTTGATCCATTAAGGATTGATAGGTACTGTTGGTACCCATCACGGCCATGGCAAAAGTAGAAACGAAGGTAGCATTTCGAGCAAAACCGGGATAGTTTGTTCCGTTTTGATATAAAGGACCACCTATGTTGTTCACGCCTCTTGAATTGATATAAGCAGCAATTTTTGTACAAATGGATCTCGCTTGAGCATCATTGTTCCAAAGAACATCTTGAGCCATACGCCAAGGATTTCTACAAGCGTCATAACCGTATCCATCGGTAGCTGCATACCCTAAACCACCGGGGTTACACGTATTACGAACACCATTTTGATCGGACCAGTCGGAAACCAAACCGGTAGTATTATCATCATTTGCATTAATTAAGGTGTAGGCACCATTTACAGCAGCATTCCAAGCAGCCGTATTTCCGGTATTAACTGTAGCAAATACTTTGTAGTATGGAGGGGATTGATAAGATGGGTTACGGCAATTGTTACCAAAACCCCAACCATCTCCATTGATCAATTGACCTGAGCTATTTACCTCTAAATCTTTTATTGAGTTTAACATGTTATTCGCTTCACTTAAATAATCGTATGGAGTATTAAGCGATGGCCATTGTGTTTCTGCTATTAAAAGAGCCCATGCAGCATCCACATCTGCATCCGCAGCACTACCTGTTCCGCTAACACCTGTTCCACAGCCTTCAATTCTCCAGTTCATCAATTTACCTGTTCTTGAATTGGTATTTGGCGTTACATACGCTTTCCAGTAAGTATACAAACCATCAAATAAGTTTTTATCCGCTGCGTATGCTGCTAATTGCATACCATAAGCTATACCTTCCGAAACGGTACGATTCGGTTCATCAAATCGAACACGAATTCTTCCTCCCCCGCAGGATTCAGTGTAATTTGCCTTCCATTCGATATACGCATCTGCCGCATCTTGAGATCTACCATATGTACCACCCGATGGTAATACTGCGGTGGACGGCATAATTCCATTACCCCCATAATTCGGGTTAGAACCAAACGGAACCACCGCTCCGGAAGGCGTATTAATTTGTGCGCGGATTTGCACACTCAAAAACAGGGAACAAATAAGTAAAAAGGTCCACGATTTAACTGATGACAACATATGTGTTTATTTATTTGACTAATTCAATTGGACTTTAAAAATAAGAAGAAAAAATTGTATTCTCTATGTTAAAATACCATTAAATTACTAAATGTTCCTCGTATACTTCAAATTTGCTTATAGAATTTGTTTTAAGGGGTATATTTAGAAAGTGTCCGTTTGTTTAGCTCCAAAAAGTAGGCACCATTCCCCGGTCCATACCAATTCATATCCCGAACTTCCCCTTTATCCAAAAAATAATATTTATCGGGCGTGATATACCCAATATAGCCTCCATTAAATCCGGTGACAACGATTTCCGTGTTTGTTGCCTGTGCTTGATTTTCAAGTTCCGGCATAAACTCTCCGGAGTAGTCACAAGGTAAGCTAATCAGTACCGTATTGTCAATTTTAATGGATTGTATTTCCGGGTTGTCTTTACCTAAAAAAGTATAAAAGACCCAAGGTCTGATTTTTAATTCGGGACTAACTCTTAATTGAGGTTCAGGGAGTTGAACCGAATATCGACAATACGCAACCGGTGGTGTGTAGGTGGTTACAGGCGGAGTGTCGAGTACCTTTCGTACCGCTTTCCATAGCATTGAACCGGTCAACTGTATATTGGTTTCCCCATCAAAACCGTGTATTTTAGGTCCATGAGAGCCTACAGCGCCTGCCATATAAGCAGACCATTGAACCCCATGTTTTTGAATCGAATCGTTTAATACGTTGGGGTAATCCCCAGAAAAGTGGTTTGCGTCTGTATCTAAACAATTCGCATGCGCCGCATACGTAAATAATAGGCCTTTTGAGCCATCGTTTCTATAGATACAAAGTCCTCTTAACCAAGTATCTACATGACCTTCTGTACCAACCAAACGGTTTCTTACAGCTCCCGGAACAGAAATTCGAAATGATGAAAACTGTGCCGGGCGACGGGTAACTTTTGCTGATACAACAGCCGATTTGATTTCGTGGACCAACAGCTCTATATAGTCTTCATGGAATTTTCCGGCTAAAAAGTGTCCTCCCCATTTTTGAGCCCAACCACCGGGACCACTATGGGTATGGGTAGCAGACAAGTACAACTGAATACCTAAGGAGTCAAAATAAGATGTAATTTCCTTTTTAACGATTGGAGGGAAGATGAGCAAATCTAAACTGATAAGGGCTACTGTTAAGGACCCTTTTTCAATAATAACTGCGCGGACTTTGGTTGTATCTCGGATCCGTTGAACCCAAGGTCGAACGCCATAGCCTGCGGTAGGAAAGGGCAATTGTGCGGGTAGTAACGAAGACTGATGCCAACCCACAAAAACCGTATCATTTGTTTCTCCAAAATGTAGTGTTGCTTGTTCAAGATTTTTGAACGTAGCTTGATGATGTGGTTGAAGAGTTACGTCATTTGACGTTGTCGTAAAGAGAAGAAATAAAAGGAGAAGTACAGCGTCCAATACGGTGACGATTACCCGAAAGGATAATGTTACAATCAAATATAGGGTGGCAATAAGGGGACGCATGTGGTTGAAATAATAACGCAAAATACTAGAATATTGCGGTTAAGCACAATGTGCTTTTATAAATTATTAGAGTATAGTCAAACCTTTTTCTACTATACTTAGTATATTTACTAAAGTTAACAATATGAGTGACCTCCGGTATAATAACAAATGGTACCGTTCCGGTATTGAGCTGTTTAGTGACGTGCTTCATGGTAAATGGAAGCTAGTCATCCTATGGTATTTGTATAAAAAAGATGCTCGCTTTTCCGAACTTCGAAAAAATATACCCAGCATTACCGATCGAATGTTAAGTTTACAACTTAAAGAATTGGAGGAATTGGGATTTATAAAACGAGTGGTACATCCCGGAAATCCACCTAAGGTTTCATATGAAATAATGGAACTTGGGGCTTCTTTACTTCCAGCTCTGGAAGCCTTGGATGTGTTTGGCCGAGCATATTCAAAAGAAGTGAAAGCTGTTACAAGAGACTCTTCTATTGTACATCCTCCGGAAGACGATTCTAGTTTTTTTGACGAGATTTAACTTATAAATTTCTATTAACTATCAACAATTAAGACGTTTTACATTTTCCTACAATTTCTAACTGTTAGAAAACATCAATTTATACTGGAATAATAAAACCTTTATTAATGGCCTTGTTTCGTATGATATCTTGAACCGGTTGATTATAGATTTTGCTTTCCAGCCAGGAGATAATATCGAAATATATAAAGGCTCGTTTCTCAAACTCGCTGTTTTCCAGCTCTGTTAATTGTGCTTTTAGTGTAGTAAACCGGTTAACCAATTCGTTTTCATCTACTTGATCGTTTAGATTTTTCAAAAAGGAGAGGATGTATTTTTGAAATCTTCTTAAGTCATCTCGTTTCCACAAAAATCGGTACGTAGAGATGATGTAATACTTTATAACATCATAATTACCCAATTCATAGTGGCACACTAAATTAATTATTCGGGCAAAACAATGTATATCCTCTCGAATATCCACATTGGGCAAATTGATGATTCTATTAAGCCAACGAAGGGAATGGTTAAAGAGCCCGGCGCCAAAATATAGACAGGCAATTTTATACATCAAGATCAGTGCGGAGTGAGAATCTAGTTTTTGTAATAACTTCTGAACCTCCTCATTTTCATCCACTAACAATTTTTTTACTCCATATGTAAACTCTCCTGTCAAAAAGTACATATTGAGTTCGTGCATGTAATAATACTTTAATAAGTTGATTTTCAAGTTTTCATTGAAATATATAGCACTATCATTAGAGAAGTGAATCAACTTCTGATTGGTTAGTATAAAGTCATTGAAGTTGTTAAGCTTAAATTGTGCTATCAACAAGTTATTCAACGCTTTAATATAATTTTCAGGGGAATAACGAACGAACTCCGGATTTTCTTCGAGCAAAGACACTAACTTGTTGGCATACAAGTATCCATTAAAAAAATCTTGAATAAAGTAATAGTATCCAATAAACATTCGAAAGAGTGTTATTTTTTCTACTACAGAAAGTTCTTCTTCCTTATAATCAGGTAAATGTTCAATGAAGTAGGCTTTTAGTTTCTCATAATCTTTTTCATCGCGTATAAACCCAATGCGGGTATACAAGGAGTTTAACTTGATACTTAAATTAGAAAACATATTAATGTTATGAATGCGGGTGTTGATATCCCGTACTTCTACAATAATATTATCTACTGTGGAATCCGTATCTACGTCCACGGTCTGCATCAAAACACTTTTTTCCAGTTTTATAATCTCTAACAATAGCTCTAAATTTTCATGCAACTGTGCTAATTTTCGAGCCTTTTTTAAACAGGATTTACCTTGGACATATAAGCGTCGTTCAAATAAAAGTTGTGCAAAATCAATTTGTTCCCGGATTTGAATATCTAAAATTTTGGACGTGTTGTATTGTCGCACCGATAACAAAACCCTTTCATACAAATAGGCTTTCAGATTCGACAACTGACTCGCTTTAATTTGTGGGATCGATTCGTGTACCCGCTCTTCGTTAAACTCCTTTTGTTTGTTTAAGTAATCGAACAGCAGTAACATTTTTTTGTCTTCGGTATTGTCATTGCCTCCATAAGTGACTTTAAAGTGTCTTTTTTCATTGGGAGACAAGGAATGTATCAAATCAAATAAGCTTTTTGACTTTACTCTTGACATCGGATTTAATTAGTTTATTAATGTCTGATTTTAAGCAAAATTACTAGTAAAAAATGACTCTTTAAAATCGTAAAAATTCCCTTATCCTCTTTTTTCTTCACATGTGGAAAGATAAGATGTGTAAACGTAAGACATTTTCGAAAAAATGCTGTTGTTGTAAGATTTTAGTAAACTTGCCCGGTAAATCCTATTTTTTACTCTTTATTAAAAACGAAAATCAAGGGGATGAACCTCCTTTTGCTAAAGGCTTACAGCCAAAGGAGACTATTAGCTAATCAAAAAGCATTACCGAAATCTATAATAAATTAACGTCGAGGACTCAGAGAATAAAAACCGGTCAAACGAACTAAAGACCGAAAATAAGGCAGTTCCATGATGTAAACCATTCGATTATTATAGCAAGCCGTAAGCTTCGACTCCAAAATGAAACCGCTTTTACTATAAACCCCAGTAGGTTGTGACGTGCGCTTGGGCCACGCTAAACGTTACACTCTTTAATCCATCCGAATGTTGCGTTATCCTGTCATCTTCCCCCGCCGTATGGAGGCGATGCTACTTATAATTTTTAGCACCCTTACTTAAAAAATCAACGAATTCCTCTACAGACCTATTATAGCCCATGGGTTCTGTCAACGGCTGTTCAGTCTTAGGGTCTACTAATACGTAAAACGGTTGTGCATTAAAATTAAACCTGGTAATCTGAAAATCAATATTTTGCTTACCCATGGTGCGTTTCTCTTTACCATCATAAGCACTTACATACCATTTTGATTTTGGTAACTCCGTCCGATCATCGGTGTATAAGGCGACGACTACATATTGGGTACTTAAACTATTCCATACAACCGGATCCGACCACACATAGGACTCCATTTCTCGACAATTCGTACAACCATGGCCGGTGAAATCTATAAACAGGGGTTTGTTTTGTTCTATCGCGCACTTTTTGGCTTGTTCGTAATCAAAATACCCTTTTAAACCTAAGGGCAGTTCTAATTTATCCCCATACAAAGGTGCATCACAAAGTGTACCGCCGGAAGTTGATCCTTCTTTATTACTCTGAATTACAAAATCTTGACTCGTTAAGGGAGGTAAATACCCCGACAACGCCTTTAAGGGTGCACCCCACAAACCCGGAATCAAATACACCACGAACACAAATACAACGATTGCCATTATCAATCGAAATACACCGATTGGTTCCTTGTCATGGTCATTTATTTTAATTTTTCCTAAAAGATAAAGTCCTAAGAAAGTGAAGATAACGATCCAGATGGCTAAGAAAACCTCCCGATCTAGTATTCCCCAATGCTCCACTTGATCCGCTATACTTAAAAATTTAAAGGCCAATGCCAGTTCTAAAAAGCCTAGGGATACTTTAACGGTGTTTAACCAACCTCCGGATTTTGGTAAACTTTTTAACATGCCCGGGAATATAGCTAATACTGTAAAAGGTAAAGCAAAAGCGCTAGAATACGCCAACATACCTACGATTGGTTTAATTACTTCCCCTCCCGCGGCAGATAATAAAATTGTACTTACGATAGGTCCTGTACAGGAGAAAGATACTAATACTATGGTAAAAGCCATAAAGAATATACCAACATACCCACCCTTATCCGATTGTCTGTCTGCTGCGTTTACCCATTTATTTGGCAAGGTTATCTCAAACCAACCAAAAAAGGATACTGCAAAAACAAGAAAGATAATGGTAAATAATGTATTAGGAATCCAATGGGTACTAATAAAATGTACGAACTCCGGACCATTAAAATAGGAAATTAATGTGCCTAATAAGGTATAAATAAAAACGATAGAACCTCCATAAAACAATGCTTTACGAATGACTTGCGCTTTGGAAGAGGAACTTTTGGTAAAAAAAGTAACCGTCATCGGAACCATTGGAAATACACAGGGAGTAATCACTGTAACAAATCCGGCTGCAATAGCGGCCAACACAAACCACCATAAACTGCCATCCGATTTTTGTATAGGACCCAAAGGTTTAATCTGTTCTTCGAGACCGGCTGATGTCGTTGAAGTAGAATCGTACCGCATGCTATCGACCTTCTGAACAGTAGCAGTATCTTCCGGTGTAGGGGTCAAAACCGGCTTCTTAATTGCAGAAACTGTAGTTGTTGTTTTCGGTAATAGAGAAAGTGATGGAAATTGAAAAGGCGTGTCAAAGGAGACGCATTTGTCATTATTGCAGACTTGATATTGAACTTCGAAAGCAATTGTAGCAGGATTTTTCAGTAGGATGATAGACTGTCGGAACTCCGCCTGTTTTTTAAAGTACGTCAACTCCATATCAAAAATATCGTCGTATTTTTTAATAGGTTGTATCGACTTTAAGCCTCCTAGTACTACTACGTTAGAGCCTGCTTTGTCCAGTATAAATGTCGTAGGAATTGGGCCTTGATTTGCCGGAAAGGTACTCCCGTACAATTCCCATGTATCGTTTATTTTGGCTTTTATAATCACCTCCACCGTATCTCCTATGTGCAACTCCTTGGACGATAAACTAAAGTCCCATTGTGTTGGGTTAGAAGTCAATTGAGCCTTTGCTGAAAAACAAAAGCCTATTAAAAAGACAAAAACTTTGAAATACGTATACATGTTACCTAATACAACAAAATAGGCTATTTAGTTTCGTTTTGCAATTGAGCAAAGGTAAAATGAAAATGTGCAATCGTTTCGATTCCTTTTAAGAAGTTGGCAATTCCAAAATGTTCATTCGGAGAATGTATGGCATCAGTATCCAAACCAAATCCCATTAATACAGTTTTCAAACCTAAAACTCTTTCAAACAAGGCTACTATAGGAATACTGCCTCCTTCTCTCATCGGAATGGGTGTTTTGTTCCATGCTTGCATAAATGCTTGCTCCGCCGCTTTATACCCAATGCTATTAGTAGGGGTAACCGCCGGCTCTCCGCCATGGTGTGGAGTTACCTTCACCTTAACAGAGGGTGGTGCTATCGAATGGAAGTAGTCGGTAAACAAACGGGTTATTTCATCCGGGGTTTGATTTGGCACTAAACGCATGGATATTTTTGCGTATGCTTTGGAAGGTAAAACCGTCTTCGCGCCTTCCCCTGTATACCCTCCCCATATTCCATTTACATCTAATGTAGGTCGAATAGACGTACGTTCTAATGTCGTATAGCCTTTTTCTCCTTCTACCTCGGCAATGTCTAAATGTTTCTTATATGAATCGATAGAAAACGGTGCCTTATTGAGCGCTGCTCGATCTTCTACACTTAAAACTTCGACTGTATCATAAAAACCCGGAATAGTAATGTGATGGTCTGCATCTTTCATAGACGCAATCATAGCGCATAAGGTATTAATGGGGTTGGCCACAGCGCCTCCGTACACTCCGGAGTGCAAGTCTCTGTTAGGACCCGTTACTTCTACCTCCAAATAACTTAAACCTCTTAAGCCAACAGTTATAGACGGAGTATCCATAGAAAAAATCGCCGTGTCTGAAACTAATATGATATCTGCTTTCAGTTTTTCTTTATTCTTTTCTAAAAAAGGTCCTAAGTTATCAGAACCTACTTCTTCTTCCCCTTCGATCATGAACTTTATGTTGCAAGGTAAAGGACCTAATTGGTTCAACAATTCAAAGGCTTTTACGTGCATGAATACTTGCCCTTTGTCATCACAAGCGCCGCGAGCATAAATCTTCTCCTCTTTAACAACCGGTTCGAACGGCGGAGAGTCCCATAGATTCAAGGGGTCCGGTGGTTGAACATCATAGTGTCCATAAACCAATATGGTGGGCAAAGAGGGATTGACGATTTTTTCTGCATAGACCAGTGGGTGTCCACCGGTACTACATAACTCTGCTTTATCTGCTCCTGCAGCCAGTAGTGACTCTTTTATATATTCGGCAGCACGTACTACGTCCCCTTGATGCCTACTATCTGCACTGACAGAAGGAATGCGTAACCAATCACATAGTTCGGATAAAAAACGTTCTTTGTTTTCCTGTATGTAAGAATGTATTTCCTGATTCATTTGAAAGGCTTAAATTTTTAGCAATTAAATATACGAAAAAAGCTGAAGGCTAGAAAGCTTATAGCCAAAAGCTATGTTAAGCTATCAGGCTAACTTAAGTGGAAGTGTATGGATTCGCTTTAAAGTTACGTTACGCACGGATTCCCTCTTTGGAGAGCCTGTCCCGATTTATTCGGGAGGGATTAAGGGGGGGCGATTAACGTATTGAATGAGTGTTGCGAGAGGATACTCATCACGGTGGGAGAGGTGGTAGTGGTGCGTGGGGACACGCACCACCGTTAGGGGACAAGCACCACTGCTAGGGGACACACACTACGGCAAAATAGACACGCACGGCGATAGCAAATTTATCATTCGTAAAACAAACCCTCCAGGTATTTTAAAACTTTGAAGGTTGCGATAATCGTTCTCTTCTATTTATTACTAATAATCTACTCTGCCTTCGGCATTAAGCTTTCTAGCCTTCGGCTATTTTCCTGCCCAACCTTGCTGTCCTCCGGTGTGTAAGGCAACAATAGTGCTCCCTTTAGGAAAAAAGCCTCGCTCCATCAAGGCTTTTAATCCCCAAATCATTTTACCATTATAGATAGGATCAAACAACACTCCTGTTTCTTTTTCTACGTCACGTAAAAAGGTAAGGTACTCGGTATGGGTTTTGGCATAACCACCTAAAGCAAACTCCGAAGAGAAATAATGAATCCGGTCTTTAGTAAACGTTTCTCCGAGTAGTGATTGAATATCCTCCAGTAAAAATTCTCCCTTATTTAAAACAGGAAAGCCCATTAATTGCGCAGCATGCGAATAATGCTGTACACCTACCATCAACCCGGCAAAAGTAGTACCGGTACCACAAGCAGTTGCCAAATAATGGTAAGGAATATCTATTTCACTAACGAGTTCGGCAACACCTTTTACCGCTAGTGGATGGTGTCCGCCTTCCGGAATATAATACCACTCGCTTTCATCAACACCACTTAGTTCAAACGCAAGAGAAGGATTTTCTCTTAGGGCACGGTATGCGTCTCGAGGTACAAAAACAAGTTGCATGTGATGGTGTTGAGCGACTTGGAGTGTTTCATTATCTACTTCCTCCCCGCGAATGAGGGCAAGCGACTTCAATCCCCTTTCCGCCGAATAAACAGCTGTAGCTCTTATATGATTAGAATATGCTCCCCCACAAGTAAGTAGTCCTTTTTTGTTTTGTGATAGGGCCTCTTCAACAATGTATTTCAGTTTGCGTATTTTATTTCCTCCATATTCCGGATGTAAAAAATCTTCCCGCTTCAAATACAGTTGTACTTGAGCCTTATAAGTCCAAGGTGTAATGAAAGATTGTAAAGGGGAATTCATAGGGTGAAGATAGCATAAAAAGCTTAGGGCTTAAAGCTGAAAGTAGAGAGGAGGGGAATTTAGATGGGGACCAAATACATCGTCGTTGTAGGTGTTTGCGGTAGAATATTCCATCGTTAAATAATATACTTTATTACCGTGTCACTAACAGCTTTTTACAATAAAATATACTCATAGCAACTTATTGTACAATCATATAAAAGACTATGATAAAATAATTATTATCAATGGTTGTTGGTGACGCCGCGGTTAAGACCTTCACTTATTGACAATGCAGTATGCGGCTAAACACCAACCTTTACTTTTACCTCGTAGTAAAATTCCAAGATTTCTAATTTAATATTTCCTCAAAGAGAAAGACAGAAATAATCTGCCTTTCTTC
>JALONH010000020.1 GCA_025455005.1 Cytophagaceae bacterium
CACAACGTATACATATAGTAAGGTAGGTATAGGAACAAATGCTCCAAGTCAAGCACTGACAGTAGCCGGTAATGCGCAAGTGAGTGGGAGTGTAAGTGCAAATAATATTACATCCAATAATGTCACCTCAACTTCTGTCAATACAAGCAAGGTTTATGGAGAAGGAGCAGTACCGGCAGGTGCTATAATGATGTGGTCCGGAAGTCCTACAACATTGCCAATAGGTTGGGCGTTATGTGATGGTCTTAATGGAACACCTGATTTAAGAGGTAGATTTATTGTAGGTTTTAATCCATCAACAATTGAGTACTCGACTATAGGAAATACTGGAGGACTTTCTCAAGTATTATTAACTGCAGATCAATCGGGGTTACCTGCACATGATCATCTTACAGCAAGATATGAAGTAGCTACTACAAATATGCAAGCAAATGGATTTACTTGGCCTCCTTTATGGGCAGGTACGGTATCTAATGGTGCCACTACTCAACCATGCACGGCACAAAATGCTCAACAAGCTCATGAAAATAGACCACCTTATTATGTCTTAGCTTATATTATTAAGTTAACCTATTAAATTTTAAATGTATTTATTTTGAAATTGCAAGAATATCAAAATGTTTCCATTTTAACATATCTTCTCTTTTATTGATTGGTATTAATTCAGTTTCTATTGAAAAGTCTGAAAAATAATAAAGTGTATACCCTAAAGTTGTGAGAATATCGAATTGAGTAAATCTTTTATTCTCGTTGTTTTTTCCAAAACATTCTGTAATTACAGTTGGTTTATATTTTTTTAACAAATCAGCTATAGATTTTAATATTTCAATATCATAACCTTCAGTATCAATTTTTATAAAACTTAATTTATGTATATCATTAGGAAAATTATTTATAATAAAATCCTCTAAACGGACACTTTTTACCTTTTTTTCCAAAGAAAACTTGCCGTGAACACTTATTTTATCTTTAGAAATGCCACCATTATTAAAAGATGCTTCTGATGAATTGTAATAAAACTCATCTTCTGTGTCGCTAATAGCAAAGTTATAAGGATGAATATTAGTTTTATCTAGATTTAGTTTGGAATTTTCTACAAGTATTTCAAATACGAATGGATTAGGATCAAACGATAAAGTAACACCTGATTTCCCTGCTATTAGTGACATAACAGTTGACATATGGCCAATATTAGCACCTATATCAACCACTACATCACCTTCTTTAATATACTGTTTAAAAAAGTCTAATGTATTTTGTGATAATGTAACAGGCTCAACTAATGGGTTTTCCCAGTTAACAAATTTCACATCTTTATATTCTGTTAGATTAAAAGTATCAACTCTAGTTGAATATTTCTTAGTAATTCTCCGAGCTAATTTCCTTTTTATAGAAGAAATGATATAGTTAATCATATAAATAGTTTGTTAAAGTAATTCAAATATAAGATAAAACTGAGATAAAAAGTAGTTACATTATTCATTTACGAATAATATCACAAAGATGCGCTCCACAAGGTTTAGTTATTTATCTTTTTTAGCAACAAAATAATAATCACTTTTTTCTTGATATATTTTTGTAAACTCAGACAATGTTAGTCCTTTATCGTTTTTTAAAAATGACTTCAATGTATAAAGTGAATAGTGTAGTTCTTGAACAATATAATCATAGATCATTTCCGGTGTGGTGCCGTAATAGTCGCTCGCACCTATACCGGATTCGAATATAAGGATGGGAGATTGTTTTTTTAATATAGCATATGCGCCTAATAATACACCCATTTCAGCTCCTTCTACATCGATTTTGATCAAATCAATTGTACCGTTTTCCGGAATAATCGTATCCAATCGTTTCAAGTCCACTTCTATAACTTCTATTTCAGGATTCGCTTCCTCGTAATCTCTTTGCTTTATGCCACTGTAAGCCGGTGCACTTTTTACAAAGTTAAAGGTAGTACGACCTTCTTTGTCAGACAAAGCGCAGTTATACAAATGTATGTTGGAGGATGTATATTTTTTTTGTAATCCTTTAAACAAATGGGGGATTGGTTCAAACCCATAATGTATTCCATCCGGCGCAAGCTGAATAATAGCATCCAGTATTTCTCCTTTATGGCACCCTACATCGATACAATTCGAAGTAGAGGTTAACTGTTTTTTTAATATGCTGCTCGTAAGGCGATCGTATTCTATGTTCTTTGTAATATCCCAGCGAAGTGCAATCAATACCTTTCGAAGTAATTGTTTAATTAAATTTTTCATATCAATATTTATATCGTTTTAGTTAATGGTGTTTAACTTAACGGGGTTATATATACTAGTATATGGATGTTAAATAATACAACTCTATTAATGAATGAAAGTCGATTTGTTCATTAACTAAAAGAGTGGCATATAAATATTCAATCGATGTCGAATACAATTTAACGGTTACATTTTATAAGACCATTTTTACAATAAATCAGCCCCTCTTCTTGTTTTTTCTTTAGAAGGGCATATCCTATAGCTGTACTGCTAGAGTCGTAATTTAATGGATGGTCTAGATGGTATTGTACCAAATGGTGTTTTGCAAATAGTACCGTATTTCCGGCTCTTAATAGACGCCATTCTATATCTACATCCTCGCCAACACCGGCCGTAGTGTAATCTTCGTCAAATCCGTTTACTTGCTCTATATCCTTTTTAAATGCTCCCCAATTGCTTCCTAACATTCCTTTCTGCTTTTTCTTAATCGTCCATTGATAAGGCAAGTATAAACCATCTTCTATTCGTTTGGAAGTACTGCAAAGTATCGATATAAATGATAACGATTGTATGGATTGTTGGCTTAATAATTTTTGTGTTCGAGATTTTGATAACATAACACGTCTGCCATACAATAGAGTGCCCTCTTGGGCTAACAAAGAGTATTGCCGAACAAAATCTTTATGTGGAATACAATCTCCATCTATAAAGATTAAGAAAGAACCTTTACTTTGGAGTATGGCTTGGTTAACTATTTTATTTTTTTGAAATCCGTTGTCCTCTTGTTGAATCAAGGATATTTTTAATTTTCCTTTTTGTTGTACAGTATCAATAAATTGTTTTGTTCTTTCTTCATTATTATCCTCGGCTATGATGATTTCAAAAGAGGAATACGATTGTTTAGTAAACCCTTGAAGGACCAGATCTAAATAATCGAGTTTTTTATAATAGGGTATTATTACAGAGATAAACATTCTATTCGAATTAAATAATTGTATAGTTTTTATATTCCCCTATTCGAAAACCGGTGTATTTTTCAATTATAAGCTTTAGTTTATTTTTTAAATTTAATTTCTTTTTACGTACATCGTATTGGAATGTCCAATTTTGATTGGATATTCTCTTCTTCATTACTGCGGGATGAGTTTCTTCAAACAAAGCGAGTGATTCAATTTCTGAGTAGTCAAATACTTCAAATACTTGTTTTTTATTGTTCATCCATTGGTCGTCGTGCCAATACTTATTGAAGTTTAACGATTTTTCTATTTGCTTTAATGGGTTTTTTACCCACCCATAGTGATAGATATAAGCATCAATAAGTTTTACTTTTAACTTTTCATTATTCTTACGAAAGCCTTGAGCATCTTTATAAGATCTAATTTGTTTTTCATTTTTTATTACTCGGATTTCTCTTCTATACCAATTGGGTGTATCTCCTATATATTCATAGGAGCCGTAAAAATGGTAGTATTTAAACAATAAACCTTCTACAGAAGGAGAATGTAAATAGTTGACCATTGCTTCTTTGACTGTAGGTATAAATCGTTCGTGAAGTACTTCGTCGCCTTGAATATAAAAGCACCAATCGTATTCATCCGGAATAGCATCGAACGCTTTATTGGTTTCTTCGGCTAATACTTTTCCTCCCTCCCTCAAACTATCGTCCCATATCGTTGGAATGAGTATTACTTTATCTAGATTTAAATTTCTTAATAATGTTTCTGTAGCATCATCGGAGTTTCCTAATGCTACAAAAATTTTATCGCAAAGTGGTTCTATAGAAAGTATAGACTCCAAGATTGGGTAATCATATTGGATTGCGTTTCGAATGAAGGTAAAGCCCGCTATTTTCATTTCTTTAAACAAGTTCTAATAGTCCCGTTATTTCAACTTCCAGATCGAACGTTTCTCGAATCTGGTTTCTATGTTCAGACGCCTTCTCCATATAGTATTCTATATTCTTTCCAATCGAATCAATCGCTTCAGCATATTCTTTTATAGAATTATACGATACTAATGTACCCCTCTTCCCCTTATCTAATAGTTCAACGGTTCCTCCGCTGTTCGTTCCGATGATGGGTATACCATACCACAAGGCCTCTAATGTTACCATACCATACGTTTCTTTTTCAGAAGGTAAAAAGAAGATATCAATGGCATCGTAAAAAACACCGGTATTTGTTTGGTAAGGCACTCGGTGGACTAGTGTATCGATGTTATGTTGTACACAATATTGTTGAATAGAGGCTTCATATTCTATACTTTCCGGTTCGTTAACCGTAGGTGAACCAAAGAGTACTAAACGGTATGATTTGCCTTGTGACTTTAAATACTCTATAGCTTGTACTACTCCCAGTTGGCCTTTCTTTTCTGTAATTCGTCCTATAACTCCTACTAATAGTAGTTCTTCCGGAATACCTAATTCCAGTCGAGCAGCTTTTTTACTTTGTTTTCGTTTACCTAACTGTTGAGTTGGTATACCTATCGGCACTACCTTTATAGAAGAGGCTTGAATACGGGTACGTTCTACTACTTCTTTCTTAAGACATTCTAATGGGCTAATCCAATAGTCAATAGCTTGAAAGCGGAAGGTATGGATTAGGTCTTTTTTATCCAGCCCCATTTGCATGTGTTGTTGGTATAGTATCTTCAATTTTGGCAGGTAGAATCGTTTTGTCCAAGCTGCAACATCTATGTTTTTATTGTCTACTAAAAATAACGTAGGTACTTGATGTTGTTCTAAGAATTTAGAAATAGCTCGAGCCTTAGCGAAGGCAAAATATTTTGGTATTTTCTTAAAGGTTAGGGTTGCTTTAAAAATACCGGATTGCTTTTGTACAATAGTAGCATCACTTGTAGTAATCAAGTATACTTCCAGTCCTCTTTCACAGAACGCTTGGGCTAACTTAATAGTATTCATTTCTAAACCTCCCCAACCGGTAGAGGTAATTAAAAAAGCAATGCGTTTTGGTGTCTGCATAATGATTATACGATGGTCAACCGCGCGAACAAATTACGAAAAAACAACGACTTCTTAAATGTATCTTTTATTTGTATCTTTGAATCGTACTCTTAAGTTATATGATTTCAATAGATGGTTTAGCTGTAGAATTCAGCGGTAGAACGTTATTTAGTGATATTACCTTTAATATCAACGATAAAGATAGAATAGCCTTGATGGGTAAAAATGGTGCAGGTAAGTCGACCATGCTGAAAATAATAGCAGGTGTAGATAAGCCTACCAGAGGTAAAGTAACGGCACCTAATGGAGCTACTATAGCCTATTTGCCTCAGCATTTACTTACAGAAGATAATTGTACAGTGTTTGAAGAAGCATCAAAGGCTTTTGCAAAAATTCTCAGTTTGAAAAAAGAATTAGATGAACTCAATCATCAGTTGGAAACCCGGACCGATTATGAATCGGAGGAATATTACAAAATTATAGAACGTGTTTCGGAGGTGAGTGAGCAATACTATTCTATAGAAGAATCCAACTTTGATGCAGAAGTAGAAAAAACGTTAATCGGTTTAGGATTTAATAGAAAGGACTTCCAACGTTTAACTTCAGAGTTTAGTGGTGGGTGGCGTATGCGTATTGAGTTGGCTAAAATATTATTACAACAACCGGATTTAATTTTATTAGATGAACCTACCAACCATTTAGATATAGAATCTATACAATGGTTAGAAGAGTTTTTGATACAAAGTGCGAAAGCCGTGATTGTTATATCTCACGATCGAGCCTTTGTAGACAATCTTACCAATCGTACAATAGAAGTAACTATGGGCCGTATTTACGATTATAAAGTCAATTACTCACATTATCTTCAACTACGAGAAGAAAGAAGACAACAACAACAAAAGCATTTTGAAGATCAACAAAAATTCATAGCAGAAACGACTGAGTTCATTGAACGATTTAAAGGGACATATTCTAAAACTTTACAGGTGCAGTCTCGAGTAAAGATGTTGGAAAAGTTAGAAATAGTAGAAGTAGATGAGGTAGATACCTCTTCATTGAATTTACGATTTCCTCCATCCCCCCGATCCGGTAATTATCCGGTCATCGTGGATGATTTAAGTAAACGATACGGCGATCATGTAGTATTTAAAAATGCTAAGATGACCTTAGAGCGAGGAGAAAAAGTTGCCTTCGTTGGTAAAAACGGGGAAGGGAAATCGACTATGGTTAAAGCCATTATGGGAGAGATTGATTTTGAAGGAACGTGTACCGTAGGCCACAATTCCATGATTGGATACTTTGCTCAAAATCAAGCGTCGTTATTAGATGAAGATATCACGGTATTTCAAACTATTGATAACATAGCAGTAGGAGATATTCGTACCAAGATTCGAGATATTTTAGGGGCATTTATGTTTGGGGGGGAAGCTTCCAATAAAAAAGTAAAAGTGCTTTCCGGCGGAGAAAAAACACGTTTAGCCATGATTAAGTTGTTGTTAGAGCCGGTTAACTTATTAATATTAGATGAGCCTACTAACCATTTAGATTTAAAGACAAAAGATATCTTGAAAGAAGCTCTGAAAGCGTTTGATGGTACCATTATATTGGTTTCGCATGATCGTGATTTTTTAAGTGGATTGGCAACTAAGGTCTTTGAATTTGGGAATCAACGGGTGAAAGAACATTTTGAAGATATCAATGGATTCTTGCGAAATAAGAAAATGGAAAATTTACGGGAGATTGAAAAAAAATAATTCCGTTGAAGTAAAAATAAATAGGGGTTTAGGGATTCCTTTTCGTTAAGTAAAAACCGAATTGGTTTTCGTTTACTAAAAAGATGTGTTTAATACACTATGTATAATGATGTATATATGTAAATCCCTTAGGTTTATTCCCCTTAACAAAAAGTCTTTGGATAGTGTTTATTGCTCTATCCTCCCTTTCTAGATTTAGTTATGTTATATCGTAGGGGGCGATTTTTTTATTTGAATGAATACATCAAATACTTTGCTGTTCCCTAATTCTTCATACTGAACTTCTATTCCTGCAGCCGGACTGATTAATTTTTTATTAGACCAAGAGGCACCTGTTTTTCGGATGTAGAAATCTTGTATGGCCGCTATATACAGATTACGTTGCTCCAAGTTTTTACAATACATGTAAATAGAAATAGCTTCAATAGTTCCGGATGCATTGATTCGGTAAGTAAAGTCGGAAGATTCAACGCCATCAATATCTACGGAGAATGTGATAGAGTCATTTGTTTTCTCCAAAAGTGTCGCACTTGATTCCGATATGTTTCGGATTGGACTTCCTAACTGAATTCCTCTAAAAAGAGCACTGTCATTTAACCAGACCAATTGAAATGCGGCCGGATACCGTAAAAAGTAGTTGGTGTCTTGTTTAATGGTTAAGCTATCCGGCAGGTTAACCTTGTTTAGTTCCGGTGATGGGTTATCACAAGAAAGGAACAAGGAAATGAGTACTATGGCTAATAGGGGAAGAAAACTTTTCATGACGCTGCGTTTTTTTCTTTAATCGCTAATTGTCCGCAAGCTGCATCAATATCTTTGCCTCTGCTTCGACGAATGTTCACGATGATGTTTTTTTGTTCTAAGATTCGTTTGAAACGATCCAATTTATCTTCTGTAGTATTGGTATAATCGGCTTCTTGAATGGGATTATATTCAATGATATTTATTTTACATGGAATATCTTTAGCAAATCGATAGAGTTCCATCGCATCACTTTCACCATCGTTAAAATTATGAAATACAATGTATTCAAAGGTGATAGGATTTTTAGTTTTAGTATAAAAATGAAGAAGCGCTTCTTTTAAAACCGGTAAATTATTGGTTTCATTGATAGGCATAATTTGATTGCGCTTTATGTCGTTTGCAGCATGTAAGGATAATGCTAATCGGAATTTAACTTCATCGTCACCCAATTTTTGAATCATCTTAGCTATGCCGGCTGTAGATAAAGTAATCCGCTTGGAGGCCATATGTAATCCTGTTTCCGACGTTACCCGTTCGATGCCTTTCAATACGTTGGAATAATTCAGCAAGGGTTCACCCATCCCCATTAAGACAATATTACTTAAGGGCTTTTGATAG
Source organism: Cytophagaceae bacterium (assembly GCA_025455005.1). Classification (GTDB taxonomy): domain Bacteria; phylum Bacteroidota; class Bacteroidia; order Cytophagales; family Cytophagaceae; genus JALONH01. Next base: position 8,322 of record JALONH010000020.1, read on the forward strand.
TGCCGTTCAGCTGCATCCTTAATGATGACTACTTGATCGTATATCTCATACGGTTCCAGATTTCGTTTACGATCCATGTATCCGGTAGCACAAAATTTGCAGGTAAGGGAACAACCTACTTGAGACGAAATACATGCCGTCATTCGATCGTCGGCAGGAATTAAAACCCCTTCAATCAAATTACCATCGGATAGTCGAAAACCAAATTTAATGGTCCCATCCGAACTAACTTGTTCTTGAGCAATCTCCATTCTTTTGAAGGAGAACGTTTGGCTTAAAATATCTCGGGTAGATTTCGATAGATTGGACATAGATTCAAAATCTTGTACAGAATGCTTCCAAATCCATTCATATACTTGTTTAGCTCGAAACTTTTTTTCTTGAATAGAAAGAAAGAATTCGGTGAGTTGGTCCAAGCTTAACTCTCTGATGTCCTTTTTGTTACTTATTTCTGAGGCTCCCATGTTTGAGTACAAAAGTACATATAAATCTACATTAACGAACACCCAGCTGTATATTTCTATCGAATCGTTTAATATTACTTATTAAACTTTAAGTAGGATTATTTACATTTGTACTTTCCAGTTATTATACTAATTATGAAAAAGATTATATTCTCCGGTGTCTTTACCCTTTTAGTCTTGGTAGCCCAAGCTCAATTTGAAATCAATGCATTTGGAATTGGTCAAAATACTATCATCCGAAATACGGAGTCCGATGAAAACATCATTCAAAACAAATTCACGTTATCCTCGTCAGCAGGTTTACGAGCGATGTACTTTACATCCGGCGGATTTGGTATTGGAGGTAGTTTGATGTATAGTGCACAAAATCAAAAATTCGATGCGGTTAATCCTATCGATGATTCGATTATATACTCCGGTAAGCGTCGTTTGGACTATATTAAAATTGCCTGTTTAGCGGCCTATCGCTTTACTATTTCGGATCAATTTAGTTGGCAGATATTTGGAGGTCCACAATTAGCTTATCTACTAAAAGGAGATGGAGCCATTCCGGTGTACATGTATAATGCATCCTCTCCTTACTTTTACTTTGATGTACCGGTAGCGGATTCTAAGTATTATAACACGATTGGATTTGAGATGGTCGTAGGAGCTGGAATTGATTATATGTTGAATCGTAATTTTGGTATTAACGCCGGTTTCCGAATGGATTATGGTTTAACAGATGTTGAGAATAAAGCAACATTTGATGAAAGGGTTTACAATTCCGGTAACATGGAGAATGCCGTAGGTAAAACAGGAAATACTTCGTTAGGGTTGTACTATGGTGTTACCTATCGATTCGGCTCTTCACATCTAAGCGCCCCATCTCAGAAGTTTGGTAATAAACGTAAACCTTCTTACAAAAGATAAAATTATATTCTACATACACTGACAAAAGGGAGTTTACTACTCCTTTTTTTATTTTATAACAAGTCAAATTGGCGTTTTTTATCGATTGTAAATCGGAGCATTAAGACAAATTGACTTTCTTTTTTTTCTTTTTTGGGAATGGAAATAAAATTGAGCAAGGGTTTGTAGGAGGTTCAACAAGCATATGAATTTTAATAACTACACTGTAAAAGCACAAGAGGCAATACAGAAAGCAATAGAAATTGCTACAGCGAATGGTCAGCAAGCCATAGAGACGGCGCATATTCTTAAGGGTATTGACCTGACCGATGAGAGTGTAATCCATTTCATCTTTAAAAAATTAGCCGTAGCGCATTCGGCGTTTCGTCAAAAGTTAGATGCATTGATTACATCGTATGGAAAAGTAAGCGGAGGGAGTCCCTATCTCTCGAATGATACGAATCAAGTTTTATTACAAGCGACTCAACTCATTAGTGATATGGGAGATACCTATGTCGCAGTAGAACATATATTTTTGGCTTTGGTCCAAGGAAAGGATAAAACAGCTCAACTATTAAAGGATTTAGGCATTACATCCAAGCAAGTTCAATTGGCTATACAAGAGTTGAGAGGAGGAAAAAAAGTGACAGATGCTCATGCAGAAGGCACGTATCGTTCTTTGGAAAAATATTCTAAAAATTTAAATCAACTGGCACGTGCCGGTAAGATAGATCCGGTCATAGGCAGAGACGAAGAGATACGAAGAGTATTACAAATACTATCGAGGCGTTCAAAGAATAACCCTATATTACTGGGAGAGCCGGGTGTTGGTAAAACAGCTATTGTAGAAGGTTTAGCACAACGTATCGTATCCGGTGATGTTCCTGCTACATTAAAAACAAAACAAATCGTTTCGTTGGATATGGGCTTATTAGTGGCAGGTGCGAAGTATAAAGGGGAGTTTGAAGAACGATTAAAATCGGTTATCAAAGAAGTGGTTGACTCTGATGGTGAGATTATTTTATTTATAGATGAGATTCATACTTTAATTGGAGCCGGTGGAGGTGAAGGAGCGATGGATGCCGCCAATTTATTAAAGCCGGCCTTAGCTCGAGGTGAGTTGCATACCATAGGTGCTACTACTTTAAAAGAATATCAAAAATATGTAGAAAAGGACAAAGCGTTGGAGCGTCGATTTCAAGCGGTCATGGTAGATGAGCCGGATGCTGCCGATGCTATATCCATATTACGTGGAATAAAAGACAAATATGAGTTGCACCATGGCGTTCGCATTAAAGATGATGCCATTATCGCATCTGTCGAACTATCTCAACGGTATATTTCGGATCGCTTTTTACCGGATAAAGCCATTGATTTAATGGATGAGGCAGCAGCAAAACTTCGGTTAGAGATTGATTCCATGCCAGAAGCATTAGATGAAGTGCAACGCAAACTCATGCAATTAGAAATAGAACGGGAAGCGATACGAAGAGAACAGGACAAAGATAAAGAAAGCCTATTGTCTAAAGAGATAGCTAACTTACAAGAAGAAAAAAACACCTTAACGGCTAAATGGCAATCGGAGAAGAACAGTATCGACGCGATTAAACAAACAAAAGCCGCCGTTGAACAATATAAACTAGAAGCGGAGCAAGCAGAACGGAATGGAGATTACGGTAAAGTGGCGGAGTTGCGCTATGGTAAGATAAAAGAAGCGGAGGCGCAATTAGAACAATTCAATCAAGACTTTCAAGCCTTACAAGGCGAGAAAGGGTCTATGTTGAAAGAAGAAGTAACACCGGAAGACATAGCAGAAGTAGTGGCAAAGTGGACGGGAATTCCTGTATCTAAAATGTTGCAAAGCGAGCGAGAGAAATTGCTGCAATTAGAATCTGAGTTATCTAAACGAGTAGCAGGACAGGAAGAGGCCATCGAAGCTATAGCCGATGCTGTGAGAAGAAGTAGAGCCGGGTTGCAAGATCCGAAGCGACCAATAGGTTCATTTATATTTCTAGGAACAACAGGTGTCGGTAAGACGGAGTTAGCAAAAGCGTTGGCTGAATTTCTTTTTAACGATGACAATGCACTTGTTCGTATTGATATGTCGGAGTATCAAGAACGTCACGCGGTAAGCCGCTTGATAGGAGCACCTCCGGGTTATGTCGGCTATGATGAAGGGGGACAGTTAACCGAAGCTGTACGACGCAAACCGTATTCTGTCGTTTTGTTAGATGAGATTGAAAAAGCACATCCGGATGTATTTAATATTTTGTTACAAGTATTAGACGATGGTCGATTAACCGATAATAAAGGTCGTGTTGCGAATTTTAAGAATACAATTATAATTATGACCTCAAATGCCGGGGCTTCCATTATTCAAGAAAATTTTGAAAAACTGGAACCGTATAATCAAGAGGAAATAGTAGAGGCAACAAAAGCGCAAGTGATCCAACATTTGCGTTCGCATATACGACCGGAGTTCTTAAACCGGATCGATGAGGTGATTATGTTCCAACCATTACGAAAAGAACAAGTTAGGGCTATCGTGAGTATTCAGTTTAAACAAATACAAAATAGGTTAGAGCAAGCCGGTATCAAGTTAGAGGCAACGTCGGATGTGTTGGATAAGTTGGGCGTATTAGGATACGATCCTCAGTTCGGGGCGCGACCATTGAAACGCGTCATACAAAAAGAGTTGTTGAATAGTTTATCTAAAGAGATTCTTGCCGGTCATATTAAAAAAGATTCCGTGATAGGAGTGGAGCTGGACGATGACGGTAATTTTAAGTTTATAAATTTAGATACGATAGAGTTGCATTAAAGAGGAAAAGCGCCCTATACATACGGCGCTTTTTTTATTGATTCTATACCATGCACGTTAAGTACGAATATACACTTAATTGGTACTAACCTATTTATTTAACCTATCGTTATTTAATTCTATATCCAATGCATATCCATACTCTAGGGTCAATCAAACTGATTTTATTATGTATAAAGTTTTTATCATTTGACAATAAAAATCTGGAATAGGTAAAGTTTTTTTCAGAGTCACCATAATCTACGGCATTGGTATGATAGGTTATATAACTATACTGAATACCCGAATTGATATCGAGTAGTAATTTTTTGGACGGTAATAGTTGGAACTGAAACCCGACACTTACACCTCCACCAAGATAATGATAATTCCAAGTAGCTTTGTCCTTATTTACTTGTATGTTATTCGTGTAATCATATTCGGAGTATGGTTTAGCAGATAATAGTTGGTATTGATAATAGGCAAAGACGCCGGTATAAAACCCCTTTAGATTTTTAGAATCATTTTTTTTTTGCTACATAATAGCGTAACTCTGGAGTCATTCTAATACAAAAGGATTGTTTAGGATGATACTCTAAAGTAAGTAAAGGAGTTCCTAACGCGAACATGGTTTGCAAGGATATTTTATTTTTTATTGGAATCTCTAATCCAAAGGATTGGTTCCAATAAGTCGCTATAGAATAGGATATGTTATATTTAATATAGAGGGAAGCGTCGGATGTTTGAGCGTTTACTCCCCCATTCCATAACAATAGTAAAATCGTACTAAAAAGTAGTTTTTTTAAATGTCCTCTATATTTGGTGTTACGTTCCATTTTAATCCTACTTTCTTTTTTATTTTCTAAACAAGTAATTATCTTGGGTTAAGAAAACAATGTTAAGAAAACAATTTTAAATTCTACACTTATGGACATTTTAGACACAGAGCAATCCAATCAAAAGTTTATTTCGGACCAATTAAAAGCCTATTTATTGGAAACGGCAAAGTGGTCGAAATTTTTATCCATTATGGGTTTTATTTTCTGCGGAATATTATTTGTTATGGCGTTTGCCGTATCGGCTATCATGGGATCTGTAGCGGCACTAGCCCCTACCAATAATATGCCTATGGACTTTGGTTCTTTATCCGGAATATTCACCGGGGTATATTTGGGTATCGTCGTATTTTATTTTATTCCTACTCTTTATTTATTTCAATTCTCTACCATAACCATAAAATCAATTGAAAACGAAAGCCTTCCAGATTTAGAGAAAGGTGTTGGGAAGTTGAAATCAGTATTCAAATATTGGGGAATATTTACCTTGATCATTCTTAGTTTTTATGGTTTATCCTTGCTTATCGCGCTACTGGGAGCTTTAATGTAACGAAAGAAAATAACATTAAAGAACAGTATTGCCTTTGCTATACTGTTCTTTTTTTATGCCTTTTTAGACCGATTTGGCACAAAAGTATCCTAATCATTCTGTCAAATTGTCCTTTTTTCTGCCAAAGCCTCGCATGGCATAGTGATTGTCTACAATACAATACAAATTCAGATACTCTAAAATCATAAAATAGTATGGGAAAAATAATAGGAATCGATTTAGGAACTACCAACTCTTGCGTAGCCGTAATGGAAGGAAACGAGCCGGTAGTAATTGCTAACAGCGAAGGTCGAAGAACGACACCGTCTATCGTTGCTTTCTTAGAAAACGGAGAGCGTAAAGTAGGGGATCCTGCCAAACGCCAAGCGATTACCAACCCAAAGAATACCATCCAATCCATCAAACGTTTCATGGGGAAAAAATTCTCTGAAACATCGACGGAACAAAAGTATGTTACTTATACCGTAGAATCTGGGGCGAACGATACCCCACGAGTTCGTATAGGCGACCGTCAATATACCCCTCAGGAATTGTCTGCTATGATACTTCAGAAAATGAAATCTACCGCAGAAGATTTCTTAGGGCAAGAAGTGAAAGAAGCTGTGATTACTGTTCCGGCTTACTTTAACGATGCAGAGCGTCAAGCAACAAAAGAAGCCGGTCAGATTGCCGGGTTGGATGTGAAACGTATCATCAACGAGCCTACCGCTGCCGCTTTAGCGTACGGATTAGATAAAAAAGGCAAAGATATGACCGTTGCTGTCTTCGACTTAGGGGGTGGTACATTTGATGTGTCCATTTTGGAATTAGGAGATGGTGTATTTGAAGTAAAATCGACTAACGGTGATGTTCACTTAGGTGGTGATGATTTTGATCAGGTTATTATCGATTGGTTAGCAGCAGAATTTCAATCCGAAGAAGGAATTGATTTGCGTAAAGATCCAATGGCTTTACAACGCTTAAAAGAAGCGGCGGAAAAAGCGAAGATAGAATTGTCCAGTTCTACCACTACAGAAATCAACTTGCCGTATATCATGCCGGTAAATGGTATTCCTAAGCACTTAGTAAAATCGTTGACAAGAGCAAAATTTGAACAGTTAGCGGATTCCTTGGTGAAACGTACACTGGAGCCTTGTAAACAAGCGATAAAAGATGCAGGTATCAATATCTCTCAAATTGATGAAGTAATTCTAGTAGGGGGGTCAACCCGTATCCCAAGAATACAAGAAGAAGTAGAAAAATTCTTTGGAAAAAAACCTTCGAAAGGTGTTAATCCCGATGAAGTGGTAGCTGTAGGTGCTTCTATCCAAGGTGGGGTATTAACCGGTGAAGTGAAAGATGTTTTATTATTAGATGTTATTCCATTGTCATTAGGTATTGAAACAATGGGCGGTGTGATGACTAAGTTAATCGAAGCCAACACTACTATTCCTACTAAAAAATCGGAAGTGTTTTCAACGGCAAGTGATAACCAACCATCGGTAGAAATTCACGTTCAACAAGGAGAGCGTCCAATGGCAAAAGATAACAGAACCATAGGTCGATTCCACTTGGGTGATATACCTCCCGCACCCCGTGGTGTTCCACAAATCGAAGTGACATTTGACATCGATGCTAACGGTATCTTGAATGTTTCGGCTAAAGACAGAGGTACAGGTAAAGAACAAAAGATTCGTATTGAAGCCTCTTCTGGATTATCTCAAGATGAAATTGAAAGAATGCGTAGAGAAGCAAAAGAGAACGAATCTAAGGATAAAGAAGAAAAAGAAAGAATCGAAAAGATTAATCAGGCAGATTCGATGATATTCCAGACAGAAAAACAATTAAATGAGTTTGGCGATAAACTTTCTGCAGGAAATAAATCAGCGATTGAAAGTGCTTTAGCAGAATTGAAAAAAGCACATGAATCGAAAGATATAACTGCAATAGATACTGCGATGGCAGCGATTAATTCTGCATGGCAAGCAGCATCACAAGAGATGTACGCGGCACAACAGCCTACGGGCGCTCCAGGTGCAGATGCAACCGGTGCAGCGTCGGGTAATGGGGATGTAACCGATGTGGAATTTGAAGAAGTAAATAACAAATAATTTTACGTTTCAAGTAGGAACAAGGCTTGCTGTGCTACGGCAAGCCTTTTTTTATGGATTGCGAGTGCGCCCATTTTTTTGCATCTTGCAAACGTTAAAAAAATATCTATGTCTAAAGTTATTCTTGTTACTGGAGGAAGTTCGGGTATCGGTAAAGCCATAGCCTTGCATTTGCATGCAAAAGGGTTTAAGGTGTATGGAACTAGTCGTTCTCCGGAAAAATATGTAACATCCGTGCCTTTTTCTATTATTGCGTTAGATGTAGTTGACGAAGCGTCTATTCAACAAGCTGTTCAACAGATTATAGAGAAAGAAGGTAAAATCGATGTGTTAGTAAACAATGCCGGAATCGGAATAATGTCCGCTGTAGAGGATGCAACTATAGATGAAGTACAAGAAATTTTTGATACCAATGTGTATGGAGTAATCCGAACGACACGTTCCGTTTTACCCTCCATGCGGAAGCAAGGCGCAGGATTAATCATTAACGTTAGTAGTATTGCAGGTTATATGGGACTACCCTATAGAGGGATTTATAGTGCAAGTAAATCGGCAGTGCATCGAATTACCGAAGCGTTACGTCATGAGTTAAAGCCTTATGGGGTGTATGCTACCTGTGTAGATCCCGGCGACTTTGCCACCAATATTAATGACAATAGACGTGTATCAAAGGCTTCAAGAGAAGGATCTGTTTATAAAAACGAAATCGATCGAGTAGAAGCTATGGTCCATCATGAAGTTAAGTATTCCTCTAATCCGGCGATGATAGGGGAGTTAATAGAAAAAATAATAGCAACACCACGACCTAATGTTTCGTATCAAGTGGGTAAGCCATTGCAAAAGCTCTCCTTGTTTGTTAAACGAATCGTTTCAGAGCAAGTGTTTGAGCGTATTATAGCCAACCATTATAAAATGCCTAAATTAAAATAAATCCAATATGAATCCTTGGCACCATGTATCCTTTGGAGAAGAAGCTCCTGAAATCGTTCAGAGTATTATTGAAATACCAAAAGGGAGTAAAGCAAAATATGAGTTAGATAAAGAAACCGGTTTGTTACGATTAGACCGTGTATTGTTTTCTGCTGTTCATTATCCTGCTAATTATGGTTTTATTCCGCGAACTTATTGTGAAGATAAAGATCCATTAGATGTTTTAGTGATCAGTCAAGTAGAGGTTGTTCCCTTTTGTATAGTAAATGCAAAGGTTGTAGGTGTTATGCGAATGGTGGATAATGGAGAGTCCGATGATAAAATAATAGCTGTAGCAGCGGATGACATTTCTGTAAATCACATTAATGATATTAGTGAGTTGCCACCTCATACTATATTAGAAGTACAGCGTTTTTTTGAAGATTATAAAAAATTAGAAAACAAAGAAGTAAAGGTGGAAGGTTTTTTGGGTAGGGAAGAAGCACTGGGAATTGTAGAGGAGAGCATTCAATTGTATAAGAAGATGTTTAAAAGTTAAACAAACAAAACAGCCTCGATATTTATCGGGGCTGTTTTGTTTATGTTGTATATGCTCTCTTCATTGTTTGTCATAGAAACTACAGCTACGAAATAAGAATCATTAATAAATATTTCATGGTTTACATAACGTGTTATGTCCCGTTTGGGAAAAAAACAAAATTACTACTCAATATAAATGGATTTGATTGTAAAGATTACTTAGCTTTCCATTTTAATAAAATGCTCCTAACTCGTAAACCTCAAAATAGCTCGTTCGTTTATCCGGAGGGAGTTTAAGTGTTTTTAGTATTTGTTTATGTTGTTTTTTTATAATGGGAAATTGTGCCTGCAGTTGGATCCAATCGGAATACTTCATATACCCCCAACGAATAGATTCGTCTTGTGGATGCCAACTTGCCGGTAATACCCATCCTATCTTTTCTATGCGATACTTCAACTTTCCTTTAGATTCCGTAACGTGAACATATACTTCAATAGAGTCCATTTCCGCAATTGCGCGATGGTCCAATAGGTCAATCGTATGTAAGAGTATACTATCGGTTTTTCTATTTCCGGTTAGTTGATACCGCAGGCGATGAACATTCATTAGTGCCGTCTCTCGAGCATAAGGCTCCATTAAATATGGATCTTTATACAGCGGAAGCAGATCGGATGCAATACATTGATAGACGTTTTCCGTAAAATGATCTATTGGAAATTTTTTGGAGTTGGAATAAAAATAATATTGTCGGTAAATATTTTTTATATCACTAGAGGATGTAAACGTTAACGATGAACTATTTTCTATTTCTATACTTTCTTTATAATATAAGTAAACCAAAGTATCATATTGATTTGTATTTATCTCCTTCACTTGTGTGTCTCTAGTATAGTTAGCTATCATTCGCCCATTATATTGGTACAACGTAGAGGATTCTGAATAAAAATCACGTAACTCCATCCAGCGTTGTAAGGCTAAGGAATCATTTTGATTGCTTGGATTATAAAGATATAAGGATTGTTGTCTTAAGAAACGTTGAACCTCATTCCAAGATAAATAGATGGGATAGGTATCACCGGAAGGTGCTACTATTTCCAATTGTACAGCAGAGAGATTAAGACCTTGGTTTGTTGGTGTATATACTAAATGGATGAACGTGGGGTTAACTTGGACTATGGATAAGAATGATCGATTTTGATTCGCCCATTCCCTTTTGTTTAAAGGGGTCAACTCTTTTTTTATAACGGCTTGCCAAATCCGAGCCGGAAGATATAATGGATATAATGATTGGTTTTGTGTAGCTGTTAAGTTTATTTTTTTAGATAAGTAAAGAGCAGGCGGAATGTTTATAGCAGTAGTGTAAACTCTCGGTTGGTAGAGCTGTTGTAATACTACGGATGGAAGGGCTGTGTTTGTTTTTTTATAGGTTTTGGAATCGATACCATACACGTCCTCTGCTTGATACATGCCCTTCAGAAGCGCGTTCCACAAGGAAGTAGAGTCTGTACTTCGCAAGGGATGATACCAAGTACGACTTTTCAATACCTCTTGTAAATCTTTAAATGTTATGGGGTAATAAATTGAAAAATCAGAAAAAATAAACCCTACTTGTTGAATAGGGAAATTTACTAAAGTGTTGGAATTATTGATTTGACGAACAATTTGAATACCGATACAGTCTGGTGTCGCTAATTTTTTAAGGTCCATCAAAGAAGAAGTGCCACCTGAATTGCTTTTAAATCCTAATGTATTAGGCGCTTTCGAAAGTATATATTGCCCAAGTCCTTCAGGAGGATCATATACTTGTAGCGTTGTAGAGGAGTAAAGTATACTCTGATTCCAGGGTGAATCAAAATAGATTTCTTCTGCTACGAAAGGAGCTGCATAACAGGAGGGGAGGAGCCAATAAAAAAGAAAATACCCTAGATATCGAATCATAGGGTAAATATACAAAGCTCCGTGTATTTTTATTCTAAAATCAAAAGCTTGTCAAAGTTCGTGAAATCAATACGGAGTAACATTTTGTCCGGATAGAGTTTCATCGCTTCTTCAATCAAGAGTGCCGTATATTCGTTTTCCGGTGCAGCAGGATACCATGCTTTGATTATGTCATAGTTCTCTTTAAGAGAAACGTGCACTTGAATTCCGGATGTGGCTGATTGTATCACGATGCAAAACAAGGATTTTTGAATGATTTCTTCCAACCTTTTAGAAGGATTCTTCCCACAATTTTTCGGCGTGGGTGTTGATAGCCATAATATTCCCGGATTATACATGTCGAATTATTTTTTTTATGATGCCTACTACGATAAAACCCATGGAAGCTACAATTTCAATGGGCTTACTTCCACTTCTTTCCGGGTGAACATAAAATGTATCGTTTACTTTTTCTACTCGCTTAATACATAATTCACCATTCATTTTTGCCAATACAAATTGTGTATGCTGGATATCACTCACCGGATCTACTCCCAATACATCTCCCGGATATAAGCCGTGTAGAATGTCTTGGTATTGATTCACTTTATAATACAATAACGTTTTCCCCGTCGGGGCCGGAATGTTATCCTCAGCGGGTCTGGTAAACGTAAAAGGAGTACTCATTTGTTGCTTCCAATAGTAGGTTTGATACATAGTTGTAAATCTTTATGCTAATATATTTAGCAAAAACTAAAAAAGCAAACAAAGGATAAAAAATAAATTTATATGTCAGATTATCAGTTAATTGATTTTTTTAAAACGAGCTTGTCGAACGCCATCCAATACGATTTCATCTAAAAACATCGATTTGGGGCGTACCCACCATTGGTTCGGGTGAGCTTGTGGATAGTATAAAATTAATTCTTCCTCGGTTTCGCTATGTCGAACGGTACCTACCACTTCATAGAGGTTCCCCTTATAATGTTGGTAGGTGCCTGTATATTCTTTTCCGTTCATTAACGTGATAACAATGAATGAAAGGCTTGGTCTATTGTTTCAAAATTGAAATCTTGAGTAACGGATTTCATATTGTTTTGTAAACGCTCATTCATCAAATTACCGATACTACCTTCATGGGTATGATATATTTCAGTCAATGCTTTGAACTGTTTATTTTCGATATCCATACCTACTTTTTTATATGCATCACGGAAAGGCATGCCTTCTAGTACCAAGTTGTTTACTACTTCTACACTAAAGATGTATAAATACTTTGGATCTTGAAGGATATTATCTTTCACTTTTAAATGTTGAATCATGAAATTCGCGATGCGCAAACAATCATTGATATCTTGAAAAGCCGGAATGAAGTTCTCTTTAATCAATTGCATATCGCGATGATAACCGGACGGAAGATTTGCCATGATTAAACTAATCTCGTTTGGTAAGGCTTGTAAGCGATTGCAACGTGCTCGAATTAATTCAAATACATCCGGATTTTTCTTGTGCGGCATGATGCTGGAACCTGTTGTTAACTCATCCGGTAAAGTAAGAAAATCGAAGTTTTGATTCATGTATAAACATACATCCATCGACAATCGACCTAGAGTGGATGCAACAGAGGCTATTGCAGCCGAAACGTTTTTCTCTGTCTTTCCACGACCCATTTGTGCATATACGACGTTGTAGTTTAAATCTTCAAACCCTAACAACTTCGTAGTTAACGTACGATTTAATGGGAAAGAAGAACCGTAACCAGCTGCAGATCCTAGAGGGTTTTTATTGCTAATGTTGTAAGCCGCTAACATCATTTGCATATCATCCACTAAACTCTCGGCATAGGCACCAAACCATAAGCCAAAGGAGGAGGGCATTGCGATTTGTAAATGGGTGTAGCCAGGGATTAATACTTTTTGATATGTATTACTTAATTCAACTAAACTTTCGAATAAGGCAATGATGTTTTCTACCGTTTCCCGAATCGCAGAACGAGTGAATAGTTTTAAATCCACTAACACTTGATCGTTACGTGAACGACCACTATGAATTTTCTTGCCTATGTCGCCCAGTTTACGAGTAAGGATTAATTCTACTTGTGAATGAACGTCTTCAACGCCTTCTTCAATTATAAAATTACCTGCTTCGATGTCTTTGTAAATTTCGCGTAATGCGTTTAATAAAATGGGTAACTCGGATTTTTCAATTAACCCAATGCTTTCCAACATGGTGATGTGAGCCATCGACCCTAATACATCAAATGGAGCAAGAAACAAATCCATCTCCCGATCTTTACCAACGGTAAAACGTTCGATGTCTTTATTTACTTCTTTATCTTTTTGCCATAACTTCATAAAATCTTGATTTGAAGGATTTAAAGATTACTTGATTTTATTGTTTCAATCTTTATAATCCTAGTAGACTATTTCCGAAAGTATCTTGATGTATTTCTCGATACCTTCTTCTATTTCTATTAACCAAATGAATTCATTCGCTGTGTGTGAACGAGCAGAATTTCCCGGCCCCATCTTAACGGATGGTACCGGAATCAAAGCTTGGTCGGAGGTAGTAGGGGAACCGTATGTTTTAGCACCATGTTTAATCGCCGCATGCACTAACGCATGATCCGGATCTATAAACGATGGGCGTAAACGCACGGAACGCGGATTTACTTCTGATTGAATATTATCGTCAATAATTTTTAAAACCTCTTCGTTTTTATATTCTTCCGTTATACGTACATCTATAGTAAACGTACATTTTTCCGGAACTACATTGTGTTGGTATCCGGCATTGATAATCGTAACGGACATTTTCATAGGTCCTAAGTGCGGAGATACTTTCTCGAATTTATAATTACGAATCCAATCAATATCTTTTAATGCTATATAGATGGCATTTTCCCCTTCTTCTCGTGCAGCGTGTCCGGCTTTACCATGTGCGATACAATCTATAACCATCAAGCCTTTTTCAGCTACCGCAATATCCATAAGGGTAGGCTCTCCTACAATTGCGAAATCAATAGGTCCTAATTCCGGATAAACTAATTCTAGCCCATCGAAACCGGAAATTTCTTCTTCAGCGGTTGCTGCTATACAAAAGTTGTATTTCAAGTTTTGATCGTTGTAGAAATGTAAGAAGGTAGCTATCAAGGATACTAAACAACCTCCAGCATCATTACTTCCTAATCCAAACAGTTTGCCATCTTTTACAGAAGGCTCAAAAGGGTCATTCGTATACCCCGGGTTGGGTTTAACTGTGTCGTGATGGGAGTTTAATAAAATGGTAGGCTTATTAGGATCAAAATATTTATTGAAAGCCCAAACGTTATTTTTTAATCGTTTTGTTTCTACGCCGCGCTCTACCATAAAGGTATTAAGAATTTCAGCTGTGTTATGCTCTTGCTTGGAGAATGATTCTGTTTTAATCAAATCCTTTAATAAAGCAATAGCATCTTTTTGTAATGTTTGTAACATAAGAGGTTGGGTACGAAAGTACGTTTATTGTGCAGATAGTGTAGTACCTATCGATTTCTTATCATTTATTAATTCAGATAAGGACTCGGCTTGACATATGATTACACGTTGAACACCGGACTGAATGGCATGAAAGGAATTATCTAATTTGGGAATCATGCCTTTATTGATAATACCGTCTGCTTTCAGTTGATTGTAATAACTCAGATTGATGTTCGAAATGACAGAATCTTTATCATTGATGTCGGTTAAAACCCCCTTCAATTCAAAGCAATATACTAAATGCGTTTGGAAGTCTTTAGAAAGTGCAACAGCAATTTCAGAGGCGACGGTATCGGCATTTGTGTTCAGTAAACTTCCTTTGCCATCATGTGTTAGTGGTGCAATAACAGGGGTTATACCTTGTTTTATCAAAATAGAAAGTGGTCCTGCAGATACTTTTTTTACATCACCCACAAAACCGTAGTCGATACCATTTTTAATGGGACGTTTATCGGATAACATAATATTGGCATCTGCACCGGTTAAACCGATCGCATCCGCTCCATTTGCTTGAAGTTTCGCTACAATGGATTTATTAATGAGTCCACCATAGACCATAGTAACAATCTTTAAAGTTTCGGCATCTGTAATTCTACGACCTTCTATCATCTGTGCTTCGATGCCAAGTCCTTTGCTAATCTCTGTAGCGACTTTGCCTCCTCCATGTATTAATACTTTGTTTCCTTTTAAAGAAGCAAATTGTGCTAAGAAGCTATCCAGTGCTGCCGGATTATCAATGATGTTACCTCCAACTTTAATGATGTAGATAGATTCCATTATTTTTCTAAATTTTCTAATATACGTTTCAACACAACTTGAGCACTCCATACTCTATTGCCGGCTTCATGGATAACTAGGGAGTTAGGCCCATCTAAAATCTCATCTGCTAATTCGATTCCACGACGTACGGGTAAACAGTGCATCACTTTTGCGTTGTTTGTTAATTTCAACTTTTCGTTGGTCATCATCCAATGAGAATCCATAGAATGTACTTTACCATAATCTTCATAGGACGACCAGTTTTTCACATAAACATAATCGGCACCTTCCAATGCTTTATCTTGATTATATTCGATTCGAGCGTTGCCCGTAAATTCTTTAGCCAGATTATACCCTTCGGGATGTGTTATGACAAATTCTACATCGCTTTGAACCATCCATTCTGCAAAAGAGTTGGCCACTGCTTGTGGTAATGATTTAATGTGTGGCGCCCAAGTTAACACTACTTTAGGTTTCGTTTTCGTTTTTGTTTCTTCAATGGTAATACAATCCGCTAACGATTGTAAGGGATGCAAAGTAGCACTCTCTAGTGATACTACCGGAACCCCGGCAAACTTCATAAACTTCTTAAAGAAGTCTTCTGAATAATCTTCTTCTTTATCTACTAAACGTGGGAAAGAACGTACGCCTATGATATCACAATATTCACCCATGACAGCCGCAGCTTCTCGGATGTGCTCTACGGTATTATGGTTCATGATTACACCGTCTTGCGTTTCCAATGCCCAACCCTCTTTATCCATGTTCATCACGATGACGTCCATTCCTAGGTTTTTGGCTGCTTTCTGCGTACTGATACGTGTACGTAAACTTGGGTTTAAGAAAATTAAACCAATTGTTTTGTTTTCACCTAATTTCTTATGAGCAAAAGGATTCTTTTTTAATTCCAAAGCTTCTTTCACTAACGCAGGAATGTCGGTAACGTCTTTTACGGAGATGAAATTTTTCATAGGCTTAAGGCTGTAAGCTTAGGGCTTAAGGCTGATATTTCGTTGTTTTTAGTTTTGATATAAATGCTAAAAGCATCCTTTTAACTTCATTTATTCGATTAGTAATTTCATCAAATAAGTCTAGATTTATATATTTTAAATCTTTACTTAATAAGATAAAATATTCAAGTTCATTAAGAGAGCCTAAAGCAATCTGTAAGTATTTTAATCTGTGTCTGTCAGTAGATTTTGAAGATCCTTCTGCCAGATTCGCCGGTACAGAGCTACTTGCTCTTCTGATTTAGTTAGTTATTCCATATAACTCATGTCTGGGAAATTCATTTGTTAACTGATAAATACTTAAAGTTAATAAATGGCTTTTCTCCCAAACTTTTAAATTTCTGTAATCTTGCATAGCTGGTTGATTTTAAGATACAGTGCATTAAGCTTTAGGCTTTGAGCTTTTAAACTCCTTAGTTTTGAACTTTCATACTTGCCACCGTCTTACCAAGCGCTTCAATAAACGCATCCGCATCTTCTTTCTTCACATTTAATGCTGGTAATAAACGGATAGTATATTTATCAGAAGCAGAACCCGTGAACATACGGTATTCTTTCAATAAAGCATTACGTACATCGCCACATGGGATTTCTAATTCAACACCAATCATTAAACCACGTCCACGAACTTCACGAACACCCGGGATGGCTTTTACTTTTTCAATAACATAGTTACCGATTGTTTTAGCATGTTCCATCAAGTTCTCTTGTTTGATTACATCCAGTACTGCAATAGCTGCCGCACAAGCTAAATGATTGCCCCCAAATGTAGTTCCTAACAAACCATGTTTTGGTTGGATATGAGGTGCAATCGAAATAGCACCTATAGGAAAACCGTTACCCATACCTTTAGCCATAGTATAAATGTCAGCAAAAACACCAGCGTAATCGTGTGCGTAGAAATGACCACTTCGTCCATAACCACATTGAACGGAGTCAGCAATATATAGGGCATTGTATTGATCGCATAACGCTCGTATCTTTTGTAACATCGATACAGAAGCTTCGTGAATACCGCCAACGCCTTGAATACCTTCTATAATTACCGATGAAATTTCATGACCGTGAAGGTTAAACGCCGACTCTAAAGCCAACTCGTCATTCCAAGGTAAGAAAATAATATTAGGCGTTTCATTAACCGGTGCTACGATGCTTGGGTTATCTGTAGCTGCAACGGCTAACGAAGTACGACCGTGGAAACCTTTTTTGAACGCTATTACTTTTTTCTTTCCATTATGAAAAGAGGCAAGTTTTAATGCGTTTTCATTGGCTTCAGCACCAGAATTACATAGAAATAATTGATAATCCGGATGTCCACTTAATACTCCGAGTTTGTCAGCTAATTCTTGTTGGAGAGAAATAATAACCGAGTTGGAATAAAATCCGATTTTATTCAATTGGTCTGTAATTTTTTGTACATAATATGGATGCGTGTGTCCAATGGAGATAACCGCATGTCCACCATATAAGTCTAGGTATTGATTTCCTTGTGCATCCCATAAATTCGAACCTTCTGCTTTTACTGGTTCGATTGGAATTAAAGGATAAACATCAAATAATTTCATATGTATAAATGTTTTTTGTCTGAAGTGTAAATTTTTAGAAGTTTGCTGCTTTTAATCGAAGTCCTATTGTTTCCGGTAAACCGAACAATAAGTTCATATTTTGAACGGCTTGGCCACTAGCACCTTTCAATAAGTTATCGATAATACTTATAATCATCAACTGGTTTCCGTGTTTTTCAAGGTAAAGGAAACAGTTGTTGGTATTCACCACTTGTTTCAAGTCGATATTGTCGTCTGAAACAAAAGTGAATG
Organism: Cytophagaceae bacterium; assembly: GCA_025455005.1. GTDB lineage: Bacteria > Bacteroidota > Bacteroidia > Cytophagales > Cytophagaceae > JALONH01. Next base: position 26,424 of record JALONH010000020.1, read on the forward strand.
GGTGTTCAGCATAATATCTGGTATACTTCTCTTTGGCTTCTTCAATAGACCAGTCACAAGGTGTATACAACGTAGCCATAATACCACGAGTGAAATCACCTCGATAAGGAATAAAGTGAATGCCTTTGTCCATATTCGTTTGTAACGCGGATAAGCTTTGACGAATCTCTTTCAAGTGTTGGTGCGTAAAGGCTTTATATACCGATAGGTTGTTGTTTCTCCAACTAAAGTGTGATGTAGTCGACAGGGATTGACCGGCACCGGTAGAACCGGTGATGGCTGAGATATGAATGTCTTGTGTTACTTGTTGGTTTGCTACTAAAGGGAGAAGACCTAACTGAATGGCAGTCGCAAAACAGCCCGGGTTTGCTATATTTTTAGCAGATTGAATTTTATCTTTTTGAAGTTCCGGTAAGCCGTACACGAAGTTGTTGCCTTCTTTTGATAAGCGAAAGTCTTGACTTAAATCGATAAGTTTGATATGATCCGCAATTGGGTTTTGATCCAAAAATTTAACAGCGTCTCCGTGTCCTACACAAAGGAAAAGTACATCAATATCCGATTGTAGTTCTTGTGTGAAATGAAGGTCTGACATGCCAAGTAAATCCGTATGTACTTTATGTATTGGATTGCCTGCATTACTATTACTGTGTACAAATTGAATCTGTACTTGCGGATGGTTGATTAGAATGCGTAATAATTCGCCACCGGTGTAACCTGCACCGCCTACGATACCTACTTTAATGAATGTGTTCATATCTCGAATAAAACACGTAAAGCCTTAAAACAAGGCTTTACGTGAAGGGATGTTATAGTATAAATCGTTTTAGTTAGTTAAGATCTTCGTTCACTCGATGAAAAATCATCGTTTGATTTCCAAAGATTTTAGAGAATCCTTTCACGTCGTCACCTGTCCAAGCATTATTTTCTTCGCCATATTTTCCAAATTTAGATGACATTAGATCATGTGGAGAGGTTATACCTACAATATGAAACCTATACGGTGCCAAATAAACGTTTACTTTCCCGGAAACAGTAGCTTGCGTATCTTCCAAGAATTTTTCGAGGTTACGCATCACCGGTTCTAAAAATTGTCCTTCATGTATAAAGGCTCCATACCAAGTAGCCAATTGGTCTTTCCAATACATTTGCCATTTAGTAAGGGTATGCTTTTCTAATGTATGGTGCGCTTTAATAATAACCATTGGAGCGGCTGCTTCAAAACCAACACGACCTTTGATACCTATGATGGTATCACCCACGTGTATGTCACGGCCTATGCCATAAGGAGCCGCTATTTTTTGAAGCTCGATTATGGCGTCTGTTGGTTTCATTCGTTTCCCATTGAGGCCTACCAGTTGACCTTTTACAAATTCTAATTCTACTTCCTCTTCACCTGTTTTGGTAACTTGAGTAGGGAAGGCGGATTCAGGTAAATATTTATCAGACGTTAACGTTTCTTTTCCACCAACGGAAGTACCCCAAATACCCACGTTAATTGAATACGCAGCTTTTGTCCAATCGCGTACAACGCCTTTTTTCTTTAAATATTCTATTTCTTCTTCGCGAGAAAGTTTCATATCGCGAATAGGAGTAATAATTTCTACTTCCGGATTTAATATAGTAAATACCATATCAAAACGTACTTGATCGTTCCCGGCACCTGTGGATCCGTGAGCTACTGCATTTACTCCTAGTTTTTTAGCATGGTCTGCAATGGCTATCGCTTGGAATACGCGTTCCGCAGAGACAGACAAGGGGTAGGTATTATTTCGTAAAATATTACCATACACCATGAAGCGAACACATTCTTCATAATATTTGTCTATCAAGTCTAACGTAGCATGAGACGTAACACCTAATTCATAGGCTTTTTTCTCGATGTCTTTTAAATCTTCAGTAGAAAAGCCGCCGGTATTTACAATAGCGGTATGCAGTTCATATCCCAGATCTTCGGATAAGTATTTCGCACAATAGGTAGTATCTAAACCACCACTGAATGCTAATACAACTTTCTTTTTCATAATCGTAGAATTAGGCAATGCCTAGAATGTTTAATAACTTATTGCTTCCCTTAGAGAAAGCTTTTAATAATTTAAAGTTTTTTAATCGTTGCCAGCGTTCCCATAGAACGGACTCTTTGATAAAGTCCCATTTTTTTGATTTAATTTCTTCCGGATCATACAACATTGCGGTACACATACACATCTTGCGTTCTTTACTCATTAATATTTCATAATTCACGCAGGATGAACATCCCTTCCAAAATTCTTCATCATCGGTTAACTCTGTATAATGCACGGGACGGTAGCCCAACTCTGAGTTAATTTTCATTACTGCGGCACTCGTAGTTAGTCCGAATAATTTTGCATCCGGAAATTTCTTGCGACTTAGTTCGAATGCTTTTTTCTTTATTTTGGTCGCTAGGCCGTACTTTCTAAACTCCGGGGAGACAATTAAACCGGAGTTCGCTACATATTTTCCGTGAGCCCAAGCTTCGATGTAACAAAAGCCCGCAAAGGTTCCTTCTTTGGTAATGGCAATGATAGCCTTCCCTTCATCCATTTTTTGACGAATGTAATCCGGGCTACGTTTTGCAATACCGGTTCCTCTTGCCTTAGCACTTTCAGCCATTTCGTCTACAATAGCATCTGCTAAATGTTTATGCTCCGGGCCGGCTACTTGAACTTTTATATCATACACATTCGTGTCGGTCATTTCAGTAATGTTGTAAGATATGACTAAATCTTTAGTCAAGGGTTAAACAATGGCTTAATAAAATGTTGAGAGTTGGTGTTTAGGAAACGATGGCCCCATAGGCCTATCCGGTATAGTGACGGCCTAGGGCCTAGGACTATACGTTGTAGAAAAAGATCTAACCGGGGTACCGGGAGATACCTCGACAGGCCGAGCGAAGGTGTTAGAATCTGACATTTCCTTTAAATTAGGATGCAAACATACAGTAAAATTCGATTTGTACCAAAAACACAAGAAAAATTTTAATAGTTCAAGTAGCTGAGCGGAAAGAAGTTACCATTATGTTTCTTCTCCCTTTTTTTTACCTTTTTCCTGAACATTTGATAGTATGTATATTGTTTATAATAGTAATACTATTATATTTGAGTTTAGTTGTTGATTTTCATGACATTTAGTAATCTCAGTTTAAAACTACATCCAAGTTTATACCTCCGTGATCCGAACGAAACAGAGTTAGGAAGGCTTATGGTAAGGGAGAGTATACGCATGATTGATGATTATGGTATTGAAGGCTTTACTTTCAAAAAGTTAGCAGAACACATAAAATCAACTGAGGCCTCTATTTATAGATATTTTGATAACAAACATCATTTATTAACTTACCTTATCTGTCGATATTGGGCATGGTTAAGGTTTCGAATAGATTATGAAAATAAAAACGTTTTAGAGCCAAAGGAGAAGTTAAACAATATCATCCGATTAGTTGCTACCTTAGCAGACGATATTCCCGGAACAGGAATAGATGAAGCAGCGTTGCATCGAATAGTTGTAGCAGAAGCAAGTAAAGTATATCTTACACGAATAGTCGATGAATTGAACAACGAAGGAATGTTTACAGAATATAAAACCTTGTGCCATCGGATTGCGCATGTGATTATGGAGTGTAATCCTACTTACCCTTTCCCAAATGCATTGGCGACAACGATTTTAGAAACTTCACGAGACCAATTGTATTTCGTACGGCATCTGCCTTCCCTAACGAATTACCCAAGTGGTGAAAACCAGTACGCTTATGTAATTCGTTATTTGGAACAGATGGTGCGTGCTTTATTATAAATGTATTGTAGACGTATGTATTCAAATTTTATACAACAAATTCACGAGCAGATTTTACGTAGTACGAATCAAGAGTACAACTTGGTATCGTTAAAAAAAGCAGTAAAGTCATATGCCGTTCATGCTCATCCTACTATTGATACCTTAGCAGATGATGTCATTTTATCTGGTAGAGAAGCCGGAATCTTATACCTTCGAAACTATGTTACGGATACCGAATTAGAAGAGCTGATGCGAGCTCCGGAATTCCCTATTTTAGTTTTTTCTGATCGAAATGGAGAGATGGTTACGACGATCATTCAACAAGATGTTGTAGGAAAACATTTTTGGGAAATACATACCGGAGGTATACAGGAAATTTCAGAACAGCAATTTAAAGAAACGGCAGGGATTCATAAGGAGGAACGTTTGGTGCTGACTTGTATGCCCAATAAAGGTATTTTCAGTGCTCCGGATTCTAATGAACAAGAAAACAGTAGTCCCAAAACGCCGTTTCAACGCTTTGTTCAATTATTAGTAGCAGAAAGAAAAGAGATAGGGTATTTATATGTCTATGCCATCATTGCCGGGTTAGTAAGTTTGTCCTTGCCACTTGGTATACAAAGTATAATTGGACTAGTATCCAGTGGTCAAATTTCTACTTCTGTTATTGTATTAATTCTTTTTATAGTATTGGGGTTATTGCTATCGGGAGGTCTACAGGTAATGCAATTGCGGATGGTGGAATACATACAAATGCGTTTGTTTGCCAAATCAGCTTTTGATTTTGCATTCCGTTTACCAAAGATAAAATCGGAACATTTATTAGATCGATATCCTCCGGAAATGATGAATCGATTTTTTGATGTGGTTTCCCTTCAAAAATCTTTTTCAAAAATTTTAATAGATTTCTCTGCAGCTTTATTACAAATATTTTTTGGGATGGTTCTATTGTCGTTGTATCACCCTTTGTTTCTTTTGTTAGGTGCTGTCTTATTACTCTTATTATGGTTCTTTATCCGCATGACCGGCCCGAAAGCATTAGAATATTCGTTAAAAGAATCAAAATACAAATACGCTGTTGTACACTGGCTAGAAGAAATAGCCCGCTCTATTAGTACCTTTAAACTAGCTAGTTATTCTAATGTACCTATAGAAAAAACGGATAGTATAGTGACCAATTATCTTCATGCTCGTAAAGGACATTTTAAGGTGTTGTTAACACAATATTGGTATTTCATTGCGTTTAAAGTACTGATCACGGGAGGGCTATTAATTTTAGGATCTTATTTGTTGATTAGCCAGAGTATTAACTTAGGGCAATTTGTAGCTTCGGAAATCATTATCATTTTACTGTTAAATGCTGTTGAGAAAATAATTTCTCAGTTGGATATGGTATACGATATGTTAACCAGTGCAGAAAAACTTGGTCAAATTACAGACTTGCCTATTGAATATTCAAGGGGAATCAACGCTGACCAATTGATAAGCGTAGGATCCGGTGTGTCAGTAAAAGTTCAGCAACTGAATTATAAATATCCAAACAGTGATCGTTTCTCTTTAAAAAATGTGTCTTTTGAGATGGCTCCCGGTAAAAAATATGTTATCACAGGTTTTAATAATTCCGGGAAAACTACTCTACTAAACGTCATGTTGGGCTATTTGTCGGATTACCAGGGCGTGATTGCTTACAATGGAATATCATTAAAAAATTACAACCATACCAGTTTAATCAAACACATAGGAGACAATATCAGTCAAGAAGATATTTTTGAAAGTTCAATATTAGATAATATCACCATGGGGCGTAAAGATATACCTATTGAGCAAGTTCAAAAAGCATTGGAAGCAGTGGGTTTGACAGATTACGTATTAAAACAGCCACATGGATTAGATACTATACTGCTCCGTACTATGCATGGAATTTCCGATGTGATTGTACATCGTTTAATTCTTGCTCGAAGTATAGCTTCTACACCCGCACTACTTCTTATTGAAGATTTCATTGAAGGTATGAAAACGGATGATAAAGAACGTTTATTAGAACTTCTATTTAGCCCCTTAACTCCTTCTACATTAATCATGGTAAGCGATCATCCGGAAGTTTTATCAAGAGCCGATGGTATCCTTCATATGAACAGCGGTAAGCTAAAACAATTTGACTCATACGAACAATATCAAGCCTCTATTAAATAATATTTATGGCTACTTCAGAACATAAAGACCGATTTGCATCTCAACGTCTTATTCATACTCCCGGCAGTACACGTACTTTTGCTCGTGTATTAGGGGGGGTATTTATGGTTTTAGTGTTGTGTTTGTTCTTACCCTGGACACAGAATATTCGCTCCAGTGGAACGGTTACTACATTTTATCCGGAAGAACGACCACAACAAATACACGCTACCATTGCCGGTAGAATCGAGAATTGGTATGTACGGGAAGGACAATTTGTTCATCAAGGGGATACATTAGTAAGTTTATCCGAGATCAAAGAAAAATTCTTTGATCCCAACTTGTTAGATCGTATGGTCGATCAGATACAGTCTAAAAAGTCCTCCTTACAATCGGTAAAACAAAAGTCAGAGGCATTACAACAACAAGTTCAAGCGTTACAATCCGGTAAAGAGGTAAGTTTACAAAAGGCACAAAATAAGATTCTTCAAGCACGCAATAAAGTATCCATTGATAGCGCTGATTTAGAAGCAGCTCGTATTGATTTAGAAGTAGCTAAAACACGCTATCAGAGAGATGTAGAGTTGAATAAGAAAGGGTTAAAATCAGATGTAGAAGTAGAAAGTAGAAAATTGAAGCTGCAAGAAACAGAGTCAAAATATACGTCACAATCCAATAAATTAGCCTTAACGAAAAATGAATATTTAAATGCTCGAATTGAGTTAAACAGTATTCGCGCTGAATATGATGATAAGATTGCTAAGGCATCGTCAGATTTGAATGCAACCTTGTCTTATTATTATGAAGCACAAGCCGAAATTTCTAAAATGAATTCGGAGTATGCGAATGTTCAAATTAGAAATAGTTATTATCATATTGTAGCTCCGCAGTCGGGTTTTGTAGTTAAAACTTTAGTAGCCGGTATCGGTGAAACCATAAAAGAAGGGGATGCAATAGCAACTATTTTATCAAAGAATATTCATAAGGCAGTAGAATTGTATATAAAACCAATGGATATGCCATTAATCAGTGTTGGACGACATGTTCGGCTTCAATTTGATGGATGGCCGGCATTGGTGTTTTCCGGTTGGCCGGATGTTTCGTTTGGTACATTTGGTGGTCAAGTAGCCGTGATCGATAAAATAGATACCAAAGGCTTATATCGAGTATTAGTGGTTCCTGATGAATTTGATCATCCATGGCCGGAAGTACAAATAGGATCGGGTGTTTACGGTTGGGCAATGATGAATGATGTACCTATTTGGTATGAATTATGGCGTCAACTGAATGGTTTCCCTCCGGATTATAAAGGATCAGAATCCATCGACCTTCATGAGGATAATATTTACGACAAGAAAAAGAAAGGTACATCTAAATGATCCGTTGTATAGCTTTCCTACTCTTGCTTGGAGTGTCTTGGTTTTCGGAGGCACAATACGACACTACAAAGTTGCTGACGGCAGAACAGTATTACCACCAGGTGTCTTTATTTCATCCACTCGTACAGCAAGCCAACCTGTTGACAGAGGCCGCGCGTATGGAGTTACGAATAGCAAAAGGAGCTATGGATCCGGTGTTCCGGATGAAATATTATGATAAATTATTAGGCGGAACAAACTATTTTAGAGTGTGGGATAATGAAATTCATGTTCCGGTTTATTTTGCTAAAGTAGTCGCCGGTTATGAAAATAATAGTGGTGTTAATTTGAATGGTGAAAATTTTACACCTAAAGAAGGGTTGAGTTCTTTAGGTGTTTATATACCTTTAGGACAAGGATTATTTACAGATCAACGCAGAACGGCTATTAAACAAGCGGAGTTAATGCAAACCTACGCGGAAGCAGAAAAGGTTAAACAAATTAACAAAATCATGCTCGAGGCCATGACTTCCTATTATCAATGGTGTTTTAGTTATCAAAAATGGAAAGCGTTCGAGCGCGCTTACTTACTTGCATTAGAACGGGCTGAAGGCATTAATGAACGAGTACGTTTAGGTGATTTAGCCGCCATCGACTCCATCGAGGCCCAAGTACAAGTACAAAATATGTTTATACAATTTCGTCAGTCTTGGCTGGAATATGCGAATGCCATGTTAGAAACTTCTACCTATTTATGGGATGACCTCCAACAACCCTTAGTTATCAATGATTCAATACAACCTGATATTATGAGTTTTACTCGAATGGACGGGTCTTTCCGGGATAGTATTCAACAACTTTTATCTTTTGCACAACAGAACCATCCGGATATTGTAAAAAATAGAATCAAACTGCAAACCTTGCAAGCGGATTATCGATTGTCCATGGATAAACTTAGACCTAAATTAGATGTTTCCTACAACATTATTCAAAAAGGATTTTTTATAGGGGATGATATCTTTAACCCGGGCTATATTCCGAATAATCATAAAATGGGATTAAACTTGGTAGTACCCTTACGTATGCGGACAGAAACCGGCAAATACCAACTCATGGGTGTAAAAGTAGGTCAAGCCGAATTTCAATTAACACAACAACAAAGGGAAGTAGAGAATCAATTAAAAGGCTATTATAATGAAGCGCTGGTTTATAGTGAACAACTAAGAATGCAACAAATGTTAGTTCAACAAGTTCGTATATTAAGTGATGGAGAACAAGACCGTTTTGATAGTGGGGAGTCTTCTTTATTTATAGTAAATCAACGGGACCAAGCGGTATTGTCGGCTGAAATTAAATTGTCCGAAATGTATTTTAAATTGGCAAAAAGTAAACTTTACTTGAAATGGGCTGCTGGGCAAATGTGAAGTTTTACCCTTAGTTATTAGTAGTTAATTGATAGTTAGTAGGTTGTAAGTGGGTGACTTTATTTTTTTTAGGGCCATACATGCGTAAAAACCATCTGAAAACTGTATTTTTGCAGGTATTTTTAATTTAATACTGGAGTTTATTATACCTATGAAAGTTTTAAAATTCGGTGGTACCTCTGTTGGTTCTGTAGACAGTATCAAACAAGTGGCAGCCATTTTAAGTGGATTACACAAAAAGAAACAAAAGTTTGTTGTCGTATGCTCTGCCATGTCTGGTGTTACTAACACCTTGGTAGAATTAGGACAAAAAGCATCTACAACGGATATTTCGTATACTCAAGTTTTAAAAACGGTAGAACAGAAACATGTACAAGCTGCTAAGATATTATTGGATGTTAAAGCACAAAGTAAAGCGGTAGCACAAGTAAAGGTCTTGATAAATGAATTGCAAGATTTATTACATGGTATTTATTTATTGAAAGAATTGTCGCCCCGTACGAACGATTTATTGTTAAGCTTTGGAGAACGTTTATCTTGTTATCTAGTTGCGGAATATGTTAAACAAGAAGGAATCCCGGTTGAATTTTTAGATGCACGGGATGTAATTAAAACAGATGCTAATTTTGGTAATGCACGGGTTGATTTTCGAAAAACAGATAAACTGATTAAGGAATATATCAAAGACTCTAAACATAGTATTGTTGTTACCGGATTTATTGCTTCAACGGATAAAAATGAAACGACAACATTAGGCCGTGGCGGATCAGATTATACAGCCTCCATCTTTGGTGCGGCCGTTGATACAGACGCGATTGAAATCTGGACTGATGTGGACGGGGTGATGACAGCAGATCCACGTAAAGTAAAAAGCGCGTTCACCTTAGAAGAAGTGTCCTATGTTGAGATGATGGAACTGTCTCATTTTGGAGCAAAAGTAATTTATCCCCCTACCTTACAACCTGCATTTAAAAAACGTATTCCTATATGGATAAAAAATACGTTCAATCCGGAATTTGTTGGAACATTAATTTCTGAAAAAACGAAGAACTCTAATTACTTAGTAAAAGGTGTTACTTCTATTGAAAATATTTCGTTACTAAACTTAACCGGATCTGGGATGGTAGGAGTACCGGGTGTATCCGGTCGTTTGTTTGGAGCATTAGCTCGTCATCAGGTTAATGTTGTTTTAATTACACAGGCGTCTTCTGAACATTCTATTTGTTTTGTAATTGATTCTAAGGATACCAATAGAGCACGAATAGCGGTCGAAGAAGAGTTTACCTATGAAATTCAACAAAGCAAAATCGATAAGTTAGTAGAAAAACACGATTTAGCAATAGTGGCTATTGTAGGTGATAACATGCGCAACACACCGGGCATCTCCGGTAAATTATTTGGAGCACTAGGTAAAAATGGAATTAATGTTGTTGCTATAGCTCAAGGTTCATCCGAAATAAATTTATCCGTTGTAATCCCTAAGGCCGATTTAACGAAAGCCTTAAATATTATTCATGAATCCTTCTTTATTAGTGATACGAAGGACATGAATGTTTTCATTGTAGGAGTTGGCTTGATTGGAAGTACGCTTATTAAACAAATACAAAAACAGGCGGCCTATTTGTTAAAAGAAAAGAATATTAAAATAAATATTGTAGGGTTAGCTAATTCCAGAAAGATGTTAATTCAACCCAACGGTATTGCCTTGACTACATGGAAAGATAAAGTGGAGAATGGGGAAAAAGCAGATATGAAATCATTTGTACAAAAAATGATTGAGTTGAATTTGCCCAATACGATTTTCGTTGATAATACGTCTCATAAGGATGTGGTAATTCATTATCATTCAATTTTGGATGCCTCTATATCAGTGGTTACTCCTAATAAATTAGCAAACTCCGGCTTATATAAAGAATATAAAAAATTACAAGAAACCGCGTTCAAGCGTCGTGTGAAATTTTTATACGAAACAAATGTTGGGGCCGGCCTTCCGGTTATCAGTACGTTAAATGATTTGAAAGATTCAGGTGATAAAATTATTCGAATAGAAGGCATTTTATCCGGTACCTTATCCTATATTTTTAATACGTTTAAAGGCGACAAGAAATTTTCTGATGTTGTAAAAGAAGCGAAAGAAAAAGGATATACAGAGCCGGATCCGCGGGATGATTTAAATGGTAAAGATGTGGCCCGTAAAATTTTGATTTTGTCTAGAGAAGCCGGCTTTAATTTAGAAATGGAAGATGTTGTTATTGAAAATATTTTACCAGCGCCTTGTTTAAAAGCCAAAACGGTAGAAGAATTCTTTTTACAATTAGAAAAAAATAATGAAGTTTTTGCTCAGCGAAGAGCAGAAGCGGATAAAGCTAATAAAGTTTTACGCTTTATAGCTAAGTTGGAAAACGGCAAAGCAACGGTATCGCTATTATCTGTCGATGCGGCGCATCCCTTTTATAGTTTATCCGGTAGCGATAACATGATATCGTATACAACAGAGCGATATAAGGATCGTCCCCTCGTAATCAAGGGTCCGGGAGCAGGAGCAGAAGTTACTGCGGCTGGTGTGTTTGCCGATATTTTACGAATCAGTAATTATTTGAAAGGTTAAGGGACCATCGAATGGCTAAACGTATTAAAGTATTTGCTCCGGCAACTGTTGCTAATGTAGCTTGCGGATTTGATGTCCTAGGCTTTGCTGTGCAAGAACCAGGAGATGAAGTTATCGTGACCTTGTCTGATACGCCGGGTGTTCGCATCCATTCCATACAAGGAGATAATGGACGATTGCCTCGTGAAGCTGAACGTAATACGGTTAGTATATCAATTCTAAATTATTTAGAAAAACTAGGTATACACCAAGGTGTTGAAATTGATTTGATAAAGAAAATGCCTTTAGGTTCCGGATTAGGTTCCAGTGCGGCGTCTACCGTCGCCGGTGTTTTCGCTATCAACGAATTGTTGGATAAACCTATGTCGGTAATGGATTTACTTCCATTTGCAATGGAAGGCGAACGAATAGCATGTGGTTCTGCCCATGCAGATAACGTTGCCCCTTGTTTACTTGGCGGTTTTGTTCTAGTTAGAAGTTACGATCCTTTAGATGTAATAAAGTTACCGGTACCTAAAAACTTATATGCCACCATCGTACACCCACATGTGGAAGTACAAACTAAAGATGCTCGAAATATTTTACGCAAGCAAGTTGAATTGAATGATGCAGTAAAGCAATGGGGAAACGTTGGAGGTTTGGTAGCCGGTTTGTTACTAGAGGATACAGCCTTAATTGGACGTTCTTTACAAGATGTAATTATAGAACCGGTCCGATCGGTGTTGATTCCTGGCTTCGATGAAGTAAAACAAGCCGCAATGGATGCCGGAGCGTTAGGTGGCTCTATCTCCGGTTCCGGTCCGTCTGTATTTGCATTAAGTACTTCCATGGAAAAAGCTACAGTAATAGGTCAGGCGATGTCAGCAGCCTTTGCGAAATATAGTATAGAAAGTGATGTGTTTGTATCACCCATCAATCCGGAAGGTCCTAAAGTGATAGGATAATGTCATTATTCGTGTCCTCACGAACTACAACAAAAAAAGCTCTTTGATATTTGTAACGTCGAAGTCGGATACATCGGATTTGTAATCCGCAACTATACTTTCTGGTTCGTGAAGACACGAACCACGGTACAAGAAATAGTAATTAATTAAAAATTAAATAAAATAAAGTGTGTCGTCAAAACCTATAAGGTTTAAGATTGATATATTGAAACTGATAACCGTAATGAAATTATTTAGTACCAAACGATCCGTTCCGGAAGTTGATTTAAAAGAAGCTGTATTTAAAGGTTTACCGGATGATAACGGATTATATATGCCGGAGTCCATTCCCACTTTACCGAAATCCTTTTTTGAAACGATGGATACCTTATCGTTTCAGGAAATTGCCTTTCAGGTTTCCAAAGCATTGATTGGAGAAGATGTTCCGGATGCTGATTTGAAAATAATTATTGAAGATGTTGTCAATTTCGACGCGCCGGTCGTTCAAGTAGAAGAGAATATTCATGTATTAGAATTGTTTCATGGACCTTCCTTGGCCTTCAAAGATTTTGGAGCGCGTTTTATGTCACGTTTGATGGCCTACTTTCTTCGTAAGGAAAACAAACGAATTACGATATTAGTTGCTACCTCAGGAGATACGGGATCAGCAGTAGCACAAGGGTTTTTAAATGCACCGGGTATAGATGTGGTGATATTATACCCTAGTGGTAAAGTGAGTGATTTGCAAGAAAAACAATTGACCACATTAGGGAATAATATTGTAGCGCTCGAAGTAGACGGTGTGTTTGACGATTGTCAACGTATGGTGAAAGAAGCATTCCTTGATAAAGAATTAACCGGTAAAATCAATTTGTCATCTGCAAATTCTATTAATATAAGTCGCTTAATTCCTCAGTCGTTTTATTATTTCTATGCCTATGCACAAGTAAAAAAATTAGGGAAACCGGTGGTGTTTTCAGTGCCAAGTGGCAATTTTGGAAATCTTTGCGGTGGATTGATTGCTAAACGAATGGGATTACCGGTTGCTAAATTTGTTGCTACAACCAATGCGAATGATGTAATTCCTCAATATCTGTATACAGGATTATTTGAACCGAGACCGTCAGTACAAACCATAAGTAATGCAATGGACGTCGGGAATCCAAGTAATTTCCAACGTATGATAGAATTATATGGTAACGATTGGACTGCATTGAAAAACGATGTGGTGGGTAAAGCCTATGATGACGCTACTACAGCTGCTGCATTAAAAGATGTATATACACGAACCGGATATGTGATGGATCCACACGGAGCGGTAGGATATTTAGGTTTAAAAGATTATTTACAGGATAGCGCAATGGATGCTACCGGCATTTTCTTAGCTACAGCTCATCCAGCCAAATTCATAGAAGTAGTTAACGAAGTGATTGGAAAAGAAGTAGAGATTCCCGAACGTTTAAAAGAAGTGGCAAAGAAGGAAAAGGTTGCCATTCCAATGACAGCCGACTTTCAACTTTTAAAAAAGTATTTGTTAGAAAGATAAAATACAGCAAAAGCCTCGATGAATAGCGGGGCTTTTTTGTTTAAATAAATAGGGGTGAATAAAGTTGTTTTAATGTTGAATTCATAGTTAATGTGAAGGTATTCTATTCCTTTTATCTCAAGGAACTTTATGGAAATAGGTAGCAAAGAAATATATTAGGTATCAAATGATTTTCTATATAAGAAGTAAAAAGTGATAAACCGTTTGAAATATTCGCTTTTATTATTTCTACTACAATCTGCAAAGAGAAACTGGACTAAATTTATATATAAAGAAGTAGTATAGATCAGGTATATATAATTTTCATATCCTATCTCGTTTATTAAACTCATTCAATTTATTTGGATTAAACAGATTTTTTCTAAATATAAAAATTTAAAGTAGGACTAGGGAGTAGATTAATTCATTTTTAAATTCTGGCATACTCTTTGTCAACCTACTACAATCATCATATTTTAATTGGTAGGAAATTCTTAAGAACGACTTTTAAGAGCTCTAATAGTCTTTTTATTCTACATTAAATTAAAAGGATCATTCAAACCATTATGTAAATTTTAAAATCGTTATTCGTATGAAAAAGGTATTAATTATTTTGTCATTACTACTCCCTTCACTTTTAATGGCTCAAGAAAAAATTAAACAAAAGGAAATAGGGCTTGTATTCTCTAGCTTAGATAGATTTGGATTGACGTATAGAGTTGGGAATCAAAAAACTTTATGGCGATTTTCAACATTAGCTTTACTTGGCGATCAGTTGAATAAAGAAAAAGATTCTTTATATCAAAATGTAGAAAACTATGGTGTTTTGCTGGGATTCGGAAAAGAATATCGTAAAGCCTTGGTAGAAAAAGTAGAACTTCGGTATGGAATGGGATTGTTTTTTAATTATACTTAGTATAAATCTGATAGTAAAGGGTTAAATGATTATTCTAAGTATTCTATAGATCGAAATCAATTTCAATATGGAATTGACTTTATACTAGGTTTAAATTATAAACTTTCTTCCAATTTTATTCTTGGTGCAGAAATTTTACCTAATATATCTTATATAAAGGGTGATGAAATAGAAACAAGATTTAACAGCATTAATGGACAACTAAAAGAAAGTACAATAAAATATAATTTATCCGGTTGGAAATTTGGCTTAAACAATACATCCGTATTACTTTCGGCGATGTATCGATTTTAATTCTTTAGATTAAATCGACTGAACCTATAACTAAAGAGAATATTTTAACTTTTTATTTCTGATTAGAATTTGAAGAGTAATGAGTTATAGTATAAGGAATAAATCGTATTCCTTATACTAAATCTTTTTCTCTAACTTCTTGCTCCACCATACATCGGAAATGACCTTTAGGGCATTTACTAAATCCTATTTTAGAACAAGGTCGACAATATAAATTTTTAACTTCCCAATTTTCATGCTCGGTTAAATATGGTTCCATCCCAAATCCGGGAATAGTATTGCCCCAAACGGCAACTATTCGCTTTTGGAAAGCAGCAGCAATATGCATTAAACCGGTATCCGGTGTAATAATATAATAACATTGTTGTATCAACGACGCCGATTGATTTAAAGAGAATTGTCCGGCTGTGTTGATTATATCTTTTCTATCCGGAAATTTTTTTACTAAGCGCTCCCCCAAAGCGGTATCCTCTTTACCTCCCAATAATAGTATGGGATAAGAAACCTTTCCAATGATCTCTACTAATTTATCTTCCGGTATTCGTTTCGTTGCATGTTGTGCCCCTAACGCGATGGCTACAAATTTCGATGATGCAATAGTAGGGAATGTGGTAGGTAGTGAAATTTTATCCTTTTCCGATAAAAAATAATCTAAACCTTTTTGATCATTTTTTATATTTAAATGTTTTACCGCATCCATATACCGTTCCACAATATGTTTCTTCGGTAATACTTTCCACTTCCAATTCACACGTACCCATTTTCGAATATTTAATTTATTAAATCGTCGAACCGGCTTCCCTAAAGCCCAGGAGATACGATAGGTTCGGAGGTTACGGTGCAAGTCTATAATTTGATCGTATTGTTCTTCTTTTAATTGATTAATAAGTATCGCAGTAGATTTTTCTAATGTAAATACTTTATCTACATAAGGATTGTTTTCCCAAATGGAAACGAAGTTCGCTTTTGTTGCAACATGAATCGATGCGTTTGGGAGTTGTTGTTTTAGACATCGTATCACCGGTGTCGTCAAGACAATGTCTCCTATAGATGAAAAGCGTAGTACTAATATTTTCATAGACTACGACCTTTCTTATTTTTTAACCAATTTTCTACTTGCTCCAAAGTCCATGCATTGAAACACCTGTCTTTAGTAACACCGGCTTTTTGAGCTACTAATACACCATAGTGCATATCGTGGTATCCTTTTACTTCGTGAGCATCCGGATTTATCGATATAATACACCCTTTATCCAATGCATATCCTATATGCCTCCAATCCATATCCAAGCGAAGAGGGTGCGCATTGATTTCGATAATTACGTGATTGGCAGCACAAGCATCAATGATTTTTTTATGATCTATCGGATACCCTTCCCGTTTGAGTAATAACCGGCCTGTTGGATGTCCCAACATAGTAGTATATGGATTTTCAACGGCTTTGATTAAGCGCTGTGTTGCTTTTTCTTCCGTCATATTCATTCCGGAATGAATAGATGCTACAATAAAATCAAATGTTTTTAAAATATCTTCCGGATAGTCTAAAGATCCATCTGTTAAAATATCGGATTCAATTCCGGAAAAAATTTTAAACGGCGCTAACGTTTCATTAAGTTCTTTAATTTCTTTTTGCTGTGTAGCAATTTCAGGCGCTTTTAAACCTCCGGCATAAGATGCTGTTTGGCTATGATCGGAAATACCGAGATAGGAATAGCCTTTCGACTGTAAATAAGTAGCCATCGTATAGAGTGTATTTTGACCGTCACTATACGTAGTGTGGTTGTGAAACGCACCTCGGATATCGCTATCTTGAATAATATCCGATATAGAATATGTTGAAAAGAAAGTGTCTTCACGCAAGCCCTCTCGTAAATATGCCGGAACAAATGGGCTGCCAACACGTTCATAAAAAGCTTCTTCTGAAGCAAAATTTTGCCGTACTATTTGCCTATAGTTTAAACCGGATGGGGTTGATTTTTTTAAGTGATCGATAGCAGAACGATAGACAATCTGTTCAGATCCATAACGATGTGAGGCTACTACACGAATTCCAACAGGAAGGTCTTCCGGGAGGCAAGTCCCCCTCCAACAAGTAACAGAGGATAGTCTAGTATCTTCTGTCCAATCGGGATGCGCTTGAAGTTGTTTAAGTAGTTCAAAGGGCGTATCCGATGATACAATAAATTCGATTCGATCGACTATTTCCCATTGTCGAGCCACTGCTCCACTTGTAGTGATATCAGTTATTGAAAACGTATCGATAATGCGTTGTCGAAGGATAGATATATAATTTTCAATATCGGCATAAAGAAATTCATGTGCGTGAGCTTCTTTAAATTGTAAGGCTCTTAAAATATTTTGTTGCGATTTATCTCCAAAACCTTTAAGATTTGCAATGACGTTTTGCTGACATGCTACTAATAATTTTTCTGCACTGTCTATTCCATGTTCTTTCCAGAGCGTTCGGATGCGTTTTGGTCCTACACCTTTAATTCCGATCATGCTGAGGATGCCGGCGGGTGTTTTAGATTGAAGTTCCAATAAATCAGAAAAATTGCCGGAAGATTGCCATTGTAGAATTTTTGATGCAATACTTTTTCCAAGGCCTTCGGTGTTTTCAATTTGCTCTTTAGTGAGTCCCATAATAGGAGCGGGTAGACGCTCTATGGTATACGATGCTTGCTGTATGGCTCTAATTTTAAAGGCATTTTCGTCATGCAATTCCATTAAAAGTGCAGCAAGTGCAAACTGGTCGGCAACTTCTTGATTTGATAACATCATACCCTAAAGATACAGTAGTCCGGTGAAAGATGAAACAAACTCGAATAGGTACTTGTATAGTTCTAAAAATCTTATGTACTTTCCTAAAAGTTTACTTCTATGAATCATTGGCTCGTTAAGTCGGAACCCTTTAAATATCCTTTTGAACAATTAATAAAAGACAAAAAAACGTGTTGGGATGGCGTTCGTAATTATCAAGCTCGAAACAATTTGAAAGCCATGAAAAAGGGAGACTTGCTATTGTTTTACCATTCTAATGAAGGTAAAGCGATTGTTGGTATAGCTAAGGTTATAAAAGAAGCCTATCAGGATCCTACGACGGATGAAACAGCTTGGGTAGTAGTGGATATAGCACCTGTAAAAAAATTGAAAAAAGAAGTCACGTTGGATCAATTGCGCCAGGAGCCACGGTTACAGCATATGGAATTCAATCGACTGGCCCGCCTTTCAGTACAACAAGTTAAAAAAGAGGAATTTGACATCGTTTTAGCCCTAGCCGGGGAATAGGTGTGTACAACTTTTGACTAGGTTAATTTCTTAAAAATAGTATATTTGAACCGATTCCTCTTATCATGTCTAAGCGTATCATCATTGATAACGACCTGTTGCAAATCATGCTGGATCGATTGTGTCAACAACTCATCGAATCCCATGATACTTTTTCTGATTCTGTATTAATTGCTTTGCAGCCTCGGGGCGTAACGTTAGGTAATCGAATTCAAAAAAAACTTTCTAAAATGGTAAAAAAAGAAATTCCTTTGGGATATCTCGATGTGACCTTTTTTAGAGATGATTTTCGACGGAATGAGTCACTTATAAAAGCAAACGCCACTAATGTTCCTTTTTTAATAGAAGATAAGAAAGTTATATTGATTGATGATGTATTATATACCGGACGAACCATACGAGCGGCCATGGATGCCATGTTGGCTTTTGGTCGGCCGAAGAAGGTAGAATTATTATCGTTAATCAATCGAAAATACAGCAGGGATATGCCCATACAGCCTACCTTTGTGGGTAAGGAAGTCATCTGCTTAGAATCAGAAAAAGTATTAGTAGAATTAAGCCCACAAGAAGGCGGTAAAGATACGATTTGGTTAGTTAAGAAATAGCACACACGCATGAGTCAACTTTCGGTAAAACATCTCTTAGGCATTAAAGATCTTAGCGGAAAAGATATAGAGCTCATTTTAGAAACAGCCAAACATTTTAAAGAAGTAATCAATCGTCCCATTAAAAAAGTACCTTCCTTACGGGATGTTACCATTGCCAATGTGTTTTTTGAAAACTCTACCCGCACACGATTATCCTTTGAACTAGCACAAAAACGATTATCTGCAGATGTAATTAATTTTTCTGCATCCGCTAGCTCTGTTAAAAAAGGAGAGACCTTACTGGATACCGTAAACAACATATTAGCCATGAAAGTAGATATGATTGTGATGCGACATGCGAGTGTTGGAGCACCCCATTTTTTGGCAAAGCACATTAAGGCTAATATTGTAAATGCAGGAGATGGAACCCACGAACATCCTACTCAAGCATTATTAGATAGCTTTTCCATTAAAGAAAAATTAGGTACTGTAGGCGGTAAGAAAGTTTGTATCTTTGGAGATATTTTGCATTCCAGAGTAGCGCTTTCTAATATATTCGCCTTACAAAAACAAGGAGCAGAAGTGATGGTTTGTGGACCGTCAACGCTTATTCCTAAACACATACATGAATTAGGCGTAAAAGTAGAACATGATATACGAAAGGCCTTATTGTGGTGCGATGTAGCGAATGTATTGCGCATACAATTAGAGCGTCAAACCATAAAATATTTTCCTACCTTACGAGAGTACTCTCAATATTATGGAATCAATAAACCTTTATTGGACTCATTAAATAAAGAAATCGTCATCATGCATCCGGGACCAATCAATCGAGGGGTAGAATTAAGCAGTGATGTAGCGGATAGTGGACATTCCATTATTTTAAACCAAGTAGAAAATGGAGTTGCCGTTCGGATGGCGGTATTATATTTACTTGCCGGAGTGAAGTGATGGTATAAACCATCTATTCTAAAATAACCTACAACTCAAGGGGTAATCGTCTCGAATGATTGTATCCGGAGGAAGATTCAAATTTACTTTTAGTATCGTGTCTTTTTGTGTATTTTGAGCGTAAATACAGGAAGATGAACTATGTAAAAGTCATAGTAAGTTGTTACTAATGCTGTATCTTTATTTAAATTAGAATAAAAATATAATTGAAAATTAAAAATGAAAACGAATCTAGTACTTGCACTTATTCTTGGGATGTTATGGACGGCATGTAATTATGGTCATAAAAATCAAAGTTGGCATCCTCGGACCGGATCTAAAATGAAAGCCGGTCATAATCGGTAATATCGAAAGGCAGTTCATTCTGCCTTTTTTTATGTCAACCTTTTAACGTATTGATTTGTTAAATAAAGATAGAAGGACTTTGTATTCTTCTTCAAAGAAAGGAAAATACTGAGTATCTTTATCCTGTAGTTTACAGGTTATGAGAAAAATTATAGTAGCGATTGATGGGTATTCTGCATGCGGGAAAAGCACGACAGCTAAACTGTTAGCTGCAAAATTAGGGTATTCTTATATTGATACCGGTGCCATGTATAGAGCCGTTACTCTATATTTTCTCCAACATTATATTCCATTGACGGATCCCAAAGATATTTTAGAGGCCTTGGAGAACATCCATATTCAGTTTCAACATGTTGCTAAAACCGGTAAAAGTGAGCTTTATTTGAATGGATTGAATGTCGAAGATGAAATTCGAAAAATGTATGTATCGGATAAAGTAAGTGAAGTAAGTGCCTTGCCGCAGGTTCGCAAACAGTTGACAGAGATGCAACGTAAGATTGGGAAAAAGAAAGGTGTAGTGATGGATGGCAGGGATATAGGTACAACTGTTTTCCCGGATGCAGAACTTAAAATATTTATGACCGCTGATATGCGGGTAAGAGCGTATCGAAGGCAATTAGAATTGTTAGAGAAAAAACAAATAGTAGATTTAGATGATATTATGGCTAATTTGGAGCATAGAGATCATATCGACAGGACGCGACAAGAAAGCCCTTTACGAAAGGCCTTAAATGCTTTTGAAATAGATAGTACCTATATTACTGTTGAGGAGCAAGTGGATTGTATATTAAACTTGGCAGTAAGTAAAATGATAGAACTAGAGTTCCCAATATCGAAAATATGATAGTAGACATAGATAAAAATTCAGGCTATTGTTTCGGAGTTGAATTTGCCATACAAATGGCAGAAGACGAAATGGAAGCGGGCGGTCCCTTGTATTGTTTAGGCGACATTGTTCATAACAGTATGGAAGTGGAACGTTTGGCCAAAAAGGGATTACGTATTATCGATCGAGAACAATTAAAAGAATTGAGAGATTGTAAAGTGCTCATACGAGCACATGGAGAGCCTCCGGAGACCTACCAGATGGCCTTGGACAATAATATTGAATTAATTGATGCATCTTGTCCGGTAGTCTTAAAACTGCAAAATAGAGTAAAAGCATCCTTTGACTCCATGGAAGAACAAAATGGACAAATTGTAATTTATGGTCAACCCGGACATGCCGAAGTTGTTGGTTTAATAGGTCAGACAGAACAAAAAGCTATTGTTATAACGGGTGAACAAGATTTAGAAAAGATTGATTTTAATCGTCCGGTTACTTTATATAGTCAAACGACCAAGAGTACGCAAGGCTTTTATAAAATGAAAGAATTAATGGAAGCTCGAGTTCAAGAGGCCGGTAAAGAGCTGCAAGACTTTGACTACAACGATAGTATTTGTAGACAAGTATCCAATCGTGAGCCGCAATTACAAAAGTTTTCTAAGGATTATGATGTCATCATATTTGTGAGTGGGAAGAAAAGTTCGAATGGAAAGGCATTATATGGTGTTTGTAAGCAAATAAATGAGCGTAGTTATTTTGTAGAAAACGAAACAGAATTAGTACAAGAATGGTTTCATAAAGATGAACGAGTAGGAATCTGTGGAGCCACTTCCACCCCCATGTGGTTAATGGAACAAGTAGCGAATCATATTCGGAATTATCAATGGTAGGTATAGCACTATGAAGATTATAATACGGTATTTTATCCGCGGATTAGTGTTTTTAATACCCATTGTGGTAACCGTATATATTATTCGACTGTTTATTCATCTTTTACAGCAATTAATTCCTCAGCTTTTTGGGGAATCCGTTGGTGTGTGGTGGGGAGCCTTGATAGTTTTAGGCTTCATTACAATAGTAGGTATGGTCACCTCTATTTTTATTGTAAAACCGTTCTTTTCTTTAATTGAAAACTATATTTATAAAATTCCATTCATTAATATTATTTATTCCTCTACGAAAGATATCGTAGGTTCCTTTGTAGGAGATAAGAAGAAGTTTGAACATCCTGTAATGGTGTATTTGGATGAAACGCAACGTATTGCACGGTTGGGTTTTATTACGCGAGAGTTTGTAGGACATCCTGATTTAGAGGGGTATGTTTCTGTTTACTTCCCACATGCGTATAATATTTCCGGTAATATTATTTTGGTACAGAAAAGCCGAATTAAAGAATTGACTATCAGTAGTCGGGAGGCGATGAAGTTTTTAGTTTCCGGAGGTATCACCGGTGATGTTTAACAAGTATTAACTTATTGTTAACTTATTGTTTTTTAAATATTACGCAAAATGGCAATTTGTTAAATTTTCAACTTTCCCCTTAACATTGGGATAATATACCCATAATTATATAGTAATAAGGTAGCGTTACTTTTGTCCCGTTCAAGTGACTAAACTAAGATCATGCTTCAACGCTCTGTTTCCAAATCCTTTCTATTTACAATCGTTTTCGTAATAGGTTATTTTACTTCGTTTGCTCAAAGTGCTTCCATCCGAGGCGTTGTAGCCGATTCTGCTACCTTTGAAACCATCATCGGGGCCATCATCACGGTAAAAGAAAATGCTTCCATGGGTGCTCAAACCGATTGGGAAGGTAAGTTTATGATACCAAATATAAAACCGGGAACCTACACGTTAAGAGTAAATTATACCGGATATGTTACAAAAGAATTACCCCCTATTACCATTGTAGGGAGTGAGTCGAAGCAACTCGATACGGTCTTCCTTTCCTTAAATATAGATGTTCCAAGAGTAATTATAGAAGCGGAACGACCTACGAATACTTCTGAGGCGGTTATTGAAGAAATTAGAGTTCAAGAGGAAGTGGTTTCCGGTACCTCAGCTCAAGATATTTCTAAAACAACAGACCGCGATGCAGCCGCTGTTGCTTCAAGAGTATCCGGTGTAACTATCATAGATAACAGTTTTATTCTAGTTCGCGGTTTGAATCGCCGGTACAATGGTATCATGTTGAATGGCGTAATGGCTCCATCTACTGAAATAGATTCTAGAGCCTTTGCTTTAGATTTGATTCCAAGTAACATGATCGATAGAATATTGGTATATAAATCGGCATCAGATGATCTACCGGCGGATATGACAGGTTCATTAGTTAAATTGTATACCCGTGCTACTGTATCTCAAAAGTTTACACAGGTTACCTTGGGTCTGGGATATCGACCGGGGACTACGTTTACGAATCAATATTCTCAAACCCTAAGTTCAACCGATTGGCTTGGGTTTGATAGCAAAAGAGCATTTCCTAATTCATTCCCAACTAATTTAAATGCACCCGATATTATTTTTGATCCTCAAGCTCAAGAAAATGCTGCTAAACAATTAAATAATGATTGGAATATTAATGAGCGCTTTTTATTGCCGGATGTTCGGGTTGGATTAAATATGGGGCGTTTCTTTTATGTAGGTAAAGTGAAATTGAGTAACATAACATCTGTTAACTACAGTTCTACCAATCAATATTACAATGCTGAAAGAAGTCGGAACTTATATAATGGTAATGATCCAACAGAAATTTTTACATACGATTTTGCAACACTTCAAAAAAATGCACGAGTAGGTATTTTGTTTAACTGGCAAGCCTATATCAACGATCGTAATAAAATAGAGTTCAGAAACATGTTTAATCAGAATGGTCAAAGTGAAACGGTGTTAAGAAC
>JALONH010000037.1 GCA_025455005.1 Cytophagaceae bacterium
CCTTGACCATACGATACATACGTAGTCAAGAGCAGTAGATAGCCTAACAGAAATTGTTTTTTCATAAAATTTTGGTTTAAAAAGTATTATGTTTAAAAAGTATTATGTTTAAAAAGTATTATTACTTAATTATTTTAATACTTGGATTCAAAACTATAAATTCATTTTATGTTATAAAAACATTTTGTTGAATAAGTTATAATTATTAAATAATTACAACTTATTATAACTTAAGTTAAATTACTTTAATGCTTTAATCGTCTCTTTTTAATCATCCCCCCTTTGGTATCTTTGATACTGTGCATCACAACAAACGCATTGGGATCGATACGTTCTATTTCCTCGTTCAACTTACTTACCTCTAACCGCGTAATCACCGTAAATAAAATACGTAAATCTTTATCTATTTCTCCCCGCTTGCCATACCCTCGTTCTCCTTTGTAAATAGTTACCCCTCTACCCATGTGAAGGGTAATCATTTCCCGTACTTCTTCGACTTTATTAGTAATAATGGTAACCCCCGTATACTCTTCTATTCCTTCAATAATAAAATCCAAGGTTTTAGAAGCCGCTAAATAGGTCAATATAGAGTACAAGGCCGTTTCTAAAGTCAACAAATACGCCGCAATAGAAAACAAGGCGATATTAAAAATTAAAATAAAATCACCTATAGTGATTCCCAATCGCCTACTTATGGCAATTGCTAATACTTCCGTTCCATCTATCACAGCTCCTCCCCTTACAGATAAACCTATGCCGGCTCCTAAAAAGAATCCTCCGAATACCGCCACTAATAATTTATCATGTGTGATTTCTTGATACGGAATAAAGGTTACCGCCGCAGATAATGCAGCTATGGCAATAGCTGTTTTGATGGCAAACTCTTTACCAATCGACTTCCATCCCATAATGACAAAAGGGGTGTTCACCAGCAAAATCATAATTGGTAAACTAAGTGGTGTCAATTCGGATACTAAAAGCGAAATACCGGTAGCTCCACCATCAATAAATTGATTCGGCAATAAAAAACTTTTTAATCCAAATCCGGCCGATAATACACCCAGTACTATTAAAAACGCATCTACACTCAGTTGTCGTAGAATAACCCTAAACGTATAAAACTCTTTAGCTTGTTTATACCAAGAATAAGATTGAACGACGTGGGTTAATTTATTTTTTGGTCGTACTAATGTATGTACTATTATTTTATTAAAAACACCTTTCATTATTTTGTTCGTGGTTGCAATATCATATCTCGCATGTATTCACTGTCCCATGCTACATCAGAGGATAAGCCTTTCAACTTATCTTTATCGTCCGCTAACATTTCTTCTTGACGTGCAATCTCTTCTTTCGCCTTATTCACATATACATTCATATCGTGTCGGTGTGCTTTTAGTTTTTTCATGGATTGATTGTCGTACTTCAAAAACTTTTGACCGGTTCTAAAGGCAGAATATTTTCTTTCTCCCATCAATCCTAATACATCTACTCCTACCCGAATCGCTGCATCCAACGTTTCTCTATATATGTGAAGAATTCCTAAATCCATGAATTCATACGCATCCATTCGATTGCGTGCTCTGACCATAATCCGTGCCTGAGGATAATGTTTCAATACTAATTTAACGATATCAATATTGGTTTCCGGAGTACCTGTACCTACTACTATAATATCCGCTGTTTCTGCTCCAGCTGCATGAAGTATGTCGATTCGAGTTGCATCACCATAATACACTTTAAAACCCATTTTACGCAGCAGTAAAACCCGATCCGAATCATTGTCTAAAATAGTAGACTCTATATTATTCGCTCGTAAAAAGCGACCTATAGTACTTCCAAAATGAGAAAATCCAATCAAAATGACTTTGTGTTGATTGTTTTCGACATCACTTTCTTGTTCTTCATTCATTCTATTGGCCCATCGAGGTATCATAATCCGTTCGTGTACTAATAGTACTAATGGTGTAAATAACATACTTAAGGCAACGACAGCCATTAAAAAATCATTTTGACCGGAATTAACCAATCGAACTTGTGCCATAAATGCTAGCAATACAAAGGCAAACTCTCCTACTTGGGATAAAACAAAAGTAAACAACCAATGTTGGTCTTTCGCAAGTTTTAAGCGCTTCCCAACTATATACAATACACCCATTTTAATAGCCATGACGATGAGTGTAGATAACAATATCAAAACAGGTCGTGCTAAAATCAAATTGAAATTTATCGAAGCACCTACTGCCAAAAAGAATAAGCCCAACAACAACCCTTTAAAGGGATCCAAATCACTCTCCAATTCATGTTTGTATTCACTGCTGGCTAACACAACACCGGCCAAAAAAGTACCTAAGGCCGGGCTCAAGCCAACCATCTGCATGAGTAGTGCAATGGCTATTACAATTAATAAAGCAGTAGCGGTAAACAACTCCCGCAAATGCGTGTGGGAGATAAACCGCAACATAGGAACGATAAGATAGCGACCCGCAATAATAATAGAACCTACCGCTAACAATACACCAAATGTTTGTAACCAAGCCGGGAAGGCACTGAGAAACGTATGGTGCGTATCATCATCTACAATTCCATCTTTAGCTAAAAGAGGCAACATAGCCAAAATAGGGATAACAGCTATATCTTGAAATAATAAAATGGAGAATGAATTTGTACCGGATGGAAGGTTTAATTGGTTTTTCTCTTTTAAACTTTGCAATACAATAGCCGTGGAGGACATCGAAAATGCCATCCCTACGGCCAAAGCGGAGGGCCATTCCCAATCCAAAAACAACATCAAAGCAAAAATACAAAGGGTTGTACCTACCATTTGTAAAGAACCATAACCCAACACAGAGGTGCGCATTTTCCAAAGTGTAGCAGGCTCTAGTTCTAAACCTACGATAAACAACATCATGACTACTCCAAATTCAGCAAAGTGCATAATATCTTTCCCTTCTTGCCCTACAAATCCTAACACAAAGGGACCAATTAATATACCGGCCATTAAGTAGCCCAACACAGAACCTAATCCTAAGCGTTTGGCAACCGGAACGCATACCACAGCCGCCGCCAAATAAATTACCGCATCCACTAAAAAATTATTTTCCATATGACGTATTATTAAGTTCTAGTAAGGATTCTATACATTGTCTGTACTCTATTTTTTTTTCTTGTAATTGCTCCGGAGAGATACGATGTGAACCTTTAATAGAAAATAAAGGTAGATATTCCATCTTACACAAACGAGCTGTTTGCTCGAAGGGTAAGAAATACTGCTCTAGAGGAAATCGATTGTTCCCCCCTTCTTGATAGGCTTGCTCGGGACCTCCCGTAGAAACAATCGATTGTACCCGTTTCCCTTCCAACGCATTACCTCCCGGACCATATGCCCAACCAATTTCCAATACCATATCCATCCATTGTTTTAAAAGAGGTGGACAGCTATACCAATAAACCGGATGCTGCCAAATGATAACATCATGATCCAATAAGATTTTTTTCTCTCGGTCAATATCAATCACAAAATCCGGATAATTTTCATAGAGATCATGAAACGTCAAGTTAGGAGATTTAGGTAAAACCTGCAGCAATTGCTTATGGATTTTAGAATCCTCCAATCTTGGGTGTGCAAAAATAAGGGCGACTTTGGACATAGGGTATACTAAATGTTACAATTAAGTAAAGATAGTACATACGAAGGAAAGGTTAGGTTCCGTTTACTAATAAGTTGTTCTGTATGGATGAAAAGGATTAAGGTCATTTCATTAAAACCTATCTGGTTTTTAGTTCTTTACCAAGAGGTATGACTACTTAATCCATTATTATTTATAAAGTTATACTGCGTAGGTTTTTTACTTTACTAAATGACATTAGGATATATTTATTAATTTTGAATATGTTTCGTTGGTTAAATATTCTTTTTATTCTTTGTTTAGGTATAGGTTCCGGTTTTGCTCAAACCGATAGCACCGTCAAAAAGCCTAAGTTTTACATTCTGGAAACCGACACTATTCCCAATCTTTTATTAAAGCCGGATACAAGCAATAAGAAGAAATCAAAACCTCCCAAGAAAAAGAAAAATGTATTTTATGGGTATAAGTGTAAGAAGGCCTTCATCAAAACGCTGAATGGCCAAAATACCATCTTAGAAATATTTTATGTTTTAAAAGAATGGAAAGACCCGAGCCCTTACTTACAAAACGTGTATGTATGGGATATGATGAATGGAGTGGTCAAGAAAATGGATAAAAAAGATGTAGCCAACCAACCCCAATATCGAATCCTACACGGTCCATATAGAAAAGAAGTGAATGGAGTACTGGCAGAACTGGGCGCCTTTTATATTGGGGGCAAACACGCTCGTTGGGAAAAGTACGATAAAAACTTCACCCTGACGGATAAAACCAAATACTATAAAGGATGGCCCAAAGAGGCTAAAATAAGTTATTATGATAGCGACCAATTAAAAATTAAAGAAGTCATGCCGTATGAATATGGGCTGCTTCAAGGAGATTATTATTTATTTACTCCCGAGGGAAATATCTTGACCAAAGGACAATATGAAAATGGTGTAAAGGTGGGAGTATGGATCGACTATTTCCCCAACAGCAGCAAACGACAAAGAGAAACCAAATACCCGGACAGTCCTTATGAATCTACCCCTCCGGTCATCCAAAAAGAATGGGATGAAAAAGGCAAAATCATCATTCTCAACGGACAAAAGGTAGACCCCAATACAAAAGACAATTCCAGTGACCCTATAAAAAACCGTTTAAAAAAGAAACGGTAAGGGGAATCTAAATTTTCCACGCGTCGGGTGGAACCCTGAACTAAGCTTCCTTTTTTTGTATATTTGAAGCTTATACTCGATTTATTACTCTAGGAAAATCTATGATCCGAACTACTGATTTTGTCGCTTGGAAAAAGTTAGCCGCACATTTTACGCAACTCCAACAAGTTCACATGCGCGATATGTTCGCAGCTGACACCGAACGTTTCACTAAATACAGTATTACCTTTAACGATATTTTAGTTGATTATTCTAAAAACAGAATAACCGATGAAACGCTCGCTTTATTGATTGCCCTTGCAGAGGAAGCAAAGGTATCAGAGGCAATAGAGGCGATGTTTAAAGGAGACAAAATTAACAGTACCGAAAAGCGTTCCGTGTTACATGTAGCACTTCGCAATCGCTCCAACACCCCTATCCTATCGGACGGCGCTGATGTGATGCCGGAAGTCAATGCTGTCTTGGCTAAGATGAAAGCCTTTTGTGCAAAAGTACGTGGAGGTGAGTGGAAAGGGTATTCCGGAAAAAGCATAACTGATGTTGTCAATATCGGAATTGGTGGTTCTGATTTAGGGCCATTAATGGTAACGGAAGCCTTAAAACCTTATGGCGGTGCCTTACAAGTACATTTTGTTTCGAACGTAGATGGCACACACATAGCCGAAACGTTGAAAAAAGTAAATCCGGAAACAACTTTATTTATCATTGCTTCTAAAACCTTTACTACGCAAGAAACGATTACCAATGCCAATTCGGCAAAGACGTGGTTCCTTCAAAAAGCACCGGATACTGCTACTGTAGCTAAACACTTTGTGGCATTATCTACCAACGCTAAAGAGGTAGCAGCCTTTGGGATCGATACGGAAAATATGTTTGAATTTTGGGATTGGGTAGGAGGTCGTTATTCTTTATGGTCTGCTATTGGACTATCCATTGCGTTATATATAGGTTTCGATCAATTTGAAGCATTATTATCCGGAGCACACGCGATGGACAATCACTTCCGCAGTACTCCCTTCAGCAAAAACATTCCGGTACTATTAGCCTTAATCGGCATTTGGTATAACAACTTCTTTGAAGCTGAATCCCACGCAATCCTTCCTTATGACCAATACATGCACCGCTTTGCTGCTTATTTCCAACAAGGAGATATGGAGAGTAACGGCAAAGGCGTAACGAAAGACGGAACAAAGATATCCCAATATTCTACCGGTCCCATCATTTGGGGAGAACCGGGGACCAATGGTCAACACGCTTTTTACCAATTAATACACCAAGGAACTAAAATTATTCCTTGTGATTTTCTAGCTCCGGTGCGGAGCCACAATCCATTATCCGATCACCATCCCAAATTATTAGCCAACTTCTTTGCGCAAACAGAAGCGTTAATGAAAGGAAAAACAGCGGCGGAAGCAAAAGAAGAATTAATAAAAGCAGGTAAAACCGGAGAGGAGTTAGCATTATTGACGGCACACAAAGTGTTCGAAGGTAATCGTCCTACGAATTCCATTTTCTTCCGACAACTAACACCGCAAACGTTGGGAAGTTTAATCGCACTTTATGAGCACAAAATTTTTGTTCAAAGTGTCATTTGGCAAATCAATGCGTTTGATCAATGGGGAGTAGAATTAGGCAAACAATTAGCCAATGCTATATTGCCGGAATTAAAGAATGACGAACCCATCCAGTCGCACGATGCTTCTACCAACGGGCTTATTAATTTTTATAAAGCCAATCGATAAGTATAATTTCTAAACATAAAAAAAGCCTATCTTTAATCGATAGGCTTTTTTTATTAAAACTTTTCAGCACCTTCATAATCTCCGGGGCGCCCAAAGGTCGCTTTCCATCGGTCTTTCCAAGTCTTGGCGTGTTTCAAATCTCTTAGCCAATCTACATATTCATGGAATACTAAATATACCGGATTCAAGGATCGAATAGGTTGTTTTACCCCAAACACCGGACGTTCGGTGGGTTCTTGATAGGTACCAAATAACCTATCCCAAATGATAAAGGTAGAACCATAATTTTTATCGATAAAAGCTTCGTTTTTACCGTGATGTACCCTATGGTTGGTTGGGGTTACAAAAAACCACTCAAACCAAGCCGGCAATTGTTTGATTACTTCTGTATGTTGCCAGAATTGATACAAAACAGCAATTTGATGTGCCAAGAAGAATTGCAATGGATCAAATCCCACTAATACTACCGGTAAGAAGAATACCAATTTTACTTGATCCACCCAACATAGTCGGAAGGATACAGTTAAATTATAATAATCGGAGGAATGATGGGTTATATGAGATGCCCACCAAAAGCGCTGTTCATGCGCCAGTCGGTGTGCCCAATACCTCCAGAAATCATAAAACA
Organism: Cytophagaceae bacterium; assembly: GCA_025455005.1. Classification (GTDB taxonomy): domain Bacteria; phylum Bacteroidota; class Bacteroidia; order Cytophagales; family Cytophagaceae; genus JALONH01. Next base: position 7,157 of record JALONH010000037.1, read on the forward strand.
CAAAACATAAGATGAACGACCACCAACTCGGTGCCATGACAATTTGAGGAGGACATAAATAATAATATACTGCCCACACCAACTTAAAGGTAACTAAAGACAATAAAAACGAAACAATTAAATAACCCGCACCTACCATAATAGAAGACCATAACACGCGCTTATCCTTATATGAATCCATGTTTTTCTTTTTGGTATAAAAATATTCTAAGAACACAAAAAACAACATGGCCGGAGAGGCATACATGAGCAATTGAGGGGCAGATTTGTATTGTGTCATCATCTGCTCAAAGGTTAACTTGCCCACTGTGAAATCCCAATTCATATCAAATCACTTTATAGTCTTAATTACAATCAAATATACTAAAAAAGAAGGTTTTAAAAACGATTGCTACCCAACATCTTCAAAATGTATTGGGGCTTCTTTTCCTGTAATAGAAACAACATCATAACGAACGGGGCCTTTGTATTGTTTAGTACTCATAAAATGAACGGCCGTTTGTTTAACCCTGTTTAGTTTACGAGCATCGACAAAATCCTCCGGGTAACCGTAATCATTGTTTTTTCGATACTTCACTTCTACAAAAACCAAGAAGGGATTCTTCCAACATATGATATCAATTTCTCCTTTACCAAAACGGTAATTACGCTCTACTATTCGATACCCTTTTGCTTCCAAATAGGTAGCGGCCTCTTGTTCTGCCCATACCCCTTTACGTAAGTGCTCCATAAAAAATTTGTATATTCGTGTCCATTAAAAGTAGCTGATGTACAAACATACAAATAAAACCGTAAGGGTTCAGGATTTGGGTTTAATGGACTATGCCGCCGCATGGGACTACCAGACGCATTTGTTTCAGCAAGTTATCGATCAAAAACTGAGTCAACGAGAATTGCCGGAGGACACCACTCCCCGGCCCGATAATTACCTTCTTACCTGTCAACACCCGCATGTATATACATTGGGTAAGAGTGGGGTGAAAAACCACTTACTAATTTCAGAAAGCACCCTTCAGGCATTGGGGGCAACGTATGTTGAAATCAACCGTGGAGGCGACATCACCTATCATGGACCCGGACAATTGGTTGTTTATCCTATATTTGACTTAGATAATTTCTTTACCGATATCCATCGCTATCTTCGTTTATTGGAAGAGGCTGTTATTCTCACGCTACACGAATTTGGTATAGAAGCCGGTCGTCTTGAAGGACTGACCGGAGTATGGTTAGAACCTTCGAACCCCCTTCGTGCACGTAAAATTTGTGCTATGGGTGTTAAGGCCAGTCGATGGGTCACCATGCACGGGTTAGCCATAAATGTGCACCCTGATTTATCTTATTTCCAACATATCGTTCCTTGTGGTATCTCGGATAAGGCCGTCACTTCCCTGTATCAGGAAGTAGGCGACCGCTGCCCTACCCTAGAAACCGTTCAACGAACTTTAATCCATCACATTATTCAACTGTTTGAGGCGACTCGTGTCGACTCCAATCGATCCAATCCCTTGCATTTGCATTCATGAAAAAAGATATTCCGTTTCTACCGGTCGAAGGGGTATTCCTGGTAGTTGCCTCCAATGAAGAAAACCAATGGCATGTTTATTTAGTAAATGAAAATCCCTTTGCGCTGGAAAATGTAATTATCAACTCCAGAGGATATGGAGAAAAAGATGGTGCTCCTCAGCAAACCTCTGTACTTCGTCATATGTTCCCAAGAGTAGAAGCAGAAGAGTACATCACTATCGAACTTATCGATCCTTCTGTTTTCCATTTGAATAATGAGTATTGGATTAGCTATTTTGTCGAACAACAGATTTATGACAAAAAATTTATCTTCTTACCCGATTCCATCGTTCCGGAAAATGTCAGCTTCATCCCACAAATTGGTATGAAAGGCATATTACATCGCTAATCAGTGGAATATGGAGAAAAGTCCTCCTTTTTCTATTGTTATTCCTTCAATTAATAGAATTATTTAAAGAAATATTTAAAACTTTCGAATACTTATTCCGTTTAACTCTTTAGATATCGTGTATCCAACGATTCTATATCAAGAAAAATGTACATCCGTGTAAATACTGATTTCCATCTTTGCAGTAATTTCAATAAATTGAATTCTAAATGAGTACGACAACACCGGGCGCCACAAGCAACGATTTAGACTTTTTATTGAAAGTAGACCATTTATCTACCTATTTCAAGACCGAAGCCGGTATTGTAAAAGCGGTAGATGATGTGAGTTTTACCTTACGCAAAGGAGAAACGATTGGTATAGTGGGAGAATCCGGTTCCGGTAAATCCGTAACGGCGTTGTCTCTCATGCGATTGATTCCCAATCCACCGGGAAACATCGTAGGCGGCAGCCTAATCTTTAATCACCCGGAAAAAGGAATAATAGATTTAAGGCATCTATCTACCAAAGAGATGCAATTTGAACGTGGAAATTCCATTTCCATGATTTTTCAAGAGCCCATGACTTCATTGAACCCGGTCTTTACCTGTGGGGATCAAGTTATGGAGACCATTATCCTACATCAAAAAGTTAGCAAACAAGAAGCACGTCGTAGGACGATAGAATTATTTGATAAAGTAGAATTACCCCAACCGGAAGTTATCTTTAGTAAATACCCGCACCAACTATCCGGTGGACAAAAACAAAGAGTCATGATTGCAATGGCTATGTCTTGTAATCCCTCTATACTGATAGCGGACGAGCCTACTACAGCCCTTGATGTTACGGTTCAATCTCGCATATTGGACTTGATGCGCCAACTACGAGATGAAAATAATATGTCGATTTTATTCATCACACATGATTTAGGTGTCATCTCTGAAATCGCAGATCGTGTCATTGTGATGTACCACGGTAAGATTGTAGAGCAAGGTACCGTATTTGAAATTTTTAACAACCCGAAACATCCGTATACCAAAGGGCTTTTAGCCTGTAGACCTAAACTAGACATTCGATTAAAAGTACTTCCTGTTGTCAGTGATTTTATGGAACGCGACATGGATGGAAACTTTGTTGAAAAAAATTCTAAATTCAATTCTTTGGGTCAGGCCATCTTATTTAACTACATCACAGAAGATGATTTAGAGGATAGAAATAAAAAACTGGCGCAACTCGAACCACAACTGCGGGTTAAAAATTTAAAAACATGGTTTCCTATTAAAAAAGGTCTCTTTGGAAAAGTATCCGGACATGTTAAAGCGGTTGATGATGTGTCGTTTGAGGTCTATCCGGGAGAAACCATTGGTTTAGTGGGGGAATCCGGTTGCGGCAAAACGACCTTAGGGCGTAGTATCCTTCGATTGATTGAACCTTCAGAAGGCAGTATTGAATTCGAAGGGAAAGATATCACCCATATTAAAAGTGATGATTTACGTAAGCTGCGCAAAGACATTCAAATCATTTTTCAAGATCCCTACTCGTCGTTAAATCCTAAAATGACCATAGGGGAAGCTATCATCGAACCGATGCGGGTCAATCGAATTTTAGAGTCCGATTACGCTCGTAAGAAAAAAGCGATTGAATTACTGGAAAAAGTAGGTCTTAAAAAAATTCATTTTAATCGATACCCGCACGAGTTCTCCGGCGGACAACGTCAACGTGTTTGTATAGCCAGAGCCTTAGCCTTAAATCCCAAATTCATTATTTGTGATGAATCGGTATCCGCATTAGATGTTTCTGTACAAGCACAGGTATTAAATCTTTTGAACCAATTGAAGGAAGAATTCAATTTTACCTATATCTTTATATCGCACGACTTGTCGGTAGTGAAATTCATGTCGGATCGCATCATCGTGATGAACAAGGGTAAAATAGAAGAAATGGGTTTTTCCGAAGATATTTACCGCGATCCGAAATCAGAGTACACCAAACGTTTGATTCATTCTATACCAAAAGTAGATTTAGAAAACATCCTGCGTACCTCTAAAGCCCGACAGTTGCAATTACGCAATAGTTAAGCCTACATGAGCCAAACCTCTAAATCCTCTTCCGGAGACCTGAGTAACTTAGGTCTTCGAGTCATCAAATTTTTTGATAACAGTTCCCAATACAGTTTTGGTTACCGGGAGCTATTGAAAAAATTTTCCATCACCAAAGAAAAAGACAAGCAACGCTTTAAAATACTGCTGGACACCTTAGTAAAAGAAGGTAAACTCCACCGTTTACCCAGTGGAAGTTTTACTGCGGTACAACGGGCAGAGGAAGGCTCCGGCTTTTCCGATACCGCACCTGAAGCTACCGGTAAACGCCAGTTGATTACCGGACGGGTCGATTTTGTCAATCCGCGCTTTGCTTATGTTATTCCCATTACAACCGATGGAAAAGCCCAAATCGATGTATGGGTTAGCCACCACCACATGGCCAACGCCTTAGATGGGGATATAGTAAAAGTTTTCCTTCACAAAGCCTCCGGTAGAAGTAAAAGTCCGGAAGGTGAAATAATAGAAATTATCGAACGCCGCAGAACGGAATTTGTTGGCAAGATACAAGTGGGAAGTCGGCATGCTTTTGTAGTACCCGATAGTCGGCGCATGCACGTTGATATTTTTGTTCCACAAGACAAAATCAACGGAGCTAAAAATGGAGAAAAGGTAATTGTTAAGATAAACCAATGGGCTTCTGTCGACGATAAAAATCCTACCGGCGAGGTAGTAGAGATATTAGGTAAGGCGGGAGAAAATGAAACAGAAATGCACGCTATCATGGCGGAATTCGGTTTGCCTTGGGAATTTCCCGATACGGTTAACCGTGCGGCGAATGAAATCCCCACTACCTTTACCCCTGAAGAAATCTCGAAACGAAAAGACTTTCGTGGGACCACAACCTTTACCATTGATCCGGAAGATGCAAAAGATTTCGACGATGCCTTATCTTTTAAATCTCTGGAGAATGGCCATGTAGAAATCGGAATTCATATTGCAGATGTTTCCCATTATGTCACACCCGGAAGCATCTTGGACCGTGAAGCCTACAACCGTGCTACCAGCGTGTACTTGGTCGACCGTTGTGTGCCTATGTTACCGGAAAAGTTATCCAACGAATTATGTTCCTTACGCCCAAACGAAGATAAACTGACGTTTTCAGCCGTTTTCGAATTGGACGCCGATGGTAAAATATATAATGAGTGGTTCGGACGCACTATAATCCATTCCATTCGCCGCTTTTCCTACGAAGAAGCGCAGACAGTACTAGAAACCGGTGTGGGCGACTTAGCCTATGAGTTGCATACGATGAATGAAATAGCCAAAAAAATGCGTACCGAACGGTTTCGCAAAGGTGCTATCAGTTTTGAAACCATAGAAGTCAAATTCAAATTAGACCCTAACGGAAAACCACTAGCCGTTATTCCCAAAATTAGAAAAGACGCGCATAAAATGATAGAAGATTATATGCTTTTAGCTAACCGAAAAGTAGCGGAGTATGTACATTTTCTTAAAAAAGGGAAACAGAAAAACACTATGGTGTTTCGGATTCACGAACACCCGGATCCGGACAAATTAAAATCCTTGGCGTTATTTGCTAAAAAATTCGGTCATCGATTGAGCTTAGAAGATGAAGGTAAAATAGCACAAGAGTTAAATCAACTGACCGAAGAAGTAGAAGGGAAACCCGAACAAAACGTGTTGCAAAGTTTAGCTATTCGGACTATGTCCAAAGCCAAATACAGTACCGATCCGGAAATCCATTTTGGTTTAGCGTTTAAGCATTACACCCACTTCACCTCCCCTATTCGCCGATATCCGGATGTGATGGCACACCGCTTATTGCAACATTATTTAGATGGTGGAGAAAGCGCAGAACGAGAAGCGGTAGAAGAACAATGTGTGCATGCCTCCCAAATGGAAAAATTAGCCGCTGAAGCAGAACGCAGCTCAATTAAATACAAACAAGTAGAATTCATGCAATCAACCGTGGGCGAAATCTTTGAAGGTATCGTTTCCGGAGTAACTGAATTTGGTATGTTTGTCGAAATCATTGCAACCAAGTGCGAAGGAATGGTGCGCCTTTCCGAGATGAACGATGATTATTATGAAGTAGACATGGATAATTACCGCATTGTGGGCAAACGAAATAAGCGCATGATTACCCTAGGGGATACGGTTCAAGTGAAAGTAAGAAACACCAGTTTAGAAAAACGAACCATCGATTTAGAACTTTTAAGCAAACAATAAGACTATTATGTTATTTAGCATTCCTACGGTTATTAAAGAAATCAATAAAGCCTCCGAATCGTACCCTTATGGAGAAGAACCGAAAGAATTATATGAGCCCATTCGTTATTTAATGGCTCTGGGAGGTAAACGGATGCGCCCGCTACTCACTGTCTTGACGTATTATATGTTTCAAGAGGACTATAAAAAAGCAATAGGCCCATCCTTAGCAGTAGAGGTGTTTCATAATTTCTCCTTGATGCACGATGACATCATGGACAAAGCACCGTTGCGCAGAGGCAAACCTACAGTACACGAAAAATGGAATACCAACATTGCGATCCTATCCGGCGATGTGATGTTGGTTAAAGCCTACGATATATTAAATACCTGTGATGCCAAGATCCTGCCCGATGCTTTACGGTTGTTTAACGATACTGCCACCGGCGTTTGCGAAGGGCAACAGTGGGATATGAATTTCGAAACCGAGAATAGTGTAACCGTAGAACAATACCTCCATATGATTAAGTTGAAAACCGCTGTTTTGTTGGGCTTCAGCATGGAGTTAGGAGGATTATTAGCCGGAGTAGATAAAGCTACCTTGTCTGCTTTACGGACTTGCGGTACCTCTGCCGGAATCGGGTTCCAGTTGACCGACGATGTCTTGGATGTCTATGGCGACGCGGCTACATTTGGCAAACAGGTGGGTGGAGATATCTTGGCCAATAAAAAAACGTACTTATTAATTCGAGCCTTAGAAAAAGCAGAAGGTGCTTCCAAAAAACAATTACAAGATCTACTATCCGGAAAGAAAAAAGTTTCCGATGCCGAGAAAGTAGAACAAGTCACCCGATTGTATAACGAACTTGGGATACGAGAAGAAGCCGAAAAGCGCATTCAAGAATATTTCGATGCTGCCTTTCATGCTTTACAATCCATTAAAGGATCTATATACCGCAAACATTATTTAAAAGATTACTTACAAGCTTTAATCCAACGCCAACAATAATCCTATGTCGCTTACCTTACTGATCATTATTATTACGGGTGCCGTGAGTATGTTGGCCTTCAACAACTCCGATTGGATGAGTAAAGGTATAATGAATCCTTATGTGATCAAGCGCCGTCAGCAGTGGTATAGAATGATCACCTCCGGATTCTTGCATGCAGATTACATACACCTGTTGTTTAATATGATGTCGTTGTATTTTTTAGGCAGTCTGGTAGAGACTGTCTTCAATCCGATACAATACCTGACCTTGTATTTAGGTGCGATGGTGATCAGCGATATTCCTACGTATTTTAAATATCAGGACCAACCGGGCTATAGCAGTTTAGGGGCATCCGGAGCGGTATCTGCCGTGGTCTTCAGTTTTATTATGATGAATCCCTTTGAATATTTGTTAGTCTTTTTCTTTCCCGTTCCGGCGATCTTGTATGGCGTATTTTTCTTAGGTTACTCTTATTACCTTGATAAGCAAGGACATGGTATTATTAATCACTCCGCGCACTTTTATGGAGCGGTAACAGGTATAGTTTTCACAGCGGTGATACACCCTTGGAGTGTGTCGGCCTTTTGGGTGCACATCCAATCGTATTTTATGTAAAAAATGCGTTAAATCAACAAATTTTAAAGACTAAACGTTCGGAATAGGACAATAAAAAGATTATCTTGCAAGAATTAAATCGTATCTAATATTTTATTATAGTTTATAGTATGGCACTTGGAGCACCGTTGGACCAAAATACAAATAACCCTCAAGAATTTAACGCCTCTCAAGGGTATCAAACCGCTTTGTATTCCCTATTCGTATTGTTTTTCATGATGGGTTTTATTACCTGTCTGAACGATATATTATTACCCTATCTAAAAAAAGTTTTTGACTTAAGTTACACCCAAGCATCTTTAATACAAGTTTGTTTCTTTAGTGCATATGCTATTATGTCTATACCTTCCAGTATGGTGGTGAAAAAATTAGGGTATAAGACTACTATGATATCAGGCTTTTCCGTTGCCGCACTTGGTTGTTTATTGTTTTTACCGGCGGTGACCTTTCACTCTTATGGTATATTCTTATTTGCTTTATTCGTATTAGCGACCGGAATCGTATTATTACAAGTAGCCGGTAATCCTTATGTATCCATCTTAGGAAGTTCTGAAACAGCTTCAGCTCGTTTGACTTTAGCGCAAGCGTTGAATTCAGTAGGAACCTTTTTGGCGCCGTATTTCGGAGCGTATTTTATATTATCAAAATTGAAAGAAACAACCGATGCGTCAGCTGTTGAAATACCATACATTGGTTTGGCGGTAACGTTAATTGTGATTGCCGTAATATTATCTCGTATTTCGTTACCAGCTGTTCAAAGTGGGAATGATACCAGTAGTGATGAAGGTTCAGCTTGGAGTTATTCCCATTTAGTGTTTGGGGTAATTGGGATTTTCATGTATGTAGGAGGAGAAGTAGCCATAGGCAGTTATCTCATCAGTTACTTAGGACAACCGGAAATTGCCGGCTTGACAGAAGAAACCGGTGCCGCCTTTGTGAGTTATTATTGGGGAGGTGCCATGGTAGGACGCTTTGTTGGTACTTGGTTGTTGAGCCAATTCCAACCGGGCAAAGTATTAACCACTTTCGCTATTTTAGCAGTGGCGATGATAGCGATTTCGATTTCAACGACAGGTCAAACAGCGATGTGGAGTATCATATTGGTTGGGTTCTTTAACTCTATCATGTTCCCTACTATCTTTACCCTTGCGGTAAAAGGATTAGGAAAGCACACCGCGCAAGCGTCCGGATTCTTATCTACGGCGATAGTAGGTGGAGCTATCATTCCGTTTTTGTTTGGTATATGTGTAGATATGGTAAAAGAATCGACACAGGACGAGGCGTATGGTTTACGTTTAGCCTTTATCATCCCTATCGTTTGTTACGCGTATATCGCTTGGTACGGAGTTTCCGGATCCAAAGTAAAGACCAACGCATAATCTAATATTCTTAAAGAATACACCAGTCCACTTCAACGAGTGGACTTTTTTTGTGGCGTTTAGGGAAGAGCCTTTTATTTAAAAAGAAACACGGACCCTATCAGGAAATAAGCTTACCGAGATTCGTATTTACGGTGGTAGAGGACGTGGAGGTATACTTACCCCTCTTTCTTTTTAAAAAGTATGGCAGCGAATGTCAAATCGTAATGCTTTTATTTTATGTAGGGCATGCCCCCTCGGGTGCAGTATAGAGAGGAAATTGAGTGTAGCTACTCGGGGTCGGGCTCATATCTTTACTTTGTAAATAAATAATGCAATTTTTATTTATGTACATCTAACAACAAAGGGATAATTCTGAGGTCGGGC
>JALONH010000021.1 GCA_025455005.1 Cytophagaceae bacterium
AAACAAATTAATACATCGTGTATTTGCCTGTGTACGAGATAATAGAAAATATGAAAATTCTTATATAAATTCACTTGCTTAACTGATAGAAATCAACGGTCAGAAATACTCAAATAAACCTCGGTCTCAAACTTTTATTTGCTTCAACGTAAATTATGTCTGCTTGCGATTAATAATAAGAAGATATTCTATTCACTTCAATAACCTACCCCTTTATCCCTCCCGAATAAATCGGGACGGGCTCTCTAAGCGGGTATTGTGAAGAACGTCTACATTATCCTTTAACTCAACGCTGCCTTAAGCCTTCGGCTTTTAGCTCTTTTAACTTTAAACTACAAAACCGTATCTTTGCCCTCTATGTCAGAAAATCTAAGTTCAGAAGATGCTTTTTTAGAAAACGATGAAGAGCTCTACGAGCATCTGCGCATCGTTTGTGAAAAAGGGCAGATGCAAATGCGCTTAGATAAATTTTTAATGGATCGTATAGCGAACGCTACCCGCACTAAAATTCAAGCCGCTATAGAATCTGAATCCGTCCGTATCAACAACCAACCTACTAAAGCGAGTTATAAAATAAAACCTTTGGATGTCATTACCATCTGTTTACCCCACCCTCCAAAGGACGATACTATATACCCTGAAAATATTCCTTTAAATATTGTACATGAAGATGATGATCTTCTTGTAGTAAACAAACCAGCCGGTATGGTGGTGCATCCTGCTTATGGCAACTGGACGGGAACCTTAGTCAATGCTCTCGTCTATCACTTTGACCATTTACCTACGCATAAAAATGGTGCAATCCGTCCGGGTCTGGTCCATCGTATAGATAAGGATACGTCCGGCTTACTCGTCATTGCTAAAAATGAATTTTCTATGAACTTCTTAGCGCGACAGTTCGCCGATCATTCCATAGAACGAACCTATTATGCACTCGTATGGGGGGTACCCAAAGAAGATAGCGGGACCATTCAAAGCTATTTGGGTAGAAGTCTTAAAGACCGAAAAATAATGGCGTCCTTCTCTGATCCGGAGAAAGGGAAACGCGCCGTTACTCATTATAAAGTGCTGGAACGTTTTCATTCTTGTGCATTGGTTCAATGTAATCTAGAAACAGGACGTACGCATCAAATTCGGGTACACTTTCAATCTATAGGACATCCGCTCTTCGGCGATACTACCTATGGTGGGGATCGAATCGTGAAAGGAAACCCGACCGGAGCGTATAAATTATTTGCTGAAAAGCAACTGCAGGCATTACCCAGACAAGGTTTACATGCAAAAACGTTAGGATTCCTTCACCCTACTACAAAAGCCTTTATCTCGTTCGACAGTCCCTTAGCAGACGACTTGCTCCACGTTATTCAGGAGTGGCGTCAATTTGCTTTACAAGTAGATGCCACCTAATCCAATAGATAACATCGTGTGATACAACCTGCCGCGTTTATCGGTTAGATTAAATTCACTGTAAATACTATACCATTCATACATTTAAACCCTTCGGTTTACTGCCCTTAACGATACAACATTGAATTCTAAAGGCATTGTGTTTATGCTCCTTTCCTTGTGGGCTTTCTCTTGGATGCACGTAAGTGTCAAAATGCTATCGTATATACCCGTCAGCGAACTCATTTTTTTTCGTAGTATCTTCTCTATTCTTGCTACCGGATATATCTTATACCGTCAACAACTGTCCCCTTGGGGAACAAACAAACGAGGCCTCGTCCTTCGTGGATTATTGGGATTGAGTTCGTTGTATTTCTTCTTTTATGCGTTGCATTTGCTTCCCTTAGGTACTGCGATTATCATAGGAAATATTGTTCCCTTTCTAACTTTATTGTTTAGTCATTGGTTAGACAAGGTATCCGTTCGCCCTATACAATGGGGGGTAATCGTGTTAGGTTTTATTGGTGTTATCAGTATTAAATTTGGAGATAGTAGTCTGTCCTGGTTGGGTGTGGTGTGTGCGGTTCTAGGTGCAATCGGCACAGCAGGAGCGCATATTACTGTAGGTCGATTAAAATCAACAGAGCCGATAGCGGTAGTGATGTTCTACTTTCCATTCATGAGTTTACCTATTGTAACCCCTTTGACCTATATCGAATGGGTTACGCCACAAGTGTCGGATGTGGTATGGATACTCCTGATGATGATAGGTACACATATTGGGCAATGGTACTTAACTAAAGCGTATCATACGGCCAGTATCACCGCATTGTCCGGTACCTATTTTGTTGGTATACTCTTATCTTTAGTAAATGGATTTTTCTTTTTTGATGAACAATTAGAGTTGGGGCAATGGTTTGGTAGTAGTTTAATTGTGTTGGGACTAGCACTACATCTGGTCTTACAAAAAAATAATACTTAAGGTTTTCCTTTTCTAAATACAAGTCCATTATTTCCTACTCCATATAAAACATTATTTTTTATAATAATATCTTGAATAAACGGTTTATCGACGATAGTCGTATCTATCGTCCAATTGGCTCCACCGTCTCTAGTGTACATAAGCATACTTTTATTTTCCAATATATCCCCACCCGCTACTATTACCTCTGACTCATTAAGAGCGACCAAAGAATACAGGTAGGGTTCATGGACGCTAGTAAACGTTGGTATTGGAAGTTTATACCAATGATAGCCACCATCTGTTGTTTTAAAAACCTGACTTTTTTGAATAAATCCAAAGGAGGTACCTGTTACATATCCAATAGACGCATTCACCATGTCGAGTCCACAAAATAACATATTGGTTGAATCTAAGGTACCCCAATCTATATCCATTAAGGACCACGTTTTACCACCATCCTTTGTACGGTACATATGTCCTTGATGCGCACAAATCAACCATTCTAGAGCGGATAATCGTTCCATTTTAATCAGTCGTTTTGTATTAGGACCACCTAAAAGATGTTGCCATGTTGCTCCAAAGTCCGGGGAATAATATAAAACACCTAGGAATACATCCGAACCACCTATTAAAAAGAGTTCATTAGTGGAAGGATAATAATTTATACGTTCAACCGTCTTTAAAGAATCCGGAATATCTAATTCCGTCCACGTAAGACCGGCATCATACGATATAAAAAAGTAGTTAATATCTCCGGAGGATAAAATAGTCTGTTCATCACGGAAAGCCATATCACGGTTTACTTGTGATCCAAAATCCACCATACGTGTAAAGGTCAACCCGGTATCCGTACTCTTGTATACATTTCCATTATTGTCGCTCATATAAGCGGTTGTATCATTGGTAAATAGAATAGCGTGAATATTATTGGTAATGGTAGTTGGAATAATCTCTACTGGATCAGAAAATCGAAAAGCGACAGCTGGTATAGGTTCCGGTTGTTCACAAACTATGGAACAACTTTGTAGTATAAATAAAAAGAGAAGAACAAAAAGACTTCGAAGCATAATATTATAAAAATATAAAAAAATTAGGGGTTGTACCGAAACACAACCCCTAAAGGGGAAAAATATTAAAAAAATAGTATAAGGTTTTTTGTAAGACTAGATCAGGGTTCAAAAAAAAGAAACTTAAGGATACAAAAGACCATATAGTGTTTTCATCAAGTATTGCGTTTAATTCTTTGTTTTTAGAGTACATCTTACATCTCAAAAACAATCCGTTGCAACCGTTTTAGTTGGTTTACATAAAGTAGACGCCGTATTTTCGTTTCGTTCCCGATATTTTTAAACTTTTTTTTATTATTTTTAACGTACAATAAAAAAGTTTCAAAATCCAATTGGGAACGAAAGTTCTTTTTTACGTCTTATAGATAGTACAGCATGAACGAACCGGAGTTGATTAGTGGCTGTGTGCAAGGGAGTCGGAAAGCGCAACAATTTCTATATCAAAAATATAGAGGCTTATTGTTTGCGATATGCTGTCGCTATACAAAGGATAAAGACGAGGCCAAGGATATTTTTCAAGAAGCCTTCATTAAAATTTTTGAAAACATATCGAATTATCGTCAACAAGGATCATTTGAAGGTTGGCTAAAGCGTATTACAGTAAATACTGCTTTAAATTATTACAGGAAAAATTCGAAATCGGTCACTTCCAGAATAGATGAATCGTTCGAAGTGGAACAGGATGAACCGGCAGAAATCTCTTGGATAGCATCCATTCCGGAAGCTGTTTTATTGAAAAGTATCTCTGATTTACCCGAAGAGTTACGCGTAGTCTTTAACCTAAGTGCCATTGAAAACTATTCGCACAAAGAGATTGCAGATTTGTTACAAATAAAAGAGGATACGTCTCGTACACGGCTTTTACGAGCTAGAAGACGACTAATGGAACAATTAAGTAAATTATATAAACACCAAGTAAACCAATAAACATGTCGGAGTCCAAATTCGATAGTATTTTTAAAACTAAGTTAGAGTCTTATGAGGCCCTGCCGGAAGAGGCCATATGGTCCTCCATAGAAGACCGTTTGAATAAACAATCGATATGGAGAAGGTATTATCCCTATATAGCTTCTATTACGTTGGTACTACTCAGTATTGCTTTGTGGGTAGTGTTTCAAAAAGACGCTTCTACCACCCCATCGAATCCTATAGATACTACCTATAATAATTCGAACACAACAGTGTCTCCTTCTAATCCGAACGAAACAGGTTCGACAAACCCACTACTTCCTTCCAGCAAGAAAAAGGGAACGCCCACTGCAAAGGAGCATACTCCTTCCGTAGACCCTATACCTCTTACTTCTATTGCCCAAACGGATAGCATTTCTACGCCTGTTGTCAGTACTACAAACAAAAGCGATACTTCGGCTAAAAAACCAAGTGTTGTGATTGTTAAAAAGAAAAAACCCGTGTATATTGTTCAACAAGACACGATAGTAAAAACAGATACTATACAAAAGAAACGTCGTGATCGTTAAATACGCCCCATGATACGCTGCTTACTGTCTGTTTTGACTTTTATTCTTTTATCTTTTTTGAGTACCGCACAAACCGACACCATTTATATTGAAGAAGAGGAATACGACACCATCGTAGCCGCCCCTGTTATCATAGAAAAACAAGTGATCGTTTACCAAGCCCCACCGGCTATACTATATGAATTGACTCGAGGGTTAGGCGTCAAATTATACTCCGGAGGAGTCTACCAGTTCGTATGCGACTGCAGTGATACAGTAAGTAGTTTTGTAAAAAGCTCCACCGGTACAGAAGTGTTTGTTGGTCTTGGTCTTGGTTATCAACGGTATGTTCTAAAACGTTGGTCCCTTGCTTGGTGGACAGATATTTTTCATTACCAACAAAACATTCAACTACGGGATGAAAACTTAACGATACAAAATGAAAAAAATAGTTTTTGGTATGGACAAACCAGTTTAGTGGTAGGCTGGGACATTTGGAAACCAAAAAATAAGAAATGGGTGTGGACCATTCAAGCGGGTGGTGGCGTTCAGTATTTATTGAATCGATCCGGTTATTGGCCTTCCACAGGACCGTCTTCTCCCTCTATACCTGTAGAGGATGCTCATGTGAAGTGGGTAGGGCATATTCAGGCTAATGCGTTGATGACTCAACGAGTATCCGAACGTTTGTATGCACAGTACGGTATCTATTACCAAGTGGATGTATCCGGACCCACAGTATCCAGTAATCCGTATTATTTTTATCGAAATAGAATAGGGGCTTCGTTCGGAATGATTTACCGCCTTCAATAATCTTGTTGCTTCGCTTCGTTCCAATAAACATCCATTTCCGCTAAGGTCATTTCGGACAACTTTCTTCCGGCTTGATGGGCTGCTTTTTCTAAATACATAAACCGTCGAATGAATTTCAAATTGGTTTTTTCCAATGCATCTTCGGGAGAGATACCTATAAATCGAGCATAATTAATAATAGAAAAAATAACATCGCCTAGCTCCTCTGTTGCCCTATCCATGGCTCCTGCAGTACACTCTGCTTTAAACTCGGCTAACTCTTCCTCTACTTTTTCCCAAACTTGTTCTTTGTTCTCCCAATCAAATCCAATACCTCTTGCCTTTTCTTGTATACGTATCGCCTTCACCAGCGCGGGTAACGATTTAGGTACGCCACTTAAGATACTCTCCGTCGCCGGCTTCTCTTGTTGTTTGATTTGTTCCCAATTTCGCTTTACGGCTTCCTCGTCCTCCGCTACAACATCTCCGTAGATGTGTGGATGTCGACGTATCATTTTTTCACATAATTTTTCCAATACCGACGTATAATCAAATACTCCTTGTTCACTTCCAATTTTAGAGTAAAAAATAATATGTAAAAAAACATCCCCTAATTCTTTTTCTATTTCATTAGGCTTCTGTTGAAGTATGGCATCGGATAGTTCATACGTTTCTTCAATCGTTAAATGTCGAAGCGAATCCAAAGTTTGTTTTTTATCCCAGGGACATTTTTCCCGAAGCTCGTCCATTATGGTTAAGATTCGATCTGTTGCCATTAATTGTTGTTGCCGTTGTGGACTTAATTGATTCCAATCAAACATAGAAGTGGACGTTATATTTTTTTAATTAACCGAATTTGTGGACAAAATTGCTTACAATAGTAGTAATTTAGCAATATAACTACACAACAACGGAACAACCGTTATATTAAATATTCACATGACATTAATTAAGTCTATTTCCGGAATTAGAGGTACCATAGGGGGTAAACCGGGTGAAGCGCTAACACCTATTGATGTAGTCCAATTTGCGGCTGCATACGGTACCTGGGCTTTAGAACAATCCGAAAGTAACACCATCGTAATCGGTAGGGATGCACGCCTTTCCGGACCATGGATTTCTACTTTAGTCGTTCACACCTTACGTGCCATGGGCGTAGACATTGTTGATCTCGGCTTATCCACTACACCTACTGTAGAGATGGCCGTTGAAGAACACAATGCTGCGGGCGGCATCATCATAACCGCCAGCCATAATCCGGCTCAATGGAATGCTTTAAAATTATTAAACAGCAGAGGAGAATTTGTATCCGAAAAAGACGGAAAAAAGATTTTGACTATTGCCCGTCGTAAAAACAGTACGTTCGCTGATGTTAAACATCTGGGTAAGTACACCGAAGATAAAAATGCCTTACAAAAACATATTGAAAAAATAGTTGCATTACCTTTAGTAAACGTAGAGGCCATACGAAAACGCAATTTTACTATTGCAATCGATGCTGTAAACTCTTCGGGTGGTATCGCTGTTCCTCTTTTATTAGAAGCCTTAGGCGTTCGACACATCAGCAAATACTTTTGTGAACCGGACGGACATTTTCCTCACAATCCGGAACCATTACCGGAAAACTTAACCCACATTTCTTCTGAGATACAACGCGGTAAATTTGATCTTGGAATAGTCGTCGATCCGGATGTCGATCGCTTGTGCTTTGTCAATGAGGACGGCTCTATGTTTGGTGAAGAGTATACATTAGTGGCAATAGCCGACTATGTTCTGAAACATACTCCGGGCAATACGGTATCGAATCTCTCCAGTACACAAGCGTTGCAAGTAGTGACCGAGAAATATGGTAAAACCTATACGGCTTCAGCTGTTGGAGAAGTAAATGTTGTGACGGAAATGAAACGGACTCGTGCTGTGATAGGTGGCGAAGGAAATGGAGGTGTTATTTATCCGGAACTACATTATGGAAGAGACGCCTTAGTAGGAATAGCATTATTCTTATCGCATTTAGCGGAATATGGTAAATCGATTTCTATGTTACGAGCATCGTATCCTACATTTCATATTTCAAAAAACAAAATTGAATTAACTCCGGATGTAGATGTTGATTGTATTATAGAAGAAATAAAAAAACACTACAAATCAACGCCTATGATTACCGTAGATGGGGTTCGGTTTAATTTCGAATCCGGTTGGGTACACTTACGTAAGTCCAATACAGAGCCTATCATTCGAATCTATTCTGAATCGAATACACAAGTGTTGGCTGATAACTTAGCCAAAAAAATTATAAGTGATATCAAAGAATTGATGGATACGAATGCGTGTTTACTTCGATAACGCAGCGACTACCCCTTTAGCACCGGAAGTGCTGGAAGCCATGTTACCGTATTGGAAGGATGGTTTTGGGAATGCCTCTTCGATACATCATTATGGTCGTCAGGCGCGCTCCGCAATTGAAATTGCACGCAAAAAAATAGCGGATCTTGTAGGCGCTACCGCAGCGGAAATCTTTTTTACATCCGGAGGTACCGAAAGCGACAACACCGCCTTGATGGGTTGTGTTCGAGCGAATCAACTCCAACACATCATCACCTCCCGAATTGAACACCATGCCGTTTTGCATACGGTACAGTACATGGAACAACAAGGCTGGATTCAAGTGCATTATGTAAAGTTATTGCCTAATGGAGATATTGACTTAACTCACTTAGAACTGTTGTTGGGTACCTACCCTAAGTCCATCGTCAGTTTAATGCATGGAAATAATGAAATAGGGAATCTATTGGATCTTACTACCGTTGGGTCTCTATGTCAGGAAAAGGGCGCTATTTTTCATTCCGATACTGTTCAAACGTTAGGGCAATATTCTTGGAGTCTTTGGAATACACCGATTGATTTTATAGTAGGAAGTGCTCATAAATGTAATGGGCCAAAAGGTATTGGGCTATTGTATGCTCGAGCCGGAACACCCTTTCACAGTTATATACATGGAGGCGCACAAGAACGCAATCGACGAGGAGGTACCGAAAATACTGCTGGTATTGTAGGTTTTGCAAAAGCGCTAGAACTCTCCTATGAAGCGTTGGATAAAAACAAACAACATATACTTACTTTAAAACAAGCCTTAATAAAGGGATTAATCGATATCCGTCCGGATATTTCCTTTAATGGAGCATCCGGATCAGTAGAGCAGAGTTTATCTACTGTTGTCAATGTAGCCTTACCTCCTTCAGAAAAAAATGAAATGCTATTGATGAATTTAGACATAGCTCACATTGCCGCTTCTGCAGGTAGCGCCTGTACCAGCGGGACTGCTATAGGATCTCATGTATTAGAAGCCATAGGAGCTAAAGCGGATTGGGGTTACGTCCGATTCTCATTAGGAAAACAAAACACTTTGGAAGAAGTCAAGTATGTGGTGAATACATTAAAAGAGATAGTGTAATACATGACAACCAATAGACTGGAAGGTTTAGATTTTTTAAGAGGTATTTCCATTCTGGGTGTTATTCTATTTCATCTGGGTTATTTGTATTTTGGCTGGGTTGGCGTAGAATGTTTTTTTATACTCAGTGGATTTTTAATTGCTCAATTACTGTGCAAGGAATACGCTGAGAATAAAAAAATAAAGCCCTTTCGTTTTTTAATCCGAAGGGGCTTTAAAATATATCCGCTTTACTATTTATTTATCCTATTCACATATTTAGTTTATGATACTGAACGAACCCTTAAGATGATATTAGGCGATTTGTTTTTTATTAGAAACTATCTGGGTGGGTCTTGGGCACATACTTGGTCCATATGTGTGGAAGAACATTTTTATCTTCTCATAGCCTTCATATTATGGATAGCCTCTTCTAAAGACTATACCTATTGGCATAAAATAATCCCTAAGACATTTTTATTTTTTATTCTTACCCCTTTAATATTACGAACGGTTAACTATTATGGGGAAATCTATTGGGGAGAAAGTTTCCTTTTTGGAATATTAGCAAGAATTGTTCATACACATAACCGTATTGACTCCTTGTTTTGTGGTGCCTTATTAGGTTATTATTACACTTTTTTTAAGGACGCAGTATTTAATTGGATAGTAAAGTTTAAAGGTCTACTCTTTATTATAATAATAATAGGACTATATTTTATTTTGACCCATATCAGAGGAAACCTTATTTACGACACTATCGGATACTCTTTCCTTAACCTCTTTTTTGGTGTCCTACTACTCCTTTTATTGAAAATAGGTACTCATGAGCGGTATGCCTTCTGGTTCAAAAATCCAATTTATTTATGGGTTTCCCGTTTAGGCACCTATTCTTATGTAGCCTACTTAATACATATACCCATAATACAATTCATACATCACCTTATGGATGATAATGATTATAATATTTTTCCTCCTCTACTCGCTTTAATTTCAGTATTTGTATTCTCTTGGCTAATTAGTAAATATGTAGAACAACCTATATTACGTTATCGAAATCAACACTATAAATAGGCATATGAAATCCAAAACCGTCTTACTCCGCATCTCCTTAGTGCTCCTTTTTTCATTCAACAAGAATAATATTCAAACCCAACAACCCTTTCCAAAATGGAGTTGTGTTACATTAAGTGGTAATACTTTTGTTATACCGGACAGCATTAAAAATGGGAAGTATACAATAATTGGCCTAGCCTTTTCAAAAAAAGCAGAACAAAATTTATCGACCTGGTTTACTCCTACCTACCAATATTTTATTCAAAAAAGAAAGACCTTGTTTGCAGAAGAGGCATATGATGTAAACACCTATTTTGTTGGTGTAATTTCCGGTGCTAACAAAGCACTGGCAGATGAAGCCATCAAACAATTAAAAGCAAATACACCGGTAGAGCTCCAACCCCATGTATTAACTTATGTAGGAGAATTTTCCTCTTACAAAAAAACATTAGGTATATCGAATGCCGATGATCCTTATATTTACGTACTCAATGAAAAAAATGTGATCGTATACCAAACCAGTGGCCCCTATACTTCCACTAAAATGGAAGGTATAACCAATGCATTAGAATAAACGGGAATGGTTCGACTCTTTTTTCGATGGTTTGCACAATTGTGTGCACGTATTGTGAAATTTTGAAACATCGTGTTCACACTTTTATTAGGACTTTTGTATATGCACAAAGGTCAAGTTTTAGAAAAAGCGATACGCAATTCCGGATATACGCTTACGGAAGTAGCGAAACGAGCTAAAATTAGCAGACGACATTTGTACAATATTTTTCAAATGAAAAGTCCCGACCCGGATATGATTCAACTGATTGGAAAAATCATACATGTGGACGTAAGCGCTTTAGTTCAATATCAAAAAAAACAGACGTTATCCAGTAGTGCGGAAAATGCTGTAACATATGGAATAGACAAACAGGATACCGCGATGGAATACTGGAAAAACAAATACATTGCACTGTTGGAAGAATACACCGCTTTATTAAAAAAAGTAGAAAAGAGCAAAAAGTCCTTTTAAATTCTATTTCTTGTCGGTTAACTACGAGGGTATTAAGCTACCGATAAGGAAATGTGGATTAATTCCTTATTTTAAGAATTAAAAAGTGTATTTTAGTTATCCTAAAAGAACTCTTTCTTATGCGCACTTTCTACACTATTTTTACAATGGTTATACTTTTTATCCATTGTTCCTCGGCACAAACGGCAAACAACTTAGGTCCTGCCATCAACTCCAGTTATGCTGAACTCAATCCTATAATAGCAAATGGCGGTAAGCGTTTGTATTTTGTAGTTTCTGACCATCCTTCCAATTACAAAGCAGGCACCGGTCGTTTTACTCAAGACATTTGGTATAGTGATAAGGATAGTAATGGGGTATGGAGTGAACGCAAACCAATGCCGTATCCAGTTAATTCCTATCTTATCAATAGTGTGGAAGCGACAGACCCTTCCGGAAAAATCCTGATTTTGAAAGGCGCTTTTACAGATGGCAAATATGTGGGTAGAGGCTATTCTTACACTTACTTAAGCAAACAAGGATGGACAAGTCCTCAATCCATTACTATAGGCAACTACACTAATATGGATAAAGGGGTATTTTCCGGATTAACGATAACGCCGGACATGAAAGCTGTTATTCTTTCCTTTTCTGAAGACTCCGCCAGCTCCAATCAAGATTTATATATAGCCCTGCGCATAGGACGCACTACTCTATCTACACCAATCCCACTGCGCATACTCAATACTACTGCCGATGAAAGCACTCCTTACATTGCTGCCGATGGTCGTACTCTATACTTCACGTCCAATCGTAAAGGTGCTATGGGTATACGAGACATTTATATGAGTCGGAGAATCGGGAATGGTTGGGACAAATGGACCACTCCGGTCAACTTAGGACCCAGTATTAATACAGAAGATTCCGAATCGTATTTTACCATTGATCCGGAAACTCAAATGGCATATTATGTAAGTACAAATAACAGCATGGGTAAAGAAGATATTGTACAAATAGCTTTAGAACCGTCTATGCGCCCACAAGCTACTTATGTATTACGGGGAATTATGAAAGATGGTATTACAGGAAATCCATTAGGAGGAGAAGTAATATACCATGACTTAGTTACCGGTGCTGAAAACGGACGCGTTCTTTCCGATGAGACTACAGGAGAATACGTTGTGTATTTAGAAAAAGACCTAACGTATGGTATCGAAGCGACAGCTCCCGGTTACATTGGATTGTCCTACTACATTGATGAAGGAACCTTTGGTAATGCCAAAACAAGAAACGTAACCCTTTATTTATTCCCTATACAAGCCGGAACCAGTATACCGCTGACAAATGTTTTCTTTGCAACCGGAAAGTCTACCTTATTACCATCCTCAACTCCTCAGTTAAATCGATTGGTCACCATATTAAAAGAATATCCAACAATGACTTTACAAATCAATGGCCATACGGATAATACCGGAAGTGCTGCGTTGAATACAACGTTGTCTAAACAGAGAGCAGCTGAAGTAAAAAAATACCTGACTCAAAAAGGGTTCGACGCCGGAAGGTTTTCTACTACCGGTTATGGCTCTTCTAAACCAATTGCGGACAATACAACAGCGAACGGTAGACAACAAAACCGACGCGTTGAAATTGTAATTCTAAAAGTTGACCGCTGATAAAAAAAGCCCGATATTTTATCGGGCTTTTTTATGTTATCTATTCCAATTATAATTTTTCTAAAATACTTTTCCAGCTAGTGGCTTTACGAATCTTTACGCGTAAATCACTTATAGCTACGCGCTCTTGCTCCATGGAGTCCCTATGACGAATCGTTACGGTATTATCTTCCAATGTTTGATGGTCTACTGCAATACAAAACGGTGTTCCGATTAAGTCGTTTCGAGTATACCGTTTTCCTATAGAATCCTTATCTTCATATGTAACCTTCACATCGTATTTCAATTCATTATAAATTTCCATTGCCTTCTCCGGTAATCCATCCTTCTTCGTTATTGGTAAAATCGCAGCTTTGATCGGTGCTAAGGCCGGATGTAATTTTAAATACGTTCTTTCTTTTTGTTGTTCCCCTTCGCCGCTTACTTCTTCTGTATATGCATTACACAATACGGCTAAGAAACAGCGGTCTGCACCTACCGACGTTTCCACTACATAAGGGACATAATTACCATACGGTTTTCCCGTCGCCTCATCTATATCATTATCAAAATATTGTTGTTTCTTTTTCGACAACTCCTGGTGATTACCTAAATCAAAGTCCGTACGAGAATGTATGCCTTCCATTTCCTTAAAGCCAAAAGGGAATTCAAACTCAATATCTACCGCTGCATTGGCATAGTGTGCTAATTTTTCATGGTCATGAAACCGTAATTTGTTTGTCGGTAGGCCTAGTGCCTGATGCCATTTCATTCGAACTTCTTTCCACTTGTTGTACCACTCCATTTCTGTTCCGGGACGTATAAAAAATTGCATTTCCATTTGTTCAAACTCCCGCATACGGAATGTAAACTGACGAGCAACAATTTCATTTCGAAAGGCTTTTCCAATCTGAGCAATACCAAACGGTATTTTCATCCGACCGGTTTTTTGAACATTTAAGAAATTCACAAAAATTCCTTGTGCCGTCTCCGGA
This sequence comes from Cytophagaceae bacterium, assembly GCA_025455005.1. Lineage (GTDB taxonomy): Bacteria > Bacteroidota > Bacteroidia > Cytophagales > Cytophagaceae > JALONH01. Next base: position 13,806 of record JALONH010000021.1, read on the forward strand.
CGCAAGTATATCAAGGAAGTATCTTCAGCTACTGAACCTACTTGTGTAGAAAACATTAAATTAAACTGCCGTACTTCTGTCCAGTTGGCCGTACCGCTCACCGGGCATTTTATTCCTGTTTGTATAATTAAATCTTGAACGGCTTTTAAATCATTCGCTTCCAACAAACGCGCTAATTTTTTTACTAAAGCATCCCCTTCATCTTTTTTACCGGCTGCTTCTAGTGCTGCAGCGTGTTCTTCTACCAAAACATCCGCTCTATATCTTTTTTTGGAATCTTTGTTGTCAATCATGGGATCACTAAATCCATCCACATGTCCGGACGCCTTCCAAGTTAAAGGGTGCATAAAAATCGCCGCGTCTATCCCAACGATATTATCGTTCAACTGCGTCATGGCTTTATACCACACCGTTTTTATGTTGTTTTTTAATTCAACACCCATTTGACCATAATCGTAAACCGCCGCTAAACCATCATAGATTTCAGAGGATGGAAATACAAAACCATATTCCTTAGCATGAGCTACGACTTTTTTCATGATTCCCGCTTCTGCAGGTGCTACAACTTTCTGTTCCATGTGTGTGTTTCTTAAAAGGATGAAAAAGCTTATCCTTTTTTGTTAAGTTTGCAAAATAAACAGGTTTCTATGGCATTGCCTAATAAAAATTCTAAAACAGCGGTCTTCTTAATCAATTTAGGTACGCCGGATAGTACCAAAACATCGGATGTTCGTAAATACCTTCGTCAGTTTTTGATGGACCGACGGGTCATCGACATTCCTTGGATCAACCGTTGGATGCTCATTAACCTTATCATTGCCCCATTCAGAGCCCCTAAATCTGCTCATGAATATCGGAAACTTTGGACCGAAAGAGGTTCCCCGTTGATGTTTCATGGATTGGATGTCAAGGAGTTATTACAAAAAGCGCTAGGAGAGGACTATACCGTTGTCTTGGGTATGCGCTACCAAAATCCGAGTATAGAATCTGCCGCAAAACAACTTGAAGGAAAGGGATATAACAAGGTTATTATCATACCATTATTTCCTCAATATGCCTCCGCCTCTACCGGTTCTGCAGTGGAAGAAGCATTAAGAGTCCTGCAACAATGGGAAATCACGCCGGATATATCTGTGGTATCTAAATTTTTTGACCACCCTCTCTTTATTCAAGCATTTGCAGACTTAGGGCGCCACTATATGGCCGAAAGAAAATGGGACCATTTCATTTTCTCTTACCATGGGATTCCCGAACGGCAAATTAAAAGAGGGTCTATAGAGGGTTATTGTCAACTTGGCGCTTGTTGCAATAAATACGGTCCTAAAAATCTACACTGTTATCGAGCGCAATGTTATGAAACGACCCGACTCCTGGTTCAGGCATTAGGGCTTCAAGAAGGGCAGTATTCCGTTAGTTTTCAAAGTAGATTAGGAAAAACCCCTTGGATAAAACCTTATACCGACCATACTATAGAAGCGTTAGCGAAAGAAGGCAAAAAAAGTATTTTGTTTTTCTCACCATCGTTTATTGCCGACTGTTTGGAGACAACCGTTGAAGGAGGTGAAGAATATAAAGAATTGTTTGAAGAAAACGGCGGGGAACATTGGCAACTGGTAGAGAGTTTAAATACGAGTCCTACCTGGATAGCTTGTTTGAAAGATTTAGTAGAAAACTCCCGATAACTCTACCTATGACCTTTTTTCGTTCTACTACTTTTTTAATTATTGCCAGTATAATTCTCATAGGAGAATTAGTCTATGCTACCGTACAATACAGTCGTACAAAAGTAGACGGAGATTTTGCCGCTATTGTATTACCTGCACCCTGGTATGCACAAGTATTGGAAGACCCCATCGGAACATCTGCCTTACTAGAGAAAGAACGTTACGGCGGAACCAATCGGTTTACGGCTCATGTTATCATGCGCACGTATTTTTATCATGTGCCGATAGTGTTACAACAGGTTGTTTCCCCTATTGAAAGTGTTTACCTATCCATCACCCTAGCTAAACTCGGCATCCATATTCTCTTTTTATCCCTAATCGGTTTCTATGCGGCATCTTTCATCGGGTTAACGTTTAGACATTGGTTGTTAGCCCTTCTCTTTGTTTCTCCTTTTTTAATTGCACATGGACCCTTCATTGATTTTTATAGTTTCTTGGATAAAACAATTACCTATGCCATGTTCTACACCCTGCCAATGTGTGGGATATTACTATACTATGCGCCTATATTCTACCAAGTGTTCATCAAAAAATCGACGGTACATCCTGTTTACCTGATGCTGTACATTCCCATAAGTTTTTTCATGGTTAGCTTTGGACCACTTGCCGCACCCTTAATACTGTTAATCAATGGTCTTATAGGAGGTTTGGTCTTGTATACTTTCCTTACTGCAACGAGCCCTCTTGCTTCGTTTACGCGTTGGATACAAGAACAAGGGATTCTATTTGTACTTCTTTTTGTAGGTGTACTGTTCAGTATATATTCTATGTATCTAGGGACTTTTAATATAGAAAATGAGTCTTGTACTATACCCATTATAGATCGATATATAAGTTTGATGAAAGGTATTTATTATTCCTTATTTAGTTTCCGACATGGAGGAGTATTCCTTTTAGGATTAGGGATATGGGGTGGAACGATAGTCGGCAAACCGTTTATTCAAAAGGAATATCGCCTGTTACTACTTTTTGTAAGTTTCCTATTGATAGGATATACGGTATTGCTTCCCTTTGGAGGGTGTAGAATATACCGTCCGTTTATTTTACGAAGGGATACCTTCTTACCTATACTGACCTTATTGTTGTTTCTTACGAGTGTAAGTGCGCTCCATATTTTCCATCAAGAAAATAGGAAACGTTTTTATCTTTTCTTCCTTCCATGGTTGGCATTAAGTGTATTCTTTTGGAAAATGGAACGAATGCCCGAATCGTATGATGATAATACCTTAGAGAAAAAAAATTTATACCAACTTCAACGCAGTACAGAAGACTGTACTACCTTAAACGAAGCTATGTCTATCTTTTCTTGGAATAATTATTCCGACTGTGGGGAATCGTATATCAACAGTGCCTTATTGGTTCATTATAACATCATAGATCGATATCGATTGTATAAGAATAAAGAGTAGTAGGGGCATATTGTATTTTTAAGTCGATACTCAATCGTAAATTCCTTAAGTATAACTCCTGTTTAGTAGATTAATATCAATTGTCTTTTATTATTATTATTATTTTCTTTGATCCGTCCGTCGTTCGATTAAACACTTTATATTATAATAGAAGGTGTTTCATACAATTCGTGACTAGGCTGTTTTTTATTATGGTTATAGAAGAACTACCGGCCATATAGATCATTGGATTAAACCGTACAACTTATCAAAAGAAAAAAAGGAGCCTGCTGTAGTAGAATTCGATTGTGAAAAGAGATTCCCTTTATATAAATTTAAAGGGTAGATACGTGCCGGTATCTACCCTTATATTCCCTTTTTTTAAATCACCGGAATAACAATCGGTGTACTAGGTAGACTGACTTCCTCCCACGTTCCTAAATACGTTTTGCGGAGAACTTTTTTGGGCGTTACAAATAGTACATCTCTACTCTGAACATTGTTTCCATTATACGCGACGATCTCTTTATCTCGGATAGACGGCATATTGGCGGCGATTACACTGTTTTTTCCTCGACCTACTTCTATGGACCATTCCACTACCTTATACACAGCATCCTCCGGTAGCTCTCTTGCAAAATTCGATTCCGGAATAGCTTTAATCGAAATGTTACGAATCGATTGTGCTGTTACACCGGTTTTGGCATTAATGATCGCTCCATTTACTCGGACTTCTATTGTAGGTTTTGGAACGGGATTTACTTTAAACGGTTCTAATCCAATAAACTGTCCATCGCTATATACCTTTAACTCCACCCTACTTTTTGTAGGAATAATATATATAACACCTTTTTTATCGGTAGTTTGGACAGTTGCTCCAGTCGCTGTAAAGCTTGGTTTGTAATACGCACCCAACGCCGGAACGTCTACCTCTTTTTTATTGCCACAGTTGAAATACAACGACTGACCTGAAACCGTTTGTGCTTTAATAACCGGTTGTACAACATAATACTCCTCTGTTACGGTGTAAACGGTATCTTGACCATTAGGCTTCTTCACTTTGATTTGAGCAGTAAAGGATTTTTTCAATAAGCCTTGTGTATCGTAGTTACCTCCGGATGCCGTGAACCTAAATTGACCAATCCCATCCCCGTTTACATTCAAGGCTTGATTCCCTACAGAAATCTGGGGTAACATAGAAGTAGAAGTAGCCGCCATAAAGACCTCTGCTTGAAAGGGTGTACCGGCCGGTACATATTTAGACATCGACCGCACCATAGGTTTTAAGCGGTCTACTTTATAATCATTAATCCCTACTTGTGCCAACATTTTATTCACCGCATCCCGCTCTATCGTTACTACACGTGTTTCGAGTTCGCTTATAACTGCCATCGCGGCGACCAATGGTGTTTGAGCAAAATTAAGTTGAGCAAAATCTTTACTTTTTTGTTCCGGATTGTTTCTATATAAAGGATCGTCCTTTCCATCTAAAGCTAATTCCGGAATCGATTGGCCGCTGATGGATTGTACAAAGGACGTATACTCCTGTAATCGCTTTTGTAATTCATATGCCTTGCCTGATTTTGATGTTGCACCTAACATCAACACTTCGATTGCCGTTTCTTCTTTCGCACCTTTCAGGGTACCCTCTTCATCTTTACCTCCGGAAACATCAATCATCTCTTGCTTTAACTTATTCATGTAAGCAATCAACGTTTCCGTCCGTTGTTGTAACGCTTCCGATTGTTGTACTAATCGTCTCTCTTTCGGTGGGCTATTTCTATCTTTCACCGCTTGCTTCAAGGTTTCATATTGGATGCGATTTTGTGCAGAAGAGTGTACTACTGCCAACTCCATACTGGAATTAAGAGCAATAAACTTTTCTATAATAGCCGAACTTACTTGTAAGGCTAATAGTGCCGTTAGCACGAGGTACATCATACCTATCATGCGTTGTCTTGGAGTTTCTTTTCCTGTTGCCATAAGTTACTTGGGTTTAATGGTTTCCCCTATGCAACTCCCGGGAGGCTTTGGTTGCACTCATAAAGTAAGAGACACCGAAAAGATACACCGTTTGAAAAAATATTTTTTTATAAAAAGATAAACGGAGCCGTAACGTAGTGTCATTGTAATAAATATTGTATTGGGTTTAATGAAATGCTAAGACGTTGTCTGTATATAAAAGGATGAGCCTATACTAAAATACACATTCCTTTATCCAGGTTAAGCTGTTCCGTTTAGTCCACAACAGCAAACGAGCTCCATTTATAATTCCTCTCTGTATCTTTTTACCTTATCCCCATTATACATAAAACCTAACCGATAAACGTACTGCCGTAAGATGGCATACTAATAATTGAACAACCGTAGTACCCCTTATCTAAACCATACTGTTATGACATCATCAAAAAAAAGATTGGCTTTTATCGGGATACATTTCGTGTTCCTCCTGTTCATCACGCAATGTACCGGCTATAACACAAATATTGGACGTAGACAAGTATACCACTATCCAAGCAGTGCCTATTATTTTTCTTTACGATCCACTCCTTTCACTATGGGCGTAGAAGCACAATACTTTACTTTACAAAAAGGATATCAAACCGTTGAAGGTAAAAAGGGGACTTTTATCTCGCTCGATACCGATTGTCTACAACATGAAGATGGCAGCGGAGCCGACAGCGCCCTCACACTTATGTTAAAAGAATGTTACACGAAAACCGATTTGGTAGTAGAACAAGCATACACTCGAAGTAATGGTGCCTTATTAGAAAGTGCCGGAAGTATCTATTTAACTATATCCGATTGTAAAGGTGCTTTGTATTTTAAATGTTCTGAAGGTATGACCATACAAATGCCGAGTAGTAATGTGGACCCTGACATGGCTTATTTTAGTGGCACTAGGGATGAAGAAGGAAAGATGAATTGGGTTCTTCAGGATTCTATTGTTTCCATTTCTACCCTATCGAATGAAAACGACGATTGGATAGAAGGCCCGGAGATGGATGAGCCGCTGACCCAAGAAATGAAAGGGTACCTATTTCAAACCAAACAATTAGGCTGGATCAACTGCGATAAATTTTATGATAGTAAAGGAGATAAACGACCGCTTCTTCTGTCCCTTCCGGAAATAGCGAAGGGATATCAACGAAATGTTTTTGTTGTCTTTACCGATAGAAAAAGTGTATTACCGGCTTATCCCATAAACGGTCAGTACAAAACAGACTCTATTCCGGTAGGAGAAGCTTTAACCATACTTTGTTTAGACACACAATCGGACAATGTTTATTTAGGCGTGGTGAAGGTAGTAAGTGGTTCCGAATCTGTTTTTGTTCCTACTTCAAAAGTTCCAAGAAAAGAATTAGAGCAAAAATTGGAGGATATTTTATAAAAACGTAGTTTTAAAATCGTATACCAATGATTTGTTTAATTTTACACAACAAGTTGATTGTTAAGTACGTTTTAAGTTTATGAACAGGAATTCGTTTGTTTTATACACCAATCGTGGTTAATTAATCGTATTAAATTTCCTTTGAAATCTTGGATTATTAATTGATTGTGGATAAATTAGCAGACTTATTTGGAAGAATATCTATTATTAAAAACAGGTTATGAAGAAAATGACACGTGTGATTCAACAGGTTGCGCTTTTAGCCTTGGGTGCATCTTTGATGTATTCTTGTACAAAAGGAAACCCTACGAGCATGGATCCGGGCAATAGCTCCACTACTACCGGACTAGCTTACAACGAAGAAGAAGGTTTCCAAGTGGCGGAATACGCCGGCCAACCGGAAGGTCCAAACTTAGTTTATATTGAAGGTGGACGTACCGTTTTAGGATCCTTTGAAGAGGATTTAATGAAAAACGGAGACAACGTGGAAAGAACGGTTACCGTTGCTTCTTTCTACATGGACGAGACAGAAATCGCCAACATCCACTGGTTAGAATATTTATTTTATGTTCAAAGAGACTCTTCTCAAGAATTTTATGAGTCTGCTCTACCGGATACCACCGTATGGGCTTCTGAACTAGCGTACAACGATCCTTATGTTGATCACTATTTCCGTTATCCGGGCTTCCGTTATTTCCCAGTTGTTGGGGTTAACTGGATTCAAGCAAACGATTATTGCGTTTGGAGAACATCTGTAGTAAACAATCAATTAGCACAAAACGCCGGTATTGATGTACCGGAAGGTGGCGGACGTATTCCATTAGAAACAGGTGTGGTATTACCGAACTATCGTTTACCATCTGAAGCGGAATGGGAATATGCTGCTCAAGCGCTAATCGGTAACCAATGGTTAGATGAAAACCAAACACATAAAAGACTTTACCCATGGGATGGTCACGCATTACGTAATCCCTATGGAAAACAAATGGGTATGTTCTTAGCTAACTTTAAAAGAGGTCGTGGTGATTATGCCGGTATTGCCGGTAAGTTGAACGATGGTGCTATGATTACTACTTATATTTATGAATTCCCTCCAAATGATTTCGGTCTATATTGTATGGCAGGTAACGTTAACGAGTGGGTATATGATGTTTACCGTCCGTTATCCTTCCAAACGTTTGATGACTTAAACCCATTACGTCGTAACGGTTACTTAGACGAAGATAAAGGCTACGATAAAGCCGGTTTCCAATCCTTAATAGACGATCACGTTCGTGTTTATAAAGGGGGTAGCTGGAAAGACGTTGCGTATTGGATGTCACCGGGTACACGTCGTTACTTAGCGGAAGATTCTTGTACAGCAACCATCGGTTTCCGTTGTGCAATGATTCAAGCCGGAACTAATTATTAATAGATAGAATTCCAATAAAAAAAACCCCGATGATGAATCGGGGTTTTTTTTATTACCTTTTACCTAATAGGACTCGCTCCATATACCACAATTAACCGTTTAATTTTATCTTTCTCATTCATTGCTTAGGCGTACCTCTTTCCCATCGATTTTTCTATAATACGAAGTATCCGAAAAGTTGAAATACGGATTGGAATTAAAATCGGAGTAATCAAAAGCACCCCATTTGGTTACAAATTTTTTGTTATGGTGCAGCGTCCAATCCAGGGTTTTAATATTATCCGTAATAATAATGGAGGATGTTGCCTTTCGTTTAATCGTAGATAACAACCAAATTTCGTAAGATGTGGCCCAATCCATTATCAATGTTGATTTAATATCGGGAGTCGTTTCTATAAGGTTCTTTTTTTGAGGAGCTTTATCCATTTGAAGGATAACCGATTCCAAAAACTGTAGTCTATTGGTATAAAGGGTATGTGTAGAATAAATATGCGCTAACCGGATGCCAAAAAATAGCGCGATCAACGGCCATACATACCGCCAATGTATCCTATCGACAACATCGTATGCTATGGCCATTCCTAAATACAAGCCCACCGGTAAATACATGTTTTCTATATAAAACTGATCGGCTCCTTTTGCATAACAAATATTTATAAAAAGAACATAGGCGACAGTAAACGACACTACAAAAAATGCTTTGAAGTATTGCTTGTCAATCCCATAAACCGCACAAAGCACCATCATCAGAATAAGGATGCCGTAATAATCTTTTAACCAATACTGTAGAAAAATAATATTGGATGGTAAAGTAAAGTAGTTCGGAAAATAAAGAAACAGATTGTCCATTCCTTCCATGGACTTAGCGTCGTATCCGGTTTTAAATAAAAAATATTTAATACTATAAAAAATCAAGAAACTACTATAAGGATAGATATATACACTTTTATTTTTCCAATCCTGAAGCATAAAAAATAAAAACATAAACGTAGCCGGAAATAAGATAAGAGGATGTGAAAAGGCTACAAAAAAGGATAAAATCGCCATGCCATAGATCCAAGTGGTTTTCCGATTTGTTGGTTCAAGTGTAGGTATATGTTGGGCAATAGCAAAAAGTAAAATCAGCAACGGTAAGCCCTGTTGGTATTCCGACTGTATCCAATAAAACGTATGGGTAAGGACGGTAGAATGTAAAAACAAAAGGCAAAGCCCCAATCTCCAACTTTTAAGAACATGTACAACAATAAAAAAGACTAGTCCCTGCAAAAGGACAAAGGACGTAGTATATAGAATCGTTATCGTTTTTAAATCCAAGTGTAATTTAGAACCTATAAGCGGAAATAACTGCGTAAAAAAAGCCACAACTCTAAAGTTTTGAATGGCAAACGTTTGATCCTTCAAAATAAAAAAGAGATGAAAGGAAATATCTACGAAGGCCGCTCTTTCTAAATAGAAAAGAATGGCGAACAACAGTACTACTGCATAAAACGCCATTCCTATTTTATAAACGGTGGACCCTGTTGTTTCTTTTTTCATCCTATTCAACTTCTATTTTATCAGGCAAATTAATCGTTTTCTACTTATTTCTTTACTTTTTAATTGACCTATTGTTACTCCTGCTCACCGAGTCATAGCTAATACTGCAATGCTTACTTTAGAAGCGCCGGCCGCCAGTAACAATGCCGCACATTGTTCTACCGTAGCTCCCGTTGTTACGATATCATCGACCAATAAGACCTCTTTATCTTTTAAACGATCCGATACTGTTGCCGAAAGATAAAAAGAGTTTAATGCATTTTTTGATCGTTGTTGTTTGGTACTTTTTGCTTGTACTATACTTGTCCACCGTTTATACAAACACGTTTTATCAATAGGAATCCCTAACACCGTAGCCATACCTTCTGCAAGAAGCTGCGCTTGATTATACCCTCTTTTTTTGTATTTCCAATACGACATCGGAACAAAAACAATGAGGTCCGGTTTAGAAACGTTTTCTTTACGTTTCCAAGCGTGGCCCATGAATAAACCCATACGAAAGCCTAAGGAAGTATAAGCCTCATATTTAATGGCATGGAGTAACAAACGCGTTGAATTATATTTGTCAAATTGATATAGGGCTAAGCCTTGATGTAAGGGGACGGTAGCAGACACGCGTTGACCAATGAGTTCTTGAGACAAGCCATTATCCATAGTAGGTAAGGACTGCAAACAATGTAAACAAATCGCTTCCTCTTGGCGAACTAATGGTGTACCACAGTTAATACAATGAGGGGGAAAGAGTAAATCTTCCCAAATGAGACTCCACTTATGGAGTTTGGATAAAATAGAAGACATAAAAAGAACATAGCCGGATTGAGTTTGTTAAATTAGCACTTTAATCCTAAACAATCTACAACATGTTTTTAGATGACCCGCAAGCTAAAGACCGATGGGACCGACTGATGTATTACTTTATTCGGACAACCGGTAAAAAACCCAATCTAAATACCTTGTTGTTTTTAATAGGAGTAAATGAAGTAGGACAAGGGAAAAAGAATTATTCCAAAGAAGAAAAACAAGACCTCATGCATGTGGCCACTTGTGTGTTGTTATCCTACAGTGGACATTATACCTTAGAAGGACAAGATGCCGACGGTTGGCCGCATTTTACTTTAGTTCGAGACCTACCAAAATTGACTTTAAACGAACAAGAAGACTTATTAAAATTCCACATGTTAGAATATTTTCAAGACATCATAGATGAGGAAATACGTCGACAGGACAACCAACAAAAACCTCTTCCTCCCCCCCACTTGAAACTCTAACCCCAATCTAATCCTTATGAAAATTATAACATACAATATAAACGGAATACGTGCCGGTATTACAAAAGGATTGATCGAATGGATAGAAGCAACGAACGCGGATGTTGTTTGTTTTCAAGAAGTAAAATCTACTCCCGAACAAGTCGATTTGAGTCTCTTCCAACAGTTGGGTTATAACTCTTGGTGGATGCCGGCAGAGAAGAAAGGCTATAGTGGAGTTGCCATCTTTAGTAAAATTACTCCTCGAAACATTGCGTATGGTTGCGGGATAGAACGCTATGATAAAGAAGGTCGTGTGATACGAATCGATTTTGACACCTTTTCAGTATTAAACGTGTACATGCCTTCCGGCTCCAGTGGAGATGAGCGACAAGCCTTCAAATATCAATGGTTAGAAGACTTTTATCAGTATGTTACGGAATTAAAAAAAGAAATACCCCATCTTGTAATCTGTGGCGATTATAATATCTGTCATCAAGCCATCGACATTCATAATCCAAAGGCTAATGCACAAACCAGCGGGTTTTTACCGGAAGAGCGCGCTTGGATGACCCGCTTTTTTGAATCCGGATTTGTAGATGCCTTTCGGTACTTTAACACAGAACCCCATCACTATACATGGTGGAGCTATAGAGCCGGAGCGAGGGGCAAAAACCTGGGTTGGCGTATTGATTATCATGCCGTTACAGAGTCTTTAGCCGCAGATTTACAACGAACCGTAATCTTACCCGAAGCCAAACATTCCGACCATTGCCCGGTTTTATTGGAAATTAATCGAAGATAACTTGGCATATGTACAAAATTTGGTATATTGGTGACTAAATGTGCATAACCATCTATTTCTTGTTACGTACATAAACGAACGTCGTATTATCTGAATATTCTAACCTAAACTTTTTCATACCAAATGAAGAAAAGTATTTTACCACTTTTAATCGCAGGATTTCTCTTCGGCTCCTGTGATAAAAACAAATCCGAACAAGTCGCTAATGAAGAAGCATTAGTGGAGATAGAGGGAGGCAAGTTCGCCGGTGGTATTTTCAAATACAACGAAGCAGAATTCTTAAAGAATTTATTCCCACACAACATTACAGATGCTACCTCCTATCGTATCGCTTGTCAAGTGTATGAAGGTTTATTGAAATTTACACAAGATTCTTTACAGCTTACCAACGGACTGGCGGAGAGTTATAGCGTAGATGAAACTGGTACTGTTTATACGTTCAAATTACGTAAAGGAGTAAAGTTCCATGATAACGCTTGTTTTCCGGAAGGAAAAGGGCGTGAGATGAAAGCCTCCGATGTAAACTATTGTTTTTCCTTGTTGTGTACTTACAACCCACAACAAAACCAAGGGTTCAGTATGTTTCAAAATATATTGAAAGGTGCCAATGAATATTATGAAGCTTCTAAATCTGCTAAACCTACCGGTTCAGTAGAAGGTATAAAAGTAGTAGATGATTACACCATCTCATTCACTTTAACCCAACCGAATTCTATCTTCTTATACAATTTAGCACGTCCTTTTACTTTTATATTCCCCAAAGAAGCATATGAAAAGTATGGCGTTGATATGCGTATCGAGCCGGTAGGCACAGGTCCTTTTATGAAGTCTTCTGTAGACGAAGGGTCTTCTGTTATCTTAATTAAAAATCCGAACTATTACCTTAAAGATGAAAACGGCAATTCTTTACCTTATTTGAACGGTATTAAAGTTCGTTTCTTAAGTGATCGTAAAACAGAATTATTAGAGTTCAAACGTGGAGAGTTCCACATGATGTACCGTTTACCTACAGATTACATCATTCAAATCGAAGAGGAGTCTGTTAAAAAGACCGGTGAGTATGGAATGTATTCCTTACAAAAAAATCCGGAGATGGCAGTTCACTTCTTATCCTTTGCTAACAAAAACGAATTGTTTAATAACGTTAATCTACGTAAAGCCCTTTCTTTTGCAGTAGATCGTAAAAAAGTTTTAGAGTTTGTTTTAGATGGAGAAGGAGACGCACCGGGTTATTGGGGTATTACTCCGGTAAATGTATTCCCGGAATATAAAGCGAAAGACCAACTGAAAGGGTATGACATCAATTTAGACTCTGCTAAATACTACTTGAAAAAAGCAGGTTATGCTAGCGGTAAAGATGTTCCAAAAATTACCTTGGATTTGAATGCTGATGGAGACCGTAACGTTAAAGTAGCGGAAGAAATTAAAACACAACTTCAAAATAACTTAGGTTTAAAAGTTGATTTGAATATCGTATCTACTACACAATTAATTGAAAACATGATGGGTGGTAAGTCTCAATTCTTCCGTGTTGGTTGGATTGCCGATTATCCTTCACCGGAAAACTTCTTATGGTATTTGTATGGTAAAAACGTTCCGACAGATGCTGCACAACCTTCGTATCCAAACTTTGCTCGTTACATCAATCCTAAATTTGACGAGTTATATGAAAAAGGTTTAAATGCAAAATCTACTGAAGAAGCGTATGCGCACTTCTTAGAAGCTGAAAAAGTAGCGATGGCCGATGCTCCAATTATCGTACTTTGGTATGATGAAGCGTATCGTTTGGTTCAACCTACTGTTAAAAATTTCCCGAACAATCCAATGCAATACCGCGATTTCACTCGCGTATACTTGACCAAGGCTACTGCTACTACTGCAGAAGAACCGGCTAAGTAATTGCCTCTTGTTAGTTCGCTGTAGTCTTCTCTACATCGGCATACTATAGAAACCCGTATATGTTACACAAAACGTATACGGGTTTTTCTCCTTTAGACGTTTTAACTAAACTCCTCTAAAGGTCATTATACATACGACAACCGTTTATCCGAATATGGAAAATAACTTGTATACATCCTTATTAGATAATCTTCGTCAGTACAAACGAAAGTACTACCTGAATCGCTTTGTTCGCGGTAGTTTGATTACCGTTGGTTTATTATCAACCGTATTCTTAGGGATTGCACTGGTTGAGTATTATGGTCGTTTTAATAGTACTATTCGTTTGATTTTATTTTTAGTATGGGCTGCTACGCTTGCCTATACACTTTGGAGTTGGATTATACTCCCTTTATACCACTTAAAAAACAACCATACTATTTTAACCGACGAAGAAGCCTCTCGTCAACTCGGAAAACATTTTCCTGAGATAAAAGATAAACTGTTAAATACCCTCCAGCTATCCAAACAATCATCGGATACAAATGCATTGGTTATAGCGTCTATCCAACAAAAATCGAAAGAGATTCAACAATATGATTTTACGAGCGCGATACGATTATCCGAAAATCGTAAATATCTTCGCTGGGCGTTCCCCCCATTATTGTTGATAATAAGTGGATTAATCTTCTTTCCAAGCTTATTTTCTGAGTCCACAAACCGTATAATTCAATTTAATCGGCAGTTTTCCACACCGGCACCGTTTATATTTCGTTGGAACAGCGACAAACCCCTCTTGTATAGAAATGACAATGTCACGATAGAGTTAGAACTAGTCGGCGACGCTTTACCAACAGAAGCCTATATGGAGCATCAAGGTCAACGCTTGCTGATGCGCTCGCTCGGCAATGGCCGATTTGCCTATACCTTACACAACGTTCAGCGTACCATTCCATTTTACTTTGAAGCTGCAGGATTTACTTCGGATACCTACGAAATCTCGATACATCAAAAACCGGATGTACGCAATTTTGAGTTAAAATTAGAATACCCATCCTACCTAAAACGAAAATCCGAGACCCTCCAAAATATTGGAAACGTAACCGTACCGGAAGGTACCTATGCTACGTGGAACTTTGAAGCTGTAGATACGCGTGACCTTCGATTGTTGTTTGACCAAGGGTCGCCTAAACAGCTGATTGCCACTCCCCTTCGGGGCAGGTACCAAGCTCAAAAACGGTGGGTACAAAGCGGTGCATACCAAGTGGTTCTTACAAGTCCGGACAAAGGGGTTTCCGATCCGATTCGGTATTCTGTAACGGTACAAAAAGACCAATTCCCTAGTATTCAAGTAGAAGAGGTAAAAGATACCCTTCTTCGTCGATTTATTCAATTTGGAGGGGTCGCCTCTGATGATTATGGAATGACAAAACTTCAATTGGTCTATTCCATTCAAAACGCGAGCGGCAGTTCCGGACCAACTAAAACCCAACGTATCCCTCAGTCATTAGAAGGTACCAGTACCTCTTTTTACTACAAATGGCTTTTGGATAGTCTTAGCCTTAAAGAAGGTGAAACCTTGCGTTACCATTTCGAACTATTTGATAACGATGGTGTTAACGGTGCTAAAAAAAGTGTTTCCCAGCATTTTTCCTGGACGATGCCAACTGCAGAAAGCCAACAAAAAGCCCTTCAGCAACAACGTGCTTCTACTATGGAAGCGTACCAAAAGTTGGTAAAACAATCGGCTCAGATTCAAAAAGAGATGCAACAAACGGATGAGCGAATTCGAACTAAAAAATCACTTAATTGGCAGGATAAGAAGTCGTTAGAAGATTTGGTTCAAAAACATAAACAGCTCCAACAAAACGTGGAACAATTGAATCAAGAATTAGAGCAGCTCCAACAACAAGAACAAAAGTTTGATCCATTATCAGAAGAATTAGCCAAACAAATGGAGCAATTGCAACAAATGTTGGATAAAATGATGGATGAGGAGATGAAGAAAAAAATAGAAGAGTTAGAAAAGCTTCTCCAACAGAATGTTAACAAAGAGCAATTAGAAGAACTGTTAAAGAAAATCAATCAAGATGATCAATACTTAAAGCAAGAGTTGAATCGTCAGATGGAGATGTACAAACAAATGGAGTTTCAAAAAGACTTAGAACAAGCCACCAAAAAACTAGAGGAACTCCAAAAACAACAAGAAGATTTATCCAAGAAGACCTTGGAAAATAAGACAGCGCCGGATGCCTTGAAAAAAGAACAGGATGCGCTGAATCAATCTTTTGATTCGTTTACCGAGGAGATGAAAGACCTGGAAAAACAAAATCAAGAATTACAGGACCCTATGGACATGCAGCCTTTACAAGAGCAACAAGAAGATATCCAACAAGACATGCAGAACAGTAGTCAGCAGATCCAACAACAACAGAATAAAAAAGCCTCCGATAGTCAGAAAAATGCCGCTAAAAAAATGGAGCAAATGAAGCAACAAATGCAGCAGATGCAACAACAAAGTGGCATGCAACAGGCAGAAGAAAACTACCAAGATCTACGACAAATACTAGACAATCTCTTGTACTTATCCTTCTCAGAAGAATCGTTGATGAAGCAATACAAGTCCGTCAGTCAATCTGACCCACGCTATGTTGCTTTATCCCAGCAACAATTAAAATTACAGGATGACAGCAAAATCATAAAAGACAGTTTGATGGCTTTGGCTGCTCGTGTACCTCAAATCCAAAGTTTTGTGACCAAAGAGTTGTTTGAAATGAACAATTATATGGAAGAATCGATGGTGAAGTTAAAAGCACGTAGACCGGAGTTGGCGGTATCCGATATGCAATTTGCAATGACGTCAATGAACAATTTGGCTTTAATGTTATCCGAAGTGTTAAAGCAGATGCAGCAAGATATGAACAACATGCAAATGATGATGAGCAATGGGAAGCAGTGTAATAAGCCAAAGCCGGGGGCTCAAGGACAACCAAAGCCAAAACCGGGGGATATGGGTAAGATGCAACAAGAGTTGAACCAACGTATCGAGCAACTGAAAAAGAGTGGGGCAAGCGGGCAGCAGTTGTCGGAGGAGTTAGCAAAATTAGCAGCACAGCAGGAAGCCTTACGAAAAGCCTTGCAAGATTTAGAGAAAATGATGCAAGAACAAGGAGGGGGAAATAGTGAGCAATTGAAGAAATTAAAAGAATTGATGGAACAAACCGAGCGGGATCTCGTAAATAAAAATATCAGCAATGAAACCTTGATGCGTCAGCGGGAGATTTTAACACGCTTATTGGAAGCGGAGAAGTCGGTACGTGAGCGTGATTGGGAAGACAGTCGGGAAGCGCAACAAGCAAAACCCCAAGAGGTAGTATACCCACCTTCATTGGAGAAATACTTACGAGCGAAAGAACGACAAATGGAGTTATTAAAAACAGTACCTCCGGGTTATACGCCGTACTACCAACAAGAGGTAGAAGAGTATTTCCAACAATTACAATGAGTTTCACGTAGGACTTTTTAGTTACTTAGTAGAACTTATTTTGTATTTATTTTACTATACCCTAACTTGCAGGAGTTTTGCTTCATATGGAATCGTTACGTATACAAATCCCGTCTATGACGGAAAACATAAGAATCGTTGAAAGCTTTATCGATAACGTAAAAGATCGATTCAATATCAATGATGATATTTATGGTAATATAATGGTAGCGATTACCGAATCGGTAAACAATGCTATCCGACATGGTAATAAAGAAGACAAACGAAAAAATGTCACCTTGACTGCTGTGTGTGCGGACAACACCGTTACGTTTACCGTTTTAGATGAAGGGGAGGGTTTCGACCCCAATAGTTTAGCCGATCCAACAGCTCCTGAAAATTTAGATAAAATAGGTGGACGAGGTATATTTTTAATGAAACACCTGTGTGATGAAGTTAAGTTCAGCAATGAAGGCCGTCAGGTAGAATTAACATTCTATTTTGACTAGTTCAGCGTATGAGCAAAAACGATAAAACGATTTTATTCTTTCATGAGGACGTGTCGTTTCGACTTCGTCAAAGAACGGAGATTCGTTCTTGGCTACAGAATTTAGCTCGTAAAGAGAAATCGTCCATTTCCGAATTGAATTATATTTTTTGTTCCGATTCGTATTTATTGAACATCAATCAAGACTTTCTTCAACATGATGATTATACGGATATCATCACTTTTGACAATAGAGAATCTAAAGGTCCTATAGAAGGTGATATCTTTATCAGTATAGATCGCGTGAAAGAAAATGCCCTACAAGAAGGGGTAACGTTCCCATTAGAACTTCGAAGAGTAATGGCCCATGGTTTACTTCATTTAATTGGTTATAAAGACAAGACACCAAAAGACGCAAAGATGATGCGGGCAAAAGAAGAAGAAGCCTTAAACCTATTCCAAGGATAGGAATAAATAAGTTCTTAAAGTCGTCCCCACGCACAAGTTCTCTTTATTCGCTTTCTTGTCTTTTACTATACGTTTAAAGCTAAAACGGTATCCTTCCATTCACAATACCACTTTTATAATTCCTCTACCTTTCCTTATCCAATGTCTGTGATGTAATGGTAAAAGAACCAACCGGCATAGATTTACAAATGACGTTTAATTCAAGATAGGGCTTTCTCTATCTATGAACTAAATCCCTTAGAATATAGAGGGTAGGACATATCAATGCTTGAGCCTTTTATTGTTCTCTAGGATCCTTGTTGTTCCACGTGGAACCTTGAATTCTCTCTTACGATGCATAACTAATCTCTTGAGTCTGGCCTTTACATATCCCCATCTTAACTGAAAAAGCCCTTTCCACTAATACTTTCTTGAACAAAAACTGAAGGCTAAATTCAGACTAGAAACACGAATCCGACTCCGCCTTTTTAATAGTATGTTCCACGTGAAACATACGTTTGTCTATCCGATTAAATTCCTTGCCTATTCTAAAGACTTAGACAACTTGCTTAAAAAGAAAAGAGCCTTTAGTAGGATAGCATTCCTCAAAAAGGCATTATCATTGGAGGTGTTTATGGCTGCAATTGGGGTTGCTTGATAAGTACATAGGCGATTTAAATCGAGGCCCATACATTCCGGTTTTAGAATACAATACAGGGGTGAAAAAGGGACAAACCAAATGGGTTCGTCTAAAGAACAATAAGACTAAGTAGGTAACTATCCCTTATATCCTAAATATACCGTTCTTTTCCATTGGTCAACGTTATTTAGGCATGGACACTCTCTAAACTTTTAACTTTAAGCTTTTAACTTTAAGCTTCCCTAACATTTCTTTTTATCTTTGTATCATACTAATAATTAAGTGTTCCACGTGGAACAAACGAACTATGTTTCCTGAATATGATGTAATAGTGGTAGGAGCGGGTCATGCCGGATGTGAAGCAGCGGCAGCGGCAGCTACTATGGGCTCAAGGGTGTTGCTTTGCACTATGAATATGCAAACCATAGCTCAAATGAGTTGTAATCCGGCAATGGGTGGAGTGGCTAAAGGTCAAATTGTTCGAGAAATTGATGCATTAGGCGGATTGTCCGGTATTATAACGGATAAAAGTATGATTCAATTTCGCATGTTGAATCGATCCAAAGGACCTGCCATGTGGAGCCCAAGAGCACAATCAGACCGTATGTTATTTGCATGGGAATGGAGATTGGCTTTAGAACGGATTCCTAATCTAGACATTTGGCAGGAAATGGTTAGCGGTCTTGTGATCAAAGACGGACGTATCGCCGGGGTTAGAACAGGACTAGGTATTGAAATACCCGGAAAAGCGGTCGTTCTTACAAATGGAACTTTTCTCAATGGAATCATTCATATAGGTCAAAAACAATTTGGTGGGGGTAGAACAGGAGAAAAAGCCGCAACCGGCATCACGGAACAACTTATAGAACTCGGGTTTGAATCGGGTAGAATGAAAACCGGAACACCTCCTAGGGTAGATGGGCGTTCGTTAGATTATTCCAAAATGGAAGAACAAGCCGGGGACGACAATCCCGAAAAGTTTTCTTTTGACCCACAAACAAAACCGTTAACACAACAACGTTCTTGTTTTATTACCTATACCAACACAGCGGTTCACGAAACACTTAAAGAGGGTTTTGATCGCTCACCCATGTTTACCGGGAGAATAAAAGGTTTAGGTCCTCGTTATTGTCCCTCTGTGGAAGACAAAATCAATCGCTTTGCAGACAAAGAACGCCATCAAATATTTGTAGAACCGGAAGGTTGGGATACAGTAGAAATCTATGTAAACGGTTTCAGTACATCTCTACCGGAAGATGTACAATATAAAGCATTAACCAAGATACCCGGTTTCGAAAATGTACGTATGTACCGTCCGGGGTATGCAATCGAATATGATTTCTTCCCACCTACTCAACTCCAACTTACCTTGGAAACGAAACTGGTACAAAACCTATTCTTTGCCGGACAAATAAACGGTACGACAGGATATGAGGAAGCCGCATGCCAAGGATTAATGGCAGGAATCAATGCGCATCAAAATGTACATGGGAAAGAAGCAGTCATATTGAAACGCTCCGAGGCATATATTGGAGTGTTGATAGACGATCTGGTAAACAAGGGAACGGAAGAACCTTACCGCATGTTTACGTCCAGAGCTGAATACCGAATACTTTTACGGCAAGATAATGCCGATATCCGTCTAACCGGAATAGGTCACCAATTGGGTTTAGCATCGGATGATAGACTGCACCGCATGCAACAAAAAGTAAAGGGTGCACAAGAACTTGTAGAAAAGCTAAAAGAGATACGGGTAGCGCCCGATATTGCCAATCCCGTTTTGGAAGCAAACGATTCAGCAGCTATAAGAGAACGAAGTGGTCTATATCAATTGTTAAAGCGACCAACGGTTACCTTGGAACACTTTGCAGCAGCAGTTCCGGAGATTAAATCAACCGTAGCCGCTTACGAACAGGAGATGGTAGAACAAGCACTTATAGAGGTGAAGTATCGAGACTATATCGATAAAGAAGAACAGATGGCGAAAAAAATGATTGCCCTGGAAAACCTATCGCTTAATCCTAACTTTAACTACGATTCTATTCCTACACTTTCGATAGAAGCACGAGAAAAACTAAAGCGAATGAAACCGCAAACCTTAGGACAAGCTTCCAGAATCAGCGGTGTTAATCCGTCTGATATTTCCATATTGATGATTTATCTAGGTAGATAATGCAAACTATTCCAACATGTAAGGT
The DNA here is from genome assembly GCA_025455005.1 of Cytophagaceae bacterium. Classification (GTDB taxonomy): domain Bacteria; phylum Bacteroidota; class Bacteroidia; order Cytophagales; family Cytophagaceae; genus JALONH01. Next base: position 34,442 of record JALONH010000021.1, read on the forward strand.
GTGTGGGTGCGACGACCTACGACCATTTTTAACTCTTCGAGACCATAGCATCACAGGGGAGACCTTTACTATTGTAGAATGTTTTTGTTGTGGTTTATTACATACCAATCCCGTTCCACCTCTATCAGAATTAGGTAAGTACTACCAATCCGAAGACTACATCTCGCACAGTGATACACGCAAAGGTTTTATTTCTACACTGTATCATTGGGCTAGAACCTATATGCTTACAAAAAAATATGCATGGGTCTATAAGTACTCAAAAGGGAAACGACTATTGGATGTAGGCTGTGGTACCGGCTACTTTGCTACCCACATGCAAAAAAGTGGCTATGATGTTCAAGCTATGGAACCGGATCCCGGTGCCAGGCAAAAAGCAGAAGAGCTATTAAAAATGAAAGTATCCGATTCACTCGAAAATGTTACCGGTACATACGACGCTATTACATTATGGCACGTTCTAGAACATGTTCCCGATATTAATGACACCTTTGTAAAGCTGAAACAACGTCTAGACCAAAACGGCAGATTATTTATAGCTATACCAAATCCTGCATCGTATGATGCCTCGGTTTACAAAGAATATTGGGCAGCTTATGATGTACCTAGACACCTTTTTCATATTACACCTAAGGTGATGGATTTTTTAGCCAGACGCCATAACCTTCAAGTAGTAGCCTCCATTCCTCAAAAAATGGATAGTTATTATATTAGTTTATTAAGTGAAAAGTATAAAAAAGGGTCACTATGGAAAGCTTTCTGGATAGGGCTTATTTCAAATATGAAAGGGGCTGCTTCCAATACTTCCAGTATGTTATACGTTTTGAAAAAGAAGCCATGAGAATTTTTTTACTGATCTCCCTTTATTTTCTAGTAGGAAGCTGTGCTAATATAGTGCCACCTACAGGAGGACCAAAAGATACTGAAGGACCAAAAATAGTAGTATCAGCACCTGCTACTAAAAGTACATCGATACGACCTTCGAGTATAATTATCACCTTTAATGAACCAATAGCAGATAATCAACTCAGTACGAAGTTAATTGTGAGTCCTTCTATAAAAGGTCCGATAATTACGAAGTTTAGTACGAAATCTGTCCGTATCACGTGGAAAGACACCTTAAAGGATAATACTACCTATGTGTTCAATCTAAATGATGGGGTTAAAGATCTACAAGAAGGTACTCCATGTGGAACACCCAGTATCATTTTTAGTACAGGTTCTGAAATTGATAGTACAAAACTAGAAATAATGAATGAATCCAATATTGGATTTTCGCCAAAAAACAAAGCATTACTTTTTCCATATAGCGCTGATAGTGTATCTCTTCTGCATTTTGCCAATCGCAAACCATGGTACTCCGGAAATGCAATGAATAAATCTATACCAATATCATATGTCGCAAAAGGGGATTATACTTTGATTATTACATTAGATGAAAACAACAATGGACTGTGGGATACGAATGAAGAGGTATATTATAAAGAAAAAGTAAGAATAGACAGTAATTTAATTGTTTCTGCTTCTTGTAAAAAAACAACTTGGGACTCCTCTAAAGTAAATAGTATTAAACAAGAAAATAATAGATGGGTTATTGATTTTAATAAGGGAATACAAAACATTAATGCACAAATAAATGGAGAATCCGTTGATATTCAGAAAAAAGAGACCAAGAAGTATGAACTATACTATAAAAATAAAGCAATTGGTGACAGTGTGAATATTAAGGTGGATTATATAGATTCTGTTGGTAATTTATCCACATATTTTGGTACGAAAAAATATAATAAAATTGTTAATCAATCGATTAAAGACTCAATATCCACTATACTTATTAACAAATCATCCTTGATTCCAGGCCTTGATTCTATTTTTATTTCTTGGAATGATTATATCGATACTGCTAACTATTCTGTTTACGATTGGTTATCTAGAGATAAAATTTTATCGGTTAAAGAATTTACCTATGGCGCTTTAGTAATGGTACAGACTAAAGAAGACGATACACTATTCTTTAAGGAAGTTAAAGGAATAAGAACTGCATCCGATAAAGTATTACGATGGAAACAAACAACTATCATTACTCTGGGATCATCTGATATTGGAATCTTAAGCGCTACTATTAAAACAACTGAGAAAGATTACTTTATACGGTTATATAAAGAAAATACTTTGGTTTGGAATCAGAAAAATATACGTTCAATACCATCCGTTTCATTGGAACCGGGTACATATAAAATTGAAGTGTTTATCGATCGTAATAATAATGCTGTATACGATGCATGGAATCCAAACCTTAATAATACAGCGGATACGACTCAACTCCTTCAAAAAGATATAATAATTAAAGCTAATTGGGAGGTAAATGATATACAATTGATATTTTGAACATAATATATCAACATAATGTATATAAGATACTTAACAAAATTAAACTAAATTAAATTTAACACCGAATAGGTGTATAAACAAGTAGATACCCACAAAAAGGTCGATAAGTAGTGTAGTAAACTTTTATTTTGGTGTATGAATTAGGTTACATACAGGTCAATGTGAACAAGAGTGGAAAGAGTATACAACTATGAACAAGTCATTCTATGTGGACGGATCTGTGTAAAAGAATGGATACAATAAATAGAACTGTTAATTAAAAGAATAAATAAATAAAAATGAGGATATTAGATATGTGAACAGTTTCGTTCAAAAAAGAGTATATCTGATTCTTCGCGTGTATAGTTAGAAATCAAGTGTGAATTGAAAAACTTACAAACGAATCCACACTACTATTATGAATACTATATTTAAATTAAATTTTATTTTTAATAAATATTATAAACATGTGAGCCTACTTACGTGGATTGTTCTTTGTTTTTTCCCTTTACTTTTGAATGCTCAAACGGATTATTTTCAACTTTCAAAAGAATATTATAATAACCACGATTATGAAAAGGCCTACGCGACATACACCGCATTGTTGAAAAAGGAAGAAAATATTTATAAAATCTATCCTGACTATTTAGAAACACTGTATCAATTAAGAAAAGAGGACGAGGCTGAAAAAATAATTCGAAAACTGATTAAAGCTCAAGCTCCGGATAATGAGTATTACCGTGTGGATTTAGCTTTACATTTTAAAAGAATCCAATTACCGGATAAAGCAACAAAAGAAATCACCGCATTGGCTAACGATATAGCTCGATCGGAAATAAAAGTAAACGGCGTAGGTCAATATTTAATACAAAGACAAGCGTATGATTGGGCAGAACAAGTATACCTAACTTCCCGAAAAAATTTTGACCGCTACGCGTACAGTTTCGAGTTAGCGTCGTTGTATAAGCGCAAAGGCGATATTAATAGAACATTTGAAGAACTTATAAACTACGCGTTATATGATCCCGCTCAGTTGGAGACAGTTCAAAGAGCCTTACAAAACGAACTCAGCAACGACGAGGATTATCAAAAATTAGAAACCGTTTTATACGAACGTATCAATAAAGAGCCTAACGAAGTTTTATACAATGAATTATTACTTTGGTTGAGTCTACAGCAAAAAAATTTTTCAAAAGCACTTACCCAAGCCAAAGCCTTGGACAAACGACAAAAAGGTAATGGTGCCAAGATTATGGATGTAGCGGATATAGCCCGTGAAAATAAAGATTACACCTATGCCCTAGAAGGCTACCAATATATCGTAACCTATTATAAAGACGGATACTATTATAATGCCGCCCGAAAACAATTGATACAAGTCCGAGAAGAGCAAATTAAAAACACCTATCCAATAGATAGAGTAGAAGTACAACGACTCCTTGTAGACTATAAAAAACTAATCACCGAACGAGGCATAAATGCTGTTACGGTAGAAGCATTACGGAACATGGCCTTGCTTTATGCTTTTTACGAAAACCGAACAGATACGGCAAAAGTAATTTTAGAAAGTGTAACCCGAAATGCCTATGCCGATAAGCGGTTGGTTAATCGTTGCAAACTGGATTTAGGGGACATTTATTTATTAGACGCCCAGCCTTGGGAGTCGACCTTATTGTATTCACAAGTAGAGAAAGAGTACAAAGAAGATCCAATGGGGCATGAGGCTAAATTGCGTAATGCAAAACTATATTATTATAAAGGAGAGTTTGAGTTGGCTCAAGAACAGTTAGACGTGTTGAAATTGGCCACAACTCGAGAAATTTCTAATGATGCTATCCGGATGTCCATCTTCATACAAGAAAACATAGGGATGGACAGTACAGAAGAGGCGATGCAACGTTACGCAGCTATTGAATTGATGTTGTTTAGACAGCAGTTGGACTTGGCATTAAGTTCAACAGAGTTGTTACTAAAAGAATTTCCCCGACATTCCTTGACGGACGATATTTATTGGTTACGAGCGAATATACTACGACGGATGAGTAGGACAGAGGCGGCGATTGTTGATTTAGAAAAAATAAAATCGAGCTACGCCCAAGATATATTGGGAGATGATGCAGCGTTTTTATTAGCGGAGATGTACGATTACGATGTCAAAAATAAAGAGAGGGCGATGGACTTGTACCAAAAATTTTTAATAGAGTATCCCGGCAGTATCTATACCGCTGACGCTCGCAAACGCTTCCGGGTGTTGCGTGGTGATAAAGTGAATTGAGGAAAATGCATATTGTATACAATGAGTAGTAATCTTAATAGTCATTATTCACGTATCGATTAGCTCATTGTCCGGTAGACACACCAATAGGTTGCGCTTTGCTCAACTTATTCTTCAAAATCAACGAATATCCCATTCTTTCCGTATCTTTTCTGCGTTTTTGAATTATACTACTAAACACATCTCATGAAAAATAGCACCTTACTACAATCTCTTCTCTGTATTACCATTTTGTATTTGGTAAGTTTCACCTCCGTGCAAGCAGCTCCTAAATTATATTTCTATCCGGACACCACGCAAGAAGTAAATACGACGATTGGCATTGCGCCGGGATACGTAAATTCTTTATTACTGCATAGTACCTACCTGCCGGGTAAAAATATAACAATTACATTAGTCCGCGGACAAAGACCGGTCACTACCAACAAAGTGTTGACACCCGGTAAAGACGGACGCACCGTACTGATCATAAGTGATATGCTGTCTAAAGCACAAGAAGGCGACCGACTGGTCATTTCGTATAGTGTTTACAACATCGTCATTCCGATTACAGAGAAAGCGAAGGACGTAACGCCGGGAGCGAAGTAGGGAGAGGGAAGAAAGCAAAATAGTGCGCGAGGAAACGCACCATACATTAAAGTATTTAAAACCGATAGGGAAGTAGAAATGAAATTTAAAATCCCATTTAACGAAGAAAATTTCAGAGATCAAATGAGCGTACTTTTTGATATTACTTGGCAGAAAAATCTAAGTAAAAATCAACTGTTCCTTTGGTCCGGTTTAACGAGTTTAGTTATGACCATTTTGTTATTATATGCTCATAGTCATGCGGCCTATGTTTTAATTGTTCTTACAACATATTCATTAGGCTCTTATTGGAATTTTATTCAACATTATAAAAAGTTTAAAAAGGGGTATTTTTCCTCTTTGGAAGAAGACATTGTTAATCAGAATAATACTGTAATGGAATGGGAATTAGAAGAGAATTTTTTAAAGTATAAAAACTATCCGTTAGAAATAATATGTAATTGGAATGTGATAAAGATGTATAGAGAAGTAGGCAGTTTGTTATTTTTATATACGAATCAAGAAGCTAATGTGGCATTTGTACTAGATGAAAGAGAGATTGGAGAAGAAGGATTCAAAAATGTTATTGCGTTAATAAAAAGTAAAATCGTTTAATTTTTATGCTCCGACACTCCATAATCAATATCCAACTCGATTATCAAGGCAATGAGATTTCAAGAAGGCTATCGGCAATAGAAACGTATAATTCCGATGGGTATTTAGTGGATGAAATTCACTTAGATGAAAAAGAAAATATTATCACAAAAAAAATCTATCAATATCATGAAGGTAATTTAGTTCGTGAGTCAGAATATTATCCTAAAGAAGGATTGTCACATCAAGAAAATTGGTCCAAAGAATTTCAAGAAGGGGAAGATTTTTTACATATCATGGAATTCAACACCGGCTCTAAGCTCATTCGCTCTTTTGAATATAAAGAAGATTCTAATACAGATATTTGGACAATCTCAGATGAAAACCAACAATTGGTTGGTAGAGAACTATATTTTTTTAATGAGCAAAATCAAAACATTCGAGTTGTGGAACAAGAAAAGAATGGCGAAGTAACCAATGAATATTTGAAAACATTTGACCAAGAAGGAAGAATGATTCAACTGCTTCATTTTTATCATCAAGAGCAACAGTTCATTCAAACCATTGTATACAACGAGCAAGGAAATCCGGTAGAAGAGACTACAAAATATACCGATGGCTCAATACATATTTCCCTCTTTGAGTATAATGAAAAAGGTTTATTAAATCATAAAAAAGAGTATAGAAATGAGATTTTAACTTTCTCAAATCAGATAAGCTACAATGAACAAGACCAAATAGCAGAAGAGTTAGTAATTTATTTGGATCCATGGAGAAGAGACCCTAATCTTCATGAAAAGATAGTGCATGAGTATGAGAATAGCTAAGGAATACTTTTTCGATTACACAGCAAGCTGCTGCATGTTTCATGAGTGTGTAAGGCCGGAAAATTCTACCTCCATAGCTACAAACAAGAAAAGAAATTTGTTTAATATAACTTATCTAACCTTACAAAGCGTTTCCTTTCTCCAATCCTATACACTATTTTAGAATCCAGTTACACCTAAATCAACGAATATCCTATCTTTTCTGTGTTTTTGAATTATACCACTAAACACATCGTGTATGAAATATAGAACCTTATTACAAACGCTTCTCTACTTTACCCTTTTTATTTGGTAAGTTTCACTATCGAAATCGCATAGGTATATTAAGTGCAATCTTATGTTTCGGTGTAAAATAAAAAATATAACATTCGATTCTCCGGGCAATGCAGTGTACCAACGTGTTTCATCTATTTAAATAATCAATTTTAATAATGTATTTATAGATATAACTCAATAGGATGATAAAGGAAATATTTATTCTAAATAGTCGTTTATCTATCACCCAAGGAATAGAGTTACAGATGATGTCTATCCTACATAGTTTTTAATCCCGTTAGAATAAAGGAATCAATAGGAATATGAATAAATTAAAAGGTCTTGTCTGTCTTGTTTTATTTTTAAGTATAGCGTTCAGGTCTTTAGCCTGTTCTATATTTTACTACGTAGATCCGAAGACCGGAAATATTTACATTGCTAATAACGAAGATTATTGGTTGGATGTACAACCCTATCTACAAGTAGAACCGAAAACAGCGAAAGAATATGGACGACTTTGGTGGGGATGGAATTCCTTTGCACAAGGAGGAATTAATGCACATGGATTATTTTTTGATGGTTCTACGACACCAAAACAACAAATTCCCAAAGGGTATAAAAATCCCCAAGGCAGAAATGTAGGCGATGAAATCTTATCGTATTGTAAAACAGTAGAAGAAGCCATTGCCTTTTTAGAAAAAGAAAAAATAGCCTTAACCGATGCGCATATTTTTTTGGGAGATTCCACAGGAAATGCGGTTGTAATAGAATGGATAAACGGAATACGTCAATCTATCTACATTCAAGACCAATTTCTTATAGCTACCAATTTTTTACTTTCCGATTCGTCCGCTTCGTTTACCTGTCCACGTTACCAATCCATAAAGAACCGGTTGCAGACACTAACCCTCTCAGAGGATTCAACTCATTTTAGAACAGTCAGCAATGCTATAGGCGGCGCAGTTCAGATTCCTCAAAAAGACAGTACCGGAAGAGAAGGTGGAACCCTGTATAGTGTCTTCATTAATATGACCACAAATGAAGTCGTTATAGTGTACAAATTAGATAATACTAAAATGCTTAAGGTAAACAAGCGGGACCTTATGGACGAAAAAAAGAAACAAAAAATATACATGGACACGTTGTAAAAGAGTGAAGGCTGAGGCAATGGTATGGACGTTACAATTAAGTAATCTTTGAGCTTTTTAAAAACCAATAGCAATATAGAAGTGGAATAAAGTAGTTACGGTGCGTGTCTCCACGCACCACAGCATGGAAGTATGGAAAAGAAACAACACAACGTATTCGGCAAACTGTATAGGCAAGCCAAACTCCATTTTTATACTATTTACAGAGCACGGGGCAGTGCCCAAGAGATTGCATTCGGCGCCGCCATCGGCGCTTTTTGGGGAGTCTTCCCTACCTTTGGACTGAGTACGCTCTTAACGTTGTTTCTTTATCGGTTCTTCCGATTCAATTTACCCGTTGCCATAGCTGCTGCCTTTATTTCGAATCCACTAACGAGCCCTTTTTTACTTTTCATCAGTTATCACACCGGCGCTCGAGTACTGGGCATAGACCCGGAGTGGGATCCAAACAATTGGTCCACTCAACTCTCCGAACTGGGAATCGCCCTCTTTACAGGCTCTACCATCGTGAGTACACTTACTGCCCTTTTGGTGTATTATGGAACGATGCGACTGGTTGAATGGAAAAGAAGCGGAGAAGGGAAGTGAAGCGTAAAAGAAAAGAAGCAACCAACCATCAATTGGTATTTAATAAAGCCGGAATAGTAATTAATAAATAAAATGTTATATATATAAAGATGGGTAGTGGTTTTTACTTCTTTGTCGGCGTCCGTCACCAGTTTACTATGCATGTTTAGAAAAAGAAGATGGGCACTAACATGGGGGTAATGGCATTTAAATTATTTGGTATTCAGTAAAGATAAATTATACCAAATAATGGAGCCGTTCATTTTTGGAAGAATTGCTATATAAAAAATAAAGCAATCACTTCTTCAACATTTTATTATGTTCTTCTAAGAGGGCAATATATTTTGCTCTCCAGTAGTCGATTTCTTCTTTCAATTTGTTAATGGTGGTGGAAGAGTATTCTTCCACTGGCTCTTCAACTTTATTTGTTTTCAGTTTGGGAAATTTTTCAGAAAAATCGTAGTGGATGATAGCGCCAATTTTTAGAATGGTATCCGTGTCAACTTCCATACGTTCAAAAATATTGTAAAGGGTTCCCCTGGATACTCCCATTTCTTCGGCAAGGTGTGTCACCGATACCCCTTTTTCTTTTACAACTGCCTGAATGATTTCTCCTTTGTGCACCATCTACACAAAAATGACAAACCAAAGTGTTCAAATATTGAACAAATATGTATAAATAGTGTCCAATTTTGTATAATTGCATAGCGTGGAGAGCTGAATTCAGATTAGCCAATTCCAGAACGTCTCTTTTTTTAAATGGACTGAAATACGATGCGATTCAACGAGGATTCAAGAGTTAAAATTCCAACGATACTTCATTTAGTAAGACTAGGTTATATATACTTGTCCCTAAAAAGTCAGTCTTGGGATACCTCAACTAATATTTTTAAAGATATTTTTTTCAAAAGTGTCTTGAGATTAAACCCTGAACTAAGCGAAGGAGATGTCGTACGTTTTTATGATGAAGTTTCACTCAGTTTAGAAAACGAAGATATCGGGAAGGCCTTTTATGAGAAGTTGATTTCAAAATCTGGAACTAGAATCATTGATTTTGATAACCTGGAGAAAAACACTTATCATGTTGTTACAGAACTTACATATAAAAAAGACGATGAAGAATTTCGTCCGGATATCACACTATTAATAAATGGGATTCCTCTGGTTTTTATTGAAGTTAAAAAGCCGAATAATCAAGATGGAATTTTAGCAGAGCATAAACGCATTCAAACACGTTTTGAAAATAAGAAATTCCGAAAATTTGTGAACCTCACACAGTTGATGGTTTTCTCCAATAATATGGAGTATGATAAAGACTCATCTCAACCTATTGAAGGGGCCTTTTATGCAACGGCATCTTATAAAAAACCAGGCTTTAATTATTTTAGAGAAGAAGAAACATTTGATTTATCAGAGATTCATTTAGAAATAGAGGATGAACTTGAAACGTCCATTTTAAAAGATACCAATTTGGTTGGTATAAAAAATTCTACTGAGTTTATCACGAATAAAAATCCGGATTCACCTACCAATCGTATATGTACTTCTTTATTTCAAAAAGAACGGTTGCTTTTTATATTACAATATGGTATTGCGTATGTAAAAGAAGAAAATGGTTTGTTACAAAAACACATCATGCGGTATCCGCAAATGTTTGCAACCAAAGCCATTGAAAAAAAATTAGAAGAGGGCATTAAGAAAGGTATTATTTGGCATACGCAAGGGAGTGGTAAAACGGCATTGGCCTATTACAATGTAAAATTCTTGACAGATTATTTTCAATCGAAAGGGATTATAGCCAAGTTTTATTTTATCGTTGATCGTCTGGATTTGCTTACTCAATCTGCCAGAGAATTTAGACATCGAGGATTGCGTGTACATGAAATCGATTCGCGTGAAGCCTTTTCAAAAGATATAAAGACAACAAGTGTTATACACAAAAATTCAGGTGAAACGGAAATTACGGTAGTTAATATTCAGAAGTTTAAAGATGATCCGGATGTAATAAAAAACAATGATTATAACCTGAGCATTCAACGAGTGTATTTTTTAGATGAAGTGCATAGAAGTTATAATCCGAAAGGAAGTTTTTTAGCCAATCTTCAACAGTCGGATTCGAATGCGATTAAAATAGGATTGACAGGTACACCTTTATTAGGAGAAGATTACAATTCCAAAAAACTATTTGGCGACTACATACATAAATATTATTACAATTCGTCCATTGCGGATGGTTACACGTTGCGACTTATCCGCGAAGAAATAGAAACGAAATATAAACTGACCTTAAAAGAAGTCCTAGATAACATTCGCTTATTGAAAGGGGATATAGAAAGAAAAGTTATCTATGCCCATCCAAAGTTTGTGGAGCCGATGTTGGATTATGTGATAGAGAATTTCGAACAAGCTCGCATTACGATGAATGACGATTCTATTGGGGCTATGGTAGTTTGTGATTCTTCCGAACAAGCCAAGATGATGATGGAGATTTTTGAATCCAAGTATGCTGTCACGGAATCGAAAATAGATCTACCGATAGCAGCGGAAAAAGCTGAAGAGTATGGAAAGAAAACAAAAAATCAGGTAAAGGTAAAACGCGCGGCACTCATCCTCCACGATATAGGTACCAAGGAAGAACGAAAAGAGGAAGTGGAAGAGTTTAAAAATGGCAAATTGGATATCCTGTTTGTTTATAATATGTTACTCACCGGATTTGATGCGCCACGATTGAAAAAATTGTTTATATGTCGTGTGATTAAATCACATAATTTGTTGCAAACACTTACTAGAGTTAACAGAACATATAAAGATTTCAAATACGGATATGTAGTAGATTTTGCTGATATCCAATCCGAATTTGACAAAACAAACAAAGCCTATTTTGATGAACTACAATCGGAATTAGGTGATGAGATGGAACATTATTCTAATCTGTTTAAATCGGCAGCGGAAATAGATGCAGAGATTCAAGAGATTAAAGATGTCTTGTTTTACTATAATACACTCGATGCGGAAATTTTTTCTCAGCAAATAAATAAAATCAACGATCGAGTACAGATGCTGGAGATTGTTAAGGCTTTAAATAATGCCCGTAGCTTATACAATCTAATTCGCTTATCCGGTAATTATGATTTGTTGGACAAGTTGGATTTTAACAAACTTGCTTTACTGTCCCGTGAAGCAAACAATCGTTTGTCTTTAATTAATACGAAAGAAAAACTGGAAAACAATGTAGACACCAGTATTTTATTAAACATTGCGCTAGAGGATGTATTTTTTGCTTTTGTAAAAGTGAAGGAAGAAGAAATGATTTTGGCCGATCAGCTCAAAGATATTTTACAACGTACTCGTGAAATGCTTGGGGGCAATTTTGATCCAAAAGATCCGGAGTTCATTTCTCTAAAAGAAGAATTGGAGCGATTATTCAAGAAGAAAAACCTGAGCGAAGTGAGTAAAGAGGAAATGGAAAACAACATTCAGGAATTAGAGGCTACATATTCAAAAGCCAAAGAAATAGAACGCAAAAACCAATTATTAAAAGCCAAATACGATAACGATGCCAAGTATGCCCGTATGCACAAACGCTTAATGGAAAAAGATCCACTAACTAAAAGCGAAGTAAAATTGTTTGAGGTGCTTCAAAGTTTGAAACAGGAGGTGGATGCCAATATTCTTAAAAACTCTAAGATGCTGGAAAACGAGGCATTTGTAGAAAAAATGATGGGACGATTAATTGTTCAACAGTTTATGAATAAATACAATATATCATTGAATACCATGCAGGCGGACAATATTACATCCATGATGCTGAAAGAATATATGGACGAATTTTACGGGAGGACTGTCTAAACTATGATTCTTGTGATTTACGTGATAGAAATGATTCTGATTGATTTTAATCACCTAAATCATAAAAATCAAACAAATCCAGGTTCAGACAATTTTAATCAGAATAATACTACAAATGACTACCACAATACAATTTGAAAAACAAACCAAAGCACTGATTGATGATTTAAAAAGTGTGTGTGCGAACTATGGTTTAGGGAATGATGGCAATGAATTTAAAATTATTACACAGGTATTTTTATATAAATTTCTTAATGACAAGTTTACGTTTGAAATAAAAAATCTTGATAAGAAGTTAGCAAAATCAGAGAACATCGCTAAAGATTTGGTTAAACTAAAACAGGATGATTACAAGCTACTTGTGAGGCAATTAAGTGATGGCACGGCTATATTGAAGCCGGCTAATTTAATATCATCCTTATTTGATAAACAAAATGAAGCGAAGTTTTCAGAACTGTTTGATAACACGTTACTCGATATTGCAAAAGAGAACAGTAGTTTGTTTTCTGTAATGACAGAAGGTGGTGAAAAGATCGTTTTATTTGAAAACATAAGTAAATATGTAACCGATAAAAGAGATGAGTTTTGTAAAGCGATTATTAATAAACTAGTTGGTTTTAGTTTCGAAAAAATATTTGGAGAAAAATTCGATTTTTTTGCCACCATTTTTGAATACCTAATCAAAGATTATAATACCAACAGTGGCGGTAAGTATGCCGAATATTTTACACCACATGCAGTGGCAAAAATCATGGCCTCTTGTTTGGTAACCGAAGAGGTGAAAGATGTTACCTGTTACGATCCATCAGCAGGTTCGGGTACTTTATTAATGAATATTGCACATGCGATTGGGGAAGATAAGTGTACCATTTATTCACAGGATATTTCTCAGAAATCTTCTAACCTATTACGACTGAATTTGATTTTGAATAATCTGGTTCACTCCATTCCACATATAGTAAAGGGAAATACCATTTTAGAACCCTATCATAAAGAAGCGAATGGACGATTGAAACAATTTGATTACATCGTTTCCAACCCACCCTTCAAATTAGATTTTAGTGATTATGTAAACGACTTGGATACCAAAGCCAATCACGAGCGATTTTTTGCCGGACTACCCAAAGTGCCGAAAGCCAAAAAAGAAAGCATGGCGATTTACCCTTTGTTTATACAACACATCATGTATTCACTTTCAAAAAAAGGGAAGGCAGCAGTAGTTGTCCCTACTGGATTTATTACGGCACAAAGTAGTATTGAAAGAAAAATAAGAGAACGCTTAGTAGAGCAAAAAATGTTGCGAGGGGTGATTAGTATGCCAAGTAATATTTTTGCTACTACAGGTACCAACGTAAGTATATTGTTTATAGATAATGCCAACAAAAAAGGCGACATCGTACTGATGGATGCTTCCAAGTTGGGCACTACGGTGAAAGAAGGTAAAAATCAAAAAACGGTACTTTCAGAGGAAGAAGAAGATTTGATAATAAATACTTTTAATAAACACGAAGCCGTTGAAGATTTTACGGTAGTTGTTTCTTATGAGCAAATAGCAGAAAAGAATTACAGTTTTAGTGCCGGTCAATACTTTGATGTAAAGATTGAATACACCGACATTACTCCAAAGGAGTTTGCCCAAAAGATGGAAGGTTTTAAAAGCAACCTAGAGAGCCTTTTTGCCGAATCGAAAAAACTGGAAAAAGAAATTCAGA